>CAXYDN010000006.1:0-113411 GCA_964276145.1 uncultured SAR86 cluster bacterium | reverse complement strand
GACCCAACACCAATTAAAAGCTTAAAAACTTTAGTCAAAAAATATTCCAGTAATCACCATTGATGTAAGCATGAATGCCATCACAACAATTTGAATTACAGCTGGAATTACAACAAACATTACCAAGGGATCAAACTTCATACCAATAAAGTAGTCATTTTGGTTCCATTCAATAGCTTCATCTTGTGTTGCATTTCTAACTTGTGTATTCAATTTAGGCTCCTAAGTGCTGTATATTCAACGTTATTATATATATTTATAATACTATATCAATATAATTTATATATAAATTCTTATTTTTTTTTATTACTTTGAATAAATATATATATAATCAAAAAGTATATTAAGGGGAACTTCATGACATTCAAAAAAATACCATTTTTTTTAATAATATTATTAATATCAATAGTTGCACAAGCTGATAATAATTATTTTCCTGGGTCTGAATGGGATTCAGTTTCTCCTGAAAGCCAAGGCGTCCAGACCACCAAAGTAAATAAACTCATTGACATGTCATTTAATGATAATGCAACCCTTGGTGTTGTAGTTATCAAAAATGGAAAAATTATAGGCGAAAGATATGCTGCAAACTATAACTCAGAGTCTCACGGAACATCATGGTCTATGGCAAAGAGCTATTATGCTGCTTTAATTGGAATATCTATCGAGTTAGGAGAGATTAAAAGTCTAGATGATCCTGTAGCTAACTATTTAGAATATTATAATGACGAAAGGTCGTCTATTACTATTAGAGATCTTCTCGATATGTCTAGCGGTCTTGAGTTTCCTGAGCACGAACATGAAAAGATGTTTTTTCAGAAAGATCACCTTGCTTATTCTAAGAATGTAGGAGTTGAGAAAGATGCTGGAATTAAGTTTGAATATAACAATACAAACTCAATGATTATTGGAGATATTTTATTCTCTGTAACTGGTAAAAAAGCTGATCAACTTTTATCTGAAAGAATATTAGATCCAATAGGTGCCACTGATTATAAATTATGGAAAGATGAGGCTGGGAACGTTTTAACATATTGCTGTGTAGATATGTCAGCAAGAAATTACTCAAAATTTGGATTACTTTTTGCAAGAAACGGTAATTGGAATGGTAATCAAATCATCCCTAAGGAATTTGTTGATGAAACCTTTCAAGTTGTATGGGATCTAACTCCACAATGGTGGACAGACTCAAAAAGGGGTTATTCATTACATTGGTGGATTTCTAAATACGATGATGAGAGTCAGATTTTTAATACAAGCGGCAAATTTGGGCAATTCACATTTGTAGATAGAGAAAATGATCTGATTTTTACAAGGATTACAAAATATAAAAGAAAAGATCATGGTGATATTCAAAAATGGGGGCCTTTAAAGTACTTTAGGTGGATGGGTGTTGACCATGCAGTTAAAACTGCAAGAACTTTATTGGATTTAGGAGTAGTTAAAGAGGGTTCAGATGTCGTTGCTCCTGTTACAGAAGAAGAGGGTGAATCAAAAGAGTTTTATGATCAATATGCTGAAATCATAGATGCTATGGCAGATTTAAATCGTAACTAGCTTTGTATTAAGTTCCTTTTTTTTAGGAAAGAATCCATATCTTTTTTCCACTCTTCAAGGTAATAACCGTCATTTCCATGCTTATTTATGTAGCGTAAAAAGACCCTACCGTCTTCATCTTGAAATCCTGGTTCAAAAGGTTTTCCCGTTGATCTATTTGGTCTTTTGAATTGATCTTCCATATATACTAAGTCCAAACAAATAAAATCATAGGTATGGAAACGGCTATGATTAATATGTCTAATGGCAAACCTAGTCTCCAATAATCTGTAAATTTGTAATTCCCAGGACCCATAACAACTGTATTACATTGGTGACCGATTGGGGTTAAGAAAGCACAACTAGCTCCAACAGCAACTACCATTAGAAATGGCTCTATGGCATATCCTAGCTCGAGGCCTATTCCAGCAGAGATAGGTGCCATTATGACCGCAGTGGCTGCATTATTAATGATGTCTGTTGTTGCCATGGTAATAATAAGTATTAGAAATAATAGCCAAAATAGGCTCATATCAGCTGCCAATAAAGAAATATTTGATGATATGAGATCACTCAATCCAGTTGTTTGAAGAGCAGTTCCAATTGGTATCATTGCAGCTAACATAATTATAATTGGCCAATCTATATCTCGATAAAAGTTACTATCAATAATCCTAATTCTTGCAAAACCCAGAACGCATAATAAGAAAGCTGCTGCAGTTGGAAGTATATTAAAAGCAACAAGAACAATGGAAACTAAAAAGAATATTAAACCTTTAAGAAGTCTGCTTCTTGATGGAATTGTCTGAAGTTCTCTTTGCATTAAGGGCATAAGACCTAAGTGCTTTATTTTATTTGTAACATCTTCTTCATCTAAATCTCTAACGCCTAATAAAAGAACATCACCAGCTTTAAAGGTTTCTCTAGTAAGTCTTGTTCGATATTTAGCTCCCTTTCTCCAAAGTCCTAGTAAATTAAGTTCCTCATATGCTAATTTTAAGAAAAATTCATATTTTCTTCCTATTAATCTTGATCCAGGAGTAATCATTGCTTCAATTTCTTCTAAGTCATCATCATCGAAAGAGTGAAGTTCCTTGGGGATTGAGAAATCAAAAACATCAAGGATAGAAGATACGTCATCCGGGGGTGTTTTAATTACTAAGATTTGACCTGCTTTAATTCTTAAGTTATTTTTTACTTTTTTTACACCTCCAGTTTCATTAACTATTCCGAGAACTTCTGTATCTTCGCCTGCTTCTTTTTTAAAAGCAGACAAGGTCATACCTATAGCAGAGCTTGATTCATTAACCTCGACCTCAAATAAGTATCCCTTCAAATCTATTAGTGAAGATCCAGCATTAGCGTCATCTCTTAATTGAATAAACTTATTACCAATTATTGATATAAAAAGGATGCTTAAAATTGTTACAGAAAGCCCTACATATGAAAAATCAAAAAAATTAAATCCTGAATCTGAAATTGTAGATTTATATTCTGAAATAATGATATTTGGAGGTGTACCAATAGTTGTATTCATACCGCCTAAGATACAAGCAAAGGCTAGTGGCATTAAAAATCTTGAAGGATGCCAATCCATTTTTTGACAGATGTTAAGTGTAATTGGCAGAAGAATAGCAAGAGCACCAATATTATTAATAAATGATGAAAGTACAGCTGCTATTAGCATTAGACTAATTAAAAACTGAAACTTAGAAAAAGATTTACCACCAATTAGCTTGCCAACTAATCCAGTAAGACCTGAATTCTTTAAACCTTGGCTAATAATAAGTACAAGCGCAACTGTCATAACTGCTGGGTGAGCAAAACCATCAAATGCCTGATTTGCTGGAATTACTCCAAGAATCATTAGAACTACAAGTGCTCCAGCTGCCAAAGCATCATATCTAAATTTACTCCAAATAAACAAACCTAACAAAGAAACAATTGTTATTGATAGCAAATGTTGATCAGTCATTGTTTTTTTAACTAACTAGATTGAGGAGTACTTTCAACATATAAAGATGTAGACGGAAAAGCAAATTCAGAATTGTTGTCTTTTACAATACTCATAATATTAAAAATCAAATTCTCTTTAATTAAATTAAAATCTGCAAATCCAACAGGTTCGGAGTAGGCTACTATAAGAACATCTATTGAGCTTGATCCAAGCTCAACAACCCTTACGCATGGATCTAAGTCAGGGTCAGAAGAAAAATCATTACTTTCTAAAATATATTTTTTTATATCTGATCGAATTTTTTCAAGTTGTTCTACAGTAGTGGAGTAAATTAAATTGATTTTCCAATTAATTCTTCTATTTATCATTTCTCCATGATTAATAACTTTTACATCTGAAAGATCTTTATTGGGTATGGTCATTGGGGCAGTATCAAAAGTTCTTATTACGGTAGATCTAAACCCTATAGTCTCAACAATACCATGAACTTCTCCAACAACTTCAATTCTGTCCCCAGGTTGAAATCTATGTTCCCCAATTATTAAAATACCGGCAATCAGATTTTTAAAGAAGTCTTGTGCACCAAGTGCAACAGCTACCGAGAAAAGTCCTAAGCCCGCTACTAAAGGACCAATCTGTATACCAAAAATATCTAATATAATTGCTACACCTATAACCCATACCAAAAATCTTGATGCTCTTTCTAGCCACATTTGCATTGATGGAGTTAACCATGAACTAGTTGATAGAGCTTCAAAGATTGGCTTTACTGCATTAGCTAAAGCACTAAATATCGTATACACAACAAAGGCTTTAACAATATTTGTTGCTATGTCACCTGCAACACCTGAAATTGGTAGTATTAACGTACAAATATATAAAGCGACAGTTATAGGCACTAAACCAATAGGCTTTTTTAAGGCATTTAAAATTTCATCATCTATTTTCGATTCTGTTTTAGCTGCTAGACGACTTAGAGAATTTATAATAACGGAAATAATAAAGCCTCTAAAAAGCAATGCTAAAATAATTACTCCAAGAGATGAGATGATTGCTCCGAGATTAATCCCAAGGAAACCTCTTGTCCAAACATCACTTATCAATACTATAAAATTTTCCATTTTAATTACTTATTATGTTTCTTGTAGTTCTATTTTATAAGTATTTAAACCAATTAAGCAAAGTGAGTTAACTCTTTACTCTATCTTTAACGAAATAGGGTATGTAAACCAAACAGAACATTAAAATTGCTAAAGGGGTTATTACTAATAGATGATATGGCGGCTCGGGGAAAGCATCCATAAGACTTGCGCCTGCTGGCTTTTGCATTAGATACCAAAAGTTTGCTGGTTCTCCTAGAATATAGTTTATTAGATAGGTTATTGGGAGCAGTATTAGCGCCGTAATTAAGGATACCGTAACAATGTCTTTTGCATATGGCCTATTATTAAGAGCTACAGTTGCATACATTATTCCAATAATAATCATCCCATGACCAATCATAAAAAATGCATAATCCAAATCTAAAAATTCTATATCAGGAGTAATTATTGCCATTGTCGCGCCAGCTAAACCCCAAAAAAAAGCACATTTATAAAGAATACTTGGACCCCCTAAAAGAAAAAATATTAAAAAAATCTCTGATAAATCACACATATGAAAAGGAAGCACCTCCCTCCAATTATAAGGATTATCCAATAAATATAAGTCTTTATAGGGAGAAATTATTACATGACAAAAAATAACAAATGCTATTGCTTTAGTCATTATTGATTTTTGGTATTCAGATTTTGTCTTGTAAATCAACGGAAGGAATATTGATACAAGGGTAATCGCGATTATTGTAACAATGTGTGTTGTGCCAAATAATATAAATGGATTTGCATTCACTTGTTTACTCCCAAGATTCTATTAGATAGATATTATAAATACTTTTTGTTAATTAATAAAAAAACTATGTTCCATTTATGAAAACTTATTAATACTTATTTAAAGTTTCTATAACTAGATTCTCAGTTAATATTGCTGGAAGTATTATTGGATCTTGCATTCCTGGTTTCCAAAAAACATAAAGAGGAACTCCGCTTCTGCCATACTTGTTAAGAACTTTTAAGATGTTTTCATCCTTATTTGTCCAGTCAGCAACTATATATTCAATATTATTTTTCTTTAAATATTGCTTCACGCTCTCTCTAGAAAGGGCAACTTTATCATTAGCCTGACAGGTTATACACCATGCAGCTGTAAAATTTATTAAATAAGCTTGATTACGAGACATAAGATCATCTTCTGTATCGATACTCCATATAAATTTAGTCTCATCAGCATTAATTTTTTTATTATCAATACTCAAAAATTGATTTATTTGATTTATTAGAATTAATAGTAAAAATATTGCTAATAGAACTTTAAGAGAACTTTTTGAAACTTTTGTATAAAACCATAATATAAAGCTAATCAATAAAATTGAGATTAGTAAATCAACAAGCGCCCCTATGGATGTCTGAAGGCTAAATACCCACAAAAGCCATAATGCTGTTGCAAACATTGGGAAAGCAAAAAACTCTTTCAATGTTTCCATCCACTTACCTGGTTGGGGTAATGATGATATTAATGATGGTCGAAAGGAAATTAGCAGGTAGGGAAAGGCAAATCCTAATCCTAATGAAAGAAATATTGGTAAGGTTATCGATGAAGGTTGAATTAAGGCATAACCGATCGCTGCGCCCATAAAAGGAGCAGTACATGGAGATGCTACTATCACTGCCAAGACTCCGGTGGCAAAAGAGCTTGAATAGTTATTACTATTAGATCCAATACCCCCTAGTCTCGTCATTGAGGAGCCTAAATTGATATCCATTAAAAGAATCAAGCCTATTAAAAACATTAATATGCTCAATATTCCAACTATCATAGGTGATTGTAATTGGAATCCCCAGCCAACACTTGAGCCAGATGATTTTAAAGCTATCAACACAGTTGCGATAAGAAGAAAAGAAGCTAAAACTCCTAGAGAAAATATTATTGAATGCGCTCTAATCTTAAATGTAGAATCTCCACCTAGTGATATAAAACTTAGTACTTTCAAAGAAATTATTGGGAATACACAAGGCATTAAATTTAAAATAAGACCTCCGATAAATGCAAAGATTAATGCCTGAATTACTGTAATTGTTTGGTTTGAATTACTTTCAGCTGATATATCTGAATCAACTAAATAACTTTCATCATTAATAACAATTATCCCTTTGAGTCTTTCATTATGTTTTGGGCTATTTTCTGTTGCTATATTTAGAACCCAATTGTTTTCTTCCTTGTAATAATTTTGTTCTTTTGCATGTAAAACAATGTCTTGTTGATCTATAAAAAAATAAATATATTCAATTTCATTATTAAATGAGAATCGTAGTTCAAGATTATTTTGATTTTGATTAGCTAAAACAGGCAAGATTACATCAGGAACTTTATTAATCCATTTTTCTAAATCCTTGCTATAAAGAATCTTTTCAAAAGTTGTATCAATTAAGGCTTTCTCAGGAACACATATATCATCACAGATTAAAAAATCTATATCCGCACTAACGTTTTTTAATTGGTTAAAGTCTTCATAAGTAATTTTAAATGGGAAAATGACAAAATCTTTATAGCCATATGTCATTAGCGGTGAATAAGGTATTAATTTTGGTGTTGGCCAATAAATATCACTTATGGTTATACCATCTGGTAAATTCCAAGACACTTTAATAGGACCACCTGAGTCACCAGGATTTTTCCAATAGGTATGCCAGTTTTTTTGCATATCCATTTTAATGCCAATAAAGAACTCATTAGCTTGAGAGTTATTAGTTGAATATTTAATTAGTGAAACATTGGCATGACCAGTATTTACCGAGTTTGCGAAATTATATGTAGTAAATAGAAGAAGTAGTGCAATAAGCTTATATTTCATAATTACATATTACCCTAACTAAGAAAGTTGGGGTGCATAATGCACCCCTTGAAATAATGTTTTACTTAGTTGAGATTCTTTTTGGTGTTTTTATCTCAATAGTTTTTGGTTTCTTTTCTTCAGGTACTATCTTTTCTAGATTAATAGTTAATAAACCATTAATAAGATCAGCGCCCTGAACCATAACATCTGTTGCTATCGTGAATTGTTGCTTGAATGCTCTTTGTGCGATTCCTTGGTAAACAACTTCATTTTTTTCATTCACAACTTCAGTATTTGGCCCTTCGTATACAACTGATAAAACACCATCTGCAAGCTCAATGTTTATATCATTTTTTGTTAAGCCAGCTACAGCAATTTCAATTGCAAAATAATTACCATCTTTCCTAATGTTATATGGCGGATAGCTTGATGATCTATCAGATGACTCCGAGAGTCTCTGTAATCTATCAAACAATGGTTCGAATCCTAATACACGAGTAGTAAAAAATGGATCAGTAAAGTTAAGTATCATAATAGTCCTCCTTTTAGCGACTAAAAATATGCACCCCGAAGGCATGCTTGTTAAAAATGGAAACCCAAGTGGCATCTCCTATTAGATAATTAAGGCTATTTTTTATATTTTCAAGATGAGTTACCATATATTTAATAATTACAAAGAACTATTTCATTTAAATTTTGTCAAATTAAACATGATTAAATATCTTATAAGCCTCTTATTTTTAATATCATCACATCATGTTTATGCAGATGATATGCCAATAAATATAGGTCAAGAGTGGTACTTAGATTCAAGAAGTAATAAGTTATCATCTACGAATAGTAAAGTTTTGTACTTTATGCCAAGTGATGCATATCATACATATAGAGCAAGACAATTTGGAGATTGGGATGTTTTCTCTATGGTTGATGATCGTAATCTGGAAAGATTAAATAAGGGCGATATTATTAAGATAGTTGAACCTTCATTTAATGAAAAAATTTATCAAGTTACATTGATGAATGGTTTTAATAAAAATAAAAACTTTTATGTAATCACTGAGGATCTCATAAAATATTACAAACCCTTAAAGGAGCATAAAAATGAATAAAAATTTATTAGGATTATTTTTCTTATTTACTACTGTAAGTTGCGTTAATACTCAGCTAAGCCCAGATATTGTCAGTAGATCTGATGCACAAAAGCAACAGTATGTCATTCTTGGAACAATTAAAGATATAACAACAGTAACTATTGAAGGTGATAGAGAGGCTGGTGCAGTAGCAGGTGCTTTAATAGGAGGTGTTGCCGGCAAAAATGTAACTGATTCGGAAACTGAATCGGATATTGCTTCTCTAGTTGGTGGCCTTGTTGGTTCTTCAATTGGATCAAAAGTTGGATCTAACCTAACAAAAAAGGATGGAATTGAGTTGTTGATTGAGACGGATACCGGAAAGTTAATTTCTATTATTCAAGAAGTGGGTTCTTACAATTACTTTAAAGATCAAAAAGTAAGGATTATAAAAAGAAGTGGCAAATCAAGAGTTATTCCATTCAGTTAAATGAATGATGAATTTTTTTCAAGCGTTTATAACGCAAGTCTTGATATCATTTCAAGAAGAGAGCATTCAGAGCAAGAAATAACAAAAAAACTTTTAAAGAAATTTGATACTCCAGAGGTTATTGATCGGGTAATAATAAAACTCGTTTCAAATAATCTTGTCGATGATGTTAGATACACTCAAATGTATGTTCTTGCTAGAAAAAGGAAGGGTTTTGGGCCAAAGAAAATTCAGTTCGAATTAATCTCAAGGGGCATAAATGACTCGATTTCGTCATTAGTTATTAAAGAGGAAGGCTCATGGAAAGAAGCAGCACGAAAAGCATTTAATAAAAAGTTTAAAAATGGAACTTCACAAGATTTTAAGGAAAGGAATAAGCAAAAAAGTTTTCTTCAAAATAGAGGCTTTTCTTTTGAAGAAATTGAATCAGTTTTTGGATAGCTCATGTTATGATTTATCGCTATGTCCTATGAGGTTTTAGCAAGAAAATATAGACCAACAAATTTTGATGAAGTTGTTGGACAGGATCATATCATTCAAGCTCTATCTAATAGTATTTTGCAAGATAGAATGCATCAAGCGTTCATTTTTTCTGGAACTAGGGGTGTTGGCAAAACTACATTAGGAAGAATTTTAGCTAAATGTCTTAACTGTTTATCATCAGATTCTGCAGTATCAACTCCATGTAATAGCTGTTCAAATTGTGAAGAAATAAAGATTGGAAGATCTTTAGATTTTTATGAACAAGATGCAGCTTCCCAAAGAGGAATAGATGCAATGAAAGAACTTTTGCAAACAGTTCCTCAATCCCCATCAAACGGTCGTTTTAAAGTTTATCTTTTAGATGAAGCTCATATGTTAACAACTGAAAGTTTTAATGCTTTGCTTAAAAATCTAGAAGAGCCGCCAAAACATGTTGTATTTATTCTAGCTACCACAAATCCAGAAAAGCTCCCCAAAACAGTTCAATCACGTTGTTTACAATTAAACTTAAAAACTGTTGGAGGAACAGTTCTTACCAATCATTTAAAAATGATTCTGGAATCAGAAAATATTAATTTTGATCAAGAGAGTTTAGATCTTGTTGCAGATGCTGCATCTGGATCCGTAAGAGATGCATTGACTCTTTTAGATCAAGCAATTGCTCATGGTAGCGGTTCTTTAGAAGCTACAAGTGTGAAAAAACTATTAGGTACTATAGATAACTCTCATCTAATATCTATGCTTCATTCAGTAATAGATGGCAAAGGTCAATCCGCATTTGATGATCTTGCTAAAATTGAAGAATTATCTCCAGAATATGAGATTATCTTAAAAAGTATTATCTCTATTTTGCATAAAACCTCACTCGAAAAAGTTTTACATAATTCTAATGATGAGAATATTAAATCTCTATCAAAGAAAGTTGATGAAGAGTTTTGCCAACTTTTATATGAAATCTCTGTTAATGCATATTCAAAATTTAATGTTCATCCTAATCCTAAAGAGGCTTTAGAGATATGTATTTTAAGAATGCTAGCTTTCAATCCATTGCATAAGCTAGATGACCAGCCTAATAAACCAAATATAGAAAAAAAAAACTTAAAAACTGAACAAATTAAGATTACCTCTCAAGAAAAACCATCTATAAAAGGAGAATCTCAAAGTAAATCTGACATTACCAATCTTGAAAAAGAAGCAATAAAAAATCAAGGTGTTACTAAATCTATTGCCACTATTTCTATTAAAGATAACAATCAGTGGATCGAGTTATTTAATACTTTAGAAATAAGTCCATTTGCTAGAAATTATTTTGGATATTTAGAGTTCGAGTCATTTGATGATTTATCTTTGGTCTTAATAAGTTCAAATGAAGATAATAAAATACCAGAAAATGTTTATAAGGAATTTAAGTCAGCGTGTGAAGGTTATTTTAAAAAAACTATTTCAATTGAAATTAAGAATGGCAATGCTTCACAATCACCAATTCATCAAAAAGAAAAACAAGAAACTGATAGACAGTTAAGAGCTGAAAAGGAAGTATTGTCGGACCCTTCTATTCAAAAATTCTTAGATAAATATGATGGTAATATTAAAGATGGATCAATTAAACCTATAAATTAATATGCATCAGGATCTACTAAACGACTTAATCAATGCTTTAACAATCTTACCTGGTGTTGGAAAAAAATCAGCTCAAAGAATGGCGTTATATTTGCTGGATAGAAATAAAGATGGAGCTGCTATTCTAGCTAATACAATGCTCGATGCCATAGAGCATATTGGTCGATGTTCTAGATGTAGAATGCTTACTTCTAATAATTTATGTAAGGTATGTTCTGACACTACTAGAGAAAATATAAGTTTATGCGTGGTTGAAAGTCCTTCTGATGTTTTAGCTATCGAATCTACAGGCGGCTACAGAGGTAAATATTTTGTACTTCTTGGAAGGCTTTCACCTATCGAGGGTATAAGTCCAGAAGACCTTGGCATTAATGATTTACTTCAACTTATAAAAGTTGAGAATATTGAAGAAGTTATTTTAGCAACTAGCTCAACTGTTGAAGGTGATGCAACAGCAATTTATATTAAAGATCATATAAAAGATATCAAAGTATCTAGGATTTCTTATGGAATTCCAATTGGTGGAGAGTTAGAGTACGTTGATGGAAATACTATCGCAAGAGCAATTCAAGGGAGAACAGAAATAAATGTCGATTAAATCAGATAAATGGATATCAGAGATGTCCAAAAATAATAAAATGATAGAACCATTCTCAGAAAATCAAGTAAGAAAGGATGAAAAAGGAAACAAGCTCATTTCCTATGGAGTATCAAGTTATGGATATGATGTTAGATGCTCTAATGAATTCAAAGTATTTACTAATATCCATTCAGCAGTAGTGGATCCTAAATCATTTGATGAAAAAAGTTTTGTAGATATAGAATCTGATATTTGTGTCATTCCACCAAATTCATTTGCACTCGCTAGAACAGTTGAATATTTTAGAATACCAAGAAATGTTTTAACTATATGCCTTGGAAAATCTACCTATGCTAGATGTGGAATTATAGTGAATGTAACTCCTCTTGAGCCTGAATGGGAGGGGCACGTTACCTTAGAGTTTTCTAATACTACCAACCTTCCTGCTAAAATTTATGCAGGTGAAGGTGTGGCGCAGATGCTTTTCTTTGAATCAGATGAAGAGTGTAAAACAAGTTATAAAGATAGAGGTGGCAAGTACCAAGGACAAACTGGAGTGACTTTACCCAAGACTTAGTATTTCCAATAATTCAAGTTTTTGATTTCTCTCTGGGCCACTATCGATTATCTTCAAGAACATATAATCGAGGTCAGGTATTAAATAATATAAAGTTTCTCTGTTTTCTTTTTCTCTAAATCTCTTCAATACAGCGCACTCATATTTTATATCGCTCAGCATACATGATTCATTTCTTACGATTTTATAGTAGTTATCTTCCATTTCACCATTTTTGATTTCCAATAATCTTATTGAAAATTCTTCTAAGCCTTGAAGAAGATTTAACCTAATTTGGATTTGAGCATTTAAAGGATCTGCTGATCCAGAAAGATTATCTAGCGGCATGCTCCATGCATCTCTGCCCAAAGAAGTAATAGTTTGATTGTCAAAGTCAAAGCTTATTTCTTGATCCCTATTAATAAATCTAGGCTTCACCTTAATAGTATAATCTTTAGAGATAATTTGAGATTCTTCAATAGAAAAGTTAGATTCAAAACTCATAGATGCAAGCAGGTTTTTAGCCTTAAAGCCTAGACTGTAGTTGTCTGAATTTTTGTGGAACTTTCTAATTCCTTTGATATTAATCTCTTCTGACTCATATGAATATCTCGCCTCATATATAGGTAATTCAATAGCATTAATCTGGATAGCCAAAGCAAAAATTAAAAGCAGTTTATATTTCATATTTGTTATAGATAATAGACTCAGTTGTGGTTATATTTTTAAATTTTACTTCATTTGATTCAAGATGGATTCTATCTTCACATATATATTTTATAATTTCAGGATAAATTAAATGCTCTACCTTATGAATTCTTTCGATAAGATGGCTTATATCATCATACTTTTTTGTTTTTATTTCACCCTGAGCAATCAACGGACCACAATCCAGCTTTGACGAAACATAATGAATTGAAACTCCATGAACTAAATCTTGGTTTTCAATAACCCTCTGGTGAGTATTTAATCCAGGATATTTTGGCAAAAGAGAGGGGTGAATATTAATAATTTTGCCAATATACTTATTGGTTAATTTCTCTGTAAGAATTCTCATAAAGCCTGCAAGAATAATTAAATCAGGGTTTAAATCATCTAAAATTTTTATCAGCTTAGAATCAAAATGATCTCTAGATATGAAATCTTTATTATTAATTACAATACTATCAATATTTGCAGACGCAGCTCTTTCTAATCCATAAGCATTTGGATTATTGCTAATAACACTAATAATTTCAGCATTAATATATTTTGCATTGCAATTCTCAATAATAGCTTGAAGGTTGCTACCGCTTCCTGAGACTAAAACAACAATTTTTTTCATAAAATTATTTAAAAACTACTGAATTATTATTCTCTTTATTAATTAAAGCTCCAATATTGAAACATTTAAAATTATGCTCATTAATTTCATCAAGCACCGCCTCAGAATCTTCTTCTCTTACAATCAACACCATACCAATACCACAGTTAAAAATTCTAAACATATCTTCATCGTTTAGATTTCCATTAACTTGAAGCCATTTAAAGATTTCAGGTGTATCCCAAGAGGCAGTATTAATAGAGGCAGATAGATTTTTTGGAATAGATCTAGGAATATTTTCAGTCAAACCTCCTCCAGTAATATGAGCCATACCATGAATATCAAACTTATTAATAAGATCCATAATTAAATTGGGATATAAGTGAGTTGGTTTCATAGCAAGCTCTACAATGCTTTCATATTCGTCTTTGTTTAAATTAGCATCTTTAATTATTTTTCTTATAAGTGAGAAGCCATTAGAATGAGGTCCACTAGACTCAATACCAATCAAAATATCATTTTCCTTAATAGTTTTGCTATCAATAACTCTATCTTCCTCTACACAACCAACAGAAAAGCCAGCTAGATCAAAATTTTTACCTAGGTAATGACCTGGCATCTCAGCAGTTTCGCCGCCAAGCAAGGCGCAGCCAGAGTGTTTGCATGCACTGGCTATACTTTTGATAACTTTAGCGGCTTCATCCACTTCAAGCTTTGATGAGGCAAAATAATCAAGAAAAAATAAAGGCTTAGCCCCGCATACAATTAAATCATTTACACACATTGCTACAAGATCTTGGCCAATGCCATCGAGTTTATTTGCTTCCTGTGCAAGAGCTACTTTAGTTCCTACACCATCTGTACAGGCAACCAGGATAGGATTCTTATATTCTTTATCAAGTTTAAACATCCCAGCGAAACCTCCAATGTTTCCAAGTACATTTGGGGTATGAGAGGAAGCTACATCTTCCTTGATAAGATCAACTAGATTATTACCTGCATCAATATCTACACCAGCAGATTTATAAGGATCATTTTCTATAATTTCTTTTGTCATTTAGAATACTCATTGTGAAAGAAATGCATAACAATTTAATTAAACATTTTATAGTAGTTCTTATTATCTTTTCTAATCAGTCCTTTGGAAAGGAGTTTAATGAACTTTTTACTATATATGTCCCTTTAGAAAGTTCTTCTAAAATAGAATCTTCTATTAATTCCTCATTCAACAACCTTATTTTTAGAATTAGTGGTTCAAAGTCACCCTCAAATATATGGAAGATTATAAATTCAGGGTCTGCTAGGAAGGACTTTATTATAAGCTACTCTATTAAAAACGTTCAAAACCAAAGCCTTCTAGAGGTTAAATTCAATCAAGACAAGGTAATTTCAAAGTTCAAAGAATTATCAATACCTATTATTGGTTATTCACGACCAGTGGTACTTTTCTTAATTGAAGTAGAATCAGGTTTGGAAACTCCCTATTTTGTCTCACAAGATCCTAAAAATAGCATAGACACTATTTTTATAGATGTTCTTGATAGACTATCAAAAGAAAGAGGTTTATTTTTAGAAATACCAATTTTTGATTTGCAGGACCAAAAAGTCTTAGCAAATACTGATATTTTATTTTTACCTAAAGACTATATTACCTCCAATTATAATTTTGATGAACTGGTAGAAATAAAGTTAATAAATATTGGTCTTAATGAGTGGTCGCTTTCTGGAGATATAGAAAGATCTATATCCAGTGAGTTATATAAAAAAGATATTGAAAATATTTTTTTTAAATATGTAGAATCTAAAATCTCAAAAGCTTTTGAGGGATTAACAACAGATACTTCGAATACTTCCACTCTAAAAATTGATGTTAGAGGAGTTAATTCTTATGAAGATTATAAAAATTCAAAAGATAAATTATTGAGGTTGATAGGTATTACGGATCTCGAGGTTCTTAGTTTTAAAAATAAAATAATTAGATATCAAGCAAACATCATGGGAGACATAAATTCCCTTAATAGAGACATTGAAAATAGTAGTTTTTTTATCATTGATGATTCCAAAATTTCTAATCAATTGAATTTAGTGTATATAAAATGAGTAAATATTTTATCTTCATACCAAATCTTTTATCGATTATAAGAATAGGGCTCGTTTATCCAATTCTTAATAATATTTTATTGAGTAATTTTTTAATAAGTCTTGGATATTTTCTAATTGCTTCATTGACTGATGCATTAGATGGATTTCTTGCGAGAAGAATGAATTGGCAAACCTATCTCGGCACTATCTTAGATCCGGTTGCTGACAAACTCTTATTGTCTGGCACAATTTTTTTTCTATGGCTTAACTCATATATTCCTATATATATATTTGTTATATTTATTGGAAGAGATGTGGCTATCCTTTTAGGTGCTGCAGTTCATATGACTCTCATAGAATCAGAGACACCTTTGCCAAATATTTTAGGCAAACTTACCACAGGTCTTCAAATAGCATATATTATTGTTGTTTTTATTTTTGAAATACTTGATATTACCTTTTCTTTAATTGCACTTGATATTTTTATATTAATAGTAACTTTGCTTAGTCTTGTTGTGTATGCTCGAAATTGGTTTCTGAGCATAAATAAATACCATAATGAATAATCCCAAACAACTTACTTTTCCATGGAACAAAGATAATAAATCTTCATTTGATAATTTTTATGTAACTAAATCTAATAAACAACTATTGTTGACTCTTCAGGATGAGATTTTTAACGATGATTTATTAATTTTTGGTACAAAAGATTCAGGTAAGACATTTTTGCTTCAAGCATTATGTAATCTTTATGATAATAAAAGAAAATCAGCTTTCTTTTTGCCCATCAAACAAGCAATAGAATTGAGTACTGATATCCTTGATTCATTAGAGAATATAGATTTAGTTTGTATTGATGGCATTGAAAATGTAGTTGGGAATAAGAGTTGGGAGACAGCTATATTTAATCTTATAAATAGGTCATTAAATACAGATAATAGATTAATTTTTACATCTTCTAAAAATATAGATGATATGAATTTTGAGCTTAAAGATTTAGATTCAAGACTAAGAAAACTTCAAAGTCACGAGCTTCACTGCCTGGCTGATGATGATCTCTTGTCAGCTCTGAGGCATATCGCCAGTTTAAGATCAATAGAACTAGGTGATAAAGAAGCACAATATTTACTTACTTACGCTAATAGAAATATTGCAGATTTAGTTCAAATCCTTGAGAGCCTTGATCAGCTCTCAATGGAAATGAAAAGAAGAATTACAATCCCTTTAATTAAAGAAGTTATTTAACTTCGCATTCAAAGCAATATAGTAATACATTATTTTTTTCAGGATCAATTAATTTTAGGTGCTTTTCTAATTTTGAATTGATAAACTTCAATCTTGGATCAAGATTAATTTCTATATTGATGTTCTCTAGTAACTCATTAATAAATACATCAAATGGATCCATTGGTTTTTTATAGCTCTTGATTTCATACTCCTCAACTTCTGCTCTTTCAGCAGCTGATTTTACAGCCTCATCAAGTCCACCGATTTTATCAACCAAGCCAAGCTCTAAAGCTTTATATCCTGCCCAAATTCTTCCACCAGCTATCGGGAGGACTTCGTTGTAATCCATATTTCTATTTTCAGCAACTTTTGATACAAATTTTTCATAAGTATTTTCAATACTAGCCTGTATAGCATTTTTAACATACCCAGGCATTGCCTGTCTTTCGTCCCATTCCCCAGCTTTTGTAGAGCTTGTGCCATCTACTTTTATACCAGCCCAGTCATATATTCCATCTAATGTTGGGACAATACCATAAACTCCTATTGAACCAGTTAAAGTATCTTTCTCTGCAAATATTTCATCAGAACTAGTAGTAACCCAAACCCCACCAGATGCAGCTATGTCTCCCATTGAAGAAACAATAGGCCTACCAGTTTCTTTAAATTCATTTAAAGCATTAGTAATATACTCACTGGCCAAAACACCTCCACCTGGACTGTTAACTCTTAGAACAAGTGCTTTTACTGAATCATCTTGTGTAGCAGCTTGTATGTTATCAACGATAGTATCTGAACCGGCAACACCAAATGCTACTTCACCGGTTGTTATTGCACCTTCAACATTAATTACTGCGATCTTATTGTTGCTATTAACTCCATCATTCTTATCATCAATTGTCGAAAGATAATCGTAAATTGATACACTGTCAGGATACGCATATTTATCCTCATCTTCATTCGGAAATTGTTCATACATCCAAGATCTAATTTCTTCTGTAGTAACAATCATATCAACTAGACCTAGCTCTAAAGCAACTTCCGCACCCTCAGGATTATCAGTAAACATTAGCCATGCATTGTCTCCATAATTTTGCAAAGTGCCTTCTGTAAGACTTCTAGCTGTTTCCATCATCTCTGTCATTTTTTCCCACATTGGGTTCGCAAACTCATTCCAGGCAAGTTTGTCGTTTTCAGACATTGAATCTCTTGTATATGGTTCAGGACCAGATTTAAAATCCCCAGCAGTAAAGACGTTATAATTAATTTTTAAGTTTTTATATAAATCTTTGTAGTATTCTCTTTTTCTTGAAAAACCAAAAGCAGAAACCTGCCCATACTCACTTATAAGGACTTCATTTGCTTGAGAGCTTATTAGATAAGAGTTATTTGAATAATTTTCAGCATACGCAATAACTCGCTTTTCATTATCTCTAATATTTTTTACAGCTTCAGCAATCTTAAAAGCTGACGACCAATACATACCAAGCTCTGAAACATTTACATAAACAGCCGCAAGACTTTCATCTGTTGCTGCATGACTAAGAACATCAAGTAAATCTTGTAACTCGTGTTGCTCAATCTGATCTCCACCACTTGCAATAATACTTTCTATATCAAAACTGCCGGAGCCAGGAACTTCTGAGTCGACAACAACACCAATAGGTTTAAACCATAGAACTTTATCTTCTGTATCTATTTCATCTGGGCTGGTAAACATTGATCCAACACCACCCAAAATTGAAAAGGTTATAACTATTAAAATTAATGCAGTAACTGAATTTACAATTATTTTTCTAGTTTTAGTTAGAAAGTTATCAGCTGTGCTCCATATTGATTTTTTATCCGACATAATATTTTCTCCAAATAAGTTTGAGATGATAGATGAGTATCTTCTTTATGTAAAGTAAACTTTACATATTTTTACGTATATTTTTTGGTGCAAAAATACAAAGAATAAAAAAAACAACTATCAAAAGTAATTCCAATAAATCAAATATGTATGGCGTAATGCCAAATACTCTTAAAGAAGATGACATAAAATAAATCAATAGAATAAAGGCAAAGCTTTGATAAGACTTTATTGAAAGCTTGTTAGCAAAGGGTATAAAAATTAAAAAGGGGAATGACCAAAAAATAAAAAAATATATCTCAGTTCTACCTGCTGCAACAGTCAAAAATTTAGTAAAAATTAACAAAATTATTAAAACATTAGTAAATGTCTTTAGATTTTTATTTAGCATTAATCGTAGCTATAAATTTTGCAAGCCTTGATCCGGTTAATTTTGCAATTTCATATTCATGCGGTGTTAATTTATTTGAATTGTTATAACTTTCAACATGAGAGGGTCCATATGGAGTTCCTCCAGATTTAGTTTCATTGAGTTGAGTTATGGAGTATGGAGATCCAAGAACAATCATTCCATGGTGAAGCATATATGTTAATAAATTAAACTGAGTGACTTCTTGACCTCCATGCATTGAACCCGTAGAAGTGAAGACAATGCCTGGTATATCTTCAAGAGCATTCGATGCCCATAAATCTCCAGTAGAATCTAAAAAATATTTTAAAGGAGAGGCCATTGATCCAAACCTTGTAGGAGAACCTAAGGCAAGTCCACTGCAATTTATCAGATCATCTTTAGTGCAGTATATTTCATCTTTTTCAGGTATTTCAGACTTAACCTGTTCAGACACTGACGAAACTTTAGGAACAGTTCTTATTTTTACATTTAAACTACATTCTTCTGCTCCATCTGCAATTGCATGAGCAATATTTCTTACAGAACCACCAGCAGAATAAAAAAGAATTAACAAATATTTATTTTCCATATTAATTTTTTAACCTATTATGATGATAATGAAAAATAAAATTATACCCTTGTTATGTCTCCTCATTTTATTTGGATGTCAAAAAAATGATATCGAAGTTTATAACGGAAAAAATACATCCTTAGAGAGGCTGAAAGGACAGTGGGTTGTCATTAACTATTGGGCAGACTGGTGCGCTCCATGTATTAAAGAGCTACCTGAGTTATTTGAATTTGCCGAGGACAATAAAGATATTGCTGTTTACGTATTTAATTTTGATGAGCTTGATAAAGAGGACTTAGCTCCGGTTGCAAATAAATTCAAAATTTCCTTACCCTCATTAATATCTCACCCAAGAGAAATATGGGGTATTCAAACACCTCCGGCAGTTCCTGCCACATTCTTTATTAATCCAGAAGGGGAGCTCGTTAAATCTTTATTTAGACCTCAGACAAGAGACAGTCTAAATTCTATATTAGAGTCTGTTAAATAAAGTTTCTAAAAAGTTATCTTGAATTAAAGATTCAGGATTTATTCTTATTTTAGATAGATATACTGACCAATGAAGATGAGGACCTGTAACTCTTCCAGTAGATCCAACTTCCCCTATCACATCTCCTTGATTTACAAACTCTCCTTCATTCACATGAACCAAAGACATATGGCTATATGAAGATAATAAGCCATTACCATGATCAAGAATAAGATAATTCCCAGAATAAAAAAAGTCACCAATCAAAATAACTCTTCCTACTGAAGGAGCGATAATTGGAGTGCCTTCTGCAGCTGCAATATCTAAAGCTAAATGAGGTGATCTGGGCTTGTCATTTATATACCTTTGTTTACCATAACGACTTGAAATTATTCCATTTACCGGAGATATAAATTTTAGAGATGGTTTCAAATCTTTTGAGTACGTATTTAAAGATTGTTTAATTAACTTTGATTCTTTAAATGCTCTATCGGAATCACTTTTACTTAAATCAACCATTGCTGTATCTTCAATAGTAATTCTTGATTCACCAAATCGTTTCTTTTTTACTTTTACTGGAAGACAATAATCACTAAGTGTTAATTCTTTTTTTGAGAAGGGTGCTGGCAGAATTGCATATTCAATTCCTTCAGAATTTATGAAAAGCTCTTCTCTTGTTTTAATATCTGGGCAATCAGCAACTTTTATAGAAAATATTTCACCTGGATCTATACTTATTTCACTAAATAGATTGAATGCATATAAAAATAGTAAACAAGTAAATGCATTTTTATACATTTTTTTTATTCTTCACTTCGACATCAATATAGCCTTTATTGAGCCTTGCTGTAAGAACTTCGCCAGCTTCAACTTCGGATATAGATTTAATAGAAATACCTGATTTATTTTGAATTATTGAATACCCTCTCTCAAGAATTGATAGAGGATTTAAAATATCTAGATTCTTATCAAACTCTCTTAATGCTGAAATATTTTTAGAGAGGTTTGATTTAATGCCTCTCTTCATTAGTCCTTTTATATTAAGAATCTTTAAATAATATTCTTGTATTAATGTAGCTGGACTTTTTTCTTTAAACTTTGAAATAGCCAAATCAAATCTTTGTTTATTATTAAAATAATTTAATTTCATATTTTGTTTCAGTTTAAGCTCATAACTATCAATTTTTTGACTCTGTTCTCTTAGAACAAGAAGAGGGCTTTTAATACTTCCTTTTAAAGATTGTATTTTTTGGAGTTTATCTTTCAATGAAATTTTTATAGACCTTTGCAAATCACTCTTAACTTCATTTAATTTATCATAGACTTGAAAGCTAAACTCTGTAACTATCTCGGCTGATGCTGTAGGGGTTGGAGCCCGCATATCTGAAACAAAATCACAAATAGTAAAATCAATTTCGTGCCCAACCCCTGAAATAGTTGGTATTGGAAATGCAGCAATTTGCCTTGCAAGGTCTTCGTTATTAAAACACCATAAATCTTCTATTGATCCACCGCCTCTCGATATAACAACAACATCAATGATGTTATCTGGATTATTGTCATTAAATCTTATAATTCTATCCAAAGCTTTTATTAAACTTACTGCAGCAGTATCTCCCTGAACAATTGCAGGACTAAGCGATACTTGTGAAGAGGGTGCTCTTCTTTTAATGGTGCTTAAAATATCTTGAAATGCAGCTGTAGAGGGTGAAGTTATTACTCCTATGTGTAAAGGAGAGTCTGGCAATGATAGTTTTTTTGATAGATCAAACAAACCTTCAGAATCTAATTTATTTTTAAGTTGTTCAAATTGATGCATTAAATTCCCTGAGCCCGCTTGTTCAATTGATTTAACCATTAATTGATAACGACCCGTTGCAGGGTAAAGGCTTACTTGACCTTTTAATATGCACTTATCACCATCTTCAGGTTTAAAATTAAGCTTATACGCTTGAGACCTCCACATAGCACATCCAATAGCGCCATCCTCATCTTTCAAAGTGAAATATATGTGACCTGAACTTGGCCTCGACATATTAGATATTTCTCCAATTACCGATATGTTAGTGAAAGCATCTTCCAATAAATACTTTGCTGATCTGTTCAATTCTCCTACAGAGATAATTTCTTTGTTCTGAACTACAATATCTTTTTGCATTGCTAAATTATAACTTCATGATTAAGAATTTACAGGAAACAAATTATTTTCTAATGCTCGCATCAGGAGGTATGTTAATAGGTTTTGCTCCCATTTTTGTTAAATGGAGCTATTTATCACCATCAGCAATCTCATTTTGGAGAATGTTGCTTGCTATACCTTTTTTAGTTGCTTTCAATTTTATAATGAATAGAAAAATTCTATTCAGAGTTAAAAGTAAAAAAACTTTTTTGTATACCGCTGTTGCATCATTAGCATTTACTACAGATTTATCATTATGGCATTTCAGCATGAGCATTACTTCAGTTTCCAATGCCACTATCATTGTCAATTCAGCACCAATTTTTGTAGCACTTTTAACTTATATAGTTTTTAAAGAAAAACCTCAGAAAGGATTTGCGTCATCCTTTTTTATTACTTATATAGGAATACTTGGCTTAATAATTTTTTCAAATAATTACGCTAATGGAAAAATACTTGGAGATATCCTATGTATGGTTGCTGCTGTATGTTATGCAACATATTTATTGATAATATCAAAGTTAGGAAAAGAAACTTCATTAAATATTATTTTTTATACGACTTTTTTTTGTTGTTTATTTTCAATTATACCCATGAGTTTTGAAACAGGTCTTTACTTTCCTAAAACTCATTTTGAATGGGTTAACCTTATTCTGTTAGCACTTTTATGCCAGTTTGGAGGGCAATTTTTGATAACCTATGGCATAGGAAAAATTTCTGCATCAAGCGGGTCTATTGGACTTTTAATGCAACCACTTACTGCAACAATTTTAGCAGCTTTTATTTTTTCAGAAATTTTAAATTTAATGCAAATGATATTTATTTTAATAACATTATTAGGAATCTACTTAGCAAGAGTTGGCTTGGTTAAAAATTAAAATTTCGATTGCATTAAGCATATTATTTTTATAAATATAATAGTATTATTAGCAACCTTAATTATAGAGATTAATATAAAATCCTTTTTTGATAAAGGTTTGGGGTGATTAGCTCAGTTTGGTAGAGCATCTCGTTTACACCGAGAGGGTCGGCAGTTCGAACCTGTCATCACCCACCATTTTTTGGTTGACCTTTTCAATAAAATGGATATTATTCCAGTCATTGATTTAGTGGTCCGGTAGTTAAACGGTTATAATTCCGCCCTGTCACGGCGGTGTTCGGGGTTCGATTCCCCGTCGGACCGCCATTTAATTATGAATATAGTTACTTTAAGTTTATTAATATTATGTTACTCATTGGTTTTAGGTATAATTTTTGCTCAGGTTTTGCTAACAGCGCCTGTAGTTTTTAAGGTTTTAGATAATCAGAACGCTTCTAACTTCCTAAGAAAGATTTTTCCAAGATACTATTTGCTTTTATTTCTAATAACTTTAATAGCATTACTTGTATCATATTTATTTTTTCAACAAGCAGACGTTTACTTTGCATTAACTGCAGTATGCTTTTCTTTTCTTGGATATATCATCATTCCTTTAACAAATGCTGCAAGAGACAGGGGATGGGAAAGAATATTTAAATTTTTTCATAATTTTAGCGTCTTCAATACCTTAATTATTCTAGTTATATCCATAACGCAAATCGTTAGAGTTACATACTTATAAAAAAACTCTACAAACCTTGAATTTTCATTATTTATTACTACAAATAGATTAAATAGGGGATAAATAACCATGGCAAAGACTAAAACAAAAACTTTTCAGACTGAGACGAAGCAGCTTTTAAAATTAATGATTCATTCTCTTTATTCAAATAAAGAGATATTTATAAGAGAACTTGTATCAAATGCATCCGATGCAATAGATAAGTTAAGATTTAAATCTGTTGAAGATAAATCTATCTCAAAATACACCAAAGATTTAAAAATTGATGTAAAGATTTTAAAAGATGAAAATAAAATAGTTATCTCCGACAACGGTATAGGTATGACCGAAGATGAAGTTGTAGCAAACATTGGAACAATAGCTAGGTCTGGCACAGCATCATTTTTAAATAATATTACCGGTGATAAGAAAAAAGACTCAAATCTTATTGGGCAGTTTGGTGTTGGTTTCTATTCAGTATTTATGGTTGCTGATAAGGTTGAGGTAATATCTAAATCAGTATTTGAAGATTCAGATAAAGCAGTTCTTTGGGAAAGTAGTGGAGAAGAGAAATATAAACTCAAAGAAGTCACCAAAGAAACCAATGGCACAGATATTATTATTTATCTTAATGATGAGAATAAAGAATTTGCTGAAGAGGGAAGAGTCAGATTTCTTTTAGAAAAATATTCTCAATATATAAATTTCCCACTTAATTTAATAACCTCCGAAAATGATTCTAAAAGAATTAATGATGCCGACGCTCTTTGGTTAAAGCCAAAAAGATCAATAAAAGAAGAAGAATATAAAGACTTCTATAAATTTATTACTTATGATCAAGAAGATCCCCTTCTATGGGTTCACAATAAAGTAGAAGGAAAAAATGAGTACACTAATCTATTGTATGTCCCTTCAAAACCACCGTTCGATCTATGGAATAGAGAATCACCCAGGGGAGTAAAGCTATACATACAAAGAGTTTTTATCATGGATGATGCTTCTAATTTTCTTCCACTATACCTAAGATTTGTTAGAGGAATTATAGATACAAGTGACTTGCCATTGAATGTTTCAAGAGAGATTCTTCAAGAGCATCAACTTGTTGATAGTATAAAAAAAGCTGCAACAAAGAGAATGTTAGATTCATTAAAAGATTTAAAGACAAATTCCTTTGATAAATATAAAGAATTTTGGGATGAGTATGGATTAGTGCTCAAAGAAGGTCCTGCTGAAGATCATGAAAACAAAGAAACTATTGCAAGTTTAATGTTGTTTGCTTCGACTTTCTTAAATGCAAGTTCTGTAAATCAAAGTTTAGATGACTACGTTGGTAGAATGAAGGATGATCAGGATAAAATTTATTTTTGTGTTGCTGATACATATGAAGCTGCAGTAAATTCTCCTCATATAGAAGGTTTAAAATCAAAAGGTATAGAAGTTATTCTTCTTACAGACAGAATAGATGAATGGTTAATGGCAGGCCTAATGGAATATCAGGGTAAAGAACTCGTAAATGCAGCCAAGGAAGATATTGAAAAAAAAGATACAACAAAAAAAGTATCAGAGGCAGATCAGGATGTTATTAAAAAAATAAAAAAACATCTTAATGAAAAAGTTTCTGACGTTGTTATCAGCTCTCGTTTAACAGATTCTGCATCTTGTATTGTTCTTCCAAAACATGAGCCAGGTGCACAGCTAAGAAAAATTCTTGAAGCTTCTGGCCAAAGTCTTGGTTCATCTAACCCTATATTTGAAATTAATATTAAACATAAACTAGTAAAAAAACTTAAAGATATGAAGGGAAAGCAATTTAACGCCTATGTAGATTTCTTATATGACTATGCTGTTATTGCAGAAGGCGGCTCCCCTCAAGATCCTTCAAGATATTTAAGGCAGCTAGATAAGTATTTATCTTAAAATGAATAAATCGAGTAAAGTTGCTGTTCTTGGAGGCGGAAGCTTTGGAACTGTTCTGGCTAATATAGCTGCTTCTAATGGTAATAAAGTAGCTTTATGGGTTAGAGATCCTGATCAAGCCCTTAGAATCAATTCAGAAGGTGCAAACTCAACGTATCATCCAGAGCTTCAATTATCATCTAATATCCAAGCTTCAGAATGTTTAGAAGATGTAATGAAGGATGCAAACATAGTTTTAATTGCAACTCCAAGTATTATTTTTGAAAATATTGTTCAGAGAATTGCTCCCCTGATCGAACTTCAGGCATCTGTTATCTCATGCACAAAAGGAATTAAATTAAATCCTTTTAGATCGATGTCAGATATCATTTCTGAGAATATAGATATCAGTATTAATAACGTAGGAGTTTTAAGTGGCCCTAATTTAGCTAGAGAAATAGCTGATAACAAAGTAGCAGGGACTGTTATAGCAAGCTCATCCAATGAGCTGATTGCTAATGTTAAAGTTGCATTATCTTCTGAATCATTCAAGGTTTACTCATCTAATGATGTTCAAGGTGTTGAGCTTGCAGGAGCTCTTAAAAATATCTATGCAATCATCTGCGGAATGGCTGACTCTTTGAATGTTGGAGAAAATGCTGTGGGCCTTATACTCACAAGAAGTATGGCAGAAATGAGTAGGTTTGCAGTTGCGAAAGGTGCAAATCCAATTACATTTCTTGGTTTAGCTGGCATGGGTGATCTTGTTGCAACATGCACTTCAAATCTTTCTAGAAACTTTCAACTAGGCACTCATCTTGGTGCAGGCTTAAGCCTGGATGAGGCTAAACAGAAAGTTGGTCAAGTTGCTGAAGGTGTAAGAACACTTGTGGTAATAAAAGAAGAATCTTCAAAATTAAATATTAAAATGCCTCTGGTCGACTCCTTACATGATATTATTTATAAAAATTCATCACCAGATATACTAATAGATGATTTGGTCAATAACCCACATGAAGTTGATGTAGAATTTAATTATATGGAAAAATAGACTATGGAAATTAACAGAGAAGAAGTAAAAGAAGAAGTTCTGAAAATAGGGAAATGGACTAGGTTTGCCTTTATGTTCCTTTATGCATTTGTTTTAAATTTTGTTATCTCTGTATCTATTGGGCTTGCATTTATACAATTCCTATTTTTCTTGTTTACTTCAAAAATAAATGACTCTCTAGCTGATTTTAATAATCATTTGTTTTTATTTGTAAGTGATACTCTCAAATTTTTACTGTTTGAAACAGATGACAAACCTTTCCCTTTTAAAAAATCCAGCCAAGCCACTTCAAGTGATACTAGTGAAATTGTAGATATTGAAGCTGATGAGGTTGAAGAAGAGCCAGAGAGTGAAACTGATGCAGAAGAAGCTCTGGAGGAAGGCAAACCAGAAGAGAGTTCTAAATCTTAATTTTTTGAGCAGACTGCAGTGTTTGCAATATCAAAGTATTAATTGTCATAGGACCTACACCCCCTGGAACTGGCGTGTAAGCAGAGGCCTTAGATTCAATATTTTCTAGATCAATATCACCACATTTTTCTGGGTGATAGCCGGCATCTATAACAACAGCATTATTTTTAATCCACTCGTGCTTAATAAACTTTGGTATCCCAACTGCACCAACCAATATATCAGCTTGCTTAATAATCTCTTCTATATTTTGAGTTCTTGAATGACAAATTGTCACAGTCGCATTTTTATTTAATAACATCATAGCCATTGGTTTTCCAAGAATTGGGCTTCTGCCAACAACAACAGCATTCATTCCTTCTATTTTAATTTCATAATGTTCAAGCAGTCTCATTATTCCAGCTGGCGTACATGATCCAAAAGCAGGTAGACCCATAGACATATTTCCAAAACCAAGACAGGTAACACCATCAACATCTTTTTTAATATCAATAGCATCAAAACAAAGCCTTTCATCGATTTGGTTAGGAACTGGATGTTGTAACAAAATACCGTGAACATTATTGTCGTCATTTAATTCATTTATCTTTATTAAAAGTTCTTCAGTAGTTGTAGAATCAGACATCTCTACAGCAATAGATTTCATACCAACTCTTGCACAGGTATTCCTTTTCATCTTCACATAAGTTTCGGAAGCAGGATCTTGCCCAACTAAAATAGTAGCAAGAGTTGGTGAAATACCCTTATTATTTAAATCATTTACTTGTTTTGCAATAGATTCTTCTGTGGCTTTAGCTAAAGATTTACCATCTAAAATTTTTATGTTCATGAGCAAGATTATGTCATTAAATAATATTTATGCACATGGTCATTGCTTATTTTTTCGATAAACTTTAATATTTGCACCCTCGGGGTATAGCGCAGTCTGGTAGCGCACTCGCTTTGGGAGCGAGTGGTCGTAAGTTCGAATCTTACTACCCCGACCATGCGCCTGTAGCTCAGCTGGATAGAGCAACTGCCTTCTAAGCAGTGGGTCAGGAGTTCGAATCTCTTCAGGCGCGCCATTTTCTTGTAGTAAAATATATTTATGTACTCTGTCGCAACCTTATACAAGTTTTCTTCCATTACAAAACCTGAAAAGCTTCAAAATCAAATTAGGGATAAATTAAAAGGCTTATCAATATACGGAACCATATTAGTTGGCGAAGAGGGCATAAATGGCACAATTTCAGGCAAGAACTTAAAAATTGAAAGTGCTTTAGCATACATTAAATCTATCCAAGGTTTTTCAGAGATAGACATTAAGCTCTCTCAATCAGAACTTAATCCTTTTGTAAGACTAAAGATAAAGCTAAAAAAAGAAATCGTGACAATTGGAGATAAATCTATAAATCCAAACGAGATTGTTGGAGATTATATCGATCCCAAGAATTGGAATAATTTAATATCTCATGAAGATACTATTCTTATTGATACAAGAAATGATTATGAATATTCAATTGGAACCTTCAAAAATGCTATCAATCCAAATACAGTTAAGTTTAGAGAATTCCCTGAATGGGTAAAAAATCAAAATTTTACTGATAGTGAGAAAAAAAACAAAAAAGTTGCAATGTTTTGCACCGGTGGTATTAGATGTGAAAAAGCATCATCTATGATGATGAAAGATGGTTTCAAAAACGTAAGTCATTTAAAAGGCGGGATTCTTAATTATTTTGAATCAATTGATCAAAAAGATTCGTTATGGGAGGGAGAGTGCTTTGTATTTGATGATAGAGTCTCTGTAAAACATGATTTAACAGAGGGAACTTACGATATGTGTCATGGGTGTAGAATGCCAATAACAGATTTAGATAAAGAATCTAAAGAATACATAAGAGGAGTAGCATGCCCTAATTGCTTTAACTCAAAAACTAAAGAACAAAAAGCTAGATACATGAGTAGACAAAAACAAGTAGATTTAGCAAAAAAAAGAAACCATAAACACATTGGACCTAAAGATGCGGTTGAGATAAAAAATAAATGAAGACCCCAATATTATATTCATTTAAAAGATGTCCTTATGCGATGAGAGCAAGAATGGCTCTGCAGCTAGCAAACATTATGTGTGAAATAAGAGAAATAAAATTAACCAATAAACCAGACCATATGCTAAAAGTATCTCCTAAAGGTACAGTGCCGGTTTTGGTATTAGAAAATAAAATTATTGATGAGAGTAATGAAATTATTGAATGGGTCCTAGAAAAAGTTGATGTATTTGAAGGAAATTTAAATAAATATGAAATTAATTTATCAGAAAAATTAATAAATACTTTTGATGTAAAATTTAAATTTCATTTGGATAGATATAAATATACTAATAGATACGATGAAATTACACATAAGGATGATCATCGAAATGAATGTATGAAAATATTAAATGACTTAGACAAAATAATCTCTGGTTATAAATGGATATTTGGAAAAAATATCAGCAAGCTAGATATTTCAATTCTTCCCTTTATAAGACAGTTTAGAATCGCAGACCCTAAATGGTTTGACTCTCAACTCTCAATAAAAAATATTCATAGGCTTTTAAACAATTATCTTGAGTCCAAGTTGCACAATGAAATTATGATTAATTATCAAGTATGGGAAGAGGGGTCTCTGCCAGTATTTTTTCCAATCCCTAGCTCATCAAATTATAAAGAGCTATAAACCTATTGAGTCATATGACATGGCTATCTTCTCTATAGCAACTTTGTATGCAGCAGTCCTAAAATCTGGAATCTTCTCATTTTCTAAAAATTCTTTCTTAACTTCTTGAAATCCATCAATCATCATGTCATCTAATCCCGATCTAATTAAATCAATTTCATTGGTTCCCTCAAGAAAATTATTTTTATATTTTGCAGGCATTGTAGTTCCTGTCATTGATTCAATTGCTTCTATAAGACTATTCATTTGAATTATATTTTTTCTTTTCTCTAATCTACCAAATCTGATACGTCTTATATTTTTAACCCATTCAAAGTAACTGACTGCAACACCTCCTGAGTTAGCAAGAATATCTGGAATAACAAAAACTTTATTTTTATTTAGAATTGAATGTGCCTTATAAGAGATTGGGCCATTTGCAGCTTCTACAATTAATTTTGCTTTTAAATCATTTGCATTTTTTTCAGTTATAACATTTTCTCTAGCTGCTGGTATTAAAATATCGCATTGTTTCTTTAACAATAAAGATGGGTCTTTGACGAATAAGGCTTTGGGATAATTTTTAAATGAACCGTGTTTTATAAAATAGTTTTTTGCATGGTCAACGTTAATACCTTGAATGTTGTGAATACCACCATTATGCTCAGCAATTCCAATTAACTTTATTTGATTATCTTCGCTTATAAATTTAGCTGCATGATATCCAACATTACCCAGTCCTTGAACAATAAAAGTTTTATCTTCCATAAGAGGAGTAAATTTTATTAACTTCAAAAGCTCTTCGTTACGAAAAAATTCTCTGACAATATATTGAACACCTCTGCCAGTTGCTTCCTCTCTTCCTTCAAGCCCATTTTTATTTGCCGGTTTGCCGGTAACGCAAGCAGATGAATTAATGTCGGTTGGCTTTATTTTTCTATATTCATCTGCAATCCAAGCCATTTCAGTTGAAGATGTACCAATATCCGGTGCTGGTACATTCTGTGAGGGGCTTATTAAATCTCTTTTAATTAGTTCTTGCGCAAATCTTCTTGTAATCTTTTCAATTTCTTTTTTATCCCAATCAGCAGGGTTAATTTTTAAACCACCTTTAGAGCCACCAAAGGGAACATTAATGATTGCATTTTTATAAGACATTAAAGCTGCAAGTGCTTCAACTTCCTCAACATGAGTTGCTAAGTCAAATCTAATACCGCCTTTTGTTGGTTCCATATGTTCAGAGTGAACTGATCTCCAGCCCTCAAACGTATGGATCTCTCCTCTGAGACGAACTCCAAATCTAACTGTATAAGTGGAGTTGCAAGTTATTATTTTATTAGCAAGACCGGGTGAGATATCAAGGAACTTTAAAGCCTTATTTACAAACTTTGTAGTGTCATTTAAAAAATCACTCATTTATTTCCCCTCACAAAAAATAATAATGTATTACACGCAAGAATCCTATTAAAATTAATAATAATTCTATTTTTTAATCTATAATGATTCGTTTCGTGGCGGGCGTAGCTCAGTTGGTTAGAGCGCTGGATTGTGGCTCCGGAGGCCGTGGGTTCGAACCCCATCGCTCGCCCCATTAAAGCAGGTATAAAAATGACTAGTAAATTAAAAAAATTGAAGGATTTGGAGAGAGAGTTAACTGTATCAATTTCAGTTGATGAGTATGATTTAAAATTCCAATCTAAATTATCAAACATCAAAGGAAAAGCTAAGCTTGACGGATTTAGAAAGGGCAAAGTTCCAAATGATGTTTTGGAACAAAGGTATGGGCAATCTATTCATGCTGATGTAATTAATGAATTAATACAAAGTTCATATCCTCAAGCATTAGCAGATAATAAAGTGAGACCAGCATCTGCTCCGACAGTGAATTTAAAAAGTGAAGACCCAAAAAAGCCAATTTCATATTCAGCAACATTCGAAGTTTTTCCAGATATAAAACCAAAATTAAGTAGATGGAAAAATTATGAGAAGGTTTCAATATCAATCACCGAAAGCGACATAGATCTAGCAATTAACGATATTGTTAAAAGATATGGTGATTGGAAAGATGTTAAAAGAAAGGCAAAAAAAGATGATCAAGTTATTATTGATTTTGTTGGAAAAATTAACAAAGAGGATTTCGAGGGAAACTCAGCACAGGACTTTAAGCTTATTCTGGGAAGCAATTCCATGATACCGGGTTTTGAAGATGGCATTTTAGATAAAGAATTATCAGAATTTACTTTAAACGCTACTTTCCCGGATGATTATTTTAAAAGTGATTTAGCTGGTGTCGAGGCTGAATTTCAAATCACATTAAAAAATATTCAAGAGCTCCATGAGGCTGACATTGATAAAGATTTATTTCAAAAGCTAGATATGAAAGTTAAGGATAAAGCTGCATTTAAAGATGAAATTTTAAAAAGAATGACTAAAGAGGTTGAGGTACAAGAAAAAGATCTTACTAAAGAGTCTATCTATGAAACTTTACTAAAAACAAATACTTTTAATGTTCCTAAGGTTACAGTTAAAGAGCAAGCAGATCTAATGAGAAAAGATGCTCTTATGAGAATTGGTCATACCGAAGAAAAATCAGGAGATGATTTATTTCCAATTGAATCTTTTTTGGAGAATGCTGAAAAAAGAGTAAAACTTGATTTGCTTTTTGCTGAATTAATTAATCATTTTGAAATTACTGCTGATTCTGTAACTTTAGATTCATTTATTGATAAAGAATCACAAAAATACAAAGATGCAGATCAATTCAAGCAATGGGTCAAAGGCCAGCCTCAACAGCTTGAGCAGTTTAGAATGATTGCTTTAGAGGAACAATTGATTGAAAATTTAGAAAAAGCCCTTAAATCTAGAGATAAGGTGATAGAATTTTCAGAACTAGCTAAAAAATAGATATATATGAGTGAAATAAATTCAGCATTAATTCCTATGGTAATCGAGCAAACACCTCGAGGTGAAAGGTCGTTTGACATATATTCAAGACTTTTAAAAGAAAGAGTTATATTTCTTTCTGGACCTGTGGATGATTACATGTCCAATCTAGTTGTTGCACAATTATTATTTTTAGAATCTGAAAATCCCGAAAAAGATATATCTATATATATAAATTCACCTGGCGGAAGCATTTCGGCAGGTTTGGCAATTTATGACACTATGCAATTTGTCGCACCATCAATTTCAACTTTGTGTATTGGTCAAGCAGCTAGTATGGGAGCAATATTATTAGCTGGTGGAGATAAGGGAAAAAGATTTGCTTTGCCTAATTCAAGAATTATGATTCATCAACCGCTTGGCGGGTTTCAGGGCCAAGCTTCAGACTTTGAAATCCATGCTAAAGAAATCCTCCATATGAAAAAAATTGTTAATGAGATTCTTTCAAAACACACAGGCCAAACTATTAAAAAAATTGAAAAAGATACAGATAGAGATAATTTTTTAGATGCACCAGCTGCTATAAAATATGGAATAGTTGATAGTGTGCTAAATCAAAGAGATAAAGCAGATGCCAAGTAATTCCACTACTGATAAATTACATTGTTCTTTTTGTGGAAAAGTTCAGGATGATGTAAAAAAATTAATAGCTGGACCTAGCGTATATATTTGCAATGAATGCGTTGATCTTTGTAATGACATAATCGAAGAAGAGATAAAAAGTGAAGAAGATGTTTCGTTGGATGAACTTCCTTCACCACTTGAAATATTCCAGAAGCTTGATGAGTATGTAATTGGGCAAGAAAAAGCTAAAAAAGTTCTTTCAGTTGCTGTATATAATCACTATAAAAGATTAAGAAAGAATGATTTAAAAGACTCTGTGGAACTTCAAAAAAGCAATGTTTTGCTTTTAGGCCCAACTGGAAGCGGCAAAACGTTGCTAGCACAAACCTTAGCAAAAATTTTAAATGTTCCATTTGCAATTGCTGATGCAACAACATTAACTGAGGCAGGCTATGTTGGTGAGGATGTGGAAAATATAATTCAAAAATTATTACAAAAATCTGACTATGATCCAGAGAGAGCACAGCTTGGTATTGTTTACATTGATGAGATTGATAAAATTGCAAGAAAATCTGATAACCCTTCCATTACAAGAGATGTATCGGGTGAGGGCGTTCAACAAGCCCTTCTCAAACTAATTGAAGGAACTGTTGCATCTATCCCGCCACAAGGTGGAAGAAAGCATCCGCAACAAGAATTTGTTCAAATAGATACATCAAATATTTTATTTATATGTGGCGGGGCATTTTCAGGTCTTGATAAAGTTATTGATCAAAGGAACAGCAATATAGGAATTGGTTTTGGTGCTGAGGTTAACAAAACATCTAATGTGCAATCTATATCCTCCAATGTAGATGATTTAGAGCCTGAAGATTTAGTTAAGTATGGTTTAATTCCAGAATTTGTTGGAAGACTGCCAGTAATTTCAAATCTTCATGAGCTAGATGAGGGTGCGTTAGTCAGGATTCTTAAAGAGCCAAAAAATGCTTTAGTTAATCAGTATAAACATTTGTTTGAGATTGATAATGTTGATTTAACTTTCAGAGATGAAGCCCTTATAGAGATAGCAAGACAGGCTATAAAAAGAAAAACAGGAGCAAGAGGTTTGCGGTCCATAATGGAAGATATTCTTATGGAGACTATGTTCGGACTTCCTAATAAAGATTTAGAAAAAGTTATTATTGATGAAAATACTGTTATTTCAAAATCTGAACCAATCAAGTTACTTAAAACGACACCGAAAAAATCTTCTGCTAATTGATATTTTTATAACAGTCCCTATATTGGGTATATGAAAGAAATAAAATCAGACTTACCCATAATCCCACTTAGAGATGTTGTAGTTTTTCCTGGAATTGTTACTACTTTATTTGTAGGTAGACCAAAATCTATTGAAGCTTTAAATGTTGCAATGTCATCAAATAAGAAACTTGTATTGGTTAGCCAACTTGACCCTGCTATAGAAGATCCCGAATTTAAAGATTTATACCAGAACGGCTCCATAAGCAATTTACTTCAACTAATTAAACTGCCTGATGGCACTATGAAGGTTCTTGTTGAAGGTTATAAAAGATGCTCAATAGAATCTCTTATTGAAAAAGATAGCTATGATCTTGCAAGAGTAACCACCATTGATGATATCCCACTCAAAGAAGCAGATGCCTCGAATTTAGTTAGATTTATAAAAGCTAAATTTGAAGACTATATTGGTATTACAAAGAGGATTCCACCTGAAATAGTATCAACAGTAGATTCCTTAGATGATCTTTCCAAGCTTATAGATACTATTACTGGACATCTCCCAATTGAAACATCAAAAAAACAAGAAATACTTTCAATTGCCGACCTTAAAGAAAGATCTGAAAAAGTATTAATGTTTATTGAATCACAGCTTGATGTTATTGATGTTGAAAAGAAAATTAGAGAACGTGTAAAAAAGCAAATGGAAAAGTCTCAAAGAGAGTATTATCTCAATGAACAAATTAAAGCAGCTCAAAAAGAACTTGGAGAAATTGGTGAAGAAGGAGATGAGCTAGAAGCGCTTGAAGAGAAAATCAATACAGTTGGAATGCCTAAAGATGCATTAAAAAAAGCTAAGAGTGAGTTGGCCAAGTTTAAACATATGTCACCATCGTCTGCAGAAGCATCTGTAGTTAGATCATATTTAGATTGTTTAGTTGAAGTTCCATGGAAGAAAAGATCTAAAGTAAAAACTGATATTCAAGCATCCTTAGATATCTTAGAAGAAGATCATTATGGTCTAGAAGAAGTTAAAGAAAGAATTATTGAATATCTAGCAGTTCAAAAAAGAGTCAAATCAATGAAGGCTCCAGTATTATGTTTAGTAGGCCCTCCTGGTGTTGGGAAAACCTCATTAGGTGAATCAATAGCAAGAGCTACCAATAGAAAGTTTGTAAGAATGTCATTAGGTGGTGTGAGAGATGAATCTGAAATAAGAGGACATAGAAGAACTTATATTGGCTCCATGCCTGGAAAAATTGTTCAAAAGCTTTCTAAGGTTGGCGTTAAAAACCCACTGTTCTTGTTAGATGAAATTGATAAGATTGGTATGGATCATAGAGGTGATCCTGCTTCTGCCTTACTAGAAGTTTTAGATCCCGAACAAAATAATACATTCAGTGATCACTATTTAGAAGTTGATTACGACCTTTCAGAAGTTATGTTTGTATGTACTGCAAATAGCTTAAACATTCCTACTCCTTTATTAGATAGGATGGAAATAATAAGAATTCCTGGTTACATAGAGGATGAAAAACTTAATATAGCTTCAAAATATCTTTTACCAAAGCAGATGGAGAGAAATGGCTTAAAAGAAAAAGAGATTAATCTAAACAAAGAAGTAATACTTTCTCTAATTAGATATTATACAAGAGAAGCTGGAGTAAGAGGTCTTGAGAGACAAATTGCCAAAATTCTTAGAAAAGTAGTTAAGGAAAGACTTTTATCAACAAAGGACATTAGTAAATCGACTTTGATCACAAATAAAAGTATTGAAAAATATTCTGGCGTAAGAAAATTTAAATATGGCATAGCTGAAAAAGACAATGCTATTGGTCAAGTAACTGGTCTAGCATGGACAGAAGTTGGTGGCGAATTACTTACTATTGAAGCATCTCACATAGATGGTAAAGGCAGAATTATTAAAACTGGCTCATTGGGTGATGTGATGCAAGAATCTATTCAAGCTGCTTTGACGGTTGTAAGGTCTAGAGCAAGTTCTTTAGGTATAAAGCCAAATTTTTATGAGAAATATGATGTCCATATTCATGTTCCAGAAGGGGCAACTCCAAAAGATGGTCCAAGCGCTGGCGGAGCTATGGCTATTTCTTTAATTTCAATTTTTACTGGTATTGCAGTTAGGTCTGATACAGCAATGACGGGTGAAATAACCCTAAGAGGTCAGATATTAAAAATTGGAGGCCTTAAAGAAAAACTTCTAGCTGCAAAAAGGGGTGGCATAAAGAATGTAATTATCCCAAAAGAAAATGAAGCAGATCTTCAAGAGATACCTGAACAGATTCTTAAATCTTTAAATATTATTCCAGTGGAATGGATTGATGAGGTTATATCTCACGCCTTAGTAAGTGAGCCAACACCTCTAAATAAAACTTCAAGTAATATAAAAACTAAAACTACAAGGTCAAAAAAAGGAAAGCCAGAAAATAAACAAGCTCATTAAAAGCCTTTATTTGCTTGACTTTTAGCCTTAAAAAGCTTTTGATAGAAGGGTATTTATATAAATAAATTTATACAGAGGAGTATTTAATATGAATAAATCAGATTTAATTGATGCAGTAGCAGGTGATGCTGATATTTCTAAAGCTTCAGCAGGCAGAGCTGTTGATTCAGTTTTAGGTGGTATTGGTGATGCTTTAGGTAAGGGTGATTCTGTATCACTAGTAGGTTTCGGAACATTTTCAGTAAGGCATAGAGCTGCTAGAGAGGGAAGAAACCCTCAGACAGGTGCTTCAATGCATATCGCTGCTTCTAAGGTTCCAGGTTTTAAAGCTGGTAAAGGCCTTAAAGATAAGGTTAAGCACAGCTAAGTTTTTATTAACTTTAAAAAAGGGTGCTTCCGCACCCTTTTTTTATTTATAATGGAATCAATATGATGGAATCACTAAGAAATTTTTTAACAGGCCCTAGGTTATTTATTGTAATAGCTGCATGTGCTCTGCCATTTGTTTTTTTAGGAACTTCTTCCTTAGGTTCAACATTTCAAACTTCATTGGGTTCTGTAAATGGTGAAAATGTAACTGAGGCAGATTGGCAGATAGCTGCAAATTTTACAGAAGATAGACTAAAAAGAATATATGGAGAAGATTTTGATTTATCGCAATTAGACGAAGATATTCAGATCAATCAAATCAAACAAGAACTTATATCACAAAAAGTTCTATTATCCGAAGCCAGATCACTTGGTTTTATAAATAAGGATACTGACAGGCAAGCAAAAGTAGCAATTATTAAAAACCAATCCTTCCATTTAGATGGTTTTTTTGATGAAGATATCTATGAAGCACAAATAAATGCAACCGGCCACACAAAAGAATCGTATATCGATTTAATGACCGATATTATGGCTTCTGGAATTTTTAGGAATTCATTAGCTTCATCTGGTTTTGTTACGGATTTTGAAGTCAAGGAACTTGCAGAAATATTAGAACAAACTGCTGACATTGATTTTATAAAAGTTGATTTTAATTTATTAAAAGAGCAAATTGAAAATTCTGAAGAAGAGATTGCAGATTTTTACAATAACAATGAAATTTTATTTTTTTCTGAAGAAGAGAGAGCTGTTAAATATTTTATTTTAGAATCTGAGGAATACAACAGTTTGGTTGAAGTGCCTAACAATTATGTTGAAGATGCTTATGAAGAGTATACCCAGCAAGCTAATAATAGAAATGAAATTAGATTCTCACATATTATGATTGAAAAGAATAATTACTCTTCAGATGAAGATGCTTTTAATGTGATTAATGAAGTAATGCTTAAACTTAATAGTGGAGATAGTTTTTCTAATTTAGTTAAAGAATTCAGTGAGGATATTGTATCCAAGGATAATAATGGAGATCTAGAGTACTTTGATGCTGAAATTTTTCCAGAGGAGTTTGCGGTTGTTTTAAAAAATATGAATTTAAATGATGTTAGTGAAATTGTAGAGCTTGATGAAACATTTCATATATTAAAAATCACAGAGTTTAATGAATTTGATCTTATGACTCTGGAGCAGATGAGAGATTCAATTGTTCAAGAATTAATTCAGTCAGAATCTTTAGCGCTCATGAATGATGATTATGAGATTATTGACGAAATGATTTTTTCAGGTAGCTCTCTAGTTTCTATCGGCAGCTCTCTTTCAAAAGAATTACTTGAGAAAAAGCAACTGACCCAGAGTAATTTTGATTTCATATTAACAGAGCAAAATATTAAAGATTTTATTTTTTCTCCAGACTCTGATCTAAATAAGCCAAATATTTTTAGTGTTGAAGATTCTATTATCGTTATACAAATTGAAGATATCACTGAGCCCAAACTTCTGGCTATAGATAAAGTTCAGAACGAGATTGTTGAGTATTTATCACTACAAAAGACTAATGATAAAATGAATCTTTTGATGTCAGAGCTCGCTATAGCTAAGGAGGAAGATTCTATAGAAAATTTTTTAAACGTTTATGATTTTCTTTCTAAAGAATCTTTTGTAGCTATTAAACGATACTCTTCATTGCTTCCTAGGGAAGTTATATCTAAAGTATTCGAGGTTTTACCTGGATCTTCCGTTTCTATTGACGCATCTAATGGAGATAAATATTTTGTTGATTTAATAAATATTAATAAACCTAGCCAGGAACTTATTGAAGAGTCATATGATCAATATAAGACCTTTTCAGAAGACAGAGTATCAAAAAATCTTACTGATATTGTTAGCGATGAAATTTTTAATACTGCTAGAGTAAATCTAACAGGAAATATCAGTTTATAATATGAAAAACTTCTCTCTTTTAGCTTTATTCTTTTTAATTAGTTGCTCATCTAATATCTCTCCTGTTGATGATGGTCTAGAAAAACAAATTTTCCATTTTGGCAATGGCTCAGAGCCCCAAGGAATTGATCCTCATATTGTTACCGGAGTTCCAGAACACCATATACTTATTTCTCTATGCGAGGGGTTAACAATACCAAACCCATTTGATGATGGTAACTTGCCTGGTGCTGCAGAGTCCTGGCAAATAAGTGACGATGGCAAAGAATATATTTTTAATTTAAGAAAAAATGCTAAATGGTCCAACGGAGACGAGGTAACTGCTGAGGACTTTGTGTGGTCTTGGAAAAGAATTTTAACAGCAAGTCTCGGTTCTCAATATCCAGATATGCTTTATTACTTAGTGGGTGCTTCTGACTATCATACTGGATTAACTGATGACTTTAACGAGGTTGGCGTCAAGGCTGTAGATAAATATACATTAAAAGTTAATCTCAAAGCTCCAACACCATTTTTTATTGGAATGTTAAGTCACTATAGCACTTGGCCAGTTCATAAGAACACTGTATTAAAGCATGGCGCTATCGATGATCGCAATGGTGAATGGACTAGACCAGGAAATTTTGTATGTAATGGAGCATTTAATTTAAAATCTTGGGAATTAAATAATAGGATTATTGTAGAAAAAAATCCTAACTATTGGGATGCTTCACAGGTTAAATTAAATGAAATTCATTACTATCCTGTTTCAAATGTTATGACAGAAGATAGAATGTTTAGAGCTGGCCAGCTTCATGTTACAAGCACATTACCTTCTCAAAAATGCCCAATTTACATAGAAGAGAATAATCCTGATTTAAGAATAGATCCATACATGGGTACCTACTTCTATAGATTGAATACTAATAATCCTGTTTTAAAAGACGTGAGGGTTAGAAAAGCTCTTGCTTATTCAATTGATAGAAGGCTTTTAGTTGATAAAGTAACAAAATGTGGCCAAATTCCTGCATACTCATTTACACCTCCTGGTTCTAATGGATATCAACCAGAAACCCTAATTCCATTTGATCCCAAACTTGCGAAAGAACTACTAAGTGATGCAGGTTACACTGAAGAAAATGCATTCCCTAAATTAGAAATACTATTTAATACTAACGAAGATCATAGAAAAGTTGCATTAGCAATTCAGCAAATGTGGCAGCAAAACCTAGGTATTAGTGTTGAATTAGTTAATCAGGATTGGAAAGTATATTTAAGTAGAGAGATGGTTGGAGATTTCCAAGTCTCTAGGGCAGGATGGATTGGAGATTATGAAGATCCAAATACATTTTTAGATTTAATGAGGCCAAATAGAGGCAACAACAAAACGGGCTGGGAAAACCCCGAATATGATTCATTGGTGGCTCAAGCTAATTCAACCAATAATCAGAGTGAAAGATATAGATTGCTCAACGAAGCTGAAAAGATATTGATAGACAATATGCCAATAATTCCCTTATATACTTATGTAAGAAACTATCAATTATCATCCGATGTTAAAGGATACAATCCTCACATTTTAGACCACCATCACCCAAAATTTATTTATTTAGAAAGAGAATAAAGCTAGGTGATAAGTATATTTATAAAAAGATTATTTCTGGCTATACCAGTTCTGCTCGCTGTGGCTAGCTTAACCTTTTTTTTAGTTAAATTAGCTCCAGGTGGACCTTTTGATGCTGATAAAGCAGTCTCGCCTCAAGTTTTAAAAAACTTAAATGAGGCTTACAACCTTGATGCTTCAGAATGGGAGCAATATATTGATTACATGTCAGGCATTTTAAAGGGTGACTTTGGTCCATCTTTTAGATTTCCTGGTAGATCAGTTTCTGAGATGATTGCAACTGGATTGCCAGTGACATTTGAATTGGCTTTTTATGCAATTTTAATTGCGCTATTAATTGGAGTCTCTTCAGGAGTGTTAGCTGCATTAAAAAGAAACACTTATCTTGACTTTATTCCAATGGCTATAGCTATGATCGGTATATGTGTTCCCACTTTTTTAATGGGACCTTTATTAGTCTTAATATTTGGAATTAATCTAGAAATTCTTCCTGTTTCTGGCTGGGGTCAGTTGCCTGGGGATAAAATACTACCTTCTGTCACTCTAGGTTTTGCATATGCTGCTTATATTGCAAGATTGAGTAGGGGTGGTATGTTAGAAGTTTTAAATCAAGATTTTATTAGAACTGCTAGAGCAAAAGGCTTGACTGAAAGAAATGTTGTTATTAAACATGCAATGCAAGGCGGCTTAATCCCTGTAGTATCCTTTTTAGGTCCTGCCATTGCAGGTCTTTTAGCGGGTTCATTTGTTGTAGAAACAATTTTCCAAATACCTGGCCTGGGAAGGTTTTATGTTGAAGCAGCATTTAATAGAGACTACACAATGATTCTAGGAACAACAATATTCTTTTCAGCAATGATAGTATTTTTTAACTTATTGTCTGATCTTGCTGCAATGTGGCTAAACCCAAGATCTAGAGATGCTTGATGAGTAAAAGTTCAACTTTATGGTCTGATGCAATCTATAGGTTAACTAGAAATAAAGCTGCTATGTTTGGTGCCTTTATTTTATTCATTTTAATTCTTTGTGCAGCATTAGCACCCTGGATAGCTCCATATTCCTATTCATTTCAGAATCTAGAATTAGGTGCATCACCTCCATCCGCTGCTCATATACTTGGTACAGATGTCCTGGGTAGAGATTTATTAAGTAGAATTCTATATGGAGCAAGAATTTCTTTACTAGTTGGTTTTGTTGCTACAGGTGTTGCCTTGGTAATTGGTGTTTCATGGGGAATTATTGCTGGATATGCAGGTGGCAAGGTAGATTCTATTATGATGAGGATTGTGGATGTTCTTTACGGACTTCCATTTATTATCTTTATTATTTTATTAATGGTTATATTTGGTAGAAATTTATGGCTACTTTTTGGAGCTATTGGTGCGGTTGAATGGTTAACTATGGCAAGGATTGTAAGAGGTCAGGTAATTGGATTAAAAAATCAAGAGTTTGTTATGGCAGCAAAAGCCATGGGAGTTAGTAATATCTCTATGTTTAGAAAACATTTACTACCCAATATATTGGGCCCAATTGCTGTTTATGCAACTTTAACAATCCCACAAGTTATGCTTCTTGAAGGCTTTTTAAGCTTCCTTGGATTAGGTATTCAACCACCTATGAGTAGTTGGGGGACTCTTATTAAAGATGGTGTTGAATCGATGGAAGAGTATAGCTGGTTGCTTATTTATCCTGGACTAACATTTACAGTTACCTTGTTTGCACTGAATTTCTTTGGCGATGGTTTAAGAGACGCTCTGGATCCAAAAACAACCGATAACTAAAATGCTCTGATTGCAATTTTTATAATTTGTCCTGGCATCAGCTCAGATGTATGAAAATTATTAATCTCTTTAATACTTTCTACTGTTACATCAAAAAGATCAGAAATCCTATATAAATTATCACCTTGTTTAACCGAATAGAGAATAGTTCTTTTCTTAGATTCTATGTTTCGATGGATATTTTTATTACCTATTGTAAGTTGCTGGCCAAGCTGCAGATAAGAATTTTTATCAAGAGAATTCAGTCTTACCAGATCACTAATTTCAATATTATATTTTTTTGATATATCCCATAACGTATCTCCTTCTGAAACTATATGCATCTCATAAGGGATGAAGTTATTTGACTTGGATTTACTAAGAGGTATCAAAAGCGTATCGCTGATTGATAGTAAATCATTATCAATATAATTAATTTCTTTAATTATTCTAACTTCAGTATCATATTTTTTTGCTAACTTCCAAAGACTATCACCAGATACAACAACGTGTGATATCCAATTTATTTGATTAACATTCTCAAAAGGACTCTCAGGACTATCTAAAAGAAAAGTTTTCTCTATTGGAACATAAAAAATACTTTTATCTGTTGGTGCCGATGCCCATTTAGTGTAACCAGCATTAAGTTTATATATAAGCTCTGGTGGTATTTCTAAATATTCACTTAAAGTGAGGATTTCTACTTGGCCAGGTATCTCAATTTTCTTTACAACTGACTCAACCGGAATGTCAGGTAAAATCACTCCATATTTTTCAGGATTAAAGATAATTTCCCTTATAGCCATATATTTTGGAATATATTCAGTGACTTGTTTATTTAAATCCAATGACCAAAAATCATAGTCTAAGTTTCTTCTTTTATTTTTATTAATTTGCCTATCTAAATAGGTTGGTCCTGCATTGTACGCAGCTAAAGCTAGATAGATATCATTATCAAATCTCTCAAGCAGATACTTAAAATAACCTATAGCTGCATGTGTTGATCTATATGGATCATGTCTATCTTCACTCCACCATGATTTCTCTAGATTAAACATTCTTCCAGTTTTTGGCATAAATTGCCAAAGACCCACAGCGCCAGATGGCGATATTGAAAAAGGATCGTAGTTACTTTCTACGAAAGGTATTAATGCTAATTCAGGAGGAAGATCAGCTGCCTCAAGTTCTTGAATTACATAATAAATAAAATAATATGATTTATTGAGGAAGTCATTGAATTTATCAATATCTTTTAGATGATTATTTATATAACTTATTGTTTTTTCATCTAAAGCAATATTGTTGTCATAATTATTATTAATAATCATGTAGTCCCATACATTCTTAGCAACTGGTTTTGGCTCTTTGATGGAAAGAACAATTTCATTAGAACATTCCGCATCTAAAGGACTTGGTTTACATTGAGAATCTATATTTTTTATTACAGCCGGATTAGATTGACAGCCCGCAAGACCAAACAGAATAAATAAAGAGAGTATTAAAAATTGTCTTTCCATGATCTTAATGCTTTAAAAATTTCCTTGGTTTCTTTTGTTGTTTTAAATTTAGTAGAAATATTTTCTTGAACTTCTTTAATATCTGATCTTAAGAAAGGGTTTGTTTTTAGTTCAGTGGATAATAATGAAGGTAGTGAAGGAGTTCCAGTTTCTCTCAATTTTAAAATTTCATTATATCTTGAAAGTATGTTTTGGTTAAATGGCTCAGCTTCTTTTGCAAACTTTAGATTAGACAGAGTATATTCATGACCACAATAGATACTTGTATTCCCTGGAAGAACTTTCAATTTATTTAATGATTCATGCATTTGATCAAACGTACCCTCAAAAACTCTTCCACATCCTCCAGAAAATAAGGTATCTCCACAAAATAATATTGGATTACCATTATTTTCAGAATAAAACGCTATGTGGTCAAGGGTGTGACCAGGTATTTCAATTATTTCAAATTCAATACCTATAATATTTATTTTATCCCCATCTTTAAGTTTTTTATCAATACTAGCTATATCATTATTAAAAGGCCCATAGACATTAACTGGTGAATAAGAAACAAGCTCATCAATGCCTCCGGTATGATCAAAGTGATGATGGGTTATAAGTATTGCCCTCAAATTTAATTGATTTTTCTCTAAAAAATTAATGGTATTTAAACTTTCTCCAGGATCTATTGCTATTGACCCTTCATTAGTTGTCACTAACCAAATATAATTATCAGTAAATGCTTCAATTGGCTCTATTTTAATCATATGCAAATTCTATGTTAATTTTATGAAAACAGTAAATATTTATACCGATGGTGCTTGTAGAGGAAACCCAGGTCCTGGAGGCTGGGGTGTCCTGATAGAGCATGGCGATGTTAAAAAAGAACTTTTTGGTGGTATGCAAGAAACAACTAATAATCAAATGGAATTAAAGGCAGCAATAGAAGGATTAAAGGCTCTCTCAGAGCCATGTACTGTTAATTTAACTACAGACTCAAAGTATGTTATGCAAGGCATAACTTCATGGATAAGCAATTGGAAAAAAAATAATTGGAAGAATGCTGCAAAAAAGAATGTTAAAAATAAAGAACTTTGGATTGAATTAGATAAATATAAAGATATGCATGATGTAAAATGGCATTGGGTGAAAGGTCATTCCGGTCATGAGCAAAATGAAATAGCTGACCAACTAGCAAATAAAGGTATAGATACTCTTTAAATATGGCAAAAAAATATATTATTTTAGATACTGAAACAACTGGATTAGAGGTATTGCAGGGCCATAGGGTTATTGAGATAGGTGCTGTATTGATGAATGATAGAAAAAAATCTGAAGAACACTTTCATACCTATTTGAATCCATCAAGATTAATAGATGAAGAAGCCTCAAAAGTGCATGGGATTATGAATGAAGACCTTGAAGATAAACCTTCTTTTGATGAAGTGGCTGAAGAATTTTTAGAGTTTGTTGATGGATCAACTTTGGTTATTCACAATGCTGCTTTTGATATAGGATTTCTTAACAATGAGTTAAAATTAGCCTCTTCAAAATATCCTAAGCTTGAAGACATATGTGAAGTAGAAGATTCTTTAGCAATTGCAAAAGACAAGTTCCCTGGTCAAAGAAATTCGCTTGATGCTCTTGCAAACCGTTTTGATATTTCAAACTATGATAGAACATTCCATGGCGCGTTACTTGATGCCAATATTCTTGCAGATGTCTATATGATGTTAACTGGCGGTCAAAGTAAATTTGAGTTTAGCTCTAATTCTATTACTACTAATAATCAAAACGCTAATGCTAAAAATGGTATATCTAAGGATGGTCTTGAATTAAAACTAATCAAGGCTAATAAACACGACTTAGATCAGCATGAATCAAGACTGTTGGATATTGAGGAAAGAAATTCTATCAAAACTTTATGGAGAGAATTACATTGAAAAAAGTCGTAACAAGATTCGCACCAAGTCCAACTGGCACTCTTCATATTGGCGGAGTAAGAACTGCATTGTTTAATTATGTGTATGCAAAAAAATATGACGGTCTATTTTTAGTTCGAATCGAAGATACTGATAGGGAAAGATCAACCAAAGAGTTCGAAAAAAATATTTTAGATAGCCTCAATTCCATTGGACTATGCCCTGATCTAGATCCAATAAATCAATCTAAAAGAAATAATATATACACCGCTGCAGCTCAAAAATTAATTGATTCAAATCAGGCTTACTACTGTGATTGCTCTGTTGAGGAATTAGATCAGATGAGAGCAGAGCAACAATCTAAGGGGCAAAAGCCTCAATACGACGGTCGATCAAGAGATAAAAATCTATCAAAGTCTGAAAATACTGTTTTAAGACTTAAAACTCCTTTGGATGGTGAGGTTATTGTGAGGGATTATGTAAGAGGGGATATAGTATTTAATAATTCAGAGCTGGATGACTTGATCATCCTCAGAAGTGATGGAAGTCCAACCTACCATCTTTGTAATGTAGTTGATGATTTTGAACAAGGAGTTACAACGGTTATAAGAGGTGAAGATCATTTAAGCAATACGCCCAGACAGATACATATTCAAAAAGCACTTGGCTATCCAGAGCTAGAATATGCTCATCTGCCACTAGTCCTAGGTGCAGATAAAAAAAGACTTTCAAAAAGACATGCAGCAACAAGTCTAGAGGAGTATCAGGCTGAAGGTTACTTAGATTCAGCAATACTTAATACCTTAGCAAGACTGGGGTGGTCTAAAGGCGAAAAAGAAATTTTTTATTTAAATGATTTAATTGCAGATTTTGAAATAACAGAAGTACAAAAAGCTGGTGCTATTTTTGATATTACCAAGCTTGATTATTTAAATGCTCAGCATATGTCAAATTTAGATTTAAATGATTTTATAGATCATTTAACTCCTTTTCTTAATCTCAAGGGTATTGAAATATCGAATCATCCAAAAGTAGAGATCTTAATTGATGCAATGCGTTCTTCTGCTAACACATTTGATGGAGTTGCTTCAAACTTATTATGCTATTACCAGGATATTTCAGAATATAACCAAAAAGCTATTCAAAAATTTATCGGTAGCACAACTGAAATATTGAGTGATCTAAGAGATGAACTTGCAAACTTAGAATCATGGACTGAAGAATCTCTTGATGAGATTCTTGTGCAGTACAGAAATAAAAAAGAGCTCTCTGTTCCTAAAGTCAATCAACCAATAAGGATAGCTCTTACAGGTTCTACCAACTCGCCATCTTTAGGCATGACCTTGTTTTTATTTGAAAAAGATGAAGTTCTAAAACGAATTGATAATTTAATTAAATTTGTTTAGATAGGTAATTAAAAAAATCATTACATTGGTTACTTCTAATATCTTTTTTTATAATTGCACTCACGCTATATTTAAATTCAGTATCAAGAATATTCGATATATTTACAAGATTATCATCAGTCCTAGTAATAGTATTATCATCAATAATAGATATTCCAATACCTTCTTGAATAATTGACAGAGCTGCTGAGTATGAATCTGACTTGAGATAAAAATTCATATCTAATGAATTTTTTACAAAATAATTCATGATGCTTTCATCAGAGTACAGAGATAAAAGATTAGTTATTTCAATATAAGGTAAGTGCGTTATATCCCTTAAATAAACTTCCTTTCCCAAGTTATATTCCTTTGGAGATACAAGAAAATGCTTACCTTCTTTTATAATTATATTTTTTGAGTTTGAAGCTGTTTCTGCGTTAAAGCAAATAGTTATATCTATATCAGGTTTATATCTTTCTTCGATAAGGTCAATACTGTTTAAGTTAATAAGATTAAATCTAGCACCAGCATCAACTTTATGATATTTTTTAATTATTTTGGGTACTAAAGTTTCAGCAAGAGAAGGGGTTGTACCAATGTTAATAAAATCTAATGAACGCGACTTATATGTATTAGCAATATAGTTAAAGTTTTTAAGCTGATTAGTCACTATAGAAGCATGTTCAAAGAGCTCAGCAGCTTCATTGGTGGCTATTAATTTTTTACCTTTCCTAAGAAATAGCTTAAATCCAAGATTTTTTTCAATATTTCCGAGCGTTTTGCTGACGGAGGGTTGAGATATCTCCATTTTATTTGCAGCAGCAGTCATCGACAAATGCTTATATACTTCATAGAAAATTTCAATTTGTTTTGATGACAGCATATATAACCTCAGGTTATGAATGTATTATAATAGTAATGCAATTATTATAGACATAAAAACTTTATTGGTGCTATATTACTAGCTAATGTTTTAATAAAATTTAGGGGATTAAACATGTTTAAAAAACTATTACTAATATTTCCATTAGTTATATCTTTAGGTATTTATTCACAAGACGCTGAAAACAATGATTCTGATGTCGAAGAAGTTGTTGTTGTTGGCTCACAAATTAAAGGAGCAAAAATTACCGGCGCTCTTCCAGTTTCGATTATATCAGCAGATGATATGGATGCTCTGGGTGTTGATTCTGGTGACGAGCTCTTAGATAACATTGCTGAACTAGGACAAAATACATTTAATCAAAATGAGTTTAGTGGTGGATACAATGCTTCAAGGGGAGATGTTGGTGCCTTTAATCTAAGAGATATTGGAACAGGAAACACATTAACATTATTAAACGGAAGACGTTTAATTACATCTCCTGGTTATCAGACTGAGCCAATTTTAGGTGGGTCCATGCCCGTTATGACCACTAACTCAAACGCAATTCCAGTGTATGGAGCGGAAAGAGTAGAAATTTTAAGAGATGGAGCTTCTGCTATCTATGGTGCAGATGCATTAGCTGGTGTTATTAATACTGTCTTAAAAACAGACTTTGTAGGCTTAAATATTAGGTTTAAAGCTAGTGCATATGATGCATACCAAGCTCAAGACAATAAAGTTAGCATCCAGTGGGGTAAAGATTTTGATAACACAAATATTTCACTATATTTTGATACATACCGCAGAGATCCTATTAAAGGATTTGAAGATCCAAAATGGTTAGCACAAGATGCGAGAGTTTCACCTGGCTTGGGAGAATTTGATGGAACCGCCTGGGATGATACTTCATGGAGAAATACTAATGCTGCATCTCAATATGGAGTCTGGCATGGTGGCGGTAGCAGTTATTTAAGAGTTGTACCTGATACAGGAAGTTGTACCTATACTGGAGCAAGCAATGGTAATGGTACTTGTGTATCAACTTCTTCATCATCAAGCTCCGCAGTCAGAGCACAATACAATACCACTAGATGGATGCGTCCTGACCTAGAAAGAAACAATCTTTTTGTATTTATTAATACAGAACTTGATAATGGCATTGAAGCATATTCTGAGATTGGATTTTATAACTCTCTTGCAACTCAACAATTATATGGTGGTACCACTTTAGGTGCTGGTTCTTGTGCTAGAACTGGTTCATGTACTCAGCCATTATTAGTGCCATTATCAAATTATTGGCTCAATCAATTAGTAGATAGTTCCGGTAATAAGCTTGTTGGATCATCTCAGATTACAAATGGCCTGGGATTATTTAAAGCAAGAAATAGATTTGATACACCAAGAGGATATGACTCACACAGAACAACCTTAAGATTGCTACAGGGCCTTAGAGGCTCAATGGGTGATTGGGATTGGGATGCAGCAGTATTATGGTCACAAGCTAAATCAAAACAAAACAATTCTGGAAGACAGTCTTTAACTTTGCTTAATGAAGCTTTAGCATTAAGTACTCCCGATGCATATAATCCTTTTTGTGGACCAAATTGTAATGATGAAAGTCCATTTACAATTGATATTGTTAGAGGAAACTCAACAAGTCTTTATATGTTTGATTTTAAAGCTTCAACACCTGAACTATTTGATCTTCCAGCAGGACCTGTTGGTATGCTTGTTGGTTTCGAATCAAGAAAAGAAAGCTATCAAGATATGAGAGATCCAAGAATCAATGGGCAAATCACTTATACAGTTCCAGCAGGGCCTAAAACAGGTGAAACTTTCCCAATTATTTCTGACATAGTTAACTCAAGTGCAACTCCAGATTCTTCTGGATCTAGGACTACTTATTCATTATTTTCTGAATTAGCGATCCCTGTTCATGAAACTGTTGATGCGCAATTGGCTATTCGCCATGAGGATTCAAGTGATTATGGTGATGCAACTGTAGGAAAATTTGCTATAGGCTGGCAACCCATCGATCAAGTCAAACTGAGATACTCAGCATCTGAAACATTTAGAGCACCTGCATTAATTTTAGTTAATGAAGGCTTTCTTGGAAGAAGTTCTTCTACTACAGATCACTTACTAAGGTATGTTGCTGGAGATAATATTGACGATGATAATTATTCAATGCAAAGAGTAACAGAAGGAAATCCTGGTCTTCAACCAGAATTGGGAGAAAATGAATCTATAGGTATAGTTTTGGAGCCTATCAATAATCTAATAATTACAATGGATAAATGGTCAATAGAAACTGAAGATACTGTTGGTATTTTTGGTATGACAAATGCTATTTTGCTTGATACTTTAATGAGAATTGAAGGAGGAGCTTCTGAATGTACAGGTAATCCTAATGTTATAAGAAACTCTGTTCCAAGCGAGGCTGTAACATGGCCATCAAATCTATGTCCAGCAGGACTTGTTCAGCAAGTTTTAGATTATTATGTTAATACTGACACTAGATTAATCGAAGGTATGGATACAAGTATAATCTACTCAATTGATACTGATTATGGTGACTTTGGACTAAAACTAGTTAATGTTCACTATGATACAAAAAATCAAGAAGCAGGTGGTGATGCTTTACTTTTAAGTCAAGCTGGTCAGCCTGGAGGATTATTAGATGGTCTAGCTCCCGTTAGAGGAGTTGATAATTTGCTCGGTCTAAATGGCTCAATAGAAGATAAATACACTATGAAGATGTCTTGGAGAAAAGGACCTTATGAAGTTCTTTTATCTGGAACTCATTGGGATGAATTCTATGAATCAGCTCATGTAGAAACTATTGATGGTGTTAGAGAAATGTGGGTTGTAGATGCAATGAGCATGCTTAACCTAACTCTTGGTTATAAATTTAAAAATGACCTTAGAGTAAGACTTCAAGTTAAAAATATTGAAGATGAAAGAGCTCCACTTGCTGATGAGACATTCAGTATGTACTGGGGAGATCTTCATACTGACTTTGGTAGAAACTATAATATAGAATTCTATAAAAAGTTTTAAGAAAAGATATTAAACGAAAGGGAGCTTTTTGCTCCCTTTTTTAATTAAGGTTAATATAGATTTTATGCCCGCATATCAAAAAAAAGGTTTTATAGTTGGTTTAGCATTATTTTTTATTTTGCTATTTATTCCTGCACCAGAAGGATTAAATATAACAGCATGGACAGTGGCAGCAATTGCAGTTCTGATGGCGGTTTGGTGGGCAACTGAAGCAATACCTGTAGCAGTGACTGCATTATTACCTTTAGCACTTTTCCCTTTAATGGATGTGACATCCTTTGAAAGTGCTGCTGTTCCTTATGCAAATAAAAATATTTATCTATTTTTAGGTGGATTCATTTTGGCTCTAGGGATAGAAAATTCTGGTCTTCACAAGAGAATTGCTCTAAAAATGATTCTTGCAGTTGGCTCAAGTGGAGCAAGGCTTGTTGGAGGCTTTATGCTTGTTTCAGCACTTATAAGCATGTGGGTTATGAACACTTCAACTACCTTAATGCTATTACCGATTGGGTTGGCTGTATGTACTGTAATGGCTGATACCATTCCTGGATTAACTGATAAACAAAAGAAAGATTTTGATACTGCTTTACTGTTAGGTATTGCTTATGCCGCTACTATTGGTGGTATGTCTACATTAATAGGTACTGCTCCAAATATAGTATTTAGTGCATTTATGCTCGATGCCTATGGTGTTGAAATTTCAATGGTAAGTTGGATGACTTTAGCCATTCCCCTCGCATCCATTCTTCTTTTAGGCGCTTGGATACTTTTAACAAAATATGTATTTAAAATTAATTTTGAAGCATCTGTTGAATCAAGAAAAGAGCTTCAGAATATGTTAAACAGCATGGGTAATCTTACTAAAGATGAAATCAGAATATCTATGATATTTGGCTTAGCTGTTTTTGCCTGGGTTTTTAGAACTTTACTGAATAATATTGATTTTTTATCAGGTCTTACTGATGCCGGTGTAGCAATTATTGCTGCAATTCTTATTTTTATGACTCCATCAGCAAGTAAAAGAGGCGATCTTTTAGAGTGGGAAAAATCAAAAGAATTACCATGGGGTCTTTTAATACTTTTTGGCGGCGGTCTTTCTTTAGCATCTCAAATAAGCTCAAGCGGTTTAGGTATATGGATCGGTGAAAGCTTAATCGTCTTAAGCACAATCCCACCAATATTTTTAATCTTGGCAATAGCTACTTTAATTATTTTCTTAACTGAAATAACCAGTAATGTAACCACAACAACAACATTCCTACCTGTATTTGGCGGGCTAGCGATTGCTATTGGGGTATTGCCAGTGTCTCTAGCAATCCCAGTTTGTTTAGCAGCTAGTTGTGCGTTTATGTTACCTGTTGCAACACCCCCAAATGCTATCGTGTATGGATCAAATAAATTTACCATTGCAACAATGATGAGGGCTGGACTTTTATTGAATATTATTGGTATTTTTGTAGTTACACTATTTGCTTACTACATTGCTCCAATGGTCTTTTAATGAATTCATATAAATTTGTCTTTTTAATTTTTGTAAGCATAACTTTATCTTCAAGAAGTTATATTGATTACGAATCTCCATATCATCCTGTTGTTGGTACCTCTGGTATGGTTGTTTCACAGAATAATTTATCTTCAGACTTGGGCTTAGAAATTCTTAACATGGGCGGTAATGCAGTTGATGCAGCTGTTGCTGTTGGATTTTCTTTAGCAGTAACTCTCCCTAGAGCGGGCAATTTAGGTGGAGGAGGTTTTATGCTTGTTTACTTAGAAGAAAATCAAGAAATATTCTATATAGATTATCGAAGCAAATCTCCCCTAAACTCTAATTTAGAAAATATATTTGAAATTATTAATAATACAGGCGAATCATTCACCACTGTGCCCCAAGATTTTAACTATGATTTATTTGATGTATTAGATGAGGGTTATAAAGCTTCAGCACTCCCAGGAACTGTTGCCGGTTTGTTAGAAGCACATGCTCGTTTTGGTAAATTAACTTTAAAAGAGATCTTATCTCCTGTTATCAAACAAGCTAGAGATGGCATAGCTGTCTCTTATGATTTACATAAAGCTATTGAAAGCACACCAAGGCTTCTTAAGGATCCGGAATCAAAAAGAATTTTTTTTAAAAATAATAAACCAATTCAAGAAAATTCAATTTTAAAGCTTCCAGATCTTGCTAAAACTATTACTCTTATTGCAGAGAATGGTAAAGACGGATTTTATAAAGGGGCAACTGCAAAAAAAATAGTACAAGCAATGAATAAAAACAATGGTTTGATATCTTTTGAAGACTTTAATACATATGAGCCATATATAAGAAAACCAATCTCAACCATATATAGAAGAAATAAAGTTTATACTGCTGGACCTCCATCAGGGGGTGGAATAACCCTTTTAACTGCTTTAAATATTTTAAGTTATTTCGATTTAGCTAAATATGAGAGCAACTCTCTTACAACTTATCATTTGTTTTCAGAGGCTTTGAGAAGAGGTCATACCAATCGGTCTTCTGAAGTTGGCGATCCTGTCTTTTATGATGTGCCTGTGAATAAATTGCTTTCAAAAGATAGAACAAGAGGAGCTAGCGTCAACTATCAAACTCAACAAAGCTACCAAGACATCTTTAATAAAGCCTTTAAGTATTATTAATGAAAGTAGAGACACCACTCATTATTCGAGTTATAGATTCTGATGGTAATGCCGTTTCAAACACATACACACTAGGCGCATCATTTGGCTCAGGAGTCACAATTCCTGGAACAGGCATTTTAATGAATAATCAAATGAATAATTTAATGTATAGATCAGGTGATGTTGCAAAAGAAGGAAGAGGGTGTTAGTCTTGGAAACAGGTTTAAGCCAGGCAAGAGACCTATGAGTACCATGGCTCCAGTAATGGTATTTGATCAAAATAATCAATTAACTTTGATAACAGGCTCGCCTGGAGGTTCATATATACCTGGAGCAATACTACGAGTTGTTACAGGTGTTATTGATTTTGATCTCAGTATTGGTGATGCAACGATGCTTACCAAGAGTTCATAAAGATTGGCCATATGAAGGTATTGATTATGAGCAAACTTTAAGTTCAGATATAGTTAAAGGTCTTAACAGGATTGGACATAAAACTTCTTCAAACAAAACAATGGGTAGTACACAAAGCATTCACATAGTTGATGGAATAAAATATGGGTACTCTGATTTAAGAAGGCCTAATGCATCAGTTGCGGTTCAGTTAGATTAATTCACTCTATAATCAAGAGGAGGATTTCTTTCTCCAAGTAAAGCTTTGTAAATAAAATCATCACCAACTCTTTGATTCAGTTCATTTTTAGCTGCTTGCACTATTGATGGATCATTAAAAATTTCAACAGCTGTTGCTGCAATTGTTTTTGCTGCTAATTCAGTTCCTTTTAGACCAATTGATGTTCCGCCCGACGCAACTGCTTGCCAAGAGTGAGCAGCAGTGCCCGGAACCCAGGTTGCAGTTCTGATTCCTGCAGTTGGAACAACCCAACTTACATCACCAACATCAGTAGACCCATAACTATGAGAGTTCTTAAAGGCAGAAACATTTTCTTGAGATCCAATTTTTAGTGCTGGCTTAACAAAAGTTTTATAAATAGTATTTGCATATTCATTCTCATCTTTTGAATATGTTATTCCACCAAAATTATTTAAATTCTTATGCATAATTTTTTGTACTACATCATTTGGGAGAAGAGAGTAATTACCATGCATAACTTCATAACTCATATCAGTATCAGTTCCTATAGCAGCTCCTTCAGCAGTTTTTACAACTCTATTAAAAAGCTCTTCGACCATATGCATTTTTGGATGCCTTACATAGTAATAAACTTCAGCTAGATCTGGGACAACGTTAGGGGCCAAACCTCCTTTTGTAATTACATAATGGATCCTAGATTCTTGAGGTATATGTTCACGCAACATATTTACCATCATATTCATTGATTCAACTCCATCTAAAGCAGACCTGCCTTGTTCTGGAGCACCTGCAGCATGAGAGGAAATACCATTAAAAGTAAATTTTGCAGATTTGTTTGAATTTGATGTTCTTGAATTTGCTGAATTAATATCATCGGGATGCCAGTGAAGCACAATATCCACGTCATCAAACAAGCCTTCTCTCACCATGTAAACTTTGCCTGAACCTCCTTCCTCAGCAGGAGTTCCATAAAACCTTATTATCCCTTCAATATTATTATCTTGTAACCACTCTTTAACAGTCACGGCAGCCCAAGCTGAAGCCGCACCAAATAAATGATGTCCACACGCATGACCTGCACCAGTTCCATTATCAACAACTTCTTTAAATGGAGAGGCTGATTGAGCTAGGCCAGGCAATGCATCAAACTCACCAAGTATTCCAATTACTGGTCCGCTAGAACCATATTCTGCAATAAAGGCAGTTGGAATACCTGCAACATTTCTAGTTATTTTGAATCCTTCTTTCTCTAATTCTGCTGCAAGTAAATTTGAACTCTTAATTTCTTGATAACCCATTTCAGCATGGCCCCAAATCTCTAATGCTATGTCAGAAAAGCGATTTTTATGTTCAAGAACAATCTGCTCAATAGATGATGAGTAGATATTTATAGAAATGATGCTTGAAAGCATAAAGATGAATAAATTATTTTTTATATACATTTCTCCCCCTGTGAATTTAATTAGTATTTATTTTTTTGCAATTCCCCAGTAATTATAGCCTGCAAATTTAGGAGTACTTGGAAGATACATCTCTTCCATATTTGAAATTCTAAAACCAGATGAGGTTATTAGTTCTGGTATATTTCTATTTAGATTACAACCTCCTGCAATTTTATTCCATAAAGGATTAATTCTATTTTGCCATTTTGCAACGCTTGTATCAGGCGCTAACCCATGCTCGCAAAATAGTAATTTACCATCATCTTTCAACACTCTCATTATTTCAGAGTTAGATAAAGTAACATCAGGAATAGTACACATAGTAAATGTGATCAATACCGTATCAATAGATTTATCTGGTAAAGGTATGTCCTCAGCACCACATTCTAAAAACTCTATTTCAAATTGTTCTTCTTTAGCAGAGGATTTAGCTATATTTAATAGTTCTTTTGATGGATCAAGCCCATATAAATATTTAATTTTTGTTTTATTATAAAAAGGTATGTTGAGGCCAGACCCTATACCAATATCTAAAACGACACCATCAGCCAATGGGACTATTTTATCTCTTTGATAATTAATTGGCTTTGATCCACAAGCACAGTTAAGAACTTTAGGCAGAATATATTTATCATAAAATCCCAAAATTAATCTTCAGAAATTTCACTAATAGGCATAGCCGCTGTATTAAAGCCTGCATCTACGTATGTAATTTCACCAGTAATTCCGCTTGCATAATCTGAACATAAAAAAGCTGCAACATTTCCAACTTCATCAGTTGTTACCGTTCGTCCAAGAGGGGCGCGTGAAGAATGTTGAGATAGCATTTTTCTAAAATTCTTAACTCCTGAAGCTGCAAGAGTTTTTATGGGACCAGCAGAAATAGCATTAACTCTCACATTATCAGCACCCATGGATGCTGCAAGAAATCTAGTATTAGCCTCTAAGCTTGCTTTAGCTAAACCCATTACATTGTAGTTTGGTATTGTTTGAATTGCCCCCAAGTAAGTTAAAGTGAGAAGTGCAGAGCTATCATTTAGCATAGGTTTTGCCGCTTTCGCTAATGCTGTAAAGCTATATGAGCTTATGTCATGAGCCACTTGGAATCCTTCTCTAGTAGTAACATCTACAAAATTACCTTCTAACTGATCTGAGGGAGCAAACCCAATAGAATGAACAAACCCATCAAAGGAAGACCATGATTTTGATAGTTCATTAAATGCACTATTAATTGATTCATCTTTTGCAACATCGCATTCAATTAAAATACTGGAGTCATATTCCTCTGCAAGCGGTTTTAAATTTTTGAGCAATCTTTCATTTTGATAGGTAAAGGCTAATTCAGCTCCCTCTCTATGCATAGCTGAGGCAATTCCTGATGCTATTGAATACTTATTTGCTAAACCTGTAATTAAGATTTTTTTATTTTTTAACAACATAAATTTTTAGGATTAATTTTAATAAACCTATTGTAAAAGAAATTAAAAATATTGTTTAGTTATTTAAATTATTCCTTATAACTTATATGAATAATTAAATATTACATATCGATAAAATATATAAATTACCTTTGCTTTATCAAAAAAAAAAGTTCACAATTACTTTTAGTAACACTCTTTGTAGAGTGTTAATGTTAATAAGTTTAATTATAAAGGGGATATTTTATGTTAAATAATAAAGAAAATTATATTTTAGCTGCTTTGGTGCTAACATTTGGAGTATTCACAACTTCAATTGTTGCTCAAGATGAGTCAGCTGATGATGTTGAAGAGGTTATTGTTACTGGTACTCGTATTAAAGCAGATGGCTTTGAAGCCGTTAGCCCAGTTACTGTTGTCACTATGGAAGAAATAGATAACTTTGGTGCTACTCGTATTGAAGACGTCTTAAACACTTTTCCACAAATTGAAACATCATCAAATAACTTTAATCCAGGTGGAGATTCAGTTGCAACTTTAGATCTTAGAGGTCTTGGTTCATCAAGAACACTAGTTCTTCTTAATGGAAGAAGATTGCAGCCTGGATCTATCTATAGTGAAGTACCTGATGTGGGTCAAATACCTGTTTCTTTATTAGAGAGAGTTGATGTTCTTACAGGTGGCGCTTCAGCTGTTTATGGTTCAGATGCTGTAGCAGGTGTTGTTAATTTTATAACAAAGCATGCTGATGGTTTATCGGTAACTATGAGTCAGGCTGGATACAGACATGATAATAGCAATTCATATATGGCAGGTCTTCAAGATGATAAAGGTTATCCTTATCCAACTGGAACCTCTAGTGATGGTGATACATCTTCTTGGGAAGTTGTTGTAGGTACAGATTTTGCTGGTGGTGATGGAGCTGTAACCCTTTACGCAACAAAAAATGAAAATGATGTTGTTTATAACAGAGATAGAATATATTCATCATGTGGATTAGGTACGTCTGGAACTTCATGCCTTGGATCTGCTAATACTCCAGTTCCTCATTTTGATATATATCCTATATTAAAAGGTGCAGATGGAGAAAACTTCACTGCGTATGAGCAAAATTTTTGGTCTATTTTAACAGCTGATGGGTCGCTAATTGATGATGACGGCACAAGATATAACTATGCAGCAGTTGCTCAATTGATGAATCCTACTGAAAGAAGGTCTTTTGGTGGTATAGCTGATTTAAAAATTAATGATACTACAACATTTTATGCTGAAATGAATTACAGCACATTCGAGCAAAGAGGCGGTATAGCTGAATCTGGTACTTTTGGTAATGATGAATATCAAATTTTATTTGATAATCCTAATCTTACTGATGCTTGGTTGAGCTCAGCTACATCAGGTTTTGTTGATGGGGCTAATTATGCTGACGGTGGTATGACACCAGGTGAAGAATATTGTACGGCAACAGGTGAATGTGGAGATTGGGTTGGATTTGCTACTTATATCTACAAGAGAAATGTTGAGGGAGGACCTAGACAGGGCCTTATAACTTCAGATGCATCAAGAGTTGTCTTCGGCTTAAAGGGCGAAACAGGTTTTAAGGATTGGACATATGACATGAGTTATACACATGGCAAGACTAATTCCGTAGAATTCTGGATTAATGATTTCTTCGCACCTTCATTAGTTGAAGCAATTGAAACAGATGCAGGTGGATATGATGTATTTGAATATCAAGGTGTTACACCAGAACAAGCAGCCGACATGGGTGTTATTGGAGGTATGGTAGGAACAAATATTGCTAAAGGTCTCGGTGGTTTTATTACTGGATCTACAGATATCAAACTTCCTTCAGCTTCGGACTCTATGTCATTTGTTCTTGGTTTTGAAACAAGAGAATATACTTACGATAGAACTCCAGATTCTGCCTACGCTAATGGAACAATCCTTGGTTTTGGTGGTGCAATCACTCCAATATCTGGAACAATTGAGGTTGATGAGTTATATACAGAGATAAATATGCCTGTACTTGATAACCTTATGGCTGATATAGCTTTTAGACGATCAGACTATAATTTAAGTGGTGTAAGTAATACTTCAAGATTTGGCTTAACTTATATTCTTAGCGATAGTGTTAAATTCAGAGCTGGCTGGAACGAAGCTGAAAGAGCTCCAAGTGTGGATAACTATTTCAGACCAGAGTCTAGAAGTCTTTGGACTGGTGCTGACTTATGTGCAAACTCAGAAGAAACTGGAGCTCCAACATACACTCAAGCAGAATGTGCTAACACAGGTATGACAGCTGCGCAGTATGGTAATGTTACAGCATCTCCTGCATCTCAATATTACAATACGATTGGTGGTAATAAAGATCTTAAGCCTGAACTTGCAGACACTTTAACAGCTGGAGTTGTGTTTGAGTTACCTTATGGTATTCAAGCTTCAGTAGACTATTGGTCAATAGATATTGAAGATGCTATTGGTTCAATTGATGAAGAAACAATTATTGAACTTTGCGCTAAGCAAAATCAATACTGTGATCTTATTACAAGAAGTGCTGGTGGAAGCTTATGGATTACTGGTGGTGCTGTTGACCAAAGACTTCAGAATCTTTCTGAGAGAGCTTGGGAAGGAATAGATATTGCTGCATCAGGATCGTTTGATTTATTCGGTGGTACTCTAGATGTTAAAACAACTGCTGCTAATGTTCTTGATAAAACTACAGTTTTAGTACCTGGTAATGACGCTGGTACTTATGATTGTACCGGCGTTATAAGCAATGATTGTTTTGCAACTCCTGAATGGAGAACTAGAACTAGTGTTAGTTATTCAACAGGTGCTAATTGGACAGCAGGTCTAACTGTGAGAACTATGTCAGGAATGGATAATGAATATGCACCAGATCTAATAGCTCAGGAAGCTGTTGAGGATGCTTATAATTTACTTGATGTTAACTTTACTTATAATGTAAATGATAACTTATCTGTTAGAGCTAACATTAATAACCTTTTTGATAAAGAGCCTCCTATAGTTGGTGATGTTCTTTCTGCTGGTTATGGTAATACTGTAAGTGGTTTCTATGATACTTTAGGTATGTATTGGAACGTCAGTGTTACTGCAAATTATTAATAGTAATTAATATTAATAGGGCTGGTTTTAACCAGCCCTTTTTTTTATAAAAATTACTTTCTCATTATGAATAGCATTAAAGTTTTATATATTAAGCTTGTTAGAATTCTTCTAGCTCACATTGCAAAGATAGTTATTGTTGATCCACCTCTACCAAATGGGTTTGTAATTTGTGATTGTTTATGAATATATGTTGCTGCAAACTCAAGATGTTGAGCCCTGAAAACTCTTATCTCTTCAAGACATTTATTATATTCAGAAGTTAATTTTTTAGATTCATTAATAAGAGTTTTGGCTTTTGACCTTTTCTCAACTACCTCTATTGATTTACGATGATTTGGTGGCATGTAGTCACGCATTTCATTTAAATAATGCCTTAAATGATCTTCTGTATGGTATATGCCTAATGCACCATCTAAAAATGGCATGATACTACTTTGAGCTCCAGTCTCTCCTCTAAAAAATTGCGGTTTATTGTTATATTGATTTTCATATATTAATCCTTTTTTAAGGTCTGGATTATCCTTTGTTCCAAAAATAAAAGGCCTTACTCTATGATAATAAATATAAGGATCACATTTTTCAGGCATTCTTGAAAAAATTTTGTTAACTTTTTTTAAGGATAGGATTATTGAATTTAGGTTGTCTGAAAAATCTTTAACTAAATTTTCTTCGTTCAGTTTTGAAATAGCATCTGCTGCTGCTATTGCCTCTCTTGCTGCATCTTCAATACAGACATGTATAGTCACGAACCAGTCTTCATCAACTCCACCTAAAAAATTAGCTAATAATCCAACATTTTCAAGAGATATATCAGCTTTTGGATTTAATCTATACCAATTATCTAAGCAGTAGCTCGCATAACTTAAGATTGGTGGTCTGCCCAAAATATTAGCAGCCTTAGTCCAGGGTTTGGCTAGCACCTCTGGTAAAACCTTTGAAGGTGTTTGGGCTCCCCAAATATATGCGTGTGAGATGAAACTTAGTTGCACCATTGCAAGTTTAATTTCTCTAATATTATTTTTTTTAATTATTAAATCAATAGAGAGATCATTTGGTTTTAAAGATTTTATTTTTTTTTGCACAGTTCCAGTAAGAAGAAGTTTAGGAAGTTGATTGGCAATATCAGTTAATCTATCAGATGAATTTGATGAATTGATATATTTTTTTAACGGATCTTTGCTAGGAAGAAATGATTGCATAATATATATATTTTATATATTAATTCCCGCTTTTAATATTTATTTAAATTAATTAACTTTTTTTGCTTAAAGGTGTTGACATTAAAAATGATAAGCGTATATTTAATAGACCAGATTGATTCCGACTAACAAACAACTGCAGACGGGAGTTAGAGAGAATCAAGAAGGAAGAGCCCATAGGGTGAAAGCGTTTGTAAGAGTCGACGATAAAAAAGAGCTTATAGACCCACCAAGAATTCAAGAGAAAGAATTCAAGGAGCCAGAGAGAATCTCACTCAGGACCCCTAAGGATCTCGAACTAAAGAAACAGAGCAAGTCTCTGTTTTTTTTCGTCTAAAATTTACCCTAAAAATTTAATCATCACTCCAGCAGCAACTGCTGAGCCTATAACACCAGCTATATTTGGCCCCATTGCATGCATCAATAAATGATTTTGTGAGTTATATTCCAAACCTACTTTATTGACAACTCTTGCAGCCATTGGAACCGCAGACACACCGGCGGCACCTATAAGGGGATTAATTTTTGTTTTACTAAAAACATTTATTAGTTTTGCAACGATTACTCCTGTTGCCGTACCTATTGCAAAAGCAATCATTCCTAATATAAGAATACCCAATGTTTCAGGAGTTAAAAATTTATCAGCAGCTAATTTTGATCCTACTGATAAACCAAGAAAGATTGTTACTATATTTATTAAAGAATTTTGCGCGACATCACTTAATCTATCAACCACTAAAGATTCTTTCATGAGATTGCCCAGACAAAGCATTCCTAAAAGAGGTGCTGCGCTAGGAAGCAATAAACCAACTAGTAAGAAGAGCATTATAGGAAAAACAATCTTTTCTTTTTGAGATACATTTCTCAATTGGACCATTTGAATGGTTCTTTCAGATTCTGATGTCAAGGCTTTCATTATTGGAGGTTGTATTAATGGAACTAGTGCCATATATGAATAGGCGGCTACTGCAATTGGTCCTAGTAACTCTGGAGCTAATATAGATGAAACATAAATTGCTGTAGGTCCATCGGCTCCACCAATTATTCCAGTAGCAGCAGCTTGTTTTAGAGTGAAGTCTATTAATCCATAATAATCTAGTATCAAAGCCCCCATGACGGTAGCAAATATACCAAATTGTGCGGCAGCGCCAAGAATCAATGTCTTAGGATTTGCAAGAAGTGGTCCAAAATCAGTCATAGCACCCACCCCCATAAAAATTAATAATGGCGCAATCCCTGATCCAATAGCGACTTCGTAAAATACATATAAAATTCCCGGTGTGTATCCCATGCTTTGGGCAGTATCATTGATTGAATTTAAATCAATATAAGATGCATTTTTTAACAAAACAGATAAATCATTCCCATTTCCAAAATATGTAGTAATGATGTAATCAATTTCAGATATATCATTTGCATATATAAGTTTTTCAATAGGACTCATTGATAAACCAATTTCTGGAATATTAGTCAGCAGGGCTCCAAAACCTATAGGCAAAAGCAGTAAGGGTTCAAATTTTTTATTAATAGCTAGGTATAAAAGCAACAGACCAACTAGCAACATTATGGATTGGCCAAGAGATATGCTAAAAATTCCTAAGGTTGAAAAAAAATCAATTAAGCTCATTAATTCACAACCTCAAAAAGCGGATCTCCAGATTGAACCTTATCTCCATTTTTAACAAATATTTTTTTAATTATTCCGTTTATTGGAGTCTTGATGGTTGTTTCCATTTTCATTGCCTCAAGAACTATTACAGTATCATCTTCATTTATGCTTGAGCTCTCTGTGAATTCAATACTAAATATATTGCCTGCGAGAGGAGCATGTACAATAGTTCCATCTATATTTGTATTTATTTCATTTTTCCTTACAGGCGATGTCTCGTTAGCACCCATAATTTCTGGACTTTCCGTTTTTGAGTACTTAACCAAATAACTGGAACCGTTAATTTCGACATTATAAAAACCTTCTCTGTCTTCAGTAAGCTTGACTGGTGATTTTTCAAAAAAGTCTTGGTTATCTTTGTTTTCTAAAAATTTAAATCCAATTTCTGGGAAGAGGGTATAAGTAAGTATATTTTCTTCATTTGTCTCAATATCAAGATTTTTATCTTTAATTAAATTAATGAATTTCTCTTTAGTATTTTTATATTCATTAGCATCAATCATATCAGCTGGTCTGCAAGTAATAGGACTACTACCTTTTAAAACTTTTTCTTGAAGGCTTTTATCGACTTCCGATGGTGTTTTTCCATATTCACCTTTTAACAATGCAGCAGTTTCTTTCGTAATCACCTTATATCTTTCATTATTAATAACATTGATCACTGCTTGGGTTCCAACAATCTGAGATGTTGGAGTAACTAATGGTATAAAACCTAGATCAGATCTTACGTTTGGAATTTCATCAATAACCTCATCAAATTTATCTAATGCATTTTGTTCTTTAAGTTGATTTTCAAGGTTTGTTAACATGCCGCCAGGTACCTGTGAGGTTATTATTCTTGCATCTACTCCTTTTAACGAACCCTCAAAGTCAGAATATTTTTTTCTTACTTCCCTGAAATGTTTTGCAATTGGAGCTAACTTCTCTAAATTTATGCCTGTTTCATATTCTGTATTATTGAGAATTCCTACAATTGTCTCTGTTGCTGAATGGCCGTAAGTCATACTCATAGAAGATATGGATGTGTCTACATTATCTAGACCAGCTTCTATACACTTAATCGCAGTGGTTGTGCTCATTCCAGTTGTTGCATGGCTATGTAAATGAATAGGTATTTGTATTTCTTCTTTTAATCTTGATACGAGATCAAATCCTACATATGGATCTAATAATCCTGCCATATCCTTAATTGCTAGAGAGTGGCAACCATTGTCTTGAAGTCTGAGACTTAGATCAACCCAAGTTTGAAGATTATGAACTGGACTAGTTGTATACGAAATAGTTCCTTGAGCATGCCCATCATGCTCAATTGTTGCTTTAATTGCTGTTTCCATATTTCTTGGATCATTTAAAGCATCGAAAATTCTAAAGACATCAACCCCATTTGTTTTAGATTTTTCTATAAATTTGTATACTATTTCATCTGAATAATGCTTATAACCTAGTAAATTTTGACCTCTAAGAAGCATTTGTTGAGGCGTATTAGGCATTTTGCTTTTAATATTTCTTATCCTCTCCCATGGATCTTCTCCAAGATATCTAATGCAAGAATCAAAGATAGCTCCTCCCCATGATTCAACTGACCAAAACCCAATAGAATCTAATTCCTTGAGACTTTGCTCCATGTCCTCATATCTAAGCCTGGTAGCAAGAAGGGATTGGTGAGCATCCCTAAGAACAACTTCAGTTATACCAATTTTCTTTTTACTCATTAAATATTCTCTTATTTATAATGTTTATTATTTCTTTGTGACTATTTGATATTTTGCCAACAGAAGTGCTGGTATTTTTATTTCCATCAATATTTTCTGTTAAACCATCTTTAAATATTGCTGCTGAGATATTAATCAGAATAATTAAAATTGAAAGGAATATTAAAACAGTAACCATGCCGGTTAACATCAAATCAATCCCTGAAATAATTAATTCATTCATAATGGCAGCTATTTTATATCTTTTTAAAAAGAAAGGTTTACACAGATTAATAAATTTTCTTTTTATATTAATGAAAATATTATACAATAAATCATATAATTAATAAATATTGTAAATAATTTACATTTATAGATACACGAAATGAAAATAGCAATTAATGGATTTGGTAGAATTGGAAAAAACATTACAAGACATTTAATTGATGCTAGTTATTTAGAAGGCCAGGGTGGTGAGTTGGAGCTTATTGCTATCAACGATCTTGGTGATATTAAATCAAATGCACATTTACTCAAATATGATTCGATCCATGGATCAATAACAAATGATGTTAGTTATGATGATAATAAAATTTTGATAGATGACTCTTCAGTAAAATTTTTTTCAGAAAGAGATCCGTCTAAGTTGCCATGGAATGATCTAGATATTGATATTGTTTTTGAATGTACTGGTTTTTTCACCTCAAAAGAAAAAGCTTCCATGCATCTTTCAGCTGGAGCAAAAAAAGTTTTAATATCAGCACCAGCTCAAGATCCTGATAAAACTATAGTTTATGGAGTTAATCATAGTGAGTTACAGGAAGATGATTTAATAATCTCAAACGCGTCTTGTACCACAAACTGTTTAGCTCCTCTTGCTAAAGTTATAAATGATAATTTTGGTATTAAAAGCGGGTTAGTAAATACAGTGCATGCTAGCACCAATGATCAAAGTTTATTGGATGTCGCTCATTCTGATTTATACAGAGCTAGAGCTGCTTCTGCTTCTATTATCCCTTCTAAAACTGGAGCTGCAAAAGCAATTGCTTTGGTAATACCAGAACTTGAGGGAAAACTTAATGGTATGGCTACACGAGTTCCAGTTCTCAATGTTTCAATGCTTGATTTAACTTTTGAATCTGAAAAAGATTTTGAAGTTGATGAACTTGTGAATGCTTTAATTCAATCATCTAAAAAAGAACTTTATGGAGTATTATCTATTTGTGACTTGCCCCTAGTAAGTTCAGACTTTAACCATAATTCTGCTTCATCTATTTTTGATATAAACCATATCTATAAAATTGGAAATCAAACCAAAATTTTGGCTTGGTATGATAATGAATGGGGTTTTTCCAAGAGAATGGTTGAATTATCAGTTTATATCAAGCAAATATCTTCAATTTCACTCAAAGAAACTGCTTAAATCCTTATTTTTAAGGTATATTCTCTTTTCTAAACAAAGAATTATTTATGAGCTTTACTAGAACAAAGATTATATGCACTATTGGCCCAGCTACAGAGACTATCAGCGCCTTACGAAAACTTCATAAAAATGGTATGAATGTAGCGCGTATTAATATGTCGCATGCAAAGCATAAATCAGCTAAAGCTATAATAGATAGAATAAAAAAGATAAATAATGAGACATCATTAGAATTCGGAAAGATTGGAGTTTTACTTGATACTCAAGGTCCTGAAATAAGAACTGGTGATACAGAATTACCTTTGGATTTAAAAGTTGGTGATGAGGTAACACTAACTGTTAGAGATCAGATTGATGTGGAGACGTCTTCAATTAAGATCAATTATAAAGATCTAATTCATAGTGTTAGTAAGGGTTCAAAAATATCAGTTGATAATGGCCTCATAAATTTCAAAGTGCTGTCTAAAGATGAGGAAACTTTACTATGTAAAGTTCTTGATGGAGGAAAACTTGGCTCTAAAAGACATGTAAACTTGCCAGGTGTAAGAGTTAACTTACCATCTTTAACCACAAAAGATATTGAAGATATTAATTTTGGTATTAAAAACGGTGTGGATTTTATTGCTCTTTCCTTTGTAAGAAATAGCGAAGATCTAGAAAAACTTCAAACCATCCTTAATAGAAAAAAATCCCAAGCAAAAATAATTGCAAAAATTGAAAACCAAGAAGGTTTAGATAATATTCATGAAATTAGCAAAGCTTCATGGGGAGTAATGGTGGCAAGGGGTGATTTAGGTATTGAGACTAGCTTAACTGATTTACCTAATATTCAAAGAAGGATTATGTATGCTTGTGCTAAATGGGGCAGAAGGTCTATTGTTGCTACTCACTTGCTAGAATCAATGATAGAAAACCCAACACCCACAAGAGCTGAGGTTACAGATATAGCAAATGCTATTTATGAAGGTGCAGATGCAATTATGCTTTCTGGAGAAACTAGTGTTGGTAAATACCCAACAGAATGTGTTAACTTTTTAAAATCTATAGCTGAGAAAACTGAAAAGTTTAGAACCTTGGGTTATGAGGAAAACTTTAAGCCTAATTCTGATTGGCAGCATATTGGTGTAGCTGCAAAAAATCTTGCAGAGTCTATTAATGCGGATGGCATTATTGCTATTACTAGAACAGGAAAGACAGCAAACTATATTTCAAATTCTAAACCTAATGGTATTCCTATATTTACATTTACTGGAAACAAGAAAACTCTTAACCAATTATCCCTTATAGGCTCAACCATTCCATTTTACTTGTCTAATTTATCCAATCATGAGAAGACACTTATTAATGTTTCAAAAATTCTAAAAAAGTACTATGGAAAAGATAAAAAAGATTTAAAGTTTATTATGGTCTCAAGTATATTTTCTGAAGAACATTCCGAAGCCATTCAAATCATAAATATTTAATATGTTTGATACATTTGTAGAAAGCACATTGTTGATGTTTGTTGCAGTTGATCCTATTTCCTTAGTGCCAATTTTTGCAGGCTTAACGGCTGGTCTTAATAAAGACCAGATTAAATCTGTATACTTGCGAGCAAGTCTTGTTTCTTTGGTAGTTCTGACTGTTTTTTGGTTATTTGGTAACGCTATTCTTGATGCAATGAATATAAGTATGGACTCTTTTAAGATAATTGGAGGACTATTTTTAATCGTAATTGCATTTCAAATGGTTTTTGAGCAACGACAAACTAGACGACAAAATACAGCAGATACTGCTATTGATGATGAGACTATAAAATCAATAGCTATATTTCCTCTGTCTATACCTTTGATAGCAGGTCCTGGCGCAATGGCAACAAGTTTACTGATATCTAAAGAATCATATTCTTCAGCCTTAGATGGCTTAATTTCATATCTACCAATACTTATAGTAGTGCTTATAGCTACTGTTGCTATGTGGCTATCTGCAAAACTATCATCAAAACTGGGTCCAACCATTATTATAGTAGTTCAAAAGATATTTGGATTGCTTCTGGGAGCGTTAGCTATTGAATTCGTAATAGACGGAATAACCAATTCATTCAATTTAATATAAAAATGACACATATATCTGAACAAATATTTGATATTTTAAAACTTACTATTGAAAAGAAGGGGAGTGCTAGTTTTGTTGTAAGCGGAGGTTCAAGCCCTATAAAAATATTTAATGAACTTTCATTCATGGATCTTGATTGGACAAAAGTAAATATTACTTTAGTTGATGATAGATTTGTTGATAAATCTCACAATGACTCTAATGAAAAACTAGTTAATGAAAACCTAATGACTAATAAGGCAGCTAACTTGAACTTTATATCTTTATGTAATTCCCCAGAAAAGGTTCTTAATATAGATAGACCTTTCGACATTATGTTGTTAGGCATGGGTGAGGACGGTCATTTTGCCTCTTTATTCCCATCTCTAATCAAAACAAACCCTAACTATTTTGATCTTTCATCAATACCAGAGATTATATATACAGAAGCCCTGGGCAGTCCTTGTCATAAAAGAGTTAGCATGAATCTATCTATGATTCTTCAAACCAATAAAGTATTTTTATTGGTTCCAAATAAAAAGAAATTAGATGTCTATGAAGAAGCTAAAAATAATAAAAAAATACCTTTATATTTTTTACTAAACCAGATCAAAACTAAGATAAATATTATTACTTCTTAAAATATATATATTTTTGTACTAGAAAATTTATTACATTTTAATCTTTTTATATAGGCTTTTTTTATCAACATTTGCATTAATATGTAAACTTTTTACAAAAAATGATACTTTTACATAAAAACTTGCATTAATTTACATATCTGTGTACTTTAGTTTTCACTATATTTAGATTTGCTAAATATATACATCATTAATATATATGGGGGAAACATATGTACACAAATAAAATAAGCTCGAGAAGAGATATCGTCCTGTCTGGATTGGCTCTTTCTTTAGCATCTATCCCAGTAACAGCTCAAACTACTGACGAGTCAGTAGAAGAGGTTGTTGTTCTGGGCTCTTATGCGCAGAGTTTAAAAAGCGCGCTAGATAGAAAAAGAAATGCTGACGGCGTTGTTGACGCTATTACAGCTGAAGATATTGGTAAATATCCTGATACCAACTTAGCTGAATCATTAGCTAGGATTTCAGGCGTATCTATTGATAGATTCAATGGTGAGGGTTCAAGAGTTACTGTTCGTGGCTTGGGACCTGAATATAATCTTGTTACTTTAAATGGAAGAAGCATGCCAACTGTTGGTGGAAGATCTTTTGATTTTGCTGATATTTCACCACATGGAATTGCTGCTGTTGAAGTATACAAAACTGGTAATGCTGCAATACCAACTGGTGGTATTGGTGCTACTGTAAATATGGTAACAACAAAACCATTAGATGCTCCTGGCTTTATCGGAGTTATAGATGCTTCTATTGTTGATGCATATAATGTAACTGGGGATGATTTTAATCCGCAAATAATGGGCGTATTCAGTAATACTTTTGCTGATGACACAATTGGTATCTCTTTGTCTGCTTCTACTCAAGAAAGACATAACAGAGAGCAGCAAGCTAGAGTTAACACTTGGCTACCTAATTTCAATACTGGCGGCATCGACCCTGCTGTATGGACAAATAATAATCAGAGAGCTGATGGAACTACATGGTATCCTCAAGACGCTGACTATAAATGGAATGATAACCAGACTGAAAGAACAAATGCTCAGCTTACTATTCAATGGCAAGCAAGTGACGATGTAAGAGCAACGGTTGACTACACACACTCAAAAAGAGATTTCTTTGGTGACAGACAATCAGTCGGTATTTGGTTTGTGGGTGGCGGTAATGTTGCCAATGCAGTAACTAATGAAAATGGTACATTCACAACTGTAACTGAAAATGGTGGTGATTATGCTGCTAATATGGGTAAAGGTGGTTTGATTAATACTAATGATTCATTAGGTTTTAATCTTGAATGGGATGCTACCGATAACTTAACTGTAACATTTGACATTCATGACTCAACAGCTGAAGGAAAAGGTCAGCCTGTTGTAGGTAGTGATACATTCTTAATTACAGGTAATACTAATTTTGGAGGTACTGCAAATATCCTAACTAAAACTGCAACATATCCTAGCTCAGGTGTTCATATATTCAACTTTACAGTTGACGGAAAAGATGAATTTGAAGCAAGTGATATAGGAACTTTGTTCGGGGCTTCTAGTGATTACTATTCAGAAAACGACATGAATCAAATGCATCTTTCAGGTCTTTGGTCAAATGAAGATGATGATAGTGCTCTGAAATCTATTAAATTTGGATATGCTAATACAGAACAAGATTGGCTAAATCAAAATATGTACTCTGGTCAGCTTCCAGCTGGTTGGTGGTTATCTTCAGCAGATTACGCTGATGATGCTATGTGGACTAGAAAGAGTGTTGGTAATATTCTTGATGACGCTTCAAACAGTGGGCAAGGACCAACATATTACTATGGAACAACATGGGATCAATTGATAGCATTTTATGAAGGCTTTGTTTCAACTGGAGACTGGATAGATTGTTGTAATGCCTCTTCATGGGGAGCTGACTATAGAAAGGCTGATGGTTCAGGATATATTAATCCCGGTCCCATAGATTCAGACGCTAGAGTTAAAGAAGAAACATCATCTTTGTATGTTCAATTTGATTTTGAAACTGAATTTAATGGAATGCCAGTAGATGTAATAACAGGACTAAGATATGAGTCTACAGATGTCACAGCATCTGGACTTGAAACTCCTGTAACAAACATTGCATGGGTTGGTGGTAATGAGTTTAGTTATGTTGAGGGTGAAAAAGGTTTTACCCAAGGATCTGGAAGCAATAAATTTTTCTTACCAAGTTTTGATGCAAAAATTGGTATCTCGGATGATGAAGTTGTTAGATTCTCATATAGTAGAAGTATTTCTAGACCTGGAATTGGTAACTTAAGATCTACGACTGATTTTGTTGGCAACCCTCAGGTTAATCAAAGAAATGCTGTTGTCGGTAACCCTGGGCTTTTACCTTACGTTGCAGATAATTTAGATCTGACATATGAAAACTATTATGCTGAAGGTAGTTATTTTGCTATCGGCTATTGGAGAAAGATTGTTGATAACTTCCTCCAAACTAGAATTACGCAAGAAAGTGTTAACGGAATTCGTGATGTTTACGCTGGTCAAGCTGCTGAAGCTTGTAGAGCAAGTGGAAAAACAGCTGATTTAGATGTTTATAACTGTTTAACTGGTGGTGTAAGTGGAACTGACTTACTTCCAGATGGAGATGATCCTTTGGCTATCTTCAATATTTCAAGAACTGTTAATGAGGAATCCGGATTGTTATATGGTTTTGAATTTGCAGGACAACATCTTTTCGGAGAAGGCTATGGTGTTACAGCTAACTACACTTCTGTAAATGGAGACTTAGAAGCAGATAGAGATGCACTTAATGTTCAATTTGCTTTAACTGGCATGAATGATTCAGCTAATTTATCTGGTTTCTATGAGACTGATAAATACTCTGTAAGACTTTCATGGAACTGGAGAGATGAGTTTTTAGGCGGCTTTGATCAGCATTCTTCTCCTGTTTATACAGAAGAATATGAGCAATGGGATATGAATGCTACATACAATGTTAATGATAACTTTGAAGTATATGCTCAGGGCTTAAACCTTACTGGTGAAACAGTTAGAACTTATATTAGATATAAGGAACAACTATCTGCGCTTGGTCAATATGGAACTACTTATATTGTAGGTGCTAGGTATAAATTTTAATTAGAGACTCCCCTCTTTAATTAAATTTTGAGGCTGCTTTTAGTATTTAAAAGCAGCCTTTTTTGTATAATAGGTTATGAAATTAGAAGCTTTAAGTAACACAACCCATTCAGATATAAAGATTAACTCATCCTATAGAGTTAACAATGGTTTTGATTATAATTTTTGTCCAGTTTACCCTGTTGAATACACCTCACTTCAATCAGATTACCCGATCTTTTTTACATTAAATAAAGAAAAGGATATTTGGCAGACTGTAGCCTTGCTTGGATTTGGAGATAATGAAAATTTATTTTTAGGAGAGGGTGTATGGATTTCTAGATATGTACCATTAAGCATTCAAAGACTACCTTTTTATATTGGTTCTCAAAAAGAAGTAGTGAATGGAGTGCCGTCTGAGAATAAAATTTTACATATAGATGTTGATCATCCTGGTATAAGCAAAACAGAGGGCAATGATATATTTTTAGAGCATGGTGGAAACTCTGAATACCTTGAATATGTAAATAATATTCTTTCAATAATTGATAGTGAGGTCATTAAGTTTAATTCTTTTTGTGAAGAGCTTTTAAAGCTCGACTTACTAAAAAGTACAAATATTAATATTGATTTAAGTGAAGATGAAAAGCATGAACTTAAAGGCTTATATGTTGTAGATGAAGAAAAATTAAAGAATATAGATAAAGATGAATTATTTAACCTTCACCAACATCAATATCTTCAGCATATTTACATGATTGGCGCATCTATTGGAAATGTAAATAAACTAATTAGTATTAAAAAAAGTAGGTAAATTAATTTGAGCTATAAACCCATCAAAGAAATCAATGCCAGCAACTTTTCATTAGATATCTTGAGTTCTATTGAGCCTGTTGTCATTAGAGGTATTGTAAAGGATTGGCCTCTAGTCGCTAAAGCTAGGGAGGGCATACAAAAAATCTCTGAATACTTACTCTGCTATTATGAAAATGATCGCATAATTGCTTTTGCAAGCAAGCCAGAGTTGGGCAAAAAATTTACATATGGTTCTAATGATAACCAAATGAGTTTCGAGAAACTTGAGAGTACTTTAGATTTAATATTAGAAACTATTTCTGAATCAAGTAAATCAGTTAATTCTGGTACAGTCTACATGGGTTCAACAACTCTTGATTATGTACTTCCAGGACTTGATAAGGATAATAATTTATCCATTGGTGATGCAAATCCATTAAAAAGTATATGGGTTGGCAATCAAACTATTGTTCCACCTCACTACGATGTGCCTGATAATATTGCATTTGTATGTGCTGGAACCAGAAAATTTACTCTCTTTCCGCCATCCCAGCTAAAAAATATGTATGTTGGACCTTTAGAACATACTCCAGCTGGACAGCCTATCAGTCTTGTTGATATTGATAATCCAGATTTAACGAAATTTCCTAAATTTAAAGAAGCAATGGAAGATGGTCTCACTGCTGAATTAGGTCCTGGTGATGGAATTTTTATACCCAGCTTATGGTGGCATCAAGTTGAAAGTTTTGATGATCTTAATATTCTTATTAATTACTGGTGGAGAGATGTGCCAAGTTTTATGGGTAATCCTATGGATGCTTTAATGCATTCAATTTTATCTATAAGAGATTTACCAGATCACCAAAAAGAAAATTGGGCAAATATGTTTCAACATTATGTTTTTAAAAATACTGATAAAAATTTTGAACATATTCCATCTGATTTAAATGGCTCACACAAAAAAATAGATAACGATATGGCAAAAAACTTAAGAGCTTTATTATTAAAAAATCTTAATAGATAAGAAGCTTAGACTCTTGTTTTTTCTATATTTTTAATAACTTCATCTTTCCTGTTATCAAAAACTTTTCCAAATCTTGCCTGCACTGTAGCTGATAGAATATCAATAATTGCCAAATGAGCTAATCTTGATGTCATTGGTATGTGAAGATTATTCTCTAAATGAGTGTGTATGTGAAGAACTACACTTGAAAGCTTAGCAAGGGGAGAGTCTTCTGATGTTAAGGCTATTGTTTTTACACCATTTTTCTTTGCGATTTTAGCAGTTTCAACCATTTCAGCAGTTCTTCCTGTAAATGAAATTAATACAAGCAGATCACCTTCTTTCATCATTGAGACAATCATTCTTTGATTTATGTAGTCAGTATGAGCAACAACAGGAACCCCAAACCGAAAAAACTTATGCTGTGCATCAAGAGCCACCGGTCCTGAACCACCTAGTCCAAAAAAAGTAATACTATTTGCATTAGCAAGAAGATCTGTTGCTTTATCAATAGATTCTGGATTTAAATTTTGACCGACATTCACAATCGTTGACTGAATATCAGTCATTACTCTTTTAACTACTTCAGGAGTATCTTTATCAACATTAAATCTATCTAATAATTCATTAGTATTTGTAATTTCTTGAGCAACTTGAATTTTAAAAGAAGGATAACCATCAAATCCAAGTTTTTTGCAAAACCTATTAACAGTTGGAAGGCTTACACCTGCTTCCTCAGCAAGCGATGTTATGGATTGATTTATAACTTTAGAAGGGTTATTTAAAACAGATAATGCAATCCATTTCTCAGATTTGCTTAATTTAACCTCACCGTTTACTAATGTGTCTAAAATCATTACATAATTATATATATTTGTAATTAATTTACAATATTTGATATATATGATCAATATTGTATATTTTTCACATAATCTGAAGTAAAATTAGATTCATTAAATATTGCAAATATATGATACCTGAAGACAAAGATCCTATAGAAACAAGTGAGTGGTTAGAGGCAATTAATAGTGTTATTGAGGAAGAGGGAATTGAAAGAGCATCTTTCTTAATGACAAAACTTGCAAAGAAACTTAATGAAGAGGGTGCTATACCTTCATACAATCTTACAACTCCATTTAGAAATTCAATTCCAGTAAAAGATGAAGCTCAGATGCCTGGAGATCTATTCATGGAAAGAAGAATTCGTTCTTTGATTCGATGGAATGCCTTGGCTTTAGTTTTAAGAGCAAATAAAAATGATGATGATCTTGGCGGTCATATATCAACTTTCTCATCAGCAGCAACTTTATATGATGTAGGTTTTAATTATTTTTTTAGAGGTTCGGAAGGTCAGCTTGAGGATTTAATTTATTACCAAGGTCATTCTTCGCCTGGTATATACGCCAGATCTTTTTTAGAAGGGTATTTACATGAAGAAGATTTAGATAATTTTAGAAGAGAAGTCAAGAAACCTGGCTTGTCATCATATCCTCATCCATGGTTAATGCCTGATTATTGGCAATTTCCAACAGTTTCTATGGGGCTTGGCCCAATTATGGGCATATATCAAGCTCATATCATGAGATATATGTCCGCAAGAGGCTTGGTTCCAAGAAATGATAGAAAAGTATGGGTTTTTTGTGGTGATGGTGAAATGGATGAACCTGAATCAAAAGGTGCTATTGCTTTAGCAGGAAGAGAAAGCTTAGAAAATTTAATTTTTGTAATTAACTGCAATCTTCAAAGGCTTGATGGCCCGGTAAGAGGTAATGGAAAAATTATCCAAGAATTAGAAGGTTCATTTAGAGGTGCCGGCTGGAATGTTATTAAAGTAGTTTGGGGAAGAAAATGGGATCCCATAATGGCTAAAGATAAAGAAGGAAAGCTCCAGGATATTATGGATGCAGTTCTTGATGGTGAAATGCAAAATTTTAAAGCAAAAGGCGGGGCATATACTAGAGAGAACTTTTTTGCCAAAGATCCAGATGCCTTGAAGATAGTTGAAGATCTTACAGATGAGGATATTTATAAGCTGAACAGAGGTGGTCATGACCCATATAAAGTTTATGCTGCTTACCACAAGGCAGTTAATTCATCAGGTGCTCCTACAGTTATATTAGCTCTTACCACAAAAGGATATGGTGTTGGTTCTAGAGAAGCTGACAACACTACCCATCAAGTTAAAAAACTATCATTAGATAATATAAAAGCTTTTAGAGATAAATTTAATATACCTGTTACTGATGATGAAATTGAAAATATTCCATATGTGAGGCCTCCTGAGGATTCACCAGAAATGCAGTATTTAAAGAAAACAAGGCAAAGCCTTGGTGGACCTATACCTAGAAGAAGGAATCAATCTAAAGCACTCGAAGCACCAAGTGAAAAAATATTTTCAAAGTTATATGAAGGATCAGATGAAAGAAAGATTTCAACAACCATGGCAACAGTAAGGGTAATAACTGATCTTCTTAAAGATAAAGAGTTAGGAAAAAGGATTGTTCCAATTGTTCCAGATGAAGCTAGAACTTTTGGTATGGAAGCACTATTTAGACAGGTTGGTATTTACTCATCAGCTGGACAAAACTATGAGCCAGAAGATGCAGATAAAGTAATGTGGTATAAAGAATCAAAAGAGGGGGTTATGCTTGAAGAGGGCATAACTGAAGCTGGTGCATTTTCAGCTTGGTCAGCTCTTGCAACAGCTTATTCAAATTATGATTATCCAATGGTACCTTTTTACCTATTTTACTCAATGTTTGGATTCCAAAGAATTCATGATTTGGCTTGGGCAGCGGGTGACTCTCAAGCAAAGGGATTTTTAATTGGCGCAACCTCAGGGAGAACAACTCTTAATGGAGAGGGTCTTCAACATCAAGACGGACATAGCCATATACTTTCTTCAACCATACCAAATTGTTTATCTTACGACCCTACCTTCTCCTATGAAGTAGCAGTCATTATTAAGGACGGCATACAAAAAATGTATGTCGACCAAAAAAATTATTTCTATTACATAACTACAACTAATGAGAACTATGAACATCCTCCAATGCCAAAAGGTTCTGAAGAGGGTATTGTTAAGGGAATGTATAAGTTGATCGATTCTAAAACTCCGGCAATAAGATTATTGGGTTCAGGATCAATTTTAAATGAATCTATAAAAGCTAAATCCATTCTTGATAATTATGGAATTGAATCTGAAATATGGAGTGTTACAAGTTTTAATTTATTAAGAAAAGATGGTATGGAGGTTGAAAGATATAACCAACTAAATCCAACAAAAAAAGAAAAGCAAACCTACGTAGAGGAATGTTTTAAAAATCAATCTATTCCTGTAATTGCTTCAACTGATTACATGAGGTCTTATGCAGAGCAAATAAGACCATACATAAAAGATGATTTTACTGTTCTTGGAACAGATGGTTTTGGAAGAAGTGATTCTAGAAGCAGTTTAAGAGAATTTTTTGAAATAGATGCTAGCAGCATTGTAAGAGCATCTGCATATACTTTATTTAAAAATGGCACTTTAGATAAAAAGAAATTAAAAGAAATCTATGATGATCTGGAGGTTGATCCTCTTAAACCAAATCCTTGGGAAGTCTAATGTCAGATATTAGCCAAATTAATATACCTGATTTAGGCGATGTTGATGAGGTTGAAGTAATTGAAGTATGTGTTGAGGTTGGTCAAAAAGTTGAATCAGAAGATTCAATAATGATTCTTGAAACGGACAAAGCTGCTATGGAAATTCCAGCATCAGCTGATGGCGTTGTAAAAAATATTCTTATAAAAGTCGGCGACATGGTTAAAGAGGGTATGCCGTTTGTAGAAATTGAAATTGAATCCCCAATAAAAGAATTAATAAAAGAAGATGATACCCAAATAACTAGTAATAACGAAGACAAAAAATCTATAGATACTATTGAAAAAGAAATATCAAAAGAAACATCAAATGAAATAACTATTATTAAGCCAGCAATACCTGATTTAGGCGATGTTGATGAGGTTGAAGTAATTGAAGTATGTGTTGAGGTTGGTCAAAAAGTTGAATCAGAAGATTCAATAATGATTCTTGAAACGGACAAAGCTGCTATGGAAATTCCAGCATCAGCTGATGGCGTTGTAAAAAATATTCTTATAAAAGTCGGCGACATGGTTAAAGAGGGTATGCCGTTTGTAGAGCTGGAAACTATCATTAATGAAGAAGCTCAAGATAATAAACAAACTAAGAATGAAGACAACAAGTTAGCACAATCAGAAATAATTACATCCCAAGAGAATATTGAATTAAAGAAAAACTCAACTCAACCTGTCAATTTTAAAAATACATCAGTTCACTCAGGCCCGGCAACAAGAAAATTAGCCAGAGAATTTGGAATAGATTTATCACAAGTTAAAGGGTCAGGTCCAAAAGGTAGAATTATAAAGGAGGACTTACATGCGTTTGTATCAAGTAAACTCAATAGCAAATATCAGGAAGGCTTCCAACATTCACAACCAGACATTGATTACTCAAAATGGGGCGATATAAGTATTGAAAAATTGTCTAAATTTCAAAAAACTGCATCAAAAAATTTACATTCATCATGGATTAATATTCCTCACGTTACACAACACAATGATTCAGATATCACTGATTTGCTAGAATTAAGATCCGATCTAAATAAAAAGTACAAAACAAAAGTCTCTCCATTAGCTTTCATAATCAAAGCTACTGTAGAAACATTAAAACTATTCCCTATGATGAATACATCACTGACATCAGACTTAGAAAGTTTTGTACTTAAGGAATATTTTAATATTGGCATAGCTGTAGATACGCCTGAGGGACTTATAGTCCCAAATATTAAGGATGCTGAAAAGAAAAGTATCCTTGAAATATCAGATGAAGTTATGAATCTTGCTAAGTTAGCAAAAGAAAGAAAATTAAAAGTTGATCAATTAAAAGGAGCTACTTTTACAATTTCTTCATTAAGTGGGATAGGGGGTAAATACTTTACACCTATTATTAATCCTCCTGAAGTCGCCATACTGGGTCTTTCTAAAACGTTTGATCATCTGCTGCTTGATGGAGAGAAAGTTCTTAATAAGAAATATCTACCTGTTTCTTTATCATATGATCACAGAGTTATTAATGGTGCTTATGCAGCAAAATTTGTTACTGAATTCTCAAACCAATTAAAACAAATCAATTTTTTAAAGGAATCTTTTAATGAGTCTTAATACATTCGATCTCTATTTGTTTGGCGGCACTGGTGATCTATCTAGTAGAAAATTAATACCCGCTATGTTTAGACAAGAAACACTTTCTAGTATTTGCACTGAAAGTAATATTATAGGAATTGGATCAAGAAACTTAACAACAGATGAATATGTTGAAATGGTCAAAGATTCACTTCAAAAATATTTTCCAAACTTCGATCAGCATAAAGACACATGGAAATTATTTTCAGCAAGAATTAGTTATATGCAGATTGATATAAACTCTGATGAGGGTTGGAATAATTTAAAAGAAATACCTGCTGATCGCGCAGTTATTTATTATTTAGCTACTCCTCCAAACTTGTATAAAAGAATCTCATCAGCTTTAAACGAGTTTAATTTAATAAAAGAAAATTGCAGAGTAGTTGTGGAAAAACCTATTGGGACAGACTTAAATACAGCTAAAGAAATAAATGATTCACTAGCGACTGGGTTTAATGAAAGTCAAATTTATAGGATTGATCATTATTTAGGTAAAGAAGCTGTTCAAAATCTTTTGGCTTTACGATTTGGTAATACAATTTTTGAGCAGAGTTGGTCTAATTCAGCCATAGATCATATACAAATAACTGTTGCAGAGGATTTGGGTGTTGAGGATAGAGGCGGTTATTATGATGAAACTGGAGCTCTTAGGGATATGGTTCAAAATCATCTCCTGCAGATTCTATGTTTGATTGCCATGGAACCTCCCGTATCAATTCAGAGCGAGTCTGTAAGAGATGAAAAGCTAAAGGTACTAAAGTCTTTAGCTCCATTTACAGCTGAAAATATTTCCATAAATTCTGTTAGAGCACAATACTTAGATGGCATATCCAAAGGTGAAGCAGCATGTTCATATCTTGATGAAGATGGAGTGAATACAGAAAATAATACTGAAACTTTTGTGGCATTGAAATTAGAAATAAATAATTGGAGATGGTCGGGTGTTCCTTTTTATCTAAGAACTGGAAAAAGAATGCAATCTAAATCATCCGAAATAGTAGTTAGATATAAAACAGTTCCACACAATATTTTTTCCAAAGATACCTCATTAAAACCAAATCAGCTAGTTCTAAGAATTCATCCTGATGAAGGAATAGATCTCAAGCTAAATACAAAACATCCTGGTGTTTCTGGCTTTGATCTAGAAGAGCTCCCGCTTGATCTTAATCTTCATGAGTATCACGAAATCGGTCATCAAGATTGTTATGAAAGGTTATTACTTGATGTTATTAAAGGTAATCCTTCATTATTTGTAAGACGTGATGAGATAGAAGCATCTTGGAAGTGGATCGACAATATTATTAACCTTTGGAAATCAGAAGATGTTCCTATGGAAGACTATATATCAGGTGGATGGGGTCCCTCAAATGCAGACCTGCTTCTTAAAAGAGAATTTAGAGCTTGGAAAAACGGGTCTAAGAAGAAATGAATATAAATAAAAAACTTATAGATATTAAAGATCGAATTGATAGGCGAAGTAAAGATTTAAGGTCTGAATACTTGGATAAAATAAATTTGTCATCTGACCACAGCAAATCAGCAAGAAATAATATGGGATGCAGTAATATCGCTCATGCTTTTGCTTCATGCGATAAAGCTCAACAAGGCGAGGCTGCTAACGGTGCAAAAGTTATTGGAGTTATTTCAGCATACAACGATATGTTATCTGCTCATGCGCCACTTAAAGACTATCCAGATGTCATCAAAGAATCATCATTAAAAAGAAATGCTATAGCTAGAGTTGCCGGTGGTGTCCCTGCTATGTGTGATGGAATTACTCAAGGTGAACTTGGAATGGAATTATCACTATTTAGTAGAGATGTCATTGCATTATCTACTGCTGTAGGATTTTCTCATAATGTTTTTGATGCAGGATTATGTTTGGGTGTTTGCGATAAGATTGTTCCTGGTTTAATGATTGGTGCTTTAACCTTTGGTCATTTGCCTATCGGTTTTATTCCTGCCGGCCCTATGCCAACTGGAATATCAAATTCTCAAAAATCAGATACTAGAAAGAAGTTTGCCAATGGAGAGGTTGATAGATCTGCCTTGATAAGCTCAGAACAAGCGGCATATCATACTTCCGGTACTTGTACTTTTTATGGAACAGCTAACACAAATCAATTAATAATGGAGGTTATGGGTCTTCAATTGCCAAGCGCTTCATTTGTTCCACCTAATTCAATCGAAAGACAGTTAATTATTGATAAGACAGTTGAGTGTGTTCTGCACATGAGCGAACAAAATATAAAAATGGGCGAAATGTTAAATTCTAAAAGCTGGGTTAATGCTATGGTTGCATTAATTGCAAGTGGAGGCTCAACCAATTTAGCAATACATTTAATTGCAATGGCTGAAGCTGGCGGTTATAAAATTACTATTGAAGATATAGATGAAATAGCTTCAATAACTCCAATAATTACAAATATTTATCCTAACGGTTCGGCTGATGTGAATGACTTTCATAACGCAGGTGGTGTTTCAGCATTCATTGGATCGCTTTTAGATGGAGGTTTTTTGTTTAATGATGTGAAGACTTTATTTGGAAATGGTTTAGAAGTCTTTAGAAATACATTAGAAATAAAAAATGATCAATTAGCTTGGAAAAATCAATCCACCATATTAGACCAAAGCATAATTAGAGATAGCAATAATCCTTTTAAGTCATCAGGTGGTTTGAAATTATTAAATGGAAATCTTGGAAAAGGAATTATTAAAACTTCTGCATTAAAAAATACAGATAATCTTATTAAAGCACCTGCAACTGTATTTGAAGATCAAGAAGAAGTTCTTAAAGCTTTTGGAAATAATGAATTAAATAAAAATACGATTATTATCATAAGAGGTCAGGGGCCTTCAGCAAATGGAATGCCTGAACTTCATAAATTAACATCTCCACTTAACGTTCTTCAATCTAAAGGTTTTGTTATTGCAATTATTACTGATGGAAGGATGTCTGGTGCATCAGGGAGTGTTCCAGCAGTCATTCACGTTACTCCAGAGGCTATTCATAATGGCCCAATTGGACTAATTAAAAATGATGATTTAGTTGAACTAGATATTGCAAAGGCAACTTTCAAGTTATTGGTTGATGATAAGACTCTTAATAAAAGAACTCATTCAATCATTAAGCATAACCACAATGGAGTTGGCAGAGAATTATTTAAAACATTCAGAGACAGTGTTAATACTGTCGAAAAAGGAGCTTCGATTTTCTAATGGATGCAATAAATCTAATCACTTCTTGTCAGTTGTTACCTCTTGCAACTCTTACATCTAAAGATCAAGTAGAACCTCTTTGTAAAGTATTGATTAATGTTGGCTTACCACTTATTGAAATAACTCTTAGAGATGAAAAAACTTTAGATATATTAGATGAATTCAAAAAATATCCACAAATTACTCTTGGCGTTGGGACTATAAGAACTACTCATCAAATTGATAAAGCAATAGAAGCTCAGGCTAGATTTTTAATTACTCCTGGTTTTTCAAAAAAATTATCACAGTATGCATTTTCAAAAAATATATTATTAATCCCAGGCATACAAACTCCATCTGAAATTATGTATGCAAATGAAGAAGGGCATGATGTATTAAAATTTTTTCCAGCTGAATTATCTGGAGGTATTCAAAAACTAAAGACTTATTATTCTGTGTTCTCTGACATAAAATTTATACCGACTGGCGGTATCTCAGAAGAAAATGCATCTAGTTATTTAAAGTTAGACAATGTCATGGCTATTGGGGCTTCAGCACTTATTCCATCAAACTTGATTAAGACAAATTCATGGAATGAAATTGAAGATATATTGAATAAATCGAAAGCTAATTATTTAAAAAGCTAGCATTATCAAAGGATATAAATATGTTTAATACTTTGGATTGGATTATTGTAGGAATTTATTGTGTAGGCCTTATTGCACTAGCTACCTATGTCTCTAGAACTACCGGTAATAAAGAAAGAACAGCAGAAGATTATTTTTTAGCTGGTAGATCACTTCCTTGGTGGGCTATTGGTGCTTCATTAATTGCAGCAAACATATCTGCAGAACAGATCATTGGAATGTCTGGTCAAGGATTTGTTGTTGGAATGGCTATAGCAGTGTGGGAACTTACTGCCGCTATAGCGCTAATTGTCATGGCAAAATTTTTCTTACCTTTATTTTTAGAAAAGAAGATTTATACAATGCCACAGTTCTTAGAGCAAAGGTTTGATAAAAGAGTTAGCTTAGTACTCTCATTTTTTTGGTTAACAGTATATGTATTTATAAATCTAACTACAGTTTTATGGCTGGGATCAATTGCAATCAATACACTTACCGGCCTTTCATTAACTAATGGCTTAATTTTATTAGCATTATTATCACTAGCCTATTCTCTATCTGGCGGGCTTAAAGCTGTTGCAATGACTGATATTCTTCAAGTTGTTCTACTAATTTTTGGTGGACTAGCTGTCTCTTACATAGCCTTAAATAAGATATCTGATAATAACGGTGTTTTAGATGGATTAGTTACGGTCTACAACACATTGCCAGAAAAATTTGACATGATTTTATCACCAGATAATCCTTCTTATAATAATTTACCTGGTATATGGATTTTAATTGGTGCTGGTGTATGGATTGGACATTTTGCTTATTGGGGATTTAATCAGTACATCACCCAAAGAGCTCTAGGAGCAAAATCTATTAAAGAAGCTCAAAAAGGCGTCATGTTTGCAGCTTATTTAAAATTATTAATGCCCTTGGTAATTGTATTGCCAGGTATTTGTGCTGCAATTTTATTTCCTGTTTTAGAAAAATCAGATCAGGCATACCCTACGATGATGTCGCTATTACCAAATGGATTGCTTGGTCTTACTTTTGCAGCGCTTATTGCAGCGATTGTTTCATCATTAGCATCTATGACAAATAGTATTAGTACTATATTTACCATGGATATTTATAGATCCTTTTCAAATAACCATATCTCTGAATCAAAACTAATTAATATTGGAAGAAATGCAGTAGTTATATCATTATTAACTGCAGTAATAGTTGCAAAACCCTTATTGGGAAGTTTCGATTCAATTTTTCAATATATTCAAAATTTTACAGGTCTGTTTACCCCAGGAATTTTAGTTATTTTTTTAGTTGCTTTATTTTGGAAAAAGGCAACAACCTTATCAACACTTGTCGCAGCTATTTCATCATTAGTTCTATCTATTTTTATAAGCTATATTCTTCCAGAGCTTCCATACATTCATCGCATGGGAATTGTATTCTTTGTTTCTGCTTTTGCATGTTATATAACAACACTGCTTCAGGGATACCAAGATCAAGCAAAAGCAATCGATCTTAAGGGCATTAACTTTTCAACTTCAAGAGCATTTAATATAAATACTGTAATTATTGTAGGCATTCTTGCTTTAATTTATGGGATATTTGCTTAATTATTTAATATGAATAAAAACCTCTTAATTTTATCAATTCTATTTATATCTTCCTGTGAAAAGGTTGACTTAAATAGTGAATCTTTAGTTGTAAGTAATGTAGATTGGACCAATCAAAATACTTGTTCTGTATCTGTAGATCATAATTTTATACAAAGCATTATCAATAAAATGACTTTAGAGCAAAAGGTGGGCCAAATAATAATGCCTGATATTGATGAAGTTACTCCAAATGAAGCAAAAAAGTATCAACTTGGGACATTTTTAAATGGAGGAGGGAAATTTCCTAATAAAAATAAAAATAGTTCAGTAGACGACTGGAAAAAACTTAGCAAAGAATTTTATGATGCATCTCCTGAAGTTGATGGAAGAGTTATACCTATTTTATGGGGCACTGATGCTGTTCATGGTCACAATAATGTTATTGGGGCGACCATTTTTCCACATAATATAGGTCTTGGATCAACTATGAACCCTGACCTAGTAAAGAGAATTGGTGAGGTCGTTGCAAAAGAAGTTCTTTCAACAGGAATTCCATGGACATTTGCCCCAACAATTGCGGTTCCTCAAAACGATTTATGGGGCAGAACTTATGAGGGCTATTCTGAAGATCCAGAACTTGTATCAGAGCTTGGAAAATCAATGATTCTTGGGCTTCAAGGAGAGGGCGCAGAATTTTTAGATAACAATCATGTTTTAGCAACTGCTAAACATTTTTTAGGAGATGGTGGTACTGAATTTGGAATTGACCAAGGAAATACAATTTTAGAAGAAGAAAACCTTAAAAATATTCATGGCAAACCATACTTTGCTGCAATTAACTCATGCATTCAAACAGTAATGGCCAGCTTTAACTCTTGGAATGGTCAAAAAGTACATGGTAGTGAATACCTTTTAAAGAGTGTATTAAGAGATCAAATGGGTTTCAAAGGGCTTGTTGTAGGAGATTGGAATGGTCATGGCCAGGTTCCTGGATGCTCAAAAGAAAATTGTCCTGAATCATTTAATGCTGGTGTTGATATATTTATGGCTCCTGATGAATGGAAGCCACTATATAAAAATACTTTACAACAAGTTAAACAAGGAATTATTTCTGAAGAAAGACTCAATGAGGCTGTAAAGAATATACTTGCTGTTAAATATCTCTTAGGAATGTTTAATGGGAGAAAGCCTCATGAATATCCTCACAATTATATTGGTATCTCTGAGCACAGAAAGGTTGCAAGACAAGCCGTAAGAGAATCGATAGTTCTTCTTAAAAACAATAACAATGTATTGCCAATAAAAGCTAATAAGCATATTTTAGTAATTGGAGAGGCTGCAAATAAAATAACAAAACATATGGGTGGATGGACCATAACGTGGCAAGGAAGAGAAAATGCTAATGAGGATTTCCCAAATACTTTAAGTATCTATGAGGCTATCAAATCAAAAGCTGAGGCTAATGGAAGCACTGTAGAGTTTTCTAATAATTCATCATATAAAAATAAGCCTGATTTGGTAATTTTTGTTTATGGAGAAGATCCATATGCAGAGGGTGATGGAGATAGAAATACTCTTTTTTATCAAAATTACGATAGAAAATTTAAAAAGTACATGAAGAATATATATGATCAAGACATATCAACTGTATCTTTATTTATTTCTGGACGTCCTTTAATTGTTAATGAAGAATTAAATTTATCAGATGCATTTGTTCAGCTATGGTTACCGGGTTCAGCAATTGAAGGAATAACGGATGTCATTTTTACAAATGCCGAAAATCAGATTATTTATGACTTTAAGGGAAAACTATCATACTCGTGGCCTAAAACTGCTTCACAGTTCGTGCTTAATTTTGGAGATAAAAACTATAATCCATTGTTTGAATATAAATATGGGCTTACTTATAAAGATAATATTTTTATAGACTCTATTGATATAGAAGACGCATTACCAAAACCATCTGAAATCACCTTATTTATGGGCTCTGCATATCCATCATACAGAGAAGTAATTTCATATTTTGATAACAGCAAAAATGAGCAAACCTATGAGGGCATAAGTTCTGATATCTTTGAACATTTAAAATCAGGTATTACCATTTCTAAGTTTGACTTTAAAAAACAAGATGATGCAAAAAAAATAGATTTCGGTAATCAAAAATCATATAAATCATGGGAGATAGCAAGCGGAGCTAATGAAGACCTAAGTTACATGAATCAAGGATCTATAGAATTAATAATTAGACCACATCAAATAGCCAGTGAAGAACTTAAATTCAGCATAGGATGCTCTAAAACATCTGAAGAAATCAAAACGTCTGGCTCTGATATTTGCTATAAGTCTTTTGATTTATCAAATATTTTAAAAGACAATAAAGATAATGAGTGGCAAGTTATTGATTTGCCTCTTATTTGTTTAGATGATGCTAATTTTAACATTTCATCTATTACCTCAAGAGCAAATCTTGGAACCGAAGGTGATTGGATTGTAGATATACATTCAGTTAAATATATTAATAACAAAGGTTATACTGCCTGCAAATTAAATTCAGCTAATTATGAGTAAAGTACTATTAATTGATATAGGTGGAACAAATTTAAGATATGCATATTCTGAGGGCAATTCATCCGAACTTTATGATACGAACAAAATTGAACTTTCGTGTATTAAAGGGTTCGATACATTTCTACAAAATCTTGTCGAAGGAAAAAATGTAGATGATCTAGTAATTTCTGTTGCCGGCCCAAAAATAAACGGCTCTATAACAATGACAAATAGAGATTTTTCTATCAATGAAAAAGATATTCAAGAATCTTTTAACTTTAATACATGCCATTTATTGAATGATTGGGAGTCTATAGGTTATAGCTTAGCTGCTTTTGGAGACAAGGATGTTAGCTTTATAAAAAAAGGCTCTGAATTTAATAATAATAGTTTTTTCATTGGTCCAGGTACAGGACTTGGAGCCGCACTGTTGATTGGAGATGATAAAGTGATACCAACTGAAATTGGTAATACTACAGGCCTTACCAAGGCACTTCTTAAAAATTATTATATTGATAGCGATGATCACTTCAGGACTCTCGAAGATGTTTTATCTGGAAAGGCTATATCTAGTATCTACGAATATAAGACAGGGACAAGACTGACCTCTGAAGATATTGTTTCGAGATATGGGTCTGATGATGATATGGCTAACCTAGTTGTTGATGGCTTTATTAAGTCACTAGCAGAGACTATTTCTGACATGGCATTAACTTTTATTACTGGAAGAGGAATTTATGTTGCTGGCAGCCTAATGAGATCAATTTTTAAAATTATGGATAAAGATAAGTTTATTGAATATTTTTATGGTGATAAAAAATTAGTACATTTACAAATTCTTGAAATGATTAAAATTGGTATTGTTGAGAAGGAGCATGCTTGTCTTCATGGCAATCTAAATTTTTATAGAAATAATAAAAAATACGCATATAAAAATATTTAATAAGGCTTAGTTTAATTATGACACATAAAAAAGACTTGTATCTTGGTGATAGCTTAATAAATTCTTCAGATTTAAATATTGAAGGTAAAGAAGTTGTTATCAAGAATGAAAATTTCTATAAGATTTCAAATGTTAATAAGATGAGACCCTTTTTTATGAGCATCGTAAGTGCATATGATCATTGGCTTTTTATCTCATCAACAGGAGCTCTAAGTGCAGGAAGAAAGAATAGTAATAACGCACTATTTCCTTACTACACTGATGATAAAATTAGTGAATCTCATGATGTAACAGGCAGCAAATCAATTTTCCATGTTAATAAAAATAACAAAGAATATCTTTGGGAGCCTTTTACAAAAACTTCTGATTTTATTTATCAAAATGAAAGAAATTTATATAAAAATCTTAGGGGAAACAAAGTAATTTTTGAAGAGATTAATAATGATTTAGGGCTTAAATTTTCTTATCAATGGACAACATGTGATAAATACGGTTTTATAAAAACTTCATCCATAAAAAATTTAAATAATGAAGATATATCAATCACACTAGTTGATGGATTCCAAAATATCTTACCGTGGGGTTTGGATGAGAGTATTCAGAACAATACAAGTAATTTGGCAGATGCATACAAAAGAAATGAATTAGATGAAGATTCAAAGATTGGTATCTTTGCTTTAAGTGCAACTATTGTTGATAGAGCTGAGCCAAGCGAAGCATTAAAATCAAATATTGTGTTTCACCTTGGACTTGATAATTGCAAAGTTCTCTTATCATCTCAACAATTAGATAAATTTAGAAAAGGACATGACGTAAATCAAGAAATAGATGTAAAGGCTGAAAAGGGTGCTTATTTTATTCACTCGTCTATTTCTTTAAAAGAAAATGAAAAACAAGAATGGCTCTTTGTAGGAGACATAAATAAGTCATCTTCAGATATTGTTGCTCTCAAAGAAAATATAGTTAACAACAACTTAATTGAAGATATTAATCAAGAGATTCTTAACTCATCTAATGAATTATACAAACTGGTTGGTTCCTCTGATGGAATACAGCTTTCAAGTGACAGAAGAAGGAATATAAGGCACTTCGCTAATACTTTATTTAATATTATGAGAGGGGGTATATTTGATAAAGATTATTTAGTGGAAAAGAATGATTTCATCAAATATCTAGACAATGCTAGCAAAAAATGTGGGCATGAAATGAGTTCAATAATATTAGAATGGCCGGATCACTTTGATCTTCACTTTCTTAGAGACTCAATTAATCAAAGTAACTCTAAAGTTTTTAAAAGATTAGCAACAGAGTATTTACCAATTAAATTTAGCAGAAGACATGGAGATCCAAGTAGACCATGGAATAAGTTTTCTATTAACACAAGAGATGATATTACAGGTGAAAAGGTTTTAGATTATCAAGGTAATTGGAGAGATATATTTCAGAACTGGGAAGCTCTTGCTTACTCTTATCCTCAGTTCATTGATGGCATGATATATAGGTTTCTAAATGCATCAACTTTTGATGGCTATAACCCATATAGATTAACAAAAGATGGTTTTGATTGGGAAACAATTGAACCTGATAATCCTTGGTCATATATTGGTTACTGGGGTGATCATCAGATAATTTATCTTCTAAAATTTTTAGAATTTACTGAAAAATATTTTCCTCAAAGATTAAATTCTTTTTTAACAAAAAATAATTTCGTATATGCCAATGTTCCATATGAAATAAAAGATTATAAATCTATATACAAAGATCCAAAAAATACAATAGATTTTAATTTTGAATTAGCTGAAAAAATTGAGAAAGATCGTTTAAAGGAAGGTGCAGATGGCGCGATTCTAAAAAACTATCAAGGCTCAATACATGAAGTAAACTTCTTTGAAAAAATACTAACTACCATATTAGCAAAACTTTCTAATTTTATTCCTGGTGCCGGTATTTGGATGAATACACAAAGACCAGAGTGGAACGATGCTAACAACGCTCTTGTTGGTAGTGGAGTTTCCATGGTGACACTTTATTATTTAAGACGTTTTTTAAACTTTTTTATAACAATACTAAAAAATGACAAATCATCCTCTTTTGAGATTTCTACTGAGTTATATCACTTTTTTGAAAAACTAAATCTTTCTTTTAGCAAAATTAATTCAAATATATCCAATAGAGATCGTAAGAAGTTTGTAGATGATATAGGAGAAGTTGCTGCTGAATATAGAGATAGAATTTATACATCATATTTTTCAGGAACAAAAGAATTAGTTTGTAGAGATAAAGTAATTAATTTTCTTGAAATAGCGCAAAAAGCTATAGAGCAAACAATCGATACTAACAAAAGAGAAGATGGTTTGTATCATGCTTATAATCTTGTAAATTTAGATGATAATGAAATCTCTATTAATAGATTATCTGAGATGTTAGAAGGTCAAGTAGGGATTTTAAGCTCTGGCTATCTTTCAGATGATGAAAGTTTATCAGTACTGGATAGTTTAAAAAGTAGTTCATTATTCTGGGATGAACAATATAGTTATATTCTGTATCCAAATAAAGATTTATTAGGTTTTTTGGATAAAAATATTATTCCTGAAAATGAATTGAACAAATCCTCGCTTTTAACTTTGTTAGTAAAAGATGGAAATAATCAGATTGTTGTTAAGGATATTGATAATAAGTACCACTTTAATGGATTATTCCATAATGCAAGTTGTTTAATAAGCGAATTAGAAAACCTGCCCTCTGAATATATCAAACTTGCCAAAGAAGAAACGAATATTATTTTAGAAATTTTTGAACATGTTTTTGATCACAAATCTTTTACAGGAAGATCTGGTACTTTTTATGGATATGAGGGTTTGGGCTCTATTTATTGGCATATGGTATCAAAACTTTTATTAGCATCTGTAGAAGTTACACAAAGATCTATTGATAATAATAGTAATCCGAAAACAATTGGAAGATTATTTGACCATTATTTTGAAATCAATGAAGGTATTGGAGTGAATAAATCACCAGAATTATATGGTGCATTTCCAACAGACCCATACTCGCATACACCAAGAGGTAGAGGTGTACAGCAGCCAGGAATGACAGGTCAAGTAAAAGAAGATGTTATTAGCAGATTTCATGAGCTAGGTTTTTATGTAAATGATGGAAAAATAACCTTTGAGCCAACTGTATTACGTAAAAGTGAATTTATTGATGAAGAAAAGTCTTTTAAATTTGTTAATTTAGATAATGAAATTACATACATGGATTTAAATGCAAATTCATTAGCATTTACTGTATGCCAAGTACCAATAATTTATAACATCTCCGATAAGGAAGATATTAAAATCATCGCAAATGATGATGGTGAAGAAATTATTGATGGTCATGAATTAAACTTCGAACACTCACAAAATATATTTAATAGAACAAATTTAATAAAGGCTGTACATGTAAGAGTAAAAAAATGAAAAAATCATTTTTTATTTCTTTATTTCTATTAGTTTCATGCGATCAATCTGGAGAATTTAATATGAACAAGAGTGCAAAAGAATTTTTAGGTGATCCAAATTATCCTGCTATCTCATATGGCGGCTATAGAGACAAATCAAGAGATATCCAACCTACAGTCGAAGAAATTAAAGAAGATCTGTTAATTATGTTCGCTCAAGGTTTCAGAGTTATAAGAACTTATGACGTTCATCATCCTTTTGCAGAAAATACTCTACAAGCAATTAGGCAACTAAAAAATTCAGATGAAAAGTTTGAGATGTATGTGATGCTTGGTGCATGGATACAATGCAAAGATGCTATGACAGAAGCCCCAAACCATGAAGACGAAGACTTTGAGACAAATAAAAAAGAAATTAGTGAAACTGTAAGGTTGGCACAAAAATATCCTGATATCGTAAAAATGATATCAGTTGGTAATGAGGCAATGGTTCATTGGCAATGGGGTTATCATGTTGCTCCAAAATTTATTCTTAATTGGGTGAATCATCTTCAATCTTTAAAATCAGAAGGAACTCTTAATAATGACCTTTGGATTACAAGCTCTGATAATTTTGCTTCTTGGGGTGGAGGTGGCGATGAATATTATAATGAGGATTTGAATAAGTTAATTCGTGCAGTAGATTTCATTTCTATGCATACTTATGCTTTCCATGACACTCACTATAATCCAACTTTTTGGAATATTCATAATCAAAATGATGGATTAGATAAAACTATGATTATTAATAATGCTATGAGAAAAGCAATTGATTATGAGCTTGACCAGTTAAGAAGTGTTCAAGAATACGTTAAAAGTATTGATTCATCTAAGCCAGTACATATAGGAGAAACTGGTTGGTCTAGTGTTGCAACAGACTTGTATGGATACGGTCAAAGTGAAGCAGCAGACGAATATAAACTAGGTTTGTATTATCAGATGATTACCGAGTCATGCGCTAATTTCTCAATTTCTTGTTTTTATTTTTCAGCTTTTGACGAGCCATGGAAGGATTCTAGTAACGAGAATGGATCTGAAAATCATTTTGGCCTTTTTACAGTTGATGGCAAAGCTAAATATCCTCTTTGGGATAGTGTGGATAAAGGTAATTTTAATGGTTTATCTAGAGGAGGCAATCCCATTGCTAAAACATTTAATGGTGATTTTGAGGTTTTACTAGAAACTTCAAACCTACCACCAGTTATCCAAAACTAAAAATTATGAAATATTTTTTATTACCGTTATTTTTAATTTTTTCATCTTTATCACATGGGATTGATGTAAAAATTCAAGGTATCAATCTGTTTGTAAATGATGAGCCATTTTATATGAAAGGTATTTGCTACCATCCTGTTAAAAAAGGTCAAACTAAAAGAAATTTTACGAATTTAAAAGAAGACTTAGAGTTAATGAAAGAGGCTGGTATCAATACTATACGAGTTTATGAACCAATCGATGATATCAAAGTGTTAGACCAATTGTATGACTCTGGAATTAAGGTTGTTATCGGATTTGGGTTCAATCAAAGAGGTCGATTTGATATTGTTTCAGGGACTTTTATCAACTACATCAGAAAATACAAAGATCATGAAGCTATTCTAATGTGGGAGCTTGGCAATGAATATAACTACAATGCTCAATGGTTTGATGGAGATATTAATAATTGGTATAAGGCAATGGAGTTTGTTGCTCAAATTATTCAATCAGAAGACTCAAGTAGATTAGTGTCCTCTGCTCATGGTGATCTTCCAAGTACTGACGCTCTTAGAATTGCTTCTAGTATTCAGGTATGGGGTATGAATGTATATAGATGGGATAAGCCAGCATCGATATTTGAAGAATGGAAAGCACTTAGTGATAAGCCAATGTATTTTGCAGAACTTGGAGCAGATAGTTATATGACAAAATCAACATCTAAATATCAGAAGGGCGAAAACCAACAAGCGCAAGCTGATGCAAATAAAATAATTTTAAATGAAGTGTTGGCTAATTCTAACAATAATATTGGCTCCTTTGTCTTTCAGTTTACAGATGGTCTTTGGAAAGCAGGAAATCCAAGTAAACAAGATACTGGTGGGTCTGCGCCTAATAGCGATGGGACCCCTTATGATGGAACAGCAAATGAAGAGTATTGGGGGATAGTTGATATTAACAGAAGAAAGAAAATAACTTTCGATGTTGTTAAAGAAGCATATGTGAATTTTGATATCAATAAGTAATATATGAGTGCAGGGGGTATTCGTATGGATAATGTAGAAAAAATTAATAATAGTGTCCCTTTGGGACAAAAAATAGCTTTTGGGTTTGGTATGCTCGCAAACCAATTGTTTCCAGCATTACTATCCATTTTTATAGTTGTATTAATTCAGGATCTTGGTTTCAACCCTTTGCTTTATGGAATTATTGCATTTGTTCCACGATTTATAGATGCAATAACAGACCCTCTAATGGGTTTTATTTCTGACAATACTAAATCCAAATGGGGTAAAAGAAGACAGTATGTCCTCTTTGGCGGAATACTAACAGGTGTTGCATTTATATTATCCTGGCAACTTTATGCTGAAAATGGTCAGACCTTTAATTTCTGGTATTTCTTAATTCTGAATTTATTTTTTTATTTAGGAATAACAATTTTTGGCATACCTTTTGTAGCTATGGGTTATGAAATGAGTGATAACTTCCATGAAAGAACACAAATTATGGCAGTGTCGCAATTTATAGGTCAGTTTGCTTGGGTTCTTGCACCATGGATTTGGATTATTATCTATGATCCAAATATCTTTGTTGATCCTGCATCGGGAACAAGAATATTATCAGTTGTATTTGGAGTTATATGTACTTTACTTGCTATAGTTCCTGCTATTTTTATTAAGAGTAAATCAACTCTTAATGATGAGCATTTAGTTCCGCTTACAAAGGAAAATGTCGGCAAGAGTTTCGTAAATATTTTTTATATATTCAAAGACGCATTTAAAAATGTTCCATTCAGAAAATTATGTATTGCCACCTTTCTAGTCTTTAATTCATTTCAAACAATTGCTGCATTTTCATTCTTCATCATTGTTCATTATCTATTTATGGGTGATGCATCTGCTGCAAGTCCATGGCCTACATTGCATGGAAGTGTAGGAGCCATTGTCACCACTTTTTTAGTGATACCCCTCGTGTCTAAAATGGCACAAATTTATGGTAAGAAAGAAACTTTTATAATCTCTCAAAGCATATCTGTTATTGGGTATATTCTTTTTTGGTTTTTATTTATTCCAGGAAAGCCTTATATGTTCTTATTTGCGCTTCCTTTCTTTTCATTTGGGATTGGAGGCTTATTTACCTTAATGATGAGCATGACCGCTGATGCATGTGACTTTGAAGAGTTACAAAATGGCCTACCAAGAAAAGAGGGATCTTTTGGTGCTATATATTGGTGGATGGTTAAGCTTGGAACAGCATTAGCAGGCTTACTATCAGGTTTGATCATGTGGTATGTAGGTTTTTCTCCTGATGCCTCATCTCAACCAGATGGAGCCATGACAGGTCTTAGAATTGCTTATTCAACCATACCAGTACTTGGCACACTCTTTGCAATCTATATAATGAGCGACTACGAAATTGATGAAGCAAGAGCCGCTGATATCAAAAAGCAATTAGATGCAAGAAATCAAGGAATAAATCAATAATGTCATTAAGAAGTGAGAAAGTTAGATCATTGCTTGGAATGAATCTAGATGATTTAACAGACGATAAGTTGAAAGAATTAAGTAGTGAGATTCTTAAAAGCAAAATTCATGGAATATGTTTTAGTCTATATGAGGGTGAACAACAGCCTGGTGACTTTGTTTCAGATGAGCAAATTATAAGGCGTTTAAATATTTTAAAGCCTCATACAGATTGGATAAGAACATTTTCAACAATTGATGAGCACGCAAGAATTGCAAAGATAGCTGTTGATATGGGTTTTAAGACACTAGTTGGAGCTTGGTTAAGTGATGATCTAAAAAGTAATGATAATGAAATTGAAGGCTTATTAAAATTATCAGCTGAAGGTCTAGTAAATATAGCAGCAGTTGGTAATGAGGTTATATATAGAAAAGAATTAGAGGAAAAACAGTTAATAGCTTATATAGATTACGTTAAAAAAAATATTAATAATATTCCTGTTGGTTATGTAGATGCATATTATGAGTTTAGAGACAGGCCAAATATTACAAATGCTTGTGATGTAATTCTTGCAAACTGTTATCCCTTCTGGGAAGGCTGCGCAGCTGAGTATTCTTTCTTATATATGAAAGATATGTATAACGAGGCCATAAAAGCTTCAAATGGAAAAAAAGTTATCATTACTGAAACTGGATGGCCTTCAATGGGAAGCAAGTTGTGGGGTGCTCATCCGTCATACAAAAACTACTTAAAATATTTTATCAATGCCCAACTATGGTCTAAAGATCAAAATATTGATATATTTTATTTTTCATCCTTTGATGAATCGTGGAAAGTTGAAGCAGAAGGAGATGTCGGGGCATACTGGGGCCTGTGGGACAAGGATGAGGTGGTTAAATTTTAATAAATAAATCTCATTTGACTTTATACTCATTTGATATTTTTTGTGTATAATTGCTGACAATTATGGCAGATAAAAAACAAACAAAAGTATACTTAATACCTGAAGGTGAGACTCGCGATAGTCACACTTATCACTATACAGCTATCAAAACTAGAAAATTCACTCTTGAAAATAAAAAGATGAGGATGAAGAAATTCAATCCTGCAAAAAGAGTTCATGAATGGTTTGTAGAAGCCAAACTACCACCCCACAACTAGAATTAATCTTCTAATCTTAATTCTGTAGATGAAATATCATCCCTGAAGCTTGCTTCATCGAATCCTGTACATCTTTGTCTAATATTATCTGGGATAGCAATATCTCTGAGGGAGATAAATTTATTATCAACCTTTCTTCCAAAAACTAAAAAATGCACATTATGATCATTAAATCTCTCTATATGATTAACCATGTCCTTTTTACTTAAATAAAATTTTTCGTCAAATACTCTAACTAAAGTATCAGCACCAATAATAAATACACTATTTGGAAACATTTCAGCTTTCTCACTAAATCTTCCAGCTGAAGTCATCACCCAACTGTCATTCTCGCTAAATTGATCTAATGTTCTTTTTATTTCATGGAAAGTAAGAGGGGGTTTATCTGCATTTTTTGCACATATTTCAAATGTTGCTCTCATACCTGTTTTTTTCTCAGCAAGCTCTCTCATTTTCAGATGACCATCATGAAGAGGATTAAATGAACCAGGAAAAATTAATTCTGGAGTAGACTTATCACTAGAAACAAAATTAATTTTATTATTAAGAAGTTTTTTCCAAGATTTTTCTGCTTTAGTTTTTTGAATTTCTACATCCTCATCATGAATCGGCAAAGTTTTATTAATACCGCAACTTTCTGCAATTAAAGCTAGTACGTATTCAGTTATAAGCTCTTCCTCTTCTTCTCTAGATCTCTTATTTTTTTCCAATATACATGAAACACTTTTTGTATATGAATCGGTTTGAACAGCAATATAAAACTTATGATCACCAATTTTATTATATGTTGTAGCTAAACTAGCTGTAACAGCAACTCCAATTAAGTATTTAGTATTAAAGCCTTGCTCAATTTGCATGCATTTTTTATACGCATTTGCTGACATACTCAGACATGTATTTAAAGAGCAATAATGATCTGGCTTTTTATTTAGAAAAAGATCCATAGATTTCTTAGAATAGGGTATATAGGACTCTAAGATTGTATTACTCGCACCTGGTACCTTAAGAAATGATGAAATGGCATTTGTCCCACCACCACTAGATACGTAGGTTATTTTATATTTAGATTCATGAATCTTTTGAATTAGGCTTGTTCTACTATTCATTACTTCAATATAAAAATTTATTTTGTTACGCATTTTACCCTATTAAATAATTTCATTGCTAAAATGATTTTATGAGCATTCTTAAGGTTTTTATATTTCTAATTTTTTTAATAGCGCTAAATGTAGGTGCTACTGAAATTAAACAAACTACTTATGCTTATTGGGATAAACCTGATGTAGAAATTTTTTATATTACTCCAAAAAAAATAAATAAAGATACACAATTATTATTTGTTATTCACGGTAATAGTAGAAATGCTAAAGACTATATTTCAGCATGGATTCCTTATATTAGTAATAAAAATATTATCGTAGTTGCACCTCAGTTTAATAAAAACAGTTTTAGATATTTTTTTCTTTTAGAGTCTGCAACATCCTCAGGAGCAATAAATAATAATCCTGATGATTATATTAATAAATCAATATCTTCATTTTTTAATTTTTTCCAAAGCAAGTTCTCTCTATCAACTAATAAATATAAGATGTTTGGACATTCAGCTGGTGCTCAATTCACTCACAGATATATGTTGCTTAGTAATGATAAAAGAATTTCAAGTGCTGTGATTGCTAACGCTGGTTGGTACACATTTCTAAATGAAAATAATTTTCCGTATGGAATTAAAAATTCACCAATAGATATCTCAAGCGATCACATCAAATGGTTTATGTCTAATAAAACTTCTTTGCTAATTGGCAACAATGACATTAACTTAAAGAGTGTTAATTCATCCAAAGGAGCACAAAGACAAGGAATTACAAGGTTTGATAGAGCAAATAGTTATTTTAATTCATTGATAAATATTTCTGATAGTAACAATATTCCATTTAGATGGAGTTATAAGGTTGTTGACAAGGCAGATCATGATTATCTAAAAATGACTCCAGTTGCAGCAAAAATACTTTTGGAAGATGTTAGTTCCTTTGATTAATTTGTATTATTCTCAATAAATTCTTCAGCTTTAGTTAAGATTAATTTTTTTCTTTCAGGGTCTAATCTAGTTAATGCATTTACCATTAATGAGAGTCTTGGGTTTGTTTTAAAAAAATTAAGATTATTTTCTATAAATCTCCAATAAAGACCATCAACAACATCACACCATTCTCCCTTTTTATAGTTTGACATTCTTAGCATATAGCTAGAGCCGCAAATATATGGTTTTGTAGAAAAGATACCACCGTCAGCAAAAGTTCCCATTCCATAAACATTAGGTACCATCACCCAATCTGCTGAGTCTATATACATTTCCATAAACCATTTGTGAATAGTGTTAGGATCAATACCGGATAGGTTCATTAAGTTTGAAATAATCATCAATCGATTAATATGATGAGTATAGCCAAGGTTAATGGATTCCTTAATCGCACCGTCTAAGGGAGGTATACCAGTCTCACCTGTATACCAAGATTCTGATAATTCTTTTTTATGGTTCCAAAAATTTTGTTGCTTATATTGAGGCATATTGTCCCAATACACACCCATTATGAATTCTCTCCAACCAAGAACTTGCCTTATAAAACCCTCAACAGAGTTAATGGGTATAGCATCTTTTGATTCAAAATATTTCTTCTCAACTTTATTTATACATTCAAGGGGATCTAGCAAGCCTGAATTAAAATATGGAGACAGTAGAGAATGAAACATAAAAGCACTATCTTTATTAATGGCGTCCTGAAAAGATCCAAAATGAGGCAAGTATTTATCAATAAATATATTAAATTGATCCATGGCACCCTCATGAGTAACAGCCCAGTTAAAATTTTCAAGATCACCATGAGATAGTTTAAAAATCTCCTCAACCTCTATCATTACCTCTAAAGTAATTTGATCTGTAATAATATTATTTCTGTTAGGAATATCTGATTTAAGTTTAGAAATGCTTTGCCTATTTTCTTTATCAAAATTCCATTTACCACCTACGGGCTTTGAATTGTCATCCATAAGAATATTAAATTTCTTTCTTAGCCATCTGTAATAAAATTCTTGAATTGTTGATTTTTTATCTTTTGCCCAATATTTATAATCCTCATCAGTAGTAATAAACTTGTTATCTTCAAAAACTTCTAAGTTAACTCCTGAGGACTGACAAAAATACATTAAGTCTTTTAAAGTTTTATATTCTGATGGCTTTGAAACATAAAGAGACGAAAAGGGGTCTTTAGAATGCAAGCTTGAGAGATAATCTATTAGGTTGGGAGACTCTTTGGATATTTTTTCATGTTTAATATTTTTATATTGAATTTGTTCAATAAAATGCCTAAAAGAACTAATTTGAAATACTAATTTATGTTTATGATGTGCAATCTCATAAAAACTATCATGAGGTTCATACATAAGAAGTAGATTCTTTTCATCTAAGCGCTCAAAGACTTTATTATTCTTCGATAACTGATCTGGAAAAATTAACAACAATGATTTCATACTCTTTCAATTTACCAAAATTAATATAAATGTGATATTAAATTTATAATTTAAAAAAAATTATGTCTTAATTTGTGCTAAGAGGCACTAATAGCTTTCTAACTTTTTGACCATTTAAGTCCTTTAATTCGATTAGATAATCTTTTTTTTCAGTATCAATGGTAATTAGGCCATAGTTTTCACCTGGATACATGTCACCAATCATTAAATTATCAACTTCTTTTGGTCTTCCAATAAATTTTGATGGTGATAACACCTTGTTAAGTGATGAAGATGTAATTTCAAATAAACCATCTTCTTTATAAATAGCACCTTGATGCCTGTCTCCTGAAATAATTAATACTGGAGTTTTTAATTGTTTCAATAATCTTTTCATTCTTATATGTTCATGAGGAAAATTAGACCATTTTTCAAATCTATGAGACGTTGCCAGTAATTGTATTGATGTTGAAATAATTACCAAGTCTGCTTTTTTATTAATTATTTCCTCTAACCAAGCCCATTGCTTTTTACCCAATATAGTTGAATTTAAATCTAAATTCTTTTTATATACGGGATTAATACCAATTGTTTTATTTAACTCTGATCTAAAATATCTAGTATCAAGTAATATTAGATTTACCATAAATCCATCAATATTAATAAATTTATTTGTGTATATTCCTTCTCTTTTTCTTCTCTCATCACCCGATGAGATATTCCAAAAATCTAAATACATTAGTTGGGCTTGTTTTTTTAAAGGATATGATGCTCCACCATTGTTTATTCCATAATCATGATCATCCCAAATTACACTCACATCTTTTTTAAATAACCAATCAGGTATTAATTTTTTTTGATGAGCATATGCCTTTTTCATCTTATTTAACTTCCCAGAAGGAAGATCTCCATAAACATTATCACCAAGAAAAATAAATGAATTGACATCTTCATTTTTAATAGATTGCCAAATGGGCTGCGGATAATCCTGGTCAAGGCAAGAGCCAAAAGCAATTTTATAAGTCTCAGCTGTGATAAAATTTGATATCGTTAAAGCAACAAAACAAATACCGGTTATTGAATATTTTTTCATTTAATTATTATAGCAATTATAAAATGTACAGAATTTTAATTTTAATTTTAATTATTATCACTATGGCATCATGCGGAAGCAAAGATAGTAATGATGAAATTAAGTTAAGCTCTTTAATACAGCCTAATTTTTTATTTACTTATGATCTTATTGAGTGTGAACTAAATGAAAAATCATCACTACTAGATTTAGAATCTTTCTTTTCAAAAAATATCAATAAATATAAATTAATTATATCTAACTCAGTTGAACTATCCATTCTCTTTCCAGAAAAGAATACAAATGTAAGTGAATTTATTATTGCTATTGAGTCAAATAATAATTATGAAACTCTAAAGACTTTTATAGACCAAATCCAAATCGATAAATTCAATAATATTGCTGCATGTGAATTTATCGTTAACCAGAACAATGGATTCGATATTCTTAAATATAATAAAGATTTTAACCCAGATTACACCTTGATTGAGATCTTGATTTGTGAATATAACCAAGACTTTAACTATGGGAGTTTTCAAATTACTATTGCTAGATTTATAAATTATATTAAAAAACTAGATATTCCATATTCCTTAAGATATGTGCAAAATGAATCTAATAATGGGTTTATTTGGATAAATACGTTTCATGATAAGAATTATGAAAAAATAATAATTGATAATTGGATTGAAGGGGGAGAGGCCTTAGAAATAAAAGATGAATTCATCGAAAATGCTACATGCATAGAATCTAATGTCTACAAATCTTATAAATTATTTTAAATGTTACTAATTTCAAAAATAAGAAGTAATTAATAAATTTTTTTATTATAATTTGCAAATCGCGGGTATCGTATAATGGCTATTATAAGAGGTTTCCAACCTTTTGATGAGAGTTCGATCCTCTCTACCCGCTCCATATTTTAAAATAAGTTTCATAACCTGTTTTATTTCTTATTTTTTGTATGAACATAAAAAAAGCAGGTTATTAAACCTGCTTTCAGCGACCTAGGGGATTTGAATTAAAGAGGATATTCAAAGGTCTTACTTATATGACATACATAAATGGAAATAGTTCAAAATATTCAAAAATAATATAAACAAATAAACCAAAGATTAACCCAGCACCTAGTGGTAATTCTTTTGCATATTTTTTATGATTGAAAATCATAATTATTAATGTTGATAATGACCCTAATAGGACTATTGAAGCTATAGATAATGGACCAACAATTGATCCAATCCCACCTAGAAGAATAAAATCACCACCCCCAATCCCATCCTCTTTTTTTAATAACTTATAAATTAAATTTATAGACCATAAAAAAAAATATCCAAAAATAAAACCAATCAAAGATAATGAAATATTAGAAATATTTAAAAAACCATAATCTTCAATTAAAGCTATTCCAAAGAATCCTGAAATAATGGCAACTAGCGTAATTGAAAGATTGAGGTAGAGAGGTAAATAAAATTTTTTTAAATCACAAATTAAAAGTATATAAAGTATTGAAAACAATATGTATGTAATCAAAGCTTGGTATGAAAAGCCTTCAAAAAGATAAATACTTAATCCTACTGCTAAATGAATAATTTCATGCATAAGATATGTTATTGAAATCGAAGCATTGCATTTTATACATCTTCCCCTTTGCAACACATATCCCAATATTGGAATCAGATTGATTAGCGAAATTTTTGCCCCACAATTAATACAGTGAGATGGAGGAAAAAACAGATTAATATCAGTCTTTTGAAATTCCATAAGGATTAATCTATGAATTAAAACAGAGGTTAAGCTACCAATTGATAAAAAAATGATACTTAAAAACGTTATTAAGAAAGCATCCATTAGTTAATGGTTACTTTCTAGTGATCCAAAAGCATATGACTAGCAAGATGATAGCTGGGACAGCATAGGCTGAAATCACCATTAATTTATCAATCATATATTTCTCCTGATGCAAAAGCGTCGGGCCTTCTAAAATCTCCATACCCATAATACATATTATCTTTATACATTATAGTTTGAAGGCATGTTGCTGGATTTATAATTTTAATATTATATTTTAGTTCTAGAAGCTGATTTTTTATTTCTGGATCTATTGATGATTCAATTTGAAGCAAATCAGGTTGCCACTGATGATGAATTCGTTTTGCTGCATTGGCTTCTTCAAGATTCATGCCGTAGTCGACGATATTTATAATTGACTGTAAAACTGCAGTAATTATTCTTGAACCACCAGGGCTACCAGTTGTGAAGAAAAAATCCCCATCTTTCATAACTATCGTGGGTGTCATCGAGCTTAAGGGTCTTTTGCCTGGAACTATCTGATTAGCTTCTGCTCCAAGAAGACCGAATTGGTTTGGTATTCCAGGCGCAGCAGCAAAATCATCCATCTCATTGTTCATAAGAATGCCTGTATTTTTTATGACTACCCCAGAACCAAATGTTGAATTAAGAGTATAGGTTGAAGAGACAGCATTACCATCTTTATCAACAATAGAAAAATGAGTAGTTTCGTAACTTTCATTGTCACTGAATGTGCCTGGATAAATTACAGAAGAGGGTGTAACTTTACCAATTTTAATTTTTTCATTTATAGTTTTTGCATAATTTTTGCTAATAATTTGAGATACTGGCACCTCATAATAATCAGGATCACCAAGATACTTAGATCTATCTGCATATGCGTATTTCATGATTTCTGTTAAAAGATTAATATATTCAGATGAATTATGTTCGATCTTTGAAACATTATGGCTCTCAAGAATATTTAGCATTTGAATAACATGTACCCCACCTGAAGAAGGCGGTCCCATAGTTATAATCTCAGTATCTCTATAGGTTGATTTTAATGGCGTTCTCCAAACCGGTTGGTAATTTTCTAAATCATCCTTTGTTATTAACCCTCCATTTAATTGCATTTGAGTATGTATTTTTTCTGCAACAGGACCTAGATAAAAACCATCTCTACCATATTGAGCTATTAATTTTAATGTTTTAGCTAAATCCTTTTGTACTAATTTTTTATTTTCAAAATCTGGATTATTTTTCTGAAATATTTTTTTTGTTTCTGGATAAAAAGATAATTTTGATTCATATTTTACTAACATATCTGAAAGGTATGGAGTTATATAAAAACCATTTTCAGCATAATATATAGCATCCTCAAGAAGCTTGCTCCATTCCAATGATCCAAACTTTGAATGAACTTCCCATAGACCGGCTACTGTTCCAGGCACTCCGCTTGCAAGATATCCAAATGTTGATAATTTTTGATCGTTAAATGTACCATCTGAATTTAAGTACATATCTTTATCTGAACTGATTGGTGCCTTTTCTCTATAATCAATTGAGAATTGTTTATTTAAAGTAGAGTCATGTATTACCATGAACCCACCGCCACCAATATTTCCAGCTCTTGGAAGCACTACAGCCAATGTAAAACCAACTGCAATAGCTGCATCATATGCGTTACCACCACTATTAAGTATTTTTTCACCTACCGCTGTGGCTAAAAAATGCTGTGTTGTAACCATTCCATTTTTGCCTTGAGCTATATTTTTTTGAGCAGGTTCATAGTTATTAGGATTAATAGTTCCAATGGGCTCATAGGATTGAGCTAATATATTTGACGAGCATATAATTAATATAAAAGCAGATAATGCCAATTGTTGGAAATAGCTAAAATGTTGAATACAAAAGTTTGAGCGCATAATAAAAATCCCTAATAAAAATATACTAAATTTTGTGTTTAGATATAATAACTTTTTTAAATATAAATTATATATACATCATCAATGAAAGACTTATATCAAGAAATATTATCTCAAGTTACTGCGCCTGGTCAGATGTTTGAAACCAAAGAGGTTATCAATGAATCAGGGGTTACATTTAATGAATATGTCAATTTTCCGGATAGCATTAGAGGTTATTTAGATTTTGCTCTTTTGCATGCTGATAAAGAGTGCATCGTATTTGATGATGAAAGATATACTTATAAACAAGTATTTGAAAAAAGTGCTCAGACAGCAAATGCTCTAATTAACGAAGGTATTAGTAAGGGCGATAAAGTTGCAATTTGTATGCAGAATAATCCTGAATTTATTTTTGCTTATTTAGGGATAGTCGGTATTGGTGCCGTTTGTGTTCCTCTTAATTCATGGTGGGTGCCTTCTGAAGTTATATATGGTTTAGAACATTCAGATGCAAAACTTTTATTTGCAGACCAAAAAAGAATGCAAGGTTTAGAATCTCTCAAGGATGTTAAAAAAATTGTAACGACCTATACTCCTGACCCATTATTTAGGTCTTTTTCAGAATTCATTAATGAACAATCTATTTCCTTTCCTGATATTGAAATTGGTAGAAATGACCCAGCAACTATTTACTATACATCTGGCTCAACAGGCAAACCTAAAGGAGTTTTATCTTCTCAAAAAGCAGTAATTGCAACCCTATTTAGCTGGGCATGTTTTTCTTCTATTATGAAAGAAGTTGATAATCAAAAAAATCCAAATACTCCTCCATTACTCGACGAGGCTTCAGCAATTTTACTTTGTGTGCCACTTTTTCACGTTACAGGAAGTCATGCAGGTATGTTTATGTCCATCTTGGTTGGACGTAAAATTGTTATGATGAAAAAATGGGATGCTGGCAGAGCATTGCAATTAATAGAACAAGAAAAAATATCTGATATCACAGGTGTACCAACACAAACATGGGAATTATTAAATCATCCTGAGAGATTAAATTATGACCTTTCATCCTTAAAGACACTTGGAGCTGGTGGGGCACCAAGACCGGCTGAGCATGTTAAACAACTTGATTCTGAATTCGAAGCAAGACCTGGTATTGGTTATGGTCTATCAGAAACAAATGCATTAGGAGCTCTTGGAAGTGGAGATGAATATGTTGATCACCCTCAATCAACAGGAAGAGTTGTCCCTCCTTTAACTGAAATTAGAATCATAGATGAAAACTGGAACGAGCTTGGGGAAGGAGAGATTGGTGAAATTGCAATTAAGTCCTTAGGAAATATGATTTGTTACTGGAAAAATCCTGAAGCTACAAAAGAATGTATGAGTGACGATGGCTGGTTTAAGTCTGGAGACTTAGGAAAATTCGAAGGTCCTTTTTTATACATTCTTGATAGAGTTAAAGATATTGTCATTAGAGGAGGGGAGAATATTGCTTGCCCAGAAGTTGAAGCAGCTATGTATGAGCATAAAGATGTCTTAGAAGCAGTTGCATTTGGTATATCAGATGAAAGACTTGGCGAGGTATTATGTGCAGCAATATTTTTGAGAGAAGATTCGAGTCTGACCTCAGATGAACTCCAGTCATTTTTAGCGACAAGATTAGCTTCCTTCAAAATACCTTTAAATATAAAATTTTTAGATAGTAATCTGCCTAAAGTTGGATCAGGAAAATTTGACAAACCAGCCCTGAGAAAACAGTTTGAACAAGAATTTTAAATTTATAATAAAAATACTGTATCTTTTAAAAAAAAAGAGTATAAATATCTAGGTATAGTTTAATCTTATTTACTTATGTCACAAAAAATATTAATTATTGAAGATGAGCCAGATATAAGAAAGACCTTAGAGTACAATATCTCTAGAGAGGGATATCATGTTGTTAGCGCATCATCATTGCTAGAAGCTAAATCTCAGATTGAATCAGACTCCTTCTCTTTAATACTTTTAGATTTAATGCTTCCCGATGGTTCAGGTTTGGATTTATGCAGGGAGATTAAATCGGATAAAGAGAAATCTTCCGTTCCAATAATAATTTTAACAGCTAAAGATGACGAGGTTGATAAGGTTGTCGGTTTTGAGCTTGGTGCTGATGATTATGTTACTAAACCATTTAGTGTAAGAGAGCTCATTCTTAGGATGAAAGCAGTCTTAAAAAGAGGAGAAAAAAAATCAGATAATGTTGAGGTTCAAAGACAATTTGGACAATTATCTATCGACACAGAGTCCCATGAAGTTTTTGTAGATAATAATGAAATAACTCTTACTGCCCTTGAATTTAAATTACTATGTCAACTTGTTGATAGAAGAGGCAGAGTTCAATCTAGAGATCAGTTATTGTCTGATGTTTGGGGTTATAGTGCTGAAGTTACAACAAGAACAGTAGATACACATATTAAGCGTTTAAGAGAAAAGCTTGGCAGTATGGGTAAGTATGTTCAAACTATAAGGGGAGTTGGTTACAAGTTCACAAGAACCCCTGATTAAATATGGGCATTAGATCCCGAATTTTTTTATTAGTATTTATTTCTCTTAGTATAAGTATCACTGTTTCTTACATTATTGCCGAGAGAGATCTCACAAAAACTTTTGAACAACAAATTGTAGAGCAACTTCAAAGACAAGCATCCTTACTTGTAGAATATATTGATGAGGTTGATGAATTACAAGTAAATAATAATGCAGATTCTATTGCCGATAGACTGGGTAAAGCATCAAATTCAAGGGTGACTTTAATATTAAATGACGGAACTGTTATTGGAGATTCATATATAGATCAAACAGAGCTTGCTTCTCTAGAAAATCACAGCATGATAGAGAAGAATTTATTGAGGCAATAAATAATGGCTTTGGTTGGTCATCAAGATATAGCAACTCTGTTCAACAACAACAACTTTACTTTGCTATAAGAGACAAGAATGAAGTATCACCCAATATTATAAGAATTGCAGTTCCTTATACCTATCTAGATAAAGCTATTCAAAGTTTAGACTTATCCATATTACTAGTTGCCATGGTTGCATTATTGGTTGCAACTATTGCTAGTGGTGTTGCAGCTAACTATACATATACAAGCATTGCAGAACTTGCTAATGCTGCATCAAATCTCGCTGGTGGCTCACTTAAGAAAAGCTCTATTAAAGCATTGCCAACAGATAGAGTTGATGAATTTGGCAATGTAGCCAGAAGTATTTCGCAAATATCAGAAGATTTAAAATCTCAAATTAATTTATTAGCTAAGCAAAGAGATGAGTTTGGATCTGTGCTCGATGATCTTGGTGAAGGAATTATGGTTGCAAACAAGGGAGGCCAAATAACCTATTGCAACGAACAGTTTTTACTAATATTGAATAGAAAAAATATTATAGATCTAGATATAAAAGATTTAGATGTTAAATCAATACAAAGTCTCTATAAAAAAACAAAAAGGACTAAATCTGCTGATATAGAGTTTGAGATTGAAAATAAAGATAAGTCTACTAAATGGATTCTAGCTTCAATGAATCAATCAAAAACAAGTAAAGAATTTATATTAGTTATTCATGACATAACCCAACTTAGACAGTTGAGCTCCATGAGAAGAGACTTCATTTCAAATGTATCGCATGAATTAAGAACTCCTGTGAGCGTTATTAGAGCAAATTCAGAAACTTTATTGCAGGGAGCGCTAGATGATAAGAAGCAAGCAAAAGTTTTTTCTAAAGCAATTTTGCACAACTCCGAAAGATTAACCGAAATGGTAACAGACCTACTAGATCTCTCAAGAATAGATCATGGAGAATTGAAACTTATAATAGAAGAAATTGATATAAAGCATTCTATTGATGAGGTTATTGATTCCCTTAAACATCTTGGTAAAAAGAAAAACATTTCTATAGAATCTATGTCTCCAAGTAAGCCTCAATATGTTTTGGCTGATAAAAAAGCACTTGAAAGAATACTAACAAATCTAATTGATAATGCATTTAAGTATAGTGAAGAGAATTCAACTATTACTATCAATACACAAACAAAAATTAAAGATGAAAATATAATCATTTCTGTCACTGACACAGGTCGTGGTATATCAGATGAAGATAAGTTATTAATTTTTGATAGATTTTTTAGAACAGCTGAGGCTAGAGCTTCCGAGAAAAAAGGCAGTGGGCTTGGCTTGGCTATTGTTAAAAATCTAGTAAATAGTCTTAACGGTGATGTGGGTGTTAAAAATGCCCCCAACAAAGGTTCTCAGTTTTGGTTTACACTCCCGTTAGGCAAATAAGCATTCAATAAATCTGGAACATTTATTATCGATCAATTTAAACTAGATGCTTCATTCGCATTGGGTGTTAAGTTTAGTTTTTAATTGTTAAGTAAAAATATGGGCTACAATAGTAGCCCTATATTTTTATGTTAAATTTTAAAATTATAAAAAAAGTAACTTTATCTCTACTGTTTATACCTGCAGTATTTATTACATTTTTAATTATTTCCTCTAATATTGATAAACCAAAAATATTAACAATAGACAATATGAATCTTAATGATTTTAAAACTAGCTCTTCATCACTAAAAGTAGATGAGACCCTTATTGAAGAAAGTAATCAAGTAGAATTTAATTATAAATTAATAGGTGTAAGGTCTGGCAATCAAGACTCTTCTGTAATTGTTAAAAAAGGCAATAAAGAATTTCTTGTTACACTTGGAGATCTTCTTGAAGGCTCATTTGAGCTTGTGGAAGTAAATCAAAATGATGCCTTATTCCGTCAAGGACAAAAAATGTATAGAATTGAGAGACAAAAAGATAAATAGGTAATATGCATACTCTTAATAAAATTTTACTACTATTAATGCTTTCCATTGGAAATATTAATTCACTTTACTCTCAAGATTCTTTTATTCTTAATTATGAAGATGTTGATATTAAAAAAGTAACGCAAGATATAGCTCAATTTTCAAAAAAAACAATTATCCTTGACCCAAGAGTTAAAGGAAGAATAACAATTTACTCTAATGCAAATTTAAATAGAATCCAGGTATGGGATGTATATTTAAGAACAATTCAAGTAAATGGTTTTAGTGCAATTGTAGAAGACAGTTTTGTAAGAGTTGTTCCGGAAAATGAGGCTACAAGGGATAAGAATGCTTCATCAATATCTTCTGGTGACTATCAGACAGTTGTCTTACCTTTATTTAACAGGTCAACTGAAGAAATTCTGCCAATGATTAAGCCAATTACCGGAAGACAATCTCATCTATCTAGTATCCCATCAATTAATTCGATTTTACTTGTTGATAGAGTAAGCAATGTAGAAAGAATTAGCGATTTAATAAAAGATCTTGATAAAAATAATACTGCTAAAATCTCAATAGTAAAGCTTGATAATCTATCATCGATTGAAGCGGTGAGGATATTAGATAAATTAAAGGCTCAAAACAACCCTACAATTAATAAATTCATTGCTATTCCATTTAGTCCATCTAATTCTGTAATAGTTTCTGCTAACGAATTTGTCACTTCTAATATTAAAGATACACTTAAATCCCTTGATCGAGATGTTAAATCAGATGATTCCATTGATGTAATATATTTAAAGTATGCAAAATCAGCTGATATAGCTGCAATATTAAGTTCTATTTCTGGGAGTTTTCTTCCTGATGCTGATGATGTTAAAACTGTAATTACCCATCATGAAAAAACTAATTCTTTAATTATTGCATCGGCTGAAGCAAACCTTAGTACAATCAGGAATATCATTTCCCAACTGGATATAAGAAGAGCTCAAGTCTTAGTTGAGGCAATTATTGTAGAGCTTTCAGAAACAGCAGCAAAAAATTTAGGAATTGAAACTATTTTTAATGGTACCGATAAAGATAGTGTACCAATTGGTGTAACAAGATTTACAGGCTCAGGTCCAGACTTACTTTCAATAGTAGGATCTGCAGCTGATAGTACAGATGTAACCCTATCAACTACCGCAGCTGCTTCATTACTAAATACACAAGGCTTAATTGCTGGTTTTGGCGACCTTACTCCTGGCAAAGATAACTTCGTTGGTATTATTAATGCAATAGCTCAAGATTCAAATTCAAATATTCTCTCAACACCCTCAATTATGGCAATGGATAATGAGCTTGCAACATCAATCATTGGTCAAGAAATTCCCATCACAACAGGTGAAAGTTTAGGAACAAATAATGCAAATCCATTTAGAACTACATCGAGACAAGAAGTAGGTATTAAGCTTGAGGTAACACCTCAAATAAATGAAGGTAGTTCAGTAGTTCTGAAGATTAAAATTGAGGTTTCAGGTGTTGCAGGAGTCCCAATGAGTGGCATTGATATTATTACTAACAAAAGAGCAATCGAAACGACTGCGCTTGTTGATAACAACCAAATTATCGTCCTAGGTGGACTAGTTGATGAAGATACCCAAGATAGTATTTCTAAAGTACCTTTTCTTGGCTCTGTGCCTATTCTTGGAAAATTATTTCAATCTTCTTCATCTACCACTGTTAAGAAAAATCTAATGGTTTTTTTGAGACCAACAATAATCACTGATTCAAATTCTGCAAATGCAACTTCAAATGAAAAATATAACTATATTAAAGCAAGACAAATGCTTTCAGGCGAATCAACTAAGTTAATCGACTTAACAGAAACTCAAGATTAACAAAAAATGTCTGATAAAGAATTAAGACAAAATACCTTTGATATCTTTCCATATGACTTTGTAAAAGAAAATCAAGTTATAGCAAATATGACTAAAGATGGTTATGAAGTTATTTCACCTAATAAAATATCACCTGATTTGTATCATGAAATATACAAGTTCTTAAAAAATGACTTTATTTTAACTCTATGTAATCCAGAAAATTTTAATGAATTATTGACTAATACCTTTTCTGTTAACAATGCATCCAATGACATTTCTGAAGAATTATCTGATGAGTTTGATCTCCAAACTTTTGCAGGCTCTATCTCTGCTACCGAAGATTTGCTCAGTGGTTCAAATGATACTCCTATAATTAAGTTAATAAATGGAGTGATAAGCCAGGCAATTAAAGCCAGAGCATCTGACATACATTTCGAACCCTATGAAGATAGAATTGTTGTTAGGTTCAGAGTGGATGGAATACTTAGAGAAGTTCTTTCTCAAGATAGCAAAATTTCATCTGTTTTAATATCAAGAATAAAAATTATTTCAGGACTCGATATCTCGGAAAGAAGGCTACCACAAGATGGCAGAGTGTCTCTTTCTCTAGGAGATAAAAGTATTGATGTTAGAGTGTCAACTTTGCCTTCATCATATGGTGAGAGAGTTGTTTTAAGACTTCTTGACAAACAATCAGCTCAAATAAATATAGAAGATTTAGGTCTGCCACCTAAAATACTTTCAAATTATAAGTCATCTCTTAAGAACCCAGAGGGTATAATTTTATTTACCGGGCCTACAGGATCAGGAAAGACTACCACTTTATATTCAGGCTTAAGGTATTTAAGTGATTCATCACAAAACATACTTACAGTAGAAGATCCAATTGAATATACTTTGAGAGGGATAGGGCAGACCCAAGTAAATTCTAAGACAGGCTATACCTTTGCTAAAGGCCTTAGAGCGATTCTTAGACAAGATCCAGATGTTGTAATGGTGGGTGAGATGAGGGATGTTGAAACAGCTCAGATCGGTATTCAAGCAAGTTTAACAGGACATTTAGTTCTTTCAACAGTTCATACAAATAGTGCTATTGCTGCTATTACTAGGTTAAGAGATATGGGTATCGAGTCATTCTTGCTAGCTTCTAGCTTAAGAACAATAATCTCTCAGAGACTTGTAAGAAGATTGTGTTTGGATTGCAAAAAAGAAGAAGTAGCTTCAACTCAAGCACAAAAACTATTTAATTTAGATTCATCTCAAAAGGTATGGAGCTCAACTGGTTGTAGTTCATGCTCTCACACAGGCTATCAAGGAAGAATTGCTATTGCAGAATGCATACAGATAGATAAGGAATTAAAAGAATTAATACACAATAATGCATCAGAAAATGCAATTGCAAACTATGTATTTAAAGAGAATAAATCTATTGATGACGCATCTTTAGAATTGCTAAAAAATGGTACTACCTCTTGCGAAGAACTTATAAGAGTTGGAAATCTGAAAGAAGATGTCAACATTTAACTACACAGCTCTTGATAATTTAGGTAAAAAGAAAAAAGGAGTACTTAGTGCTCAGTCTGAAAGAGAAGCAAGAAAATTTATAAAAGATCTTAACCTCACCCCTATAACAGTTACTCAATCAGAAGGTATTA
>CAXYDN010000005.1:0-17610 GCA_964276145.1 uncultured SAR86 cluster bacterium | reverse complement strand
TAAATGACTTTCTATCATTACCCCTTTAATACTATTGTTACCGCTGATTATTTGTTCAGATATTTCTTCGATAACAGGTAACTGTCTCTTAAATTGTTTTTGGCTATTGCCATGACTTGCATCAATCATAATAGATTCATTAACTTCAGCCTCTCTAAGCGCAATTAATGTTTCATTTATTGAATCTTTATCATAATTTGGTTCTTTCCCGCCCCTAAGAATTATATGAGTATCATTATTCCCAGCAGTTTTAAGCATTGCAATATCAGCTTCTTTTGTAGCCCCAAGGAATACATGAGAATGATTTGCTGCTTGAATACCATCAATAGCTACTTTTAGGCCGCCATTAGTTGCATTTTTAATTCCAATTGGGCATGACAATCCAGAAGCTAATTCTCTATGAATCTGACTTTCTGCAGTTCTTGCACCAATAGCTCCCCATGAAATAATATCTGTAATGTATTGAGGAGAAATAGGGTCTAAAAATTCTGTACCTGCAGGAAGGTTTAATTTAGCAAGATCTATTAATAATTTTCTTGCCATTTCAACACCCTTACCAATTTGGTAGCTTTCATTTAAATCAGGATCATTTATTAATCCTTTCCAGCCAACTGTAGTTCTTGGTTTTTCAAAATACACCCTCATGACAATAAGAAGGTTTTTCTTGAAATGTATATTTTGTTCTATAAGTTTTTTTCCATACTCGATAGCGCTTTCAGGGTCATGAATCGAACATGGACCTACCACAACCAAAACTCGATCATCTTTATCATGAAGAATTTGACTTATTTCCTGTCTTGTTCCATATACAAGCTTTGAAATGTCATCATTAATAGGATGTTTATTAACAAGCTCATATGGAGCTGGAACTTTTTGCCTATCAATAATTCTTGTATTGTCAGTTGAGTAATTCATTTTTGATTCGATATTTCTTACTTGAGCCCTAATATTAAATGAATGAAATAAAATTAGTAGAGGTTTGGTAAATATATTGATATCTATATTTTTTTTAAAATTCAATTGTAAAATTAAATAAAACTATGAATACACAATATGTTGTATTAATGGGCACTAAACCTTACACTATGTAGTGTTTATCATGCAAAATACTACTCAAACACAATTAGAGTTTCCGACTGTCATGGGACAACCCTACGAAGTAATTCCTGATGATTTATTTATTCCTCCAAATGCACTAGAACTTTGCTTGGAAACTTTTTCAGGCCCGATGGATCTGCTTTTGTACTTAATTAAAAAAGAAAATATTAATATTCTAGATTTAGATGTTTCAAATATTACCGATCAGTACATTGAATATATTAACTTGATGGATGCATTGCAATTTGAATTAGCTGCTGAATATTTAGTTATGGCGGCAACATTAGCAGAAATTAAATCAAGAATGATGTTGCCACAAGAAGTTCATGAGGATGAAGAAGAAGATCCAAAATCTGCTTTGATTAAGAGACTTCAGGAATACCAAAGATACAAAAGCGTATCGGAAAAAATTGCTGTTCTACCAAGAGTAGATAGAGATTTTTTTACTGCATCAGCAAAATTGCCGGAAATACAACATTGAAAAAAAAGATTTTCAAATTACAAAAGAAGAACTTGTTGCTATATATCAAGAAATTAGAAGTAGGCCAGATTTAAAAACAAATCATCAAATTGATTTTGAAGAACTGTCAACACAAGAGCGAATACAAATAATTCTTGGGATATTGTCTAGAAGAAATATTATTAGTTTTTCTAAAACATTAAGAAAATCAGAGGGCAGGCACGGAGTTGTTGTTACGTTTTTAGCCTCTTTAGAGCTTGCAAAAGACGGCCATGTGGAACTTATTCAAAATAAGACTGATGAAATATTTCTTAAATCTAAAACTGGAGCGACAAGTTGAATATTAAATTAATTAATGCTGTGGAAGCTTTGTTATTTGGTGCAGGCCGACCATTAAGAATATCTGAAATAAGAAGTTTTTTAGAATTAGATGGGCTAGTTGCTGAGTTATCTGATATCAAAAAATGTTTGAATGAGCTTGAAAGTAGGTATAAAGAATCATCTCTTGAGATTTCTGAAATTGCATCAGGTTATAGGCTTCAAATAAAACAAGAATTCAGTCCCACTCTTACTCATTTATGGAATGAGAGAACTCCTAGAATCTCAAAGGCCCTCATGGAGACTATATCAATTATTGCCTACAAACAGCCAGTTACAAGAGGGGATATTGAAGATATAAGAGGGGTTAGTGTTAGTACTCAAAGTATCAGATCTTTGCTGGAAAGAAATTGGATAAAAGTATCTGGTTTTAAAGATGCTCCAGGAAGGCCAGCACTTTACTCAACAACAAAAGAATTTTTAGACGATTTAGACATGAAAAATATATCAGATCTTCCAGACCTTCCGGATCCTATTGAAGCTAATGAGATTGGTATAGAAGATCAAGCTATATCACAAGCTATTTAATTTTTTAATGTCAGAAAGGCTTCAAAAGTATCTAGCCCAAGCCGGTATTGGATCAAGAAGAGGTTGCGAAAATCTTATCAAAGAAGGCAAGGTTTTAGTTAATGGAAAAATAGCAAAACTAGGTACAAAAGTCTCCAATGAAGATTTGGTTGAGTTTGATAATAAAGTCATTGAATTGAAGGAAGTCGATATTAAGCTCATTGCTCTTAATAAACCAGAAGGAGTTTTATCTTCCACTGCTAGAGAAAAAAAAATTCCAATTGTTTATGACTACTTACCTAATTCTGCCAATCAAAGAAATTGGATTTCAATTGGTAGGCTCGACATTAATACATCAGGGCTGATGCTATTTACAAATAATGGAAATTTTGCAAATCATTGTATGCATCCATCTAACACCATCGATAGAGAGTATTTGGTAAGAGCCAGAGGAGATTTTTCTATTGAGAAAAAAAATAAAATGTTGGATGGAATAATTATTGACGGTCAGAAACATCAATTTACTGATGTAGTAGAGGGAGAAAAAGTTGGAAGCAATCAATGGTTTTCTGTATGTTTGGTGAGCGGCAAAAATAGAGAAGTTAGAAAGATATTTCAATCTTTAGATCTTGAAGTGAGTAGATTGAAAAGAACAAGATTTGGCCCAATCTTTTTACCCTCAACTCTTAAAAAAGGTAAAACGATAGAATTAACTGAAAAGGAAATAAGCGAATTAAAAAATTATGGCAAATGATCCCAAATCAATTAAAGCTCATAAATTCCTTCTAAAAATTTCAAAACATAATAAACATACAAAGTTTAATGACTATTTAAGCCAGTCCAACATCATTTCTATTGAATCAAGAATGGATAAACAAAATGACCTTCAATTTTTTATTGTTAAAACAATAATAGGACAGCAAGTATCAGTAGGTGCAGCTCGATCTATTTGGAAAAAAGTTGAGATTTTCTTGAAAGAAAAAAATAGTATTATTTCACCAGAAGAACTTGCTAAATGCGGTTTATCTAAACCAAAAGCAAAATATATTCATGGTGTTATTAATAATAAAGATCTTCAATCTGTTTCTAAAAAGACATTACAAGCAATGCAAGATAATGAGTTATCTGAGTTTTTTTTAAAAATAAAAGGGATAGGCCCATGGACATTGGGTATTATTAAAATGTTTTATTTAGGTCACTCAGACACCTATTTAAATGGAGATTTGGCAATAAAAAAAAGAGCTTCATATTTCTTTAATGACAGTGAATATATGGGAGAAGATTATTCGCCATACAAAACATATTTATGTTTATATCTATGGCAGAGTTTAAGCTCTAAGTTTGATTAAACTCAATATATCTATTGTCACTATTATTACTAGAATCAGATAGCATCCATAAATAATAGTCAGCCAAAGATGATGCATCTTTTAAGGAGCTTGGATCTTCTGCAGGGTAAGCGAATGCTCTCATAGAAGTTCTAGTTGCACCCGGATCAAAATTAAAAACCTTAATATTTGAAATAGGCTCTAACTCATCTTGCAAAATTTCAGACATAGATTTTATTGCAGCCTTAGATATAGCATATGCACCCCAAAAAGCCCTACCTTTTTTTACCACACCAGATGATGTAAATATGACTCTTGGATTTATTGAAGGTTCCATCATGGGGTATAGAAATTTAGTTAATAAGTAGGAGCTTGTAAGATTTGTTTGCATAACTTTATTCCAAGTATTTAGGTCATAATCAATTATTGAAGACATTTTTCCTAATACAGCTGCATTATGTATAAGACCATCTAAACATGAGATATTTTCAGATAAAACATTAGCTATTTCTTGTGCCTTATTCTCATCTATTTCATTTAGATCACATTTAATAATCATTGGAGACGTTTTATAAGTTTTTACTATTTTGTCATACACATTATTTAAAGAGTCCTCATTTCTAGCTAACAAAATTACATTTGCACCATAAGCACTCAAAGCCATAGCAACTTCTCTACCTATGCCTTTTGAAGCCCCAGTAACTAATATATTTCTTTTAGCTAAAAAGTTTTTTTCAAAAATATTTTCAATCTTCATAGGTTTTTAATTGCATCGACTATATGAGAGGCATTATCTACAATAATTGAGTCACCATAATCTCGGTCTTTAGATAAGCTGTAGCCATATAAACAACCAATAGTTTTAGTACCAGCTCTTTTGCCGGCTATTAAATCATTAGGATGATCGCCAACATAAACTGTATGGCTTGGGCTAATTCCAATTCTTTTACAAGCTAAAAGAATTCCTTCAGGACTAGGCTTGGATTCTTTCAGATGATCGGGGCATATTAATACTTTCGAATCTGAAAATTCTTCAAAATAATTAACAACTGGTAATGCATAATCGTATGGCTTATTAGTGACAATTCCAAAACTAATGTTGGAATCTTTAATATATTTTATGACTGAATCTATACCATCAAATATTTTGGACTCATTGATTAAATTCTTTTTATATTCTTTTAAAAATTCATTTCTATATATTTGAAAATTAGGATCATTTTGATTAATTTTAAACCCAATTTCTGTAAATTTTGCTGAGCCCTCAGAGACAAAAGACCTCACATGATCAAAATCCAAAACGTCTCTTCCATGTTTTTTAAGGATATTATTAAGTGAGGTTACAAAATCTGGAGCAGTATCAACAAGAGTTCCATCTAAATCAAATAATACTAATTTTGTATTAAGATTTTTTAGCATACATTAAATAATTAACACCTAAATCATTATTAAGATGAGCCTTATGTGTAATTGGATTGTAAAACATACCTTTAGACTCTATTAGTTGAGCAGAACCACTTCTTACAAATGATCCAAGAGAAGACGGCTTAATAAACTTATCAAATTCATGAGTGCCTTTTGGCAATATATTAAATATATATTCGGCTCCAACAATTGCTGTAATCCACGACCTAGGATTTTTATTTATAGTTGATAAAAACAAATCGCCATCTGGATTTAAAAGATTAATGCATGTCTGAACCAATAATTTAGGGTCAGGAACATGCTCTAAAACTTCTAAACAAGTAACGATATCAAATTTTTCTTCAGAGTTTTTTAGTAAGTCTTCGGCTGTGGATTCTTTATAATTTATAGATTTATTATTTTCTTGCGCATGAAGTTTAGCTATTTCTATCCCTGGGCCTGCTGCATCAATTCCAGTAACAATTGCACCCGCATCACTCAAAGCTTCAGCAAGAATGCCTCCTCCACATCCAACATCTAATACTTTCTTTCCAACAAGATCAACTTTGCTTGCAATATAGCCAGCTCTCAAAGGATTAATAATATGCAGAGGTTTAAAGTCTCCAGATTTATCCCACCATTTTTCTGCAAGTTCTGAAAATTTTTGAACCTCTTGTTGATCAATATTCATTGAGCAATTTTACATCTTATGGATGGATTTAAACATAGGCTATTAAACTAATTTTATGTAGTATAACTACACATATACTTAATAAAAAAATCAATAAACACATACTGTTAGCAATTAAATTGACTTTTTATTTCTATTGAGCTTTACTTCACTACAAATACATACATTTATTAAAAGTGATCATTTCAGCATTAAAATCTAATGACCCAAAAGATCAAAGATCTCCTATCCACTCAGATACACTTTCAGCATTAATTAATACTGGAGCAGAAATTTTTTTTGAGGAAGGAATTGGTGATGGAATAAATACATCTGATAATGAATTTAAGAAAGCTGGATTAAAAGCAGCACCGCGATCCGAATGTATTTCAAAATCTGATCTTATAATAACCAATCAAGCTTTAGGATTTGAAGAAATATCTTTAATTAAGTCAGGATCCTCTTTGATTGGTATGGTAAACCCTTTCAGTAATCAAGAATTAATAAATACTTGCGCAGAAAAAAATATTAACTTAATAAGCATGGAATTTATTCCAAGAATTACAAGAGCTCAAAAAATGGATGTTCTAAGTTCGCAAGCCAATTTAGCTGGATATGCAGCTGTTATCGAATCAGCAAAACATCTTTCAACAGCACTACCAATGATGATGACTGCTGCTGGTACACTTAAGCCTGCAAGAGTATTTGTCATTGGTGTTGGAGTTGCAGGCCTTCAAGCAATTGCTACAATTTAGACATGAAAAATATATCAGATCTTCCAGACCTTCCGGATCCTATTGAAGCTAATGAGATTGGTATAGAAGATCAAGCTATATCACAAGCTATTTAATTTTTTAATGTCAGAAAGGCTTCAAAAGTATCTAGCCCAAGCCGGTATTGGATCAAGAAGAGGTTGCGAAAATCTTATCAAAGAAGGCAAGGTTTTAGTTAATGGAAAAATAGCAAAACTAGGTACAAAAGTCTCCAATGAAGATTTGGTTGAGTTTGATAATAAAATCATTGAATTGAAGGAAGTCGATATTAAGCTCATTGCTCTTAATAAACCAGAAGGAGTTTTATCTTCCACTGCTAGAGAAAAAAAAATTCCAATTGTTTATGACTACTTACCTAATTCTGTCAATCAAAGAAATTGGATTTCAATAGGTAGGCTCGATATTAATACATCAGGGCTGATGCTATTTACAAATAATGGAAATTTTGCAAATCATTGCATGCATCCATCTAACACCATCGATAGAGAGTATTTGGTAAGAGCCAGAGGAGATTTTTCTATTGAGAAAAAAAATAAAATGTTGGATGGAATAATTATTGACGGTCAGAAACATCAATTTACTGATGTAGTAGAGGGAGAAAAAGTTGGAAGCAATCAATGGTTTTCTGTATGTTTGGTGAGCGGCAAAAATAGAGAAGTTAGAAAGATATTTCAATCTTTAGATCTTGAAGTGAGTAGATTGAAAAGAACAAGATTTGGCCCAATCTTTTTACCCTCAACTCTTAAAAAAGGTAAAACGATAGAATTAACTGAAAAGGAAATAAGCGAATTAAAAAATTATGGCAAATGATCCCAAATCAATTAAAGCTCATAAATTCCTTCTAAAAATTTCAAAACATAATAATCATACAAAGTTTAATGACTATTTAAGCCAGTCCAACATCATTTCTATTGAATCAAGAATGGATAAACAAATTAACCTTCAATTTTTTATTGTTAAAACAATAATAGGACAGCAAGTATCAGTAGGTGCAGCTTCATCTATTTGGAAAAAAGTTGAGATTTTCTTGAAAGAAAAAAATAGTATTATTTCACCAGAAGAACTTGCTAAATGCGGTTTATCTAAACCAAAAGCAAAATATATTCATGGTGTTATTAATAATAAAGATCTTCAATCTATTTCTAAAAAGACATTACAAACAATGCAAGATAATGAGTTATCTAAGTTTTTTTTAAAAATAAAAGGGATAGGCCCATGGACATTGGGTATTATTAAAATGTTTTATTTAGGTCACTCAGACACCTATTTAAATGGAGATTTGGCAATAAAAAAAAGAGCTTCATATTTCTTTAATGACAGTGAATATATGGGAGAAGATTATTCGCCATACAAAACATATTTATGTTTATATCTATGGCAGAGTTTAAGCTCTAAGTTTGATTAAACTCAATATATCTATTGTCACTATTATTACTAGAATCAGATAGCATCCATAAATAATAGTCAGCCAAAGATGATGCATCTTTTAAGGAGCTTGGATCTTCTGCAGGGTAAGCGAATGCTCTCATAGAAGTTCTAGTTGCACCCGGATCAAAATTAAAAACCTTAATATTTGAAATAGGCTCTAACTCATCTTGCAAAATTTCAGACATAGATTTTATTGCAGCCTTAGATATAGCATATGCACCCCAAAAAGCCCTACCTTTTTTTACCACACCAGATGATGTAAATATGACTCTTGGATTTATTGAAGGTTCCATCATGGGGTATAGAAATTTAGTTAATAAGTAGGAGCTTGTAAGATTTGTTTGCATAACTTTATTCCAAGTATTTAGGTCATAATCAATTATTGAAGACATTTTTCCTAATACAGCTGCATTATGTATAAGACCATCTAAACATGAGATATTTTCAGATAAAACATTAGCTATTTCTTGTGCCTTATTCTCATCTATTTCATTTAGATCACATTTAATAATCATTGGAGACGTTTTATAAGTTTTTACTATTTTGTCATACACATTATTTAAAGAGTCCTCATTTCTAGCTAACAAAATTACATTTGCACCATAAGCACTCAAAGCCATAGCAACTTCTCTACCTATGCCTTTTGAAGCCCCAGTAACTAATATATTTCTTTTAGCTAAAAAGTTTTTTTCAAAAATATTTTCAATCTTCATAGGTTTTTAATTGCATCGACTATATGAGAGGCATTATCTACAATAATTGAGTCACCATAATCTCGGTCTTTAGATAAGCTGTAGCCATATAAACAACCAATAGTTTTAGTACCAGCTCTTTTGCCGGCTATTAAATCATTAGGATGATCGCCAACATAGACTGTATGGCTTGGACTAATTCCAATTCTTTTACAAGCTAAAAGAATTCCTTCAGGACTAGGCTTGGATTCTTTCAGATGATCGGGGCATATTAATACTTTCGAATCTGATAATTCTTCAAAATAATTAACAACTGGTAATGCATAATCGTATGGCTTATTAGTGACAATTCCAAAACTAATGTTGGAATCTTTAATATATTTTATGACTGAATCTATACCATCAAATATTTTGGACTCATTGATTAAATTCTTTTTATATTCTTTTAAAAACTCAGCTCTATATATTTGAAAATTAGGATCATTTTGATTAATTTTAAACCCAATTTCTGTAAATTTTGCTGAGCCCTCAGAGACAAAAGACCTCACATGCTCAAAATCCAAAACGTCTCTTCCATGTTTTTTAAGGATATTATTAAGTGAGGTTACAAAATCTGGAGCAGTATCAACAAGAGTTCCATCCAAATCAAATAATACTAATTTTGTATTAAGATTTTTTAGCATACATTAAATAATTAACACCTAAATCATTATTAAGATGAGCCTTATGTGTAATTGGATTGTAAAACATACCTTTAGACTCTATTAGTTGAGCAGAACCACTTCTTACAAATGATCCAAGAGAAGACGGCTTAATAAACTTATCAAATTCATGAGTGCCTTTTGGCAATATATTAAATATATATTCGGCTCCAACAATTGCTGTAATCCACGACCTAGGATTTTTATTTATAGTTGATAAAAACAAATCGCCATCTGGATTTAAAAGATTAATGCATGTCTGAACTAATAATTTAGGGTCAGGAACATGCTCTAAAACTTCTAAACAAGTAACGATATCAAATTTTTCTTCAGAGTTTTTTAGTAAGTCTTCGGCTGTGGATTCTTGATAATTTATAGATTTATTATTTTCTTGCGCATGAAGTTTAGCTATTTCTATCCCTGGGCCTGCTGCATCAATTCCAGTAACAATTGCACCCGCATCACTCAAAGCTTCAGCAAGAATGCCTCCTCCACATCCAACATCTAATACTTTCTTTCCAACAAGATCAACTTTGCTTGCAATATAGCCAGCTCTCAAAGGATTAATAATATGCAGAGGTTTAAAGTCTCCAGATTTATCCCACCATTTTTCTGCAAGTTCTGAAAATTTTTGAACCTCTTGTTGATCAATATTCATTGAGCAATTTTACATCTTATGAATGGATTTAAACATAGGCTATTAAACTAATTTTATGTAGTATAACTACACATATACTGAATAAAAAAATCAATAAACACATACTGTTAGCAATTAAATTGACTTTTTATTTCTATTAAGCTTTACTTCACTACAAATACATACATTTATTAAAAGTGATCATTTCAGCATTAAAATCTAATGACCCAAAAGATCAAAGATCTCCTATCCACTCAGATACACTTTCAGCATTAATTAATACTGGAGCAGAAATTTTTTTTGAGGAAGGAATTGGTGATGGAATAAATACATCTGATAATGAATTTAAGAAAGCTGGATTAAAAGCAGCACCGCGATCCGAATGTATTTCAAAATCTGATCTTATAATAACCAATCAAGCTTTAGGATTTGAAGAAATATCTTTAATTAAGTCAGGATCCTCTTTGATTGGTATGGTAAACCCTTTTGGTAATCAAGAATTAATAAATACTTGCGCAGAAAAAAATATTAACTTGATAAGCATGGAATTTATTCCAAGAATCACAAGAGCTCAAAAAATGGATGTTCTAAGTTCGCAAGCCAATTTAGCTGGATATGCAGCTGTTATCGAATCAGCAAAACATCTTTCAACAGCACTACCAATGATGATGACTGCTGCTGGCACACTTAAGCCTGCAAGAGTATTTGTCATTGGTGTTGGAGTTGCAGGGCTTCAAGCAATTGCAACAGCTAAAAGACTTGGTGCAAGAGTGGACGCATTTGATACAAGAGACGTCGTAGAAGAACAGGTAAACTCTCTAGGAGCAAAATTTGTAAAGATTGATCTAGGAGAAACCGGTCAAACTGATCAGGGTTATGCAAAAGAACTAACTCCAGAACAAGTTCAAAAACAAAAAGACCTTCAATCGGATGTGTGTGCTAGATCAGATATTGTAATTACTACTGCTCAATTATTTGGAAGACCAGCTCCGCAACTAATAGACAGTAATACAATTGAGAAAATGAAGCCTGGCAGTGTTATTTTTGATATGGCTGTAGAATCAGGTGGAAATGTTGAGGGGTCAGTAGCTGATGAAATTATTATTAATAATGGAGTCAAAATTATTGGTATATCTAATCTAGCTTCATCTGTCTCAAACCATGCATCTTTAGCCTTATCAAATAACTACAATCATTGGATTACTGATTTTTATAACAAAGAAGAAAATAATATTAATTTTGATTTTGAAGATGAAATTATAAAAAGCAGTGTTCTTGTCTTTAATGGAAAGATAGTTAACGAGAGGTTTCAATAATATGGAGATATACACGTTATTAGGGTTTGTACTTATATTATCTATTTATTTAGGTCTAGAATTAATTTCAAAAGTACCGAGCACTCTTCATACACCTTTAATGTCAGGAGCTAATGCTATATCTGGTATTGCTTTAGTTGGAGCATTAGTTTTATCAACAGACACCAACCTTCAAGGAGCCATTGCTTTTCTTGCGGTTCTTTTTGCTTCAATAAACGTATTTGGTGGCTATTTAGTAACTAATAGAATGTTAAAAATGTTTAAGAAGAAATAAGTATGGGTATTTTTAACGACATAACCGCAATCCAAAATATTATCTACATAGTTGCATCTATTTTATTTATTTCTGGCATAAAGATGCTTGGGAAAGAAGATACCGCAGTGAAAGGTAACTTCCTATCAGCTTTGGCAATGTTTATTGCTGTTTCAGTCACAGTAGTGGATGTTGTTAACCCAGTGGTATTAATAAGCGGTATAGCCTTAGGAGCTATTATTGGCTCAACAATAGCATTAAAAGTAAAAATGACTTCAATACCAGAAATGGTTGCTTTGTTTAATGGGTTTGGTGGCTTAGCTACTTTTTTAATTGCATGGTCTGAGTTTAATTCTATTCCTGATAATTTATTTCAACATATTTTAGTAATGACCACTTTGTATATTGGCGGAGTAACATTTACGGGAAGTTTAGTTGCCTATGCAAAACTAGCTGAAAAAATTAAGATAGCGAAAACATCTATCATTACAAAATTTTTCACGACTATTTTTTATATTTCATTAGCATTTTTATTGTATTCAGTCTTTGTAACCCCAGCTATAGTTCCGACCTTTGATTTCTTTACTATCCTATTAGTCTTAACACTCTTGGGTGGAATCGGTTTTGTTCTTCCTATTGGTGGAGGAGATATGCCTGTTGTTATTTCTTTATTAAACTCCTTCTCAGGCATTGCTGCAGCTTTTGCTGGATTATTATTACTAAATAATGTCCTTATTGTTGCAGGATCTCTTGTTGGGGCAAGCGGTCTTATTTTGACTGTAATTATGGCCAAAGCCATGAATAGATCTATAAGCAATATTTTATTTGTAGGATATGCAAGCTCTTCTTCCAAAAGCTCTTCATCTGAAGATCAGGGTGAGGTAAGTCCTATTAGCGTTTCTGATGCATATTTAATTTTAGAAAGCGCAAGTTCTGTTTTAATTATTCCTGGATACGGCATGGCAGTTGCTCAAGCTCAGCATGTCGTTAGAGAACTTGGTGAGTTACTCGAAGAAAATGGAACTGAGGTTAAATATGGTATTCATCCTGTGGCTGGAAGAATGCCAGGTCATATGAATGTGCTTCTGGCTGAAGCTAATGTTCCATATGATGTTCTAGCTGAACCAGATGATATCAATCCCATCATGGATTCGGTAGATGTTGCTGTTGTAATTGGGGCAAATGACGTAGTAAATCCATCAGCAACAGAGGAACCTGGTAGCCCAATTTATGGAATGCCAATTATTGAAGTTCACAATGCAAAAACTGTATTTGTTCTTAAAAGATCAATGTCTGCAGGATTTGCGGGTGTTCAAAATCCTTTGTTTTTTAAACAGAATACTAGAATGTTGTTTGGTGATGCAAAGGAATCAATTGGTGGTTTAGTTTCTGAATTTAAAGACTAATATCTAGTCAAAATATGCTAAAATAATCCTTAAATTAAGGACTTATTTTTACTTCAAAAAACCATAGCATATGAGTGACTTCGCAAAAGAAATAATATCAGTAAATATCGAGGATGAACTCAAACAATCCTACCTAAGCTATGCATTAAGTGTTATTCATGGAAGAGCATTGCCAGATATTAGAGATGGCCTAAAACCAGTACATAGAAGAATTTTATATGCGATGTATGATCTTAAAAATTCATATAACAAACCTTATAAAAAATCTGCAAGGGTGGTCGGTGATGTTATCGGTAAATATCATCCTCATGGAGACAGTGCTGTCTATGATGCGATGGTAAGAATGGCACAAGATTTTTCAATGAGATACCCAATTGTTGAGGGTCAAGGAAATTTTGGTTCCATTGATGGTGATCCACCTGCTGCTATGAGATATACAGAAGTAAGAATGGCAAAAATTACTGATCAAATGTATGGGGATATTGAAAAAGAAACAGTCTCTTATTCTCCAAATTATGATGGAAGTGAATTTATTCCGGATGTTTTACCCACAAAGATTCCAAATCTTTTAGTAAATGGTTCTTCGGGAATTGCTGTTGGTATGGCAACAAACATTCCTCCTCATAATCTCACAGAAGTCCTAAATGCAAGCATCAACTTAATTAATAATCCAAAGCTATCAATAGATGATCTTATTAAAGATATTTCTGGACCAGACTTCCCAACAGGCGGAACGATTGATGGAAGGGCTGGTATATATGAGGCATATAAAACTGGCAGAGGAATTATTCATACTAGATCTAATACCTCTATAGAAGAGGATGAAAAATCAGGTAAACAATCATTAATTATTAATGAGATTCCTTTCATGGTTAATAAGGCAAGAATGCTTGAGAAGATTGCAGAACTTGTTAAGGATAAAAAAATAGAAGGCATCACAGAAATTAGAGATGAATCTGATAAAGATGGCCTAAGGGTTGTCATAGAAGTTCGAAAGGGAGACTCAGTGGAGGTTTTGGAAAACAACCTTTTTGCCCAAACTCAATTAGAGCAATCATTTGGAATTAACTTTACTGTGTTGGTGGATGGACAGCCAAAAGAAGTCAATCTCAAAGAAATGCTTGAAGCTTTTGTTAAGCATAGAAAAGACATCATCACAAAAAGAACTAAATACGATTTAAAGAAAGCAAAAGATAGGGGTCATATAGTTGAGGGTTTGATGGTTGCAATAGCAAATATCGATGAAGTTATAACCATCATTAAAAAATCAAAAGATCCAAAGTTAGCTGCAGAAGCCTTATGTAAAAAAGCATGGAAAGCTGGTCCTGTAGAAGCTATCTTGAAGAAAGTTGGTAATGACGCATGTAAGCCTAAAGGTCTTAGCAAAGACCTTGGTATAAATGGTAAAAAATATAAGCTCTCATCCGATCAAGCAAAAGCAATTTTAGAATTAAGGTTAGGAAGATTAACAGGCTTAGAACAAGATAACTTAAGTAGCGAGTTTTCAGAAATAGTATCAAAGATAATTGATTTACAAAAAATCTTAGATGATAAAGAAACTCTTAAAAACTTAATGATAGAAGAACTCGAAGAAGTCAGAACAAATTTTGGTGACGAAAGAAGAACACTCATAAATGATACTAGAAGAGGTATTACCAATGAAGATCTTATTCCTGAGGAAATGAGAGTTCTCACTGTATCAAGAAGTGGTTATGCTAAAACTCAACCGCTTGATGAGTATAGAGAGCAAAGAAGAGGCGGGCAGGGTAAGGCTGCTGCTGCTGTTAAAGAAGAAGATCTTATTCAAAACCTTTATGTACTAAGTAGTCATATGCAAATTTTATGTTTTACTACGAAAGGTAAAGTCTTTTGGTTAAAAGTGTATGAAATTCCGGTTGCCTCCAGAACATCTAAGGGAAGACCTTTGGTAAATATGCTTAATTTAGATGATGATGAATCTGTAAGTGAGATTCTCCCTGTAGGCGAATTCTCTGATAAGCAATTCATATTTATGGCAACACGAAATGGGACGACAAAGAAAACTAACTTGAGCCTTTTTTCAAAAAAATATAAATCTGGAATTAAAGCTATCAATCTTGATGATGATGATAAGTTAGTAGGAACTGCTATAACATCAGGTAATGACGAAATCCTTTTAGCTTCTTCTGCTGGAAAATTAATTAGATTTAATGAATCACATGTCAGGCCAATGGGAAGAACTGCTAGGGGTGTTAGAGGTCTTAGACTCAAGAAAGATGAAAAGCTTATTTCTTTAATGGTTGGTGATCCTGAAAAAACTATTTTATGTGTATCAGAAAATGGTTACGGTAAAAAAACAGCTCTAGAAGATTTTCCTTCTCATAATAGAGGAGGTCAGGGTGTTATTTCTATGAAAACCAGTGAAAGAAATGGTTCAATGGTTTCGGCTGCTTTGGTGGAAGATGAAGATGGCATTATGTTGATTAGTGATAAAGGAACAATGATTAGAACAACTGTTTCTCAAGTGCCAACTCTAAGTCGAAATACTCAAGGTGTTAAAATCATTACTCCAAAAGATGGTGAAAAACTCATTGAGTGTGTGACCATTCCCAACGAAGAAGATCAAGAGGAAGAATAATGCGCAAATGGAATTTCTGCGCAGGACCAGCTGTAATATCAGAAGAGGTATTATCTGAAGTAAAAGATGAATTACTAGAATGGGGTGATTCCGGTATGTCCATTATGGAAATGAGTCATAGGTCTAAAATTTATGACGGTGTAGCTACAGATGCAAAACAAGACTTTATTGATATCTTAGAAGTTCCTGATTCACATGATGTATTGTTTCTCCAAGGAGGCGCAACTCATCAATTTTCAATGGTTCCACTCAACTTCTCGCCATCTAATTCTCAAGCAGATTATGTTTTATCTGGCTCATGGTCAAAGAAAGCTATTTCAGAAGCATCTATGCTGACCCAAGTTCAAACAATTGCTTCATCTGAAGACAAAAGTTTTACCTATGCTCCCCATGAGGATTCATGGAATATTTCTAGTGACGCTTCATACGTTCATTATTGCCCAAATGAAACTATCCAGGGTGTTGCAATTCACAATGCTCCAGAGGTTAATATCCCATTAATAGCAGATATGTCATCAGTTATTCTCAGTGAGCCCATCGATGTATCTAAATTTTCATTAATTTATGCAGGAGCTCAAAAAAATATTGGTCCAGCTGGTCTAACGATGGTAATAATAAGCAAGGATCTTATGAGCAGAGAAAATCAAAATCTTCCTAATATATTAAGATATTCTAAACATGCTGAATCAGATTCTATGTTAAATACTCCTCCAACTTTTTCTTGGTATATGGCAGGAAAAGTTTTCAAATGGATAAAAAATTCTGGGGGTCTTGAATTTTTTAAAGAACAAAATCATAAGAAGGCGTCAACACTCTACAACTATATAGATGATTCAAGTTTTTATTCAAATCCGGTGAACATCGAAAACAGATCAATAATGAATGTACCATTTATTCTTGCAGATAATAACCTTGACGCTCTTTTCTTAGAGGAGTCTGAAAAAATTGGGTTACTAAATTTAAAAGGCCATCGATCAGTTGGCGGAATGAGGGCTAGTATATATAATGCAATGCCTTTAGAAGGAGTTAATGCGCTTGTAGATTTTATGAAAATCTTCGAAGCAAAATATGGTTAATACAAGATGACTAAAGAAAATCTAAAATCTTTAAGGTCCAAAATCGATAAAATTGATAAAGATCTTTTAAAATTAATACAAAAGAGAGCTGCTTTGGCTGTAAGTATTGGCAAAATTAAATCCAAGACAAGTCCCAACTCATCATTTTACAAGCCTGATAGAGAAGCAACAATATTAAGAAACATTCTTAAGGCTAATGAAAATGGAGCTCTTTCGAATGAGAAGATAAAGACAATTTATAAAGAACTTATTTCAGGTTGTCTTTCTTTAGAAGAGGCTTTAAAAATATCATATCTAGGTCCAGAAGGAACACATTCTGAAGCTGCAGTCCATGGGCACTTTGGCTCATTAGTTGCAAGAATACCATCACCCACAATTGATGATGTTTTTCATCAAGTTCTTAAAGGAGAATCTGATATCGGGGTTGTTCCCGTTGAAAATTCATCAGAAGGGGTCATTAATACAACTTTAAATTGCCTTGCTGACAATGAGAGTCTTTCAATCATTGGTGAAATATATCTAGATATTAATCATCAATTAGCCTCTGGTAACAAGTTTGATATAAAGGAAGCTTTTGCTATTGCATCTCATCCCCAAGCTCTTGGTCAATGTAATAAATGGATAGAAAAAAATATTGGTTCAATTAAAAGATTGGAAATGCCAAGCTCTGCGGTAGCTGCAAAGTATGCAAAAGAAAATAAAAATATTTTATGTATTGTTAATTCATTAGCTATTGAAAAATATAAATTGAAATTACAAAAAAAGGATATTCAAGATTATTCAGATAACAAAACAAGATTTCTTGTTATAGGACAGAATGAGCTTGGATCAACTGGTAAAGATAAAACATCTTTTCTAATTCAGAC
>CAXYDN010000004.1:0-100108 GCA_964276145.1 uncultured SAR86 cluster bacterium | reverse complement strand
AGATCGCTTATACCTATCCAAAAAATACTCCACTCATCATACTTTTGAAATCCGTCACATACATCTTTATAAAAATTATTAATGACATTATTAGATCTTGATCTCCAAAAAACTTGCTTATAATCTGATAGCATTTTATTCCACATTGCATTACCCAGGCCCTCACCCCTAGCATTATTAATGACCGCAAATTTGTCCATATATGCTATACCCTGATCATGAGAAATAATTATGGAAGCTCTGTTGCATGAACTAATATAAAATTTCTTATTTGTGTTTACAAAATAGTTATTTGCTAATTTTCCTTTAAAAGAAGATTCAAGGATTGAAGTAACTACGATCTCTTGATCATTATTTAAGTTTTCGTATCTACCTATTTGATGACCAGCTTTAACGAGAGTTCCAAATCCAGCATCAGTAAAAAGCTCTCTATTAAGATGCAGTGGCTTGGTGATGGACACAGAACTGTGGCTTGGCAATGAATCTAAAAGAAGTTTGATCTGCTGAAGTTTAAGCTTCATTCCTGAATGAAGCCAATCCTCATTCATAAGCCTATCATAATCATCCTTGATATTAATATTAGATATTAACTTATCTACTTCATTAAAAATTCCACCAATTTCACTTAAAAATATTACTTTATCTGGAGTTATTTCTTTTGCTAAAGCTAGAGTTGCTTTATCACCATTGATATTTACTAGTTGTTTTTCTTCTGTGAAACCCATTGGTGCAATGACAGGAATACCTCCAGAGTTTATGATCTTTTTTATATCATCAGATTTGGTTTCTTTAATTTCTCCGACATATCCAAGATCTTCGTCATCAATGGAGCATGTAAAGACATCACCAATAATTGTAATAGCATCAACTCCTTTGTCTGAAAGAGCAGAAACAATCTTTTTGTTTTCACCACTAAAGACTTCAAAAGCTACATCTAAAACTTTTTTTGAAGTAACTCTTTGGCCCTCTTTAAAAGAAAATGATATTTTTTTTCTTTCAAGCTCTTGTGATAACTTTGGGCCACCTCCATGGACAATTATTGGCCTTAAACCGACCTCATTTAAAAAAGCTAGCGAAGATACTAAATTATCAAGATCATTCTGAATAACTGCTCCTCCAACCTTAATAACTGCAAACTTATAATCATCAGATGAGAATCTATCTAAATATTTTCTAATTTCCTTCTCACTACTCATTCCACTAAGAAGTTTTAAGATAGTATCTTTTTTATAGCTCTTGCTCATATTACTTTTTATTAACTTCTGTCCAAGTAGCGGTGCTTTTTCCTAAGAGTTTTATAAATCCACTTGACTCTTCTACACCCCATGATGCGGACTGAGCATATATAGCATCTTTGCTAACAAGAATTTTCTTAGCATCAACTGAAACAGCCTCAACTTTTCCAGGGCTAAGTAAAACCGTTACTTTGCCGTTTACAGGTTTCTGGATATCTTCAAGAAAGGTTTCTAAGTTTCTAGCCAATGGATCAAAATAAAAACCGCCATATATAAGCTCAACCCATTTCTTGCCAACTGTTGGTTTGAAGAAATTCTGCTTATCTGTAAATATAGATTCTTCTAAAGCTCTGTGTGCTCTTTGTAAAATCGATATTCCAGGGGATTCAAAAAGGAATCTTCCCTTTATCCCAATAATGGTATCACCTGCAAATATTTCTCTACCTATTCCATACTTACCACCAATTTTATTAAGTGTTCTTAATAATTCAGCACCTTTTATTGATTTGCCATCTATTTTTCTTGCCTCTCCTTTTAAAAATTCAATAGTAATTTTCTTTGGTTTAGAAGGATATTTGTCAGGTGTGCTACAAAGAATATAACTTTCTTTTGATGGTTCTTTCCAATCATCAATTTCTGAACCAGAAACAGTGGCGCCCATTAGGTTTTCGTTAATACTATATTTAGAATGCAAAGATGAAACTTTAAAACCTCTTTCAATTAAATATTTTTTTTCGTAGCCTCTTACATCTGAAACTTTGTTTTGTATTTCTCTTATTGGCGTGATTGTTTTGTAATTACCAAATGCTTGTATAGAAAGATCAAATCTAACCTGATCATTACCCATGCCGGTACAGCCATGAGATATATATTTAGTATTTAGTTTCTTACATAGCTTAATGGCTTCTGTAACAATCAAGTATCTATCTGAGCATAAAGCAGGATACTTATCTTGATACATTGATCCAGACCAAATAAGGGGTTTAATTATTTGCTTCCATAAAGGGAGCTCAACATTCACATTTAAATGCTTTTTAGCACCTAATTCTTTAGCTCTTTTTGATATTTTTTTCTCCTCAACAATAGGAGTGCCTCCTGTGTTAACAAATATTGTATGAACTTCATATCCTTGTTCTATAAGGTATGGGACACAGAAACTCGTATCTAAACCACCTGAAAATGCTAAAACAATCTTTTTCATTTTTTATCCTTTATTTAATAATTTACTGAGTAATGATTTTTGAACATGCATTCTATTTCCAGCCTCTTGGATAGCAACACAATAATCAGAATCCATAACACCATCTGTAGCTTTAATGTTTCTTCTCAATGGAAGACAATGACTAAAAAGAGCTTTATTAGTTTTAGCCATTTTATCCTCGTCTACAATGAAGTGTTTGAATTGATCTCTAATAATTTTTTCTTCACTAGGATTTCCATAATAATTTAAAGAACCCCAGCTCTTTGCATACACAATATCTGCATTATCATATCCATGATCTATATCATGTGTAATCTCAAAGGAGGTATTGTTAAGATTGCAGTTATCTTTTGCTTGATTTATATAATTCTCATGCAAAATATAGTCCTCACTAGGACATAAAAGCTTAACATTCATGCCAAATTTACTTGCAATCATCAAAGAAGAATTGGCTACGGCTGTATTTAATGGTTTTGGGTGATAAGTCCATGTTAAAAGATAATCTTTTCCTGATAAATCTCCTAATTGCTCCTGCATAGTCAGTATATGAGCAAGTTCCTGGCATGGATGAGTGATTGTTTCCATATTAACTACCGGAACAGAAGAATATTTTGCAAAACTATTGATTACATTATCAGTAAGGTCTTCTTCTAGGTTTAAAAACTTTGGAAAAGCTCTTATCGCTATTAAATCACAGTATTCTGAAAGTACTTTTGCAACCTCAATAATGTGCTCTTCAGACTCACTGTCCATAACAGTATTGGGTTTGAATTCAATTGGCCATGCATCTTTTCCAGGATGAAGTACAACCGCATAACCTCCAAGTTCTTGAATCCCAAGTTCAAAACTAGTTCTAGTCCTCATTGATGGGTTGAAGAATAATAATGCAACAGATTTATTTTTCAGAGTCTCCTGAAACTTGTTAGTTTTTAAATCTTTTGCATAATCTAGGATGTCTTGCAATTCATCTTTAGACCAATCTTGTGTAGTAATAAAATTTTTCATAATTCTCTTTCTTTAAATAAAAAAAACCCAGCTAAAGCTGGGTCTAATTCACAATAGGAAAGATCCAGCTATATAGCTAAAACCCGTCTAAATTGTGCTTTTGTTCTAATCATTTGCTAAAAGTATATATGTTAAATACATTTTGTAAACATATTAAATATTAGATATGTTTAAAATAGTTTCTTTATTGATCTAAAAAACTATTCACCACCCCCGCCACCGCCGCCGTCACCACCCATTGCTGCAACGCCTCCATCACCACCAGGTTGCGGGTGAGTTAAAGAAATTGAAGACATGAATGATGTTCCATTGCCTAGCGAGGCTGATAGTTCTTTTAAATTAATTTTTTTTCCTATTTCATTGCATGTTTCAACGCTACCAGAAATTTTGTCTACAATTTTTGCATCTTTCTTGGATAGTAAATAAACCTGATCAGATATAATGATCATTCCGTATGAACTAAAAATAGATTTATTAAAAGTTTTTTTGAATAATAATTTTCCTGTTTGGAGGTTTAACTTTGCTATTTCTTTTGAAGATGACATAAAAAATATGCAATCATCTAGAACATGAGGGTAAAAAGGAAAACCATTTGCAATAAGATTTTTTGCTAGCCCTGACCACAACATATTGCCTGTTCCTTCTTCAAAACAATGAATCATTGCCTTTGTACCCCATTTTGAGTAACTAAATACTAATATATAGGTTTGATATTGAGAAATTGAGTAAGGAATGTATTTTGATTCGAGCTCACCTACCCAAATAGATTTATTTTCAGTTAAGTCAAATTTGGCTATGGAGCCGGGCTTACCAAAGATTGCTACTTCATTATTCATAATTGTTTTGCTGTTACATATAGAAAGAGAATAACATTTTTCTTTACACACAGCTCAAAGTGGTAGGGATGGAGGGAGTCGAACCCCCACGCCTTGCGGCACTTGGTTCTAAGCCAAGCGTGTCTACCAGTTCCACCACATCCCCAGATTGAAGCATTATATAGACTATTAATATGGTATGGAAAGATTAATTTAAAAATTTATAAATTATAATCAAGTTCATTTTTTCTTGCTTTTTGAACCACATATAAGCCTATTGCATAAGCAATACCTATAAAGAAAGTTGCGACAGCCATAGTTGTGTATCCGTCATAAATAAAACTGAAGATTTTTGAAAATATCATGACGATAGTTATATACAAAACAACTGTGCCGATTTGTACTTTTGATGATGAGTATAAAAATCTCATTGATAAATAGCCAACAGCAGCAACAAAACCAGCATACCCCCTAGCAAAATGTGCCTCTTGGATTGACTCAACAGTTATAGGTAAAAAAATAGTATTAACGTCTGGCGATACCATTGTTGTTATTCCTGCAATCAAAAATAAGGATGACAAGCAAAAAATTAGAGCTCTTATCAAAATCATAGAACACCAAGCATATATAAAGCTAAAATGAATGACAAGGCACCAACACCCATCCAAATATACATTTCTTTGAAGTTTTTAAACTTGTAAGAATTAATTGCAAGAAAGCAACAAAAAATTGGTGCAACAACCAAGACTCCATAACCCACTAGGATCGCTAGGGGTATGAAAGCTAATAAAAGAAATATCTGTAAAACAGTCCTATTCATAGTCTTATAAAACTAACATTTATAATATTATTGTCAATTTAGAATATCTATATCCTCATTTTCTTGATTCATTATAGAAATCTCCGTTTGTATTTCTAATATTGATTGGTTGAGCTGTTTTTTATAGTTATTTAAAGCTTGGACAGAATCATCTAAGATCATAAATTGAGTTTCCAGTGACTTTAATTTACTTTCTATGTTTTCTATTTTGAATATCAATGAATCAGCTTCAGCAATATAAAGAGCATTAGCATCGATACTTGTTTTATATTCTGATAATAATTGATTAATTTCTTTGATAGATTTTTCTAGATCACTATTTGAAGCTGTCAATTTAGATATATTTACTTTATTTCTTTTATTACTTAAATCCCAAAGCTTTCTTATCTCTTTATCTAAAAATTGTATCGAAGAAGATATGTCCGTTAGAGAGTCATTATTAACCTCATCAGCGATATTCATCTGTTCTTCAATAATTGCTAATCTGTCTTCAGTTGATTGAATTTTAGAACCAGTTGAGCTAGATATATAATTTTGCCATATAGCCAGACCAAGAATACTCATAAATAATAAGACATATAAAAAGCCTTTAAATAAACCACCAGAATTTTTATTTTTTAAATAAGCTGGAGATGTTTTGTCTGGTCTGATATCTTTATTCATTAAAAAAAATTATATTAAGAAAGTAACATACAATGTATTTTACTATAACTAATTAGAGTTTATATGAATTTAGATTTTTCAGATGATCAAAAGTTTCTTCAAAGTGAGGCAAAAAAATTTCTTGAAAAGGAAGATAGTATCAAAAGAAGTAGAATTGTATTAGATGAGTCAGGATCTACGGATCTTGAATTATGGAAAAAAATAGTTGACTTAGGGTGGACGGGTATAAGAATTCCTGAAGAATTTGATGGTCTTGGACTCGGTCATTTAGAGCTATGTGTTATTGCTGAGGAGTTAGGAAGATTTATTGCCCCTGTGCCCTTTTCATCATCTGTATACTTATTTACAGAAACAATTATCAAATATGGAAATGAAGATCTCAAAAAAGACATTCTTCCAAAACTTGTAAGCGGTGAAATTGTTGGAACATTGGCTGTTACAGAGGACTTTCTAGCGCCTACATCTTCTAATATCAAAACTGAAGTTTCTAATAATAAAATTAGTGGTAAGAAAATTGCCGTTCCAGATGCAGGTATAGCAACTCACTCCATTATTGTATGCAAGTCTTCAAACGGAATCGACTTAAGATTAATAGATCTGTCTGATAAAAGTCTAAGTATATCCTCTCAAGAAACTGTAGATGATAGTAGAGGACATTTCTGCATTGAATTAGATAACACTCCAAGTCTTTTAGTTGGTGATGAAAATAATGGCTGGGAACTATATGAGTCAATAATTAATCAAGCTGCTGTTTTATTTAGTTTCGAACAGGTTGGTGGATCTCAAGCAACTCTTGATATGGCTGTTAACTATGCAAAGGAAAGATATGCATTTGGTAAGCCAATTGGTTCTTTTCAGGGAGTTAAACATAAATTAGCTGACATGTATGTTGCAATAACGTTAGCAAAATCAAATTCTTACTATGCAGCATGGGCCCTATCGTCTGATTCATCAGACCTTCCAGTGGCAGCTGCTACAGCAAGAGTAAGTTCTACTAAAGCATTCCAACTATGTTCAAAAGAAAATATTCAAACACATGGTGGTAATGGTTTTACATGGGAATATGATTGCCACCTCTTTTATAAAAGATCTAAATTACTTTCATTGAATATTGGCTCACTTTCAAATTGGAAAGAAAAGCTGGTATCAAATTTAGAAAAATCAAATATTAATTAGGAAAAAATATGGACTTTAAAGATAATCCTGAACAAGCAAGTTTTAGAAAAAACTGTAGAGAATGGTTAGAAAAAAATGCAAAGCTGAAAATTGGCGTTGAAAAAAATGAATTTGCAAATGTTGATTTTCTTCAAGCTGCAAAGGATTGGCAAAAAAAGAAATATGATGCTGGTTGGGCTATGTTGCATTGGCCAAAAGAATATGGTGGTATTGCTGCATCTGCAATTGAGAGGATTATATGGTCTGAAGAAGAGTCTAAATTTGATGTTCCAAGAGGAATATTTGAAATTGGATTAGGAATGTGTGGCCCGGTAATGATGGAGTATGCTTCAGAAGAACAAAAGGCTAGATTTTTACCTCCAATGGCTGAGGGGAAAGAAATATGGTGTCAATTATTTTCTGAACCATCTGCAGGATCTGATGTTGCCGGATTAAGAAGCAAGGCAGTTCAAGATGGTGAGAATTGGATTATAAATGGTCAAAAAGTTTGGACATCTGGTGCTCATTTTTCTGATTACGGTATTTTAGTAGTAAGACATGATGCAAACCTAGAGAAGCATAAAGGCATGACTTTCTTCTTTATTGATATGAAATCTCCTGGGATTGATGTGAAACCAATAAAACAAATAACTGGGGGTTCTAGTTTTAATGAAGTTTATTTTAATGATGTTGTGGTCCCGGACTCTCAAAGATTAGGTGAAATTGGTGATGGTTGGAAAGTTGCTATTACCACCCTGATGAATGAGCGTCTTGCTGTTGGAGATGCCAATGGTGCTGATGTTGAAGAAGCCTTTAGATGGGCTAAAAATCAGGATGATATAGGCGAACCTCTAATTAATAATAGATCTGTTAGGTCTTCGATAGCTGACTGGTATTGTGAGGCTAATGGCTTAAAAAATACTAAATTAAGAACAATGTCAGCGCTTTCAAAAGGTGAAACACCTGGACCAGAAGCATCAATTACTAAAATAGTTAGTGCTAATAAACTCCAAGATATAGGTAATTTTGGTATGGACTCGCTAGATATGTCAGGAATGCTAAAAACTGATAACCCAGAAATTCAAAGCTTTCAGAATGCTTGGTTAGGGGCTCCTGGCTTAAGAATTGCTGGTGGTACTGATGAAATTCTTAAAAATATTATTGCTGAAAGAGTTTTAGGCTTACCTCAAGACGCAAGAGCTGATAAAGGTATGCCCTATAAAGACATACCAAGTGGCAAAGCTTAGGATTTCAATTGAGGAAATAAGATCACATCTCTAATTGATGTTTGATTGGTAATCATCATAACCAACCTATCTATTCCAATACCAACTCCAACTGCAGGTGGCATGCCGTGTTCTAATGCAGTTACATAGTCCTCATCAAACGACATAGCCTCCTTATCGCCTGTATCTTTTGCTTTAACCTGTTCTCTAAATCGTTCTGCTTGATCATCAGGGTCATTAAGCTCACAGAACCCGTTAGCAAGCTCCTTACCACCAATAAATAATTCAAATCTATCTGCAATATTAGGATTATCATTGTTTCTTCTAGATAAAGGCGAAACCTCTACTGGATAACCAATAACAAAAGTTGGTTGAATCAATTTTTCTTCAACGGTATTTTCAAATACTTCTAAAAGTTTTTTTCCGGGCATTTTTTCTATATCCTCAACTGACAGAGCAGAGTTTTGTTCTAGAACTAAATCAGCTAAATTTGCTTTTCTAAAATTTGATAAATCAATCTCATCTTCACCCCAAGAAATATTCAAGCCATCATTTATTTCAATGCATGCTTGTTTAATCATATTTTCAGTAAACTCGATTGTATTCTCAAGACTTGTATAAGCCTCATAATATTCCAGCATTGTGAATTCAGGATTATGTTTAGTAGACAAGCCTTCATTTCTAAAACTCCTATTTATCTCAAAGACTCTTTCAAAACCGCCGACTAATAATCTTTTAAGATATAATTCAGGTGCAATTCTTAAATATAATTCTCTATCCAGTGCATTATGCTTAGTAACAAATGGTCTTGCTACAGCGCCACCTGGTATCGGGTGCATCATTGGGGTTTCTACCTCAAGAAAGTCTCTATTTTTTAAAGAGGTTCTGCAGGATTCAATTATCTTGGTTCTATTCAAGAAAACTTTTTTAGGCTCATCATTACTCATTAAATCCAAGTATCTTTGTCTATAGCGAGTTTCTATATCAGCTAAGCCTTTAAACTTATCTGGCATTGGCCTAATAGATTTTGTAATTAGATTTACTTCGTTGGCTTCTATAGTAAGTTCATCTGTCTTAGTTTTAAATAATTTACCTTTAACACCAATAATATCTCCAAGATCCCATGTTTTAAAATCTTCATAAAGATCAACATCCATAGTATTTTTACTAACATATATCTGTATATCTCCACTAGAGTCTCTTACTGTTGCAAAGCTTGCATTTCCCATTACCCTCATGAGAACAACCCTTCCTGAGACAGAAATACCTGCAATATTCTTTTTCTCTAACTCATCTTTAGAAAAAAGGTCATTGTCTTTATGCAAGGATTTTGCATAATGTTCTTTTACAAAGTCATTAACATAGGCTTTATTTTTATCTCTAAGAAGTTGAAGTTTTTTTCTTCTTTCTTCAATAATTCCTTCTTCGCCACCAATATTTTCTTCAGACATCTAAACTCCTGCTTTTAGACTTGTTTTCATAAATTCATCAAGATCGCCATTTAGTACAGCTGCAGTATTTCCAGTTTCATGACCGGTTCTTAAATCTTTTATTCTAGATTGATCTAAAACATAAGACCTGATTTGGCTGCCCCACCCTATATCTGACTTACTTTCTTCAAGTTCTTGCCTTTCTTCATTCTGTTTCTGTAATTCTAACTCGTATAATTTAGATTTTAATTGTTTAAGAGCATTTTCTTTATTTTTATGTTGAGATCTATCACTTTGACATTGTGCAACTACACCTGTTGGAGTGTGAGTAAGTCTTACCGCTGAATCAGTTTTATTGACATGCTGCCCCCCTGCACCAGAAGCTCTATATGTATCAACCCTAATATCCGCATTACTTATATTAATTTCAATAGAATCATCGACCTCAGGTGATATAAAAACCGATGCAAAAGAAGTATGTCTTCTGCTACCAGAGTCAAAGGGTGATTTTCTAACTAATCTATGAATTCCAGTTTCTGTTCTTAGCCAGCCATATGAGTATTCACCACTAACTTGAAGAGTTGCAGATTTAATACCAGCAACTTCTCCATGTGATATTTCTATAAGATTTATATCGAAACCTCTACCTTCAGACCACTTTGAATACATTCTTAAAAGCATTTCAGCCCAATCCTGAGCTTCTGTTCCTCCAGATCCAGATTGAATTTCTATATATGCAGAGGCTGGGTCCATTTTGTTGGTAAACATCTTGCTAAACTCAAGCTCAGATACTAATTTTTCTATTTCATGAAAACTTTCAATAATTTCCTTAATAGATACTTCATCGCCCTCTTCTTCGGCGATATCAATAAACATCAACCCATCTGAAACTTTCTCTTCTACAGACTTAAAGGAAGTTAAAGATTTCTCTAAAGCAGTTTTTTCTTTACTTATTTTTTGTGATAACTCTAAATCAGACCAAACTTCTTCTTTTGCAAGATCATCTTCAATTTGTTGTAGTCGATTTTCTTTTGATGAAACATCAAAAACACCCTCTCTAATATCTGATAGGCGAAGTTGTAGATCATTTAAACCAGACTTTAATTCACTTGAATCCATATTAAGAATTATTCTTTATTATAAAATCAAAAATTAGATCTTTTGATGCTGGAAAGTTATATGCTCTTTCTTCATTATCAAATATAACTGATAGACTATTTGGAATATCTTCTAGTGTTAAATTTGCGCTCTTTATAACTTCTGGAAATTTTGCCGGATGGGCTGTTGATAAAATAACTGCTTTGCCTTGTATATTTTCAGATATTCTTTCAACTGCTTCAGATGCCACTGCTGTATGAGGGTCGATAAGATAGTTAAACTTCTTTTGAGTATTCTTCATGGCTTCTATTGTTGAAATATCATCGACGCAGTAGCTTAAAAAAATATCTTTTGATTTATTCCACATATTTGTTTCAAGCTTAATTGGTGATTCTGGAAAATTTGTATAAAAGTCTGAACATAATTTTGAGTCTCTTTCTGCATAAAAGTCATATACTAATCTTTCAAAATTACTGGCAATGCTTATATCCATGCTTGGAGAGATAGTCTCAGAGACTCGTGTTTTAGAATAATCATTACTGGAAAAAAATCTATGTAAGATATCGTTTTCATTTACTGCTACTAAAATTTTATTTAAAGGCATCCCCATTTTATGGGCTGAATAGCATGCAAATACATTACCAAAATTTCCAGTAGGTACTGAAAAACTAAGTGGTTCATCATAATTTGTAATTTTTAAGGAAGCATAAAAATAATAACAAATCTGACCAATTATTCTTACCCAGTTAATAGAATTAACAGCAAGTAAAAACTGATCTTCTTTTAAAAAACTGCGTTCATTGAAGGCTTCTTTCACAATTGATTGGCAATCATCAAATGAACCATTCACTCTTAATGTAAATACATTCGGGCTATCAACTGTCGTCATTTGCCTTCGTTGCACTTCAGACATATTTCCATCTGGTAATAAGATAAAGCTTTTTATAGAATCAAACCTTTTACAGGCGTCTATTGCAGCCGAGCCTGTATCTCCTGAGGTAGCCCCAAGTACTATCGCAGTTTTGTTTTGTCTTTTAAGAGATTGATTAAAAAAAGCGGCTGCTAATTGAAGGCCGAAATCTTTGAATGCAGCTGTTGGTCCATGAAACAGTTCTAAAACATACTTTGAATCATCTAGCCTATGAATTTCAGCAAGATTTTCTTTTCCAAAATCATGCCATGTTTTATCTAAAATATTTAAAACCTCATCATCTGTAAAAGATGACTTCGTAAAAAGTGGAACAATATATTTTGCAATATCTAAAAAAGAATTAAGTGACTTTAAATGCTTTAAATCAACTTGAGGCCAAATATCAGGCATGAATAATCCGCCATCATTTGCCAATCCTTGCATAAGAACCTCCTCAAAGGTTCGCCCAGAATCATTTCCTCTTGTGCTATGAAATAGCATATTTATTCAGCTTCAATCCTAATAGATCTTACTGCTTTAACAGAATCAAGATTTAAAAGCTCTTCTCTTAATAGAGAATGTTCTTTCTCTTTAAAAGGGTCAGTGATTAAAATGATGGGGACACTTTCACCATTTAACTCCTCTTTTTGAACTATCGATTCAATTCCAACACCCCTTGATGCTAGAAGAGAAGTTATAGATGCCATAACACCTGGAATATCTAATGCTTCAATATAAAAGTAATATTGGAAGATAAGATCAGAAAAATCCGACATTGATGGACTTATTTTATTAAGTTGTTTTTCAGAAGTATTCAGATCAACCGAAGAGCATAAATGAACTAAATCTGAAATAAGTCCTGATGCTGTTGATTCTTGTCCAGCTCCAGATCCAGCTATATGTATCTTGCCAATTAAGTCTGTATCTATCTCCATGCCATTTCTAACACCTTTTAAGTTAGCTAGATGAGATTTTAAATTTATAAGCGCTGGATGAGCTCTTAGCTCAACCATACCATTGTCTAATTTTGCTACAGCGAGATGCTTAACTGTATACCCCATGTCCATGGCATAGTGGAAATCACTCTTTTTTATCTTGGTAATACCTTCTATATGGAAATCTGAGGGTGGTAATGATGTTCCAAAGGCTAGAGAAGAAAGTATGCCTATTTTATGTGCTGCATCCATTCCTTCAATATCAAAGGTTGGATCAGGCTCTGCATAGCCCTCCTCCTGTGCTAACTTTAAAGTTGAATCAAAATCTCCACCTTCTTCCATGTTAGATAAAATAAAATTTGAAGTTCCATTTAGCATTCCGGAAATTTTAGATACTTTATTTGCTGCTAGCTCTTCTTTTAATAGTTTAATTATTGGTGTGCCAGCACATACTGAGGATTCAAATAAGACCCTGACTCCATGATCTTTGGCAGATTGGAATATTTCATCACCGTGATGGTAAATGACAGCTTTATTTGCAGTAACCACATGTTTCTTTTTTTTAATTGCTTTAAGAATAAGGTCTCTTGCTACCTCAACACCGCCTATTAGCTCAACAACAACATCAATATCATGATCTAATACCGTAAAAATATCTCTTTCGATTAAAGTTTTACCTGGATCACATTTTGGGTTGTCTCTTCTTGCACCAATCACTTCAATAGATAAACTAGCACCTGAATTAAATTCAATAGCATCAGCATTATTATTTATAGCATTATATAAACCTGTAGCAACATTTCCCCAACCACAAATACCAACTTTAAGAGTTTTCATTATATTTCCATAGATAAAAAATTTTTAATACCTCGTATTGCTTGTCTCGTTCTATGCTCATTTTCAATTAAAGAAAATCTAACATATTCATCTCCGTCTTCACCAAAACCTGCACCTGGAGATACAGCAACTTGGGCATGCTCAATAAGTAGCTTGCTAAATTCAAGAGAACCAAGTTTTAAAAACTTATCAGGAATCTTCGCCCAAACAAACATTGTAGCAAGAGGTTTTTCAACATCCCAGCCAATTCTATTTAAACCATCACATAATTCATTTCTTCTGCTTTCATACATAGAACATATTGATGAAACCTCAACATCACAATCATTGATTGCTTTGATAGCTGCAACTTGAATAGGCGTAAATGTTCCGTAATCTAAATATGATTTGATTTTAGTTAAAGCTTGAACTAATTGAGAATTACCACAGCAAAAACCAACTCTCCAGCCTGGCATATTATAGGATTTTGATAATGTAAAAAACTCTACTGCAATATCTTTAGCTCCTTCTACCTCTAAGATAGACGGTGCCTTATATCCATCAAAAGCTATGTCTGCATAGGCTAGGTCATGGATAATCCAAATATCATACTTTTTACCAATCTCAACAATTCTCTTAAAAAAATCAATCGTAACTGACTGAGTTGTAGGATTGGATGGGAAATTGATAATTACCATTTTTGGTTTTTTGAGAGCATTGAGGATAGACTCCTCAATATCGAATAAAAAACTATCTAAATCTTCTTTAAGCGTAACGGACTGAAGTTGTGCTCCAGCAATAACAACTCCATATGAATGTATAGGATAAGTAGGAGACTGAACTAACACCGTATCATCAGGGGAAAGTGTAGCTAGTGAAAGATGAGCTATTCCTTCTTTAGATCCCATACAAGTAACGATTTCTTTTTCCTGATCTAAGTCAACAGAATATTTTCTTGTATACCAATCTTTAATAGCTTGTCTTAGCTTAGGAAGACCGGCAGATTGAGAATATCTATGTGTTGATGGATTTTTTACAGTTTCAATTAGTTTGTCAACTATAGGCTGTGGGGTTGCTTGATCAGGGTTACCCATTCCAAAATCAATAATATCTTCACCTCGAGATCTTGCCTCATACTTTAAAGAATTAATCTGAGCAAAAATATATGGTGGTAACTTTTTTGCATTTGTAAAATCTTGATCAGGCATTTTGTTATGATTTTAATCTTAATAAAAGTTCTTCTGGCTCAATATATCCTGGAAAAATTTCTCCATCCATAGAGAAAATAGCTGGAGTTCCATCAACACCTAATTTTTTACCAATAATATATTGCTTGGAAACTGGTTGATTTTCACAAAAAGAAATATCTAATGTTGAATTGTTTTTTAACTTTGTCATGCTATCTTTTGGGTTATCAGAACACCAAGCTCCAACCATTTTAGTGAATGCTGATGTTCCAATACCTGATCTGGGAAATGCCGCATAATTTATGGATATACCTAGGCTGTTATATTCATCAATCTGATTATGAAGTTTTCTGCAGTAGCCGCAATCAACGTCAGTGAAAACAATTACAGAAAATTGTTCATTACTAGATTTAAATGAAATTAATTCTTCTGATGGAATATTTTGTAAAATTAACTTTCTTCTCTCTGCAACGCTCTTTTCAGTAATATTAGAAATTGAATTAATATTAATTTTATATATGTCCCCATAAATAAAAAAAGATCCATCTTGAGTAACGTATATTGGCTGAAGATCTCCATAATACACAGCATAGATACCTGGAATTGGAGAAGGCTCAATTAGCTCAATTACCGCTCCATCAGGCAGTATGTTTTTCAAGCCTTCTCTTATATTGTCTTGAGATGCAGATACTGAGACCGAAAATATTAAAATAAATGAAATTAATGAATTTTTCACTTTAACCTCTAGGGTGATGTTTCTTAAGGATTTCGCCTAATCGTTGTTTTGCAATGTGAGTATATATTTGGGTTGTAGATAAGTCACTATGTCCGAGCAAGATTTGAACAGATCTTAAATCAGCACCACGATTTAATAAATGTGTAGCAAAGGCATGTCTAAGTGTATGTGGTGAAATGGATAGTTTAAGATTTTCTCTTTTAATATAGATTTTAATTCTCTGCCAAAAAGCACCTCTTGTAATTCTTGTTCCTCTGTTACTAAGAAAAATTTCCTTTGATTTTAAATGTTTGCGATCTTTTAGATATAAATTAATAGAATCAGCAGCTTTTTCTCCATATGGTACCAACCTTTCTTTAGATCCTTTTCCAAAAACTTTTAGAACTGATCTATTAACATCTATATCAGTTATTTTTAAATTAATTAATTCAGAAATTCTTATACCGGTTGCATATAAAACTTCTATCATTGCTTTGTCCCTTCTTTCAATTGGTGCATTTAGGTTTGGACTATTTAAAAGCCTTTCTACCTCTTCTTCAGACATTGAAATAGGAAGATACTTTTCTTTTTTAGGCATAGTAATTTCAGCAACTGGAGATTTATTAATAATTTTCTTTTTTAATAAGAAAATATAGAAAGATTTAATAGCTGAAACTTTTCTATTCACTGATGAACTTTTTAAACCATCACCAAATAATTTTGAAACATAGACATTAATATCTTCAGTTGTTACCTTTAAAGGGTTTAATGAATAATTATTTAACCAAAGAAAAAATGATGAGATATCATTTTTGTATGAGCTGGCTGTATTTTTTGAAAGACCTTTCTCGATGTATAAAGAATCTAAAAAGGAACTAATCAAATGTTCCTTTTTATTTTCTAATGACATTTGATTAATCTAATCTTTCTTTGATTCTGGCAGATTTTCCTGATCTATCTCTAAGATAGAATAACTTGGCTTGTCTTACATCGCCTTTTCTTTTAACTTTAATAGAATCTATTAGTGGGCTATGAGTTTGAAAAGTTCTTTCAACACCAATTCCACTTGAAATTTTTCTAACAATGAATGAAGAATTCAAACCGCCTTTTTTAACACCCATTACAACACCCTCAAAAGCCTGAAGTCTTGTTCTGTCACCTTCTTTAACTTTCACTGATACAACAATTGTGTCTCCGGGTCTAAAAGAAGGAATATCAGTTTTTAGTTGTTTGGTTTCAAAATCATTAACGATCTGAGCTGATGTTCTTTCTTCAAGTGATACTGATGGTGTATTATCAATTACTTCTTCAGCAACTACTTCTTCAGCAGGAGCTTCTTCAGCAACTACTTCTTCAGCAGGAGCTTCTTCAGCAACTACTTCTTCAGCAGGAGCTTCTTCAGCAACTACTTCTTCAGCAGGAGCTTCTTCAGCAACTACTTCTTCAGCAGGAGCTTCTTCGGTAGATTCTGGTATATCTTCGTTATTTATATTTTCTTTATCAGATTCGTTCATTATATTTGCCTAAAAAGTGCTATAGGATATCCTTAGATTCCCATTCTTCCAAGAGTTTTTTTTGTTTTTTTGACAATTTTACCTTATTTAGTAGATCTGGTCTTCTTAAATAGGTCTTAAGAAGTGATTTAACCTCTTTCCAGTCTTTAATTTTACTATGATTCCCTGACAACAGAACCTTTGGAACTTCAATATCTTCAAAAATTTCTGGACGAGTATATGCTGGACCTTTTAAAAAACCATTAGAAAAAGAATCATTATCAACAGAATTTTGGTTACCTATAGTTCCAGGAAGGTTTCTAGCAATTGAATCTATTAGGCATATAGCTCCATACTCACCTCCGCTCATTATAAAATCTCCAATAGAGATCTCCTCATCAACATATTTATCTATAAATCTTTCGTCAACTCCTTCGTATCTTCCACATACAACCGTTAAACATTCCATTGATGAAAGTTCAATAACTTTATTTTGATTTAGCTTTTTACCTTGAGGTGTTAAATAAACTACATGACCTCGTTCTTTCTTGGGAATCTCTAGAATAGTATTTTTTAGAGGTTCAGGCATCATTAACATGCCTTCTCCTCCTCCATAAGGCTTGGCATCAATTTGACCATGTTTATTTACAGCATGATTTCTAATGTCATAGCATTTAACTGAAAGATTATTGTTAATAGCTTTAGAGAGAACGCCATATTCAAATATTTCAAAAATTTCAGGGAAAATAGTTAGAATATTAAACTTCATAATTATTAAAAACTTTTATCCCAATATACGAAAATTATTGATTCTTCTCTGTCAATCGAAGATATAAATTTGTCTACTATAAATGGAATTAATCTCTTCTCGTTATCTACAGATTTTTTTGTTGGAACTAATTCAAGACAATCATTTGAACCAAAATTACTTAGGTTTTCTACAACACCAAGTAGGTCTTTTGTCTTCATGTCTATTACTTGCATACCTATTAATTCATGCCAGTAAGCTTCTTTATAACCTATCTTGGGTAGGCTACCTTTATCAATAAAAATTTCTAGATTTGTAAATTTTTTTATAGACTCAACATCATTTATACCAAAAATTTTTGCATACATTTTTAAATTAATTTTTTTAATGTATTCGATTTTAAAATCTTTTATAAGATCATCTTGAATGAAGAAATTAGAGTAATTAAGTAGATTGTCTTTTGGTGCACAAAAAGAATTTATAAAAAACTCACCCTTTAGACCTCTAGGCTTACCTATAGAGGCAATACAAATATAATTATTTAATTCTTCTTTATTTGCTTTCATCATCTGAAGAGTCTTTATCTTTAGACTCTTCTTCAGCAGGAGCTTCCTCTTCAGCAGGAGCTTCCTCTTCAGCAGGAGCTTCCTCTTCAGCAGGTGCTTCTTCAGCAGGAGCTTCCTCTTCAGCAGGAGCTTCCTCTTCAGCAGGAGCTTCTTCAGCAACTACTGCTTCTTCAGCAGGAGCTTCCTCTTCAGCAGGTGCTTCCTCTTCAGCAGGAGCTTCCTCTTCAGCAGGAGCTTCTTCAGCAGGAGCTTCTCTTCAGCAGGAGCTTCCTCTTCAGCAGGAGCTTCTTCAGCAACTACTCTTCTTCAGCAGGAGCTTCCTCTTCAGCAGGAGCTTCTTCAGCAACTACTCTTCTTCAGCAGGAGCTTCCTCTTCAGCAGGAGCTTCTTCAGCAACTACTTCTTCTTCAGCAGGAGCTTCTTCAGCTTTTGCAGCAGCCTCTTCTTCAGCTTTTGCTGCAGCTTCTTGAGCTGCTTTTTCTTCTGCTTCTTTAGCTAATCTTGCTTCAACGGCTGCTTTTTTAGCGTCTGATTTTGCTTTTTTAGCATCTAATTTAGCTTGTAACTCTTCTGGAGATAAATTTGCTTCTTTAACAAGTGTTTGAACTCTATCACTTACTTGAGCTCCCTTAGAAACCCACTCATTAAGTTTATCAAGATCAAGTCTTAATCTCTCTTCTTGACCGCTAGCAGAAGGATTAAAGAATCCCAACCTTTCAATGAATTTACCATCTCTAGGACGTCTTTCATCTGCAACTGTTATAAAGTAATAAGGGTTTTTCTTTGCCCCGCTTCTTGCTAATCTTATAATTACCATATTTATCTATATATTCTAATTGTTAAAAAAGATGTGTATTTTAGGTTAACCTTGATAATATTGATAGTATTAATATATAAAGTTTTTAATTATCCATAACTAACATGAATTTCATTACACAAGTGACTATATCTATAGTGCTATATTTTGTTGCAAGGATATCTATAAAGACATCTTCTTCTCTATATATAGCAAGTGTAATCGCTACATCATCCTATGTATTAATGTATCTTTTTTTGTATCAATCGATAACATTGCTTCCTACTATTCATTTTTTAGTAACTGGTTTAAGTCTTATAGTGTTATTTATCTCTTATTATGAAATTGTTTTACTAGAAAGAAACGTAAGGAAAATTAAATTGGGTCTCTTTGAAAACGCTAAATCATTTCCTATAGAAAGGAGTTATAAGCTCGTATTTAAAATACTCGGAGTGGGATTGCTATTTTTATCGCTTGCTTTAATTTCAGGATTTGCAATTCAATCAATCTTTACAAATAATTTAATTATAAAAACTACCTTTACAATAATTGCTTGGTTTATCTACCTGATAACTTTAATTGGAATAAAATTTTTAAATTTCCCTATTAAATATGCGACAAGAGGTTTATTCGTATCAATGTGGGCTGTTCTCATAGCCTACCTTGCTAACTCATATTTGATTTATAATTAGTTAATGGACGCAGAACCCTCTTTGTTATTTTTATTTCTATCATTAATTGGTTTGCTAATTTTAAGTGCTTTCTTTTCAGGTTCAGAGACTGGCATGATGGCAGCAAATAAAATTAAATTAAAAAACCTCTCAAAAAAACCAGATAGAGGTGCAAAAAGAGCATTAAAACTTCTTAAAAAACCTGATTTATTGCTTGCAACTATTCTTGTTGGAAATAATTTTGCAAATATCTTGGCCTCATCAATAGTAACTATAATTATGCTAAATTATTTTGGTGGCAACGTATTGCTTGGCGCTATTCTGTTAACAGGCTGCATTCTTATCTTCTCAGAAATTACTCCAAAAACAATGGCAGCAGTCAAACCTGAAAGTTTTGCAAGAAGGTCATCTCTATTATTAAAAACTCTCTTATTTATCCTAAGACCGCTTATAGCTATCACCAACTACATTAGTTCAAAGGTTTTAAAAATTTTTGACATAAATGTTAAGGATGCCAAAGATAACGATAATCTGAATACCCAAGAACTCAAAACTTTATTGGATGAATCCGGTGATCTGATCCCAAAACAATACAGGGGCATGCTTTCTTCTATATTGGGAATGGAGGAACTAGTGGTTGAAGATATTATGACACCAACTTCTGAGGTTATAGGTATTGATATTGATTTAGGATACAAAAATAACAAAGTTATTATAGAGTCATCGGAATATACCAGGCTGCCAGTCTACAAGAACTCCATTGATAATGAGCTTGGAACTCTTCATTTGAAAGACTCTCATGACTTTTTAGATAAAATTGAATCTAATAAAGACGTTCAAAGCGAGTTATCAAGCACTTATTTTGTCTCACAATCAACTGCTTTAATGAAGCAACTAAAAGAATTTCAAGATAATGATAGAAACATGGCTCTTGTAGTTGATGAGTATGGAGAAATACAGGGCCTTATAACAATTGAAGATATTTTTAAAGAGATTGCCGGTAAGTTTGGTAGTGATAAAATCGAACTTGAAAAAGAGTTTATTAAATTAAAGGATGGTTCAATTTTAACAGACGGCAACTCTAGGATTCGTGATTTAAATAATTATTTGAATTGGTCCATAGCTGAGGAAAGCTCTAAAACAATTAATGGGCTTATTACAGAGTACTTAGATCAAATACCGCAAGCAAGTTTATGTATTGAAATTCAAAATTATAGATTTGAGGTTTTAGAGATAGATGAAAATTCAATATCAAAAATTAAAATAAAAAAGAAATAATTAAATTAAATGTTATCCCTCAAAACAATAATAGTTCAGGTAACTCCTTTTGCTCAAAATGCTTCAATAGTTTATTGTGTTGAAACAAAAAAATGTGCATTTATTGACCCTGGCGGTGACATAGAGATACTTCTTGAAAAAGCTAAACAAGCGAATCTTATACCTGAAAAAATTCTTCTAACTCATGGGCATATTGATCATGCTGGTGGTGCAAATGAATTATCACAAATATTAAATTTAGAAATTGAAGGACCTCATTCTGCAGATAAATTTCTTTTAGATGATCTTCAAAGACAAGGACAAATGTTTGGCATGCCTGCTCAAAATTGTGCTCCTAATAAGTGGCTGGATGAAGGCAACCAAGTAATGATTGGTAATCAAATCTTAAAAGTCTATTTTTGCCCTGGTCATACCCCTGGACATATTATTTTTTACAGTCAAGAAAATAAATTAGCTATAGTTGGAGATGTATTATTTCAAGGTTCAATTGGTAGAACTGATTTGCCCGGAGGTAATCATCAACAATTATTAGAATCTATTAAAAATAAGTTGTGGCCATTGGGCAGTGATGTAGAGTTTATCCCTGGCCATGGGCCGATGTCCTCGTTTGGTAAAGAAAGAGAATCAAATGCTTTTGTATCAGATAAAATACTAAATATTAATTAAACTTATTTTTTATCATATCTACCAGGGGCAAGGCCTTTGCCCAACAATGTCAAAATAGATTCAGGAACATATTTTAGGATAAATACTAACGTTTTGTAGGTTTTTGAGGGAATGCATAAAGGTTTTCCAGATAATGTAGCTTCAACCCCCTCGGATGCAACTCTTGTTGCTGAAAGTTTCATAAAGCTCGGTACCCTATCCATCTCGTCTTGAACCCCGCTGGCTGTATGAAATCCTGTAACAGTAAAGCCAGGGCAGACTGCCGTTGATGTAATTCCTTTATGATTATAATTTAAATTGATGCCATCACTAAAACGATTCATGAAAGTTTTAATTGGTCCATATAATGGCTGGATTGATGATGGTGGTGAAAAAGCTGCAACAGATGAAACTATCATGATTCTTCCATACCCTCTTTCAATCATTCCTGAGAGGAAAATTTTTGTCATTGCAATGACTGAGATACCCAGAACTCTAATAAATTTTTCTTCTTCTTCCATAGAGGTTTCATGAAAAGAAGTTGGAATACCATAACCAGCGTTATTAACTAAAACGTCTACTTCATAATCATTTTCTTCACAATAATTAAATATTCTTTCTGGCGCATCTATATCGCTCAGATCTGCAGCTATGTAGTCTACTTTTACTTTATATTTTTCGGAAATATCATTTGAAGCTTCCATAAGAATATTCTCTCTTCTGGCAGTTAAGATTAGGTTATGTCCTTTATCTGCCATACAAGCTGCTATTTCTAGACCTATACCAGATGATGCTCCGGTGATTAATGTGTATTTATTTTTCATGAGAAATATACTACCAGTATATATATTTCTAAGATAGAATTATCTGCTAACAATTAATCGGAAAATAATATGAAAATATTTATTCAAAATCTTAATAAATTTTTACTAACGGCGCTTAGTTTTATTCTAATAACTACGAACGTAACTCTTTATGCTGATGATAAAAAACTGGAAGCTGAAGAGTCTGCTGACGCTGCTGAGCAGAAGAATGATAAAAAGAAAGATAAAAAAGAATTTGAATCAATAGAAGAGTTTATTGAAGATGGTGAATACAAAAAAATAGAAGGATTCATGAACATTCTTCATGAAACAGAAAAAGATAAATACTATTTAATAATTGAGAAAGAGAAACTTAATAAAGAATTTATTTATTTCACATATATTTTAAATGGCCCTCAAGCAGTGGGTGCTAGCGGCGGCTCTCTGGGAGATGGTTCAATACTTGAATTTAGAAAATTTAAAGATGATATTGGACTCTATAAAATCAACACAAAATTTACATATGATGAGTCTAATAAGATTTCTCAATCAAAACTTACAAATATAATAGAAGCTTTTATGGGAAGATTTAAGGTTGTAGTTAAAGAAGAAGATAAATATTTAATAAGTGCTGATAAATTATTTTTAAGTGAAATCCTTACAAATGTTACGCCTAATATCCCTAAAGAATTTATGGAATATTACGATTTAGCTATTGGAAAGCTTAGTAAAGAAAAAACATATATAGCTGATATAAGAAATTATCCAAAAAATACAGCTATTGAAATTAATTATGGATTTTTTAATCCAAAACCAAAGCCATCTGGTTCTGTAGATGCCGTGGCTGATAAAAGATATACATTTATTTCTGCAAGACATTTATTTGTCGAAATGCCAGATGACAGTTTTGAGACTAGAATTGCAGACCAAAGAATTGGTTACTTCTCTGAAAAAGTTACTGATCTATCAACATATGATAACTATCCAGCAAGAGATCTCATGAATAGATGGAGGTTGGTTAAAAAAAACCCAGATGCTGAGCTTTCTGAGCCGGTTAAACCTGTAGTTTTTTGGGTAGAGAATTCAACTCCTAAAGAAATAAGACCTTTTGTTGTTAAAGGTATTGAGGGATGGAATGAAGCCTTTGAAGAAGCTGGTTTTAAAAATGCAATTGTTGCAAAAATTCAACCTGATGATGCTGATTGGGATGCGGGCGATGTTCAATATAATGTTGTTAGATGGGCATCTACACCAAGTCCTCGGTATTCTGGTTATGGCCCAAGTATTGCCAACCCAAGAACGGGTGAAATTATAGCAGCTGATATAGTACAAGAGTTTAATGCTATAAAAAGAGGTTATACATATAGGAAACTTTGGGGTTATACAGAAGATAATGATCCTTTAGAGCAATGGATTGTTTCATTAACAATGCATGAGGTTGGGCACACTCTCGGTTTAAGACATAATTTTAAATCTTCTTGGATTTATAATGCAGAGGAAATCCACGATACAAGCATTACAGGTGAGAGTCATATAGGCTCTGTAATGGATTATGACCCGATAAATATTGCTCCTGAAGGAGTTACACAAGGTAACTATTTTCCTCATTCTCCAGGACTATATGACAGATGGGCTATTAAATTTGGATACACTCCAAATTTAAGTGATGACGAAAAAACTAAAATTTTATCGCAATCTGTCTTGCCCGAATATATATTCGGTACTGATGGGGACGCAATGGGTTCACCCGGATCAAATATTGATCCAAGAGCAAAAAGATATGATCTTTCAAGTGATCCAGTTACCTATACATCACAAAGAATAGATATCTTAAATGCAAAGATTAAAGAATTGCCTTCAATTTATCTAAATGAGGGAGAAACCTCGACAGAATTTAGATCTACTTTCTTGAGCTTAACAAGAGAAAAAGGAAGATTTATGGAGGGTGTTTCAAGGCTTATTGGAGGAGTTTATTCCAATAGAATGGTTAATGGTCAGGCTAATATTACCCCTTTTGAGGCTGTATCTTATGATGATCAAAAAAAGGCTATGGGTATAATTAAAACAAAGCTATTATCAAATGATGCTTTTGTCTTTGATCCTAATTTACTTAAATTTTTGCAAAGTCAAAAAAGAGCCGCTTATGCTCCAACCAATGGCAATGAAGATCCACAACTTCATGATTTAGTGTTGAGAATGCAAGGAAGGGTTTTAGCTCATATTCTTCATCCAAGAGTAATGCAAAGACTTGTGGATAGTTCTCAATATGGCAATACTTATATGCCATACGAGGTTCTTAATGATCTTCATGATGGTATCTTTGTTCAAAAAGAGAATCCAAATACCTTTAAAATGAATCTACAATCAAAATATGTTGATGAGCTTATAAATGCCTTGTCTAATAAAGATTATGATGAAATTTCTAAATCTGCTATATACTCATCTCTGATTGAAATCGAAAAATTTTCTAAAAGACCATACGGTGACAATTCTTATAAAAAGCATCTAAAATTTATAAACTGGAAAGTAAATAAGGCATTAGATACCTAAGAATTAGCTCTTTCTTTTTTCAATAGCTTCATTTTCATTTTAGCGCCTCCAGAGGCGCTATAACCTCCTGTACTGCCATCTGAACATATAACTCTATGACAAGGTCTTATAAGAGGCGATGGATTTCTACCACATGCATTTGCAACAGCTCTTGAAGCATTTGGCTTACCAATCTTTTCAGCTATTTCTTTATAAGTAACTGTTTTTCCATAGGGAATCTTATCTATTTCTTTCCAAACCCTTTTTTGAAAGTCAGTAGCCAAAATTATTTAGTCCATTCGGTTATTTTTTTTACAGCCTCTTCTTGTTCAAGCTCTAACCTTGCATATTTTGGTGTATCCATAGACATCATTTGCTTTGCAATAGTATCTATAGAAATATCAAGATTATAAAATGAGTTTGCAAGATCTTTTTTTGCATCTATATTTTCTGTTTCAGAAGTAAGTTTTTGTGAATAATAGTTTGTTTTAAATACCAATTGAGCTAATTCAATTAAAGCCAGTTCTTTATCTTGGCATCCCTCATCTTCATAATTATCAATAGCATTCAAAATCCAGTAATAGGGTTTAGCAACTTTTGATTTTGCTTCTTCAAGATTTGGGTAAAGTTTTGTATGAGATTTTTCTTTAAACCAATTATCTTCATGCTCAATAATGCATGTCTCTTTAAGTTCAAACAGATATTTTTTAATATCTTGCTCTTTTGTTTTAAATTGATATTTCATACTATTTATACTCCTGAAAAACTTTATTTATTTTTTTTAAAGCCCAATCTATTTCATCTTTTTTTATTAATAAAGGTGGTGCAAATCTAATCACTGTCTCATGAGTCTCTTTTGCCAAAATACCTTCATTCATAAGAGAAATGCATATCTTTTTGGCAGATATACCTTGATCTAACTCGACGCCAATCCATAGTCCCTTGCCTCTAATTTCTTTTATAAAACTATGATTCATTTCGGAAAGTTTCTCTTTTAAATATGCGCCCATGACCTTACTATTCTCAATTAAATTATCTTCAAATAATAAGTCTAGAGCTTTTGAAGCAACTTTTGCAGCTAAAGGGTTTCCACCAAAGGTTGAGCCATGTGAGCCAGGATTAAAATGATTCATAACTTCTTTGGAGCTTAAGAATGCTGATACAGGAAGCAGGCCTCCTCCTAAGGCTTTTCCAAGAATCAAACCATCTGGTTTAATATCTTCGTGCTCAAATGCAAATAATTTTCCAGTTCTTCCAAGACCAGACTGAATCTCATCAAGAATAAGTAAAACATTACTTTCATTACAAAGCTCTCGTAATTGCTTAAGCCAACCTGATTGAGGAGTAATAATGCCGCCCTCACCTTGAATAGGCTCTACAATAACAGCACATGTATTTTTATTAATTGCATTTTTTATAGATCTTATCGAATTTTCGCAAACTTTAGAGCAATTGCAGTTTGAGCTACAGTACTCTGCTTCAATAAACCCTTCTGCAAAAGGCCCAAAACCTTTTTTATATTCTTTCTCTGAAGAAAAACCAACGATAGTGGTAGTTCTTCCATGAAAATTTCCTTCTGCAACAATTATTTCAGCACAATTTTTTTTAATGCCTTTTGTAAAATAACCCCATCTTCTTGCAGCTTTGATAGCTGTTTCAACTGCCTCAGCTCCAGTATTCATTGGCAGGACTGATTCAAAATTACTTATCTTCGATAGTTTTTCTATGTATTCAGCAAATGGCTCTGTATAAAAGGCTCTTGAGCTTATAGCTAGTTTTTGGGCTTGTTCTAAAAGAACTTTTACTAATTCGGGGTGGGAATGCCCATGACTTACTGCAGAGTATGCAGACATCATATCTAGATACTTATTTCCATCTACATCCCAAAGATATACGCCCTCTCCTTTATTAAGAACAATAGGCAAAGGTGAGTAATTATTTGCGCCATAAAGAGCTTCTTTTGAGATTAAATTACTTTGTAAATCAGTTACCATAATAGTATTCTACTCGCATTGAGATTATTCATATAGGGGAGCATCATGAAAAATCAATCGACAAGTCATCTATTTATGATAGAGCCTGAAGTCTTTTATTCTAATGAACAAACCTTAAAATCAAATCATTATCAATATAAAAATGATAAGACAATGAATACAGACGATATTAAGAATAAAGCTCTCATTGAATTTCATGCGCTAAAAGAGCAAATCGAACTAAATGGTATTTCTGTTACTTCAATGAAAGGAATCTCAGAATGTCCTGATCATATCTTTCCAAATTGGTTTATAACCTTTGAAGATAAAACATTTCAGCTTTTTAGCATGAAAGCTAAAAATAGAAGATTAGAAAAAACAAAAGATATGGTTAATTTTTTATCACGAGACTATGATTTATCTTGTGATTTAACTGAGTATGAGGGTAAAGATCAGTTTCTAGAAGCAACAAGTAGCATGGTTTTTGATAGAGTAAATAAAATTGTTTATGCCTCAACCTCTCCAAGAACTGATGCCGATTTAACAATAAAATGGTGTTTGGATAATAAATTTGAGCTTGTATTATTTGAAACAATTAGTCATAAAGGTGATTCCATATATCATACAGATGTCTTTATGTATGTTGGTCAAAAAGTTATTGGTATTTGTTTCGATGTCATCCTCCCAAAGTATAGGGATATTGTTAGAAGAAAAGTTTCTAAACACCATGATGTTTTTGAAATATCAAAAGAGCAGATACTAGATTTTTGTGGTAATAGCCTTGAAGCTAGAAATAATGAAAATGAATTATTTCTAATAATGTCTTCTAGAGCTTTTGAAGCCCTAAATAATGTTCAAAAAGATCAACTTTCAAAATATTATAAAAAAATTATTCATTCAGATTTAACAACTATTGAAAGATATGGCGGAGGTTCTGCTAGATGTATGTTAAATGAATTATTTTAGAATTCTTTAGCCCACTTCGCTGTAGTTTTAGTTCCGCCTAATGGAAAAAAATGAACTTGTTCAATATTAAAGTTATTATGATTCTCTTTATATTCTGCTAACTCACTTATTATGGTTGTTGGTTCATAGGGCATTAATAACTTAGTTAAATCTAGCGCTCTTTTTTGAAGAATTTTAATTGAAGCTCCAACTCCACATTCTATGGAGTATCTCAGCAGAGTTTGAAGTTTTGCAGGACCTGCGATGCCAATATGTATAGGTAAATCGATACCTATAGCATGAATATCATTTACCCATCTAATGACTGTATTTGAATCAAAGCAAAACTGGGTTGCAATAGCAATTTTAGCATCTGTTCTTTTTGCAAATTCATTTTTCCATGAAAGAGCTTCATTAACATTTTTATTAGACTTATCTGGGTCTATATCTTTATTACCCTCAGGATGACCAGCAACATGAATTCTTTTAAAATTAGCTTTATCAAATATTCCAGTTTCAATTAATTGAATTGAAGAATCAAAATTACCATAAGGCTTATTAGCACCTCCAGCTATTACAAGAGCTTCCTCTACATTAGCTTCATTTGCGTATTGACTAATCCATTCACTTAAAACATTTTCATTTTTTATAATCCTAGCCGGAAAATGCGGCATAGGAACAAAACCTTCATCAGTTATTTTTTTTGCAGTTTTAACCATATCTTCGATTGGTGTTCCTTCGATATGTGCAATATAAATACGAGTATTGTTAGGAAGTACATCAGAAAAGTTATCTATTTTGGCGGCAGCATTGGGTGTGACTTCTATTGAGTAGCCATCAAGAAATTTATTTATTGAACTATCTGCCATAAGGATATTAAAACATAAAATACTGGCGGAGAGTGAGGGATTCGAACCCTCGAACCAGTTACCCAGTTACCTCCTTAGCAGGGAGGCGCTTTCGACCACTCAGCCAACTCTCCGAATTTGATGAAAGATTATAACTCTTTGATAATAAAAAAATACCTAATTATCTATCGAATTCTATTTGCATCCCTAGCGGGATATCTTCTTTGACATGACCGTCTTCAAAAGCTATATGCCCATTACAAATAGTCATGTTTATAGATGAATTAAATGTTTTACCTAAAAATGGAGACCAGCCACATTTATATAAGATATTTTCTTTTGTTACCTGATATTTCTTATCTATATCTAAAACTACGAGATCAGCGAAGTAACCTTCCCTAATAAATCCTCTATCTTTAACCTGGAATCTTCTAGCAACATTATGAGTAGATTTTTCTACTATAGTTTCGAGACTTAAAATACCTTTATGATAAAAATCCATTAGTATTTGCAATCCATGTTGAACCAAAGGCAGTCCTGCTGGTGCATCTTGGTATTTTCTCATTTTTTCATCCCATGTATGAGGAGCATGGTCGGTAGCAATAATATCAATCTTGTCCTCATGTAGAGCTTTTATAAGAGCCAACCTGTCTGATTCTTCTTTAATTGATGGATTACACTTAATTTGATTACCGAGCTCTGCATAATCAGTTTCGTTAAAATGCATATGATGAACACATACTTCAGAGGTTATTTTTTTGCCATTTACAGCACCTGGTGTAAATAATTCCATTTCTTTTTCTGTTGTTAAATGAAATACATGCAAATCTGAGTCATATTTCTTTGCTAACCCAACAGCTAGAGAGCTAGAAAGATAACAACTCTCGACATCTCGAATTAAGTGATGATGTTGAGCTGATAAATCATCGCCATATTTTTCAAGGAATAACTTTTCATTATTTTTAACGGTCGTTTGATCTTCGCAATGAGTTACTACAATAAGTGGAGAATAATTAAATATATCATCAAGTGCATCTAAACTATCTACTAACATTTCTCCAGTAGAAGCCCCCATGAACACTTTAAGTGCAGCTGCTTGGTTAATATCAACTCTTTTTATTTCTTCAATGTTTGTATTGCTTGCTCCTAAGTGAAAGGAGTAATTAGATCTAGATTTAGTACTAGCAATATCAAATTTTTTACTTAAATTTTCATTGGTAGTAGTTGTAGGATTCACATTAGGCATTTCAAAATAACTAGTAACTCCTCCAGCAAGACCGGCTCTAGACTCAGTGGCAATATCACCTTTATGGGTTAAACCCGGTTCTCTAAAATGAACCTGATCATCTATTAAACCAGGTAAGACATATTTACCATCAACATCTACAATCTTTTTGGATTCTAAATCTATTGAAGCTTGTATTAGTTCAATTCTGTTGTTCTTAATTGCAATATCAGACTCAATAATTTTGTTCTCATTTACAATCTTGCAATTTTTTAAAATCAAATCATACATACTATTTCTCCAATTCAAATTCGCTATGAAGAGCATTGACTGCTTGATCAGTTTCTTTCTCTTGAATAACAATTGTAATTTTAATTTCTGATGTACTTATCATTTGAATATTGATTCCAGCTTCAGACAAAGCTTTGAATGCTGAGCTTGCTATTCCCGCATGAGTTCTCATACCAACTCCAACTAAAGAAACTTTAGCAATACTTGAATCAATTAATAAATCATCAAACTCTAAGGAACCTTTAAGGCTTTCTATAACTGCTGTAGCAGCAATTTCATCCTCTTTTGATACTGTGAATGTGAAATCAGTTTTACCATTAACGCTTACGTTTTGAACAATAACATCAACTTCAATATTAGCATCACTTAATGGTCCTAATATTCCAAAAGCCATTCCTGGTGTGTCACTGACGCCATGAAGTGTAAATTTAACCTGATCTTTTTGAAAAGCTATTCCAGAAACTAATCCATTTTCCATATTATTTTCCTCAAGTGATATTAGAGTACCATTTCCAGATTCAAAACTGGATAAAACTCTTACTGGTACCTTGTATTTATTTGCAAACTCTACCGCTCTTATTTGAATTACCTTTGCTCCCTGGCCGGCCATTTCAAGCATCTCTTCCATGGTAATAGTATCTAATTTTTTTGCCTTAGGAACTATTCTTGGATCGGTTGTATAAATGCCATCGACATCCGTATAAATGTCACATCTTTCTGCTTTCATTTGTGCTGCTATTGCCACTGCTGTTGTGTCAGACCCACCTCTTCCTAATGTAGTTACATCTCCAGACTCAGTAATTCCTTGGAATCCAGTAATAATTGGAACAACTCCTGCATCTAATGTTTCTTGAATTTTATTACCATCTACTTCTAATATTCTTGCTTTTGAATAAGTATTGGTAGTTTTCATTGATATCTGTGATGCAGAAAAAGATTTAGCAGGAACACCTATTTGCTGAAGAGCCATAGCTAAAAGAGCAGCACTTACCTTTTCACCGGTTGATATAAGAGCATCAAATTCTCTTTTGCTGGGATTATCCCCAAAGCTTTTTGCTAAATTTATCAGTCTATTAGTTTCGCCACTCATTGCTGAAACAACTACAACTATTGAATTTTCTAGAGATGCTTTTTGAACTATCTTAGCTACAGATGCAATCCTTTCTTCTGAACCAACAGATGTTCCTCCAAACTTTTGAACTATGATATTAGACATATTATTTTTAGTTTGCGATGGATTTTACTGAATTTAAAATAGATGTCACGAATTCATTAATATTTTTGGTCTCGCCAGCACCTTGAGCAAAATCTGGCCTTCCACCACCCTTGCCATTAAGTTGTTCACACAGCAAAGAAACGATATCTTTTGCAGAAATATCTTTAGTTAAGTTATCTGTTACACCTGCTACAACTGCAACTTTATCTCCAATTGCATTTAGCAAAATAATACAACCTTTTGAAATAGAGGTTTTTTTATTATCGACCATTCCTCTTAAAAGCTTATTGTCTTGGATAGAAACCTGCTCAACATGTAAAACCCAATCATTAATCTCATGAGATTCTGATAAAACAACTTCAGCAGATTTTACTGGTGCAGCTCCAGATTTTTTGAGTCTCTTATTCTCCTCTATTAATGCTTCGACTTTTTCAAGCATAGCATCTGATGGAACATTTAACTTTTGCTGTAAAGAGTCATTTACATTTCTTATTTCATTAATGTGTTCGAGTGCTTTCTTTCCTCCTAATGCTTCTATTCTTCTTACTCCAGAAGCGACACTAGACTGGCTAGTAATAACAAAAACACCTACATCTCCTGTTCTTTTAATATGGGTACCGCCACACAGCTCAACTGAAAAAGATTTATCGCCCATGCTTAATACTCTTACTTCATCTTCATATTTCTCACCAAACAATGCTTGAGCTCCTGAACTAATAGCATCATCCAAATCCATAACTTCAGTTTTAACTTCAAGATTATTTAAAGACTCTCTGTTAACTATTTCTTCAATAGAAGATATTTCGTCCTTTGATAGAGGTTTAGGATGAGAAAAATCAAATCTAAGCTTAGATTCATCTACTAGAGACCCTTTTTGCTGGACATGATCTCCAAGAACCTGCTTTAAGGCTGCATGCAACAAATGAGTTGATGAATGATGAATGGCTGTAGCCGATCTTTTATCTTTTTCAACACTCATATTAATTACATCACCATTTTTTAATGAACCTTTATTTATAATAGCTTTATGTAAAAAAACTTTACCTTGTTTTTTACAATCTAAAATAGTACCAGTTGTATTGCCAGATATAAACCTACCAGAATCCCCTACCTGTCCTCCAGACTCTCCATAAAACGGTGTTCTGTCACATGCGATAAAGATTTCTTCAGACTCTTTAGCTTCATCAACTCTATCTTGATCTTTCCAAAGAACTAAAATCTTAGATTCTGATTCCAGAGATTCATAACCAAGAAATTCAGTCTCATCAACACCAGATGCAGCAGGCAATGAAGAAACAAAACTACTTCCTGCCTTAGATGACTGTTTTTGTTGATCCATACAAATAGTGAACCCTTCTTCATCGATTGTTAATCCTTTCTCTCTAGCAATGTCTGCAGTAAGGTCGTATGGAAATCCAAAAGTATCATGAAGTTTAAATACAAGGGTTCCAGATAAAACTTTACCGTCAAGATTACTGATAGCTTCTTCTAAGATATTAATTCCTTTATCAAGAGTTTCAAAAAACTTAATCTCCTCATTTTTAATGGTTTGAGTGATGTGCTCTTTTTTCTCTTTTAAAAGCGGATAAGCTTCATTCATTAGCTGGTCTAAATCTGAAACTAATTCGTGTAAAAAAGGTTTAGTGGCTCCCATCTTATAACCATGTCTAATAGCCCTTCTTAATATCCTTCTTAAAACATAACCCCTGCCCTCATTTTCTGGAACGATTCCATCAGCAATTAAAAAACTGGTTGATCTAATGTGGTCTGAAATAACTTTATGTGACTCATTTTGATTATTACCTAAAACTCTTTGAGATGCTTTGATTAGATCCTTAAATAAATCTGTTTCATAATTTGAATTAACGCCTTGCATAACTGCAGCAATTCTTTCCAATCCCATGCCTGTATCAACTGATGGTTTTGGAAGAGGAGTCATTTTCCCCGAATCATCTCTATTAAATTGCATGAAAACTAAATTCCAAATCTCTACGTATCTGTCACCCTCATCACCCTCAGATCCAGGAGGTGTTCCTTCTATATGATCTCCATGATCGTAATATATTTCAGAACATGGGCCGCAGGGTCCTGTGTCACCCATTGACCAAAAATTATCTTCATCACCCAGCCTGACAATTCTTTCAGGATTAACGCCTATTACTTCCTTCCATATTTTTTCAGCCTCATCATCATCCTTATATACTGAAATCCATAGCTTATCTTTTTCAAGAGCCAAAACATCTGTTAAAAACTCCCAAGCATACTTAATCGCATCTTCTTTAAAATAATCACCGAAACTAAAATTACCAAGCATCTCAAAAAAAGTATGGTGCCTTAATGTATAGCCTACATTTTCAAGATCATTATGCTTGCCGCCTGCTCTAATACACCTTTGAGAAGTAGTTGCGCGCACATACTTTTTCGATTCAGTTCCTAAGAAAACATCTTTAAACTGAACCATGCCAGCATTTGTAAATAATAAGGTTTCATCATTTGCTGGTATTAGCGGGCTTGAGTCTACAACTTGATGCTCTTTAGAGTTAAAGTATTCTAAAAAAGCTTGTCTTATATCGCTTGTATTCATTCTTAATAGGTTGCTAATTTTTTATATTTTTTATAGTTTTCTATATAGTGATTTGCTGCAAGTGAAACCATTTTTTGTTCTTCGTCACTTAAAGTTTTTTTTATCTTTCCTGGGACCCCAACAACCATTGATCCATCGGGAATTTCCATTCCTTCTGTGATTAATGCTTTAGCTCCAATAATACAATTCTTGCCTATTTTAGCTCCATTTAAAACAACGGAACCAATACCCAGCAAGCTTCCATCTCCTACTTCACACCCATGAAGCATTACCATATGGCCAACTGTCACATTCTTACCTATTAGGCACTGATAACCTGGATCAGTATGAATAACAGAACCATCCTGAATATTTGACCCTTCTCCAACAACTATAGGCTCATTATCTCCTCTAAGAGTGGCATTAAACCAAATACTTGAATCTTTTGATAACTGCACATCCCCAATAACCACTGCATTAGGTGCAATATAAAAATCATCGCCTGCTGTTTTTAACTTTTTATCACCTAAATCAATAATCATAATGTTCTCGAATTATATCTAAGTCAGCTTTTACATCAGCATCAAAACAAATGTTTAAAAAATCTGCAGTGATCATTGCTGTAAGACCCCATATAGTTTGGTCATTATAAACCCAACTTGGCACTATTACATTTGTATTCTTTCTATCTATTTTATGTTCACGAGCATTATTCAATAAAAAATCCAAGGGCACTGTAAATGTGTGAGCTATTTCAGCATTATCTATAAAATTTTGTCTCTTAGTTATAAGTCCTACAAAGGGATTAACTTCAATTTTATGCTTGGAAACTAAATAGTGAAGTGATCCAAGATATTGAACGTCATCAACATTTAAATTAATTTCTTCATTTGATTCTCTTAAGCTGGTTTCGTATAAATTATTGTCTCCTTCTTCCCATTTTCCACCAGGAAAACTAACTTCACCAGAGTGTGTAGAAACTCTTGTAGATCTTTGTGTAAATATAATTTCTGGGTTTTCAATAAATTCATCATGATACAAAATACCTATAAACACCCCTGCTTTTTTGAGTGAAGTTGGCTCAATAGGATTTAGTTTTTCAAGCTTTTGCTTTATGCTGTCTATCATCAAGATAAGTTTAACTTCTTAAGCAAACTTATACTTTAATTAGGACTAAAAAATTGAAATATTGCTCAAATTGCGGAAGCTCAAAATTAGAATTTATCATCCCTGAGGGTGATCATCTTAAGAGATACTGCTGCTCTGAGTGTGGAACTATATTTTATACAAACCCAAATATGATCGTTGGAGCTTTATGCATAAGAGACAATAAGATTCTCATGGCTAAAAGAAATATTCATCCTAGAAAAGGATTGTGGACACTGCCTGCAGGGTTTATGGAAAATGGCGAAACGCTTGAAGCTGGTGCTTTGAGGGAAACTATGGAAGAGACTGGGTCTGAGGCAAAAGCAATAATGCCATACACAATGTTCAGTCTCCCTCATATTAATCAGGTGCACTTATTTTATTTAGCAGATTTATTAGATGAGAACTTTGGTCCTACTTCGGAGTCCATGGAAGTCAAACTCGTCACTCAAGAAGAGATTCTATGGAATGAGCTAGCATTTCCAACCGTTGAAAGAACTCTAAAGTACTATATTGAAGATAGTAAAAATAATGAATTTATTTTTAGAGAAGAAGATATAACTCTTTGGAAATAAATTAATCTAAAAAACGTTTTGCGTTTATAAATATTTGCATCCAAGGTGAAAATTCTTGCCAATGATTGGGTCTCCAGCTCATTTGTAACTTTCTAAAAACTCTTTCAGGATGAGGCATCATTATGGTTACTCGACCTTCAGCTGCAGTAATTCCAGTAACTCCATCGACAGAGCCATTTGGATTTAGTGGATAAGTTTCTGTATTTGTTTCTTTTGAATCGACAAAATTTAATGCGACTTGGTTGTTTAAAATTAAATGGTCAAGATCGTTTGGATTGAATTTAGCATGACCTTCTCCATGTGCAGATGCTATAGGCATACTCCAACCCTCCATTCCCTGCAGGAGAATTGAATCACTTTTTTTAACTTTTACTTGAGCTAATCTAGCCTCGAATTGATCAGATAAATTCTTTTCAAATGAAGGCCAATATTCAGCACCCGGAATAATATCTTTTAATTTAGATACCATCTGACATCCATTACAAACTCCAAGAGTAAAGGTTGAGGTGTTATTAAAAAATGTTTCGAATTGATCTTTTACTAAATCATTATGAATAATGGTTTTTGACCAGCCACCCCCAGCACCTAAAACATCTCCGTATGAAAATCCTCCACAGGCTGCCAGACCATTAAAGTCTTTCAAGTTAACTTTATCATCAAGCAAATCCTGCATATGAACGTCGACTGCCTCAAATCCAGCTAAAGTAAATGCAGCTGCCATTTCCATTTGACCATTTACACCCTGCTCTCTAAGAACTGCTACTCTTGGTTTGGTTTTAGAGATATTAAAACTTTCTAATGTTGTTTCATCAAAGGATTCATTAGAAAAAAGACCTGAATAGTCTTGATCATCTAAGAGGTTTAATTCTGAATCAGCAATTGATTGATTGTCTCTTATTGCTTGAATAGCATGACTAGCCTCTCTCCAATATTTTTCCAAAGTGATAACTGATTCCGAAAAGAAATTCTCTAGTTCATTGCCAATGCTGATGTCTTTATTGTCTGAAATAGAACCAATAATTTTTGTAGATAGATCGATAGAAGATAATTTTTCTTCAATAGTGTCGATTTCAGAAATAGCGACTTGCATTACCAGACCCAATTCTTCAGAAAAGAAATACTCATTTAAATTACTTTTATTTAATTCCTTATCCGTAATTTTTAGGCCTACTTTTTTTGTAAAAGCCATTTCTAGTAGACTTGTTATCAGGCCTCCATCAGATACATCGTGAAGAGCTAATATTTTATTTTGAGACACCAATTCCTGAATAGAATTAAACATATCTTTCAATAAACTCATGTCATCAACATCTGGTGTTTTGATAAAATTAGATCGGGTAACTTCTGAAAAAATTGATCCAGACATCCTGGTGTTATTGTTCAGTTTTACATAGATTAGCTTTGATGGAATTTCTGTATTGAGTTCTGGTGTTACAGCATTTCTAACATCTGCTACTGGTGCCATTGCGGTTATAACTCCAGACAAAGGACTCTTAACAACTCGCTCAACTTCTCCATCTTCCCACTTTGTTCTCATGGACAAAGAATCTTTTCCTACTGGTACTGAGATATTTAGATCTACACATGATTTGGAGAGAGCTTCAACACCATCTCTTAATGCCATATCTTCAACTTCCTCTCCTGTAGCAGCCATCCAATTAGCTGATACCTGAACCTGATCTAAACCTTTAATTAATACCCCTGACATGTTTGTTAAAGCTTCTGCTATTGACATCCTCATTGAGGCTGCTGGGTTATTCACTGCAAGTGTTGGCTTTTCTCCAATAGTTAAAACTTCTCCGCTATTAGAAGTAAAGGATCTTAAACTCATAGAGTAATTTGAGACAGGCACTTGATATGGGCCAATAAATTGATCCCTTGCTACCATACCCCCAACTGTTCTATCCCCAATTGTAATAAGGAAGGATTTGCTTGAAACTGTTGGGTGACGAAGAACTTTCTTCAAACTATCATCAAATTCAAATTGGGATGCATTATCCTCATCCATATCAGCTGATTCAGATTTTGAGACTGTCATATCAGTTATAGGTAAATCACCAAAAAGCATTGATAAAGGGACATTTACCGGATACGAATCTGTTTTTGAATCAAAAAGTTTTACAGACTTTTCAGAGGTTGTTACTCCCACAAATGCATAAACGCATCTTTCTCTTTTGCAAATATTTTCAAATGCTTCTTTGTTTTCTGGATGAACAGCTAATACGTATCTCTCTTGAGATTCATTGGACCAAATTTCCATTGGCGACATAGATTTATCTGAATTAGGAATTTTATCAAGCTCGATATAGACACCAAGATCTGAGTCTTTTGCTAATTCTGGAATGGCATTAGACAGACCACCAGCTCCAACATCATGAATAAATTCTATAAAACTATCGTCTTGTGATGAGCATATATTAATAACTTCCTGACACCTTCTTTCCATTTCCGCGTTATCTCTTTGGACAGAAGCAAAATCTAGATCCTCATCACTATCTCCAGAAGATACTGAAGAAGCTGCCCCACCTCCTAGACCAATTAACATAGCAGGACCACCAAGGACAACAACATGATAATCCTCAGTAATTTGTAATTTAAAATTATTTCTATCTCTTATCTCACCAATACCGCCTGCCAGCATTATCGGTTTGTGATAACCAAAGGCTTTATTTTCAGTATTAAATTCTGTTTCATAAGACCTAAAATAACCAAGAGTGGATGGTCTTCCAAATTCATTATTAAATGCTGCAGCTCCGATTGGAGCTTCAATCATAATATTTAAAGGAGAGGCTATTCTTTCTGGTTTATGCTCATCACCCTCCCAACTTCTTTCAAGGTTTGGAATTCTTAGATTAGAAACATTAAAACCAACCAAACCTATTTTAGGTTTTGCCCCTCTTCCAGTGGCACCCTCATCTCTAATTTCTCCACCAGATCCTGTAGCAGCTCCTGGATAAGGAGAAATAGCTGTGGGATGGTTGTGTGTTTCTACTTTAATAGTTGAATTAAGTTTATCTTGAACAAAGGTGTAATCATTTTTATCATCTAGATGAAGTCTTTCCACTTCTTCACCTTCTGTAATTGCAGCATTATCTTTGTAAGCTGAAATAATTCCATTTGGAGACTGCTTGCTTGTCTCTTTTATAAGATCAAAAAGGCTATTATTCTTAGAAGCACCATTAATTGTCCATTTAGCATTGAATATTTTATGCCTACAGTGCTCAGAATTAGCTTGAGCAAACATCATAAGCTCAGCATCTGTAGGGTTTCTGGCTACTTTTGAATAAAAATCATACAAATATTCAATTTCATCGTTACTCATAGCAAATCCAAAGCTTTTATTTGCATCTTGAAGTGTTTTTAAGCCTCCACCAATAATATCTATGACACTAACTGCCCTTTGCGGATCAATATTTAAGAAATCTTTACAATCTTCATAGTCAAAATAAATAGATTGTGTCATTCGATCAAAAAACATTGATAAATCTAAATCAGCGTCTTTGGAAAAATTAGAAATATGAATCCCATAAAACTTTTCTACCCTAGTGACATTTTGGATACCAACATTTTTAATTATGTCTTCGGTTTTAGATGACCATGGAGAAATAGTTCCAGATCTTGGACCAACTAAAAATGAAAAAGTCTCTAATGAATCATTAGCATTTAAAATATTTTTTAAATCATCAAGATTTAGATCTTGATTTTTTGAAGCTAAAATATAAATTTCATTCGAGCTAATTTCAGCATTTTGAGTATTGATTTTGTTGAAGTCGAAGTTGAGTTGCTCTAACTTGGAGTCTGAAAAACTTTTCTTGCCCTGCAATATAAAGGTATTAGTCTTTGACACTTCTCTCAGTCTGAAATATTGTATAGAACAATTATAAAGTCTTTTCTAAAAAATAATTAAAAATGGGGAATATCTTTAAAGTTTTTTTAAGTCTTTCAGCTCTGACTGTCTTGTCTTCATGCGACGTTTTTTTAGCTCAAAATGATGATGGTTTTGAGTGCGAATCTAATCTTGAAAAAGTCTATGAAAAAACTTCTTTGAATAATTTTGAACAAACAAAATTTAAAGATCTTCTAGCCAATAGATTTCCAAAGTATAGAGAAATGTTTGAGCAGGCTTCTACACAAACCACAATTGATTCTGATCTTTTGGCTGCGATTTCTTTTCAAGAATCTCAGTGGGACCCAAGAGCAAAATCTAACATGGGTGTTAGAGGGATGATGATGGTTACTCTGGAGACGGCTGCTATTGTTGGGGTTGAAAAAAGATTAAATCCTGAACAAAATATTAATGGTGGCGCTAAATATCTAGCAATGCTTCAAGACCGAAATATATATGGAAAAACAACCGCAGATCAATTATCTATATCACTAGCTAAATATAATATAGGGCCAACAAACATCATTAATATTGCAAAAGAAATTGATAAAGCACCTGAGGAAATTACTTGGCCGGATATAGAAAATAAGCTTGAGAATATTACTGGTGAGGACGTAAATCTAATTGATGTTAATGGATATTCTAGAGGACAACAGGCAATAGATTACGTTCACAGAGTTAGTAGTTATTACAAACTTTTAGCAGCTCACTCCTGCACTCATCCTAAAGATCAATTAACTTTCTTTTAAGGAATTTCATCTTATCTCTGCATTGCGCAGCTTTTTCAAATTCCATATCTTTAGCATATTTATACATCTCATTTTCAATCTTTTCAATGGACTCACTTAAGCCTTCAACTGAGTCTTCTTTTATTTTAAAAGGTAGAGATTTTTCAATATCTTCCTTCTTAACTTTTGCCTTTCCTTTAACAATTCTTGCACCTTCCATAATGTCTTTAACTTTAGTATTTATAGATTTAGGAGTGATATTATTTTCGTGATTATATTTTTCTTGAATTGATCTTCTTCGATCGGTTTCAGCAATTGCTCTCTCCATAGATCCTGTCATTTTGTCTGCATATAAAATTGCTCTGCCTCGAAGATTTCTTGCTGCCCTTCCAATAGTTTGAATCATGGTTGTTTCAGATCTTAAAAATCCTTCCTTGTCAGCATCCAAAATTGCAACCAAACTTACCTCAGGAATATCTAATCCTTCTCGAAGCAAATTAATTCCAACCAGGACATCAAACTTTCCAAGTCGAAGATCTCGAATGATTTCAACTCGCTCAACAGTGTCTGTATCTGAATGCATATATCTTGCTGCAATTCCATTTTCATCAAGATAGTCTGTTAAGTCTTCGGCCATTCTTTTTGTCAGAGTTGTAATTAGAACTCTTTCTTTAAGAGCAACTCTGTCATTACATTCACCAATTACATCGTCAATTTGAGTTGATGCAGGACGAATTTCTACATCTGGATCGGTTAAACCCGTTGGTCTGACTAGTAATTCAACCAAATTATCTTGATGTTCTTCCTCGTATCGGCTTGGTGTAGCTGATACATAGACTCTTTGAGGTGCTAAAAGCTCCCATTCATCGAATTTTAGGGGTCTGTTATCCATGGCTGATGGCAGTCTAAAGCCATATTCTACAAGGGTTTCCTTCCTTGAGCGGTCTCCTTTGTACATAGCGCCTATTTGTGGCACAGAAACATGAGATTCGTCTATAAAAACAATGGCATTTTTGGGTATATAGTCGAATAAACAGGGTGGAGACTCGCCTGGATTTCTACCAGATAGATATCTAGAGTAATTTTCCACACCTTGGCAATATCCAAGTTCTCTCATCATTTCTATATCGTAATTAGTCCTTTCTTCAAGCCTTTGTGCTTCAACCAACTTATTGATTGATCTTAAATACTCCAATCTTTCTTTTAATTCATCCTTAATACTATCAATGCAATTTAAAACTGTTTCTTTAGGAGTTACGTAATGTGTTTTTGGAAATATTGTTGCTCGTGGCACTTCATTGATAATTGCTCCTGTTAGAGGATCAAACCATGATAGTTTTTCTATCTCATCTCCAAACAATTCAATTCTTAATGCTTCGCTATCAGAATCTGCAGGATAGACATCAATCGTATCTCCCCTCACCCTAAAAGTAGCTCTTCTAAAATCTAAATCGTTGCGTGTGTATTGCAAAGAAGAAAATCTTCGCAATAGATCTCTTTGATCAATAATGTCCCCTCTATCTAAATGAACAACCATTTTGAGATATGACTCTGGTGCACCAAGACCATATATCGATGAGACGGTTGCTATGACGATAGTATCTTTTCTCTCTAGTAATGCTTTTGTTGCCGACAGCCTCATTTGTTCGATGTGCTCATTAATAGATGCATCTTTGGCAATATAGGTATCAGATGTTGGTACATAAGCTTCGGGCTGATAATAGTCATAGTAGGAAACAAAATACTCTACTGAGTTTTCAGGAAAGAAATCTTTAAATTCACCATAGAGCTGAGCAGCCAATGTTTTGTTGTGAGCCATGATGATTGCAGGTCTTTGTGTCTCCTCAATGACCTTGGCCATAGTGTAGGTTTTACCTGATCCTGTGACCCCTAATAGTGTCTGATGTAACAGTCCATCTTCAAGCCCACTAACTAAACTTTTAATAGCGCCAGGCTGAGATCCTGCTGGCTCAAAATTAGATACTACCTTTAATGCTTTTGTCATTTACTTATCTATTAAAAATTACTTATAATGCACATCCGCGTTCCCGAATAGCTCAGCGGTAGAGCAGTTGACTGTTAATCAATTGGTCGTTGGTTCGATCCCAACTTCGGGAGCCACTTAAGCTCTTATTGTACATTCATGATCATAAATTTTTTGATCAATTTATAAAGATTATCCCTTGTATTAGAAAAAGAAGTTTTCAATTGCTTTTCTGTATAGGTATCATTTGCAGGATCTTCATTCATCCAATGAAGGCTTTCAGCTTTGCTTGGCAATACAGGACAAACCTCTTCTGCACACAAAGTAATTGCAAAATCTAAATTATCTATAAAGTCTTTATCTAAATCATCTGTAGATTTTGAATGTTGATCGCGAATATCTATTCCAATATCATCCATAGCAATCACTGCATTTGGGTGAACTTCTCCTGAAGGTATTGAGCCAGCGCTTTGTATATTGTGTTCTTTACCAAACATGGATTTAGCAAGACCTTCTGCCATCTGGCTTCTTGCTGAATTTGCAACGCATAAAAAAAGTATATTCATAATCTTAATTGAGGAATAATTTAATAGAGAGTATCTTATAGTTAATAGGAGTAATCAATATTGTGAGAAAACAATTCGATGTTAATTCGATGCTTAAGGGTCTTCATGGCAAATTAGGTGATGAGGATTATATTGAGCCATTAGAAATTCTCATTAATTCTCTTAATAAACACAATAAATTTAATCGATTTGGAAAAATAGCTTTCAACCATCAATTAAAAAATAGATTGAAAATGAGAAAGATGCTCAATGAGCTTCATTTGAATAAAAATTTTGATGAGCCCGCTGATCCAATTTTTGTAATAGGTTTGCCAAGGTCTGGGACATCATTACTTTTTAATCTCTTATCCTTAGATGTAGCTCATAGGTCGCCAATGTATTGGGAAATTATGCATCTAATGCCACTTACCAAAACTAAAGCAGCTAGACAAAGAAGAGAGTTTAAAACGAATACTGAACTGAAGTTAGCAAAGACTATAATTCCAAAATTAAGAGCAATTCATACTATAAGAGCAACAACACCAGAAGAGTGCCAGCAAATTGCAACTATGAATATAAGAAGCTTTGTATACATGTGTATGGCAGATGTACCAGAATATATTGAATATCTAAAAAATACTTCTTTTGATTCTGTCTTCAAATGGCATAAAAAGTTTTATCAAGCTTTGGAACTAAACGGCAAACCTACTCGCTGGTTATTAAAAGATCCAAGCCACATAGGTCATATGCCTCAAATTCTAAAAGAGTATCCAAATGCTAAATTTATTCATATTCATAGAGACCCTATTGAATCAGTTGGATCCTTTTGTAGCTTAACAAAAAATGTGAGATTGGCTTTCTCAAAAAAAATTAGCACTCATGGTATTGGCGAAACTGTAATAGACTTTTGGAATCATAATTTAGAGAAAGGTATGTCAGATAGAAAATCTTTGTCTAATAATCAAATAGTTGATATTCAATATTCTGAATTTATAAAAAATCCACTAGACCATATTAAAAATACTTACATGCAATTAAATTTTGATATGACTATAGCGACTGAAAATAAAATTCAAAACTACCTCATTAAAGACAAGCAAATTTCAAAACCTTCTCATAATTATTCTCTTGATGAATATGGATTAAATGAAAAAATTATTAAAAGCGAATTTAGGGACTACATGCTCAACTATGATTTTTAATGATAAAATCAACTTTTTTAATTTAAAGCTAAATCTGTGAAAAATTACAATATATTAAAAATAGCTATATGTTCTCTAGCAATAGTATTTGTTCTTAATTCTTGTTCTAAAAAAAATGATGAAGCTGAAATGCCACTTATTGAGGAGACGAGCATGACACAAGTTACTATAAAAACTTCCGTTGGAGATATTCAATTAGAATTAGACGGTGAAAAAGCACCTATTACTGTTGAAAACTTTGTATCAATAGCTAATTCAGGCTATTACGCAGGCACTATATTTCATAGAGTAATTAATGGCTTTATGGTTCAAGGTGGTGGTTTAAACGCAGATATGAGCAATAAATCTAGTGATACAGCTCCTATTCAAAATGAAGCTAACAATGGTCTAGCAAATGATCGTGGAACGATTGCCATGGCAAGAACTATGGAACCGCATTCTGCAACAGGTCAATTTTTTATTAACCACAAAGATAATAGTTTTTTAAACCATACTGGTGAAAATCCTCAAGGTTGGGGTTATGCAGTTTTTGGCAAAGTTACAGAAGGTATGGATGTTGTAGATGCTATTGCTGATGTTGCAACTGGTTCTTCAGGCGGACATCAAGATGTGCCTTTAGAAGTTATTACTATTGAATCGGTAACTGTTGCTGAATGAAGCCTCGCTTTATCTCAGATTTACACTTAAGCGATAAACACCCAGAACTAACTCAAGCCTTTTTTAAATTCTTAAATGAATCAAAAGAGGCTTGTACTCATCTTTTTATTTTAGGCGATCTTTTTGAAACCTGGATTGGTGATGACGATGATCTTCCACTTCATCTTGAAATAAAACAAGCCCTTCTATCTTTTACAACCAATGGCCCAGAAACATTCTTTATGCATGGTAATAGAGACTTTTTAGTTGGTGAATCATTTGCAAAAGAAACAGGAATAACCATTCTTCCTGATCCTTATACACTAGATATTAATGGCCAAAATGTAATTCTAAGTCATGGTGATTTTTTATGTACTGATGACCAAGACTATATTGATTTTAGAAACCAAGTTAGAGAAGAAAATTGGCAAACTGATTTCTTAAATAAAACTCTTGATGAGCGAAAACAAATTGCAGCAACTTTAAGAGAAGACAGTAAAGAAGCAACCTCTAAAAAATCAGATTCTATTACTGATGTGAATGAACAGTCGGTCTTAGATTTTATAACATGAACATCAACCTGACTTTATTCATTCACGGTCACACACATAGACCGAATATTCATGATGTTGGTGCCTCTAAAAGAATTGTTCTTGGAGATTGGGGAGATTACGGATGGCTTCTCACTATTAATGAGCAAGAATTTGATTTAGAAAAATTTTCTATCGCCTAGTTATAGGTCTTAATAACAAACCAAGAATTAAAAAAATAAAACCAAGCAACAGTCTTGGATCTCCTAAGTAAAGTTGAGTCTCTACAGGAAAAGCTATCGTTTTTTCTAATGCAGCAATCTTATATTTATGTTTGCTGTTCATATCTGGATGGGTAACTATCTCTAGAAAGGCTCGTCTGCTTTTATATCTAAATAATGCAGCTGTCTCCCAAACTTCTGCATTTTCTATGCCGACTAAATCCATAGAATCATTGACTGCCGAACCCATAAATACTGGATGCGATGCTCTTTTTAGAATCTCGCCATACATATGCTCCATATATTCATTCATAAGATTATCTGCTGATTCCTCTGATACTGTCCCATCTGGGAAAGTAGGATTTTCAGACATATCAATTACATTAACCATAAGAAATTGCTTGCCTGAATCTTCTTCCATAAACTTTTGAAGTAATTCCATTATTCGAGGCTCTAGAACACGGCCGTCTTTTAAAGCATTGCTTTCAAATTTACTGTAATAAGATTTAATTTCATCATCACTTAACTTGCCACCAAAGTCTGTGTACCAAGTAAAAAATAATCCATAGATAATAGCTAAAGTAATCCAGACTCTCATAATTAGCTTTCTCTCTTTTTAGCCACTGAAATTAAAAATATAACTACTGCTATTGCAAATGGAAGCGGAGCTAAATCAACTCCTGGAGTGATATCTTTTGTATATTCACCGATAGAAGTTATATCTTCTCTAATCAATGGATATAAAAATAATCTTTGACCCCAATCTAAAACCCAGAATACGCTCATCAGAGGTATTAAAGATTTGTATTTAAAAATTACTACCCAACAAACAAGACAAAATATAAGTTGAGCATTGCCCCACAATGAAAAGAATCTATAAATAACTGGCATAGGATCTGGGTCGCCTGTTAAAACAATAAAGTTTGCAATTCCATGAAAGCCATAGGATTCAAAAAACATATGTATTATTGAGCGCCAAGTCATCAGAGCGGTAAATAAAATAAATCCCCATATAGCAATCTTTGGGCTATTAAGCTCATTGGTAACCGTTACAGGTAGTATTTTAGAGAAATCAAACATATTCCTATTCTACATAAATCTTAAATATAAGGTGTGGATAGTTTTGCACATCACCTGATAAAGAAAAATATTGTCCTAATTAAATTTATACTGTATATTTATACAGTATTTAAAGATCCTTATGAAAGTTAACTATATCGGAAAAATTTCTGAAGAAAATCTGCCGGCAATATTTGTCCCTTATTTTCTTGAGTCTGTGCATGCAGGGTTCCCCAGCCCTGCAAGCGACTATATTGAAAGTCCAATAGACTTAAATAAACATCTTATAAAAAATGGAGCAGCTACTTTTTTAGTAAGAGCCCAAGGTCAATCTATGGTTGGCTCTGGGATAACTGATCAAGCCGTCTTAGTTGTTGATCGCAGTGTTAAGCCAGTGCATAACAGTATTGTTGTTGCATCCATTGATGGAGAGTTTGTGTGTAAACGATTAAAGCTCAAGCCTAAAATGTGTTTGATGCCAGATAACCCAGACTACCCTCCTATCTTTATTAATCATGGTCAAGAACTAGAAATAGTAGGAACCGTTACAGCAGCTATTAATAAATTCTAATGGCGCTTGCTTTGGTAGATTGCGAAAGCTTTTATGCTTCGTGCGAAAGAATCTTTCGCCCTGATCTAAAAAATATTCCCATAGTAGTTCTCTCTAATAATGATGGTTGTGTTATTGCTAGGAGCACTGAGGCAAAGAAGATGGGTATTGGCATGGGAGTTCCATGGTTCAAAGTAAAAGATTCTTTTCTCTCTCAAGGCGGGCAAGTCTTTTCATCAAACTTTACTTTTTACGGAGATATGTCAGCTAGAGTTATGAATATTCTAGAAGGCTTTGTTCCAGAAGTTGAAATTTACAGTATTGATGAAGCTTTTCTAGGATTAGATTCTCTAGAAGAACATTACAACTTATATGACTTTGGATGCCATATAAGAAGTTTAGTTAAACAATGGACAGGAGTCCCAGTTAGGATAGGAATAGCGCCAACAAAGACACTTACTAAGATAGCTTTAAACGAAGCTAAAAGACTAAACGTACCAACCAAGGTTTATCAAATATCTACCACAAAAGAAATCAGAGAAGCCCTCGTCAATACTCCAGTCAATGACGTTTGGGGTGTTGGCAGAAGACTCACAGAACATCTTAATAAAGCTAAGATAACCAATGCATTGCAGTTAGCAGAGCTAGATCCTAATTACATTAAAAGAAAATTCAGTAGAGTTCTGGAGAGAACAGTTAGAGAACTTAGGGGTCAAAGGTGCCTTAATATAGAAGAAAGCATTTCAGCAAAAAAACAAATCGTTGTCAGTAGAAGTTTTGGTACAAGAGTCACAGACCTAAAAACTTTAAGGCCAATAGTTAGTAATTTTGCTGTAAGAGCTTCTGAAAAATTAAGACATGAAAAACAGAAATGTTCTCAAGTTTCAGTTTTTGTTAGGACAAGCCCTTTTAGTGATAACAAGCCTCAGCATACTGGATATAAAACCATAGAACTTTTTACCCCAACCAATGACACCAGAGATATTTTAGTAGCAGCTAAAAAAGCTCTCTTACCTATTTTTAGATCTGGTTACGATTATGCGAAAGCAGGAATTCTTTTGAGTAGATTTAGTAATGAGACTACAAAGCAATATTCTCTTTTTAAAGATCCAAACGAACCTAAAGAAAATTCAAAATTTATGGAGTATATAGATCAACTCAATACCTATGAAACTCAAATTTATTTTGCTTCACAAAACACAAAAAAATGGTCACCTATGAAGCAAAACATGACCTCACCCAAATACACAACTAGTTGGTATGAATTGCCAATAGCAAATTAAAAAATAGTTAATTCCCTACAAAGCCTTCTATTACAACAAATAAATTGGCATCAATATTGCATTGTTAAAGGTATTTAGGAGGTATTTTATGATTGATTATTGTTTAAGAGTTTATGAATTTTGCAGACAAGAGCCTTTGTGGGCTGTAGCATTTTTCTTTTGTGGTTTTGTTATAGGTGATACTTACTTCACTTTATAAAAAAGTTAATTCATATCGATAGCGAATTCTTTTAGTATTTCAATATCGATTATAGAAGTAGTTTTTTTATTTGTTTTCTTTAAATATATTTTAGGAGCATGTCCGTGCTCATATGCTTCTTTCCATCTCTCTGCACAAACACACCAGGAATCTCCTGCTTTTAATCCTGGGAAATCAAACTCTGGTCTTGGAGTTGAAAGATCGTTGCCTCTAGATTTTGAGAAATCTAAAAATTCTTCAGTCATCAATGAGCAGACAATATGAAGACCCCTGTCCATTTGATCTGTGTGACAAAAGCCATCTCTAAAAAATCCAGTAATTGGATTTGAGCAACACTCCTCTATTGGCTCATCAAAAATATTTACTTGCTGCATTTCCATAGTAACAAATCTTATTCTTTAAAAAGAAAGATATCCAGCATCAATATTGATAAACTATTTTTATGAGTGATAACGGCAAAGTTCTTTTTAACGAAAAATGTTCTATCTGTAATTTTGAGATTAAGCATTATAAAAAAAGATCACAATTAACTTTCAATGACTGCAGTCATATGGAAGATAAATATCTAAAAAAACTGCATGTTGTTTTTGATGATGATAAAGAATTAGTTGGTGTAGATGCATTTATTTATATCTGGAAAAGAACAGATGGGTATGCCTGGTTGGGTAAATTTGTTGGGCTTCCTGTGATTAAGCAATGCGCTGTTTTTGCTTATTCTATATTAGCTTTTTTACTATTTTGGCGTTTTAAAATTTTCAATAAATCTTAAAAATTTCTATATCTAGATGCGAATGATTATCAGAATGATTTGCATTAAAAAAATACCTTATATCAGTAGTTTACAATATATTAGGATTGATTTATAGTTATCTAGAATTAACCAATTATTATTGCTAAAGGAGCATTAACATGGGAATGAAACCACTTGATACAAAAGAAGCTTGCGGGATTTTAAATGAAATTATGGAATACGAATTAGCTGGTGTAGTTCGTTACACTCACTCGGCAATGATGGTAACTGGGCCCTATAGAATTCCTATTGTTGCTTTCTTAAAAGAACAAGCAGCTGAATCACTTCTTCACGCTCAAGGAGCTGGTGAATTAATAGCAGGACTTGATGGTCACCCTAGTCAAAAAATTGCAAAAATTGAAGAGACAGGACAGCATTCTATAAAAGATATTTTAGAAGAAAGTTTAGGTCATGAGTTGCATGCTGTTGGTTTATACAAAAAACTTTTAGAAGAGGTTGAAGATAAATCAATCTATTTAGAGGAATACGCTAGAGGAATGATTGGAGAAGAAGAACAACATTCTCTAGAACTTAAAAGAATGCTAAAAGATTACGGATAAGAATTAGTTAAGCTTTTTTAAAATATCTTTGATGATGAGCTTCTGATAAATCTAAGAGTTCTTTATTTACTTCATCTCTTATTTTCATTGGATCATAATTTTTAAGACTAGAAATACCAAATTGTTCTAAGTCTAAATTTTGCGACCCTGCTGCTCTGAGTAAATCAAAAATCCAGGTTAGCGGATCCATTGAATTATTATAGTTAATAGCATTCTCTTTTAACTTAATTGCAAATAGATCAACATCATGAACTTTAAATCTTTCTTGCAATATCAGAATCTTAAATTTTTCTAATCGATCATTAACAAGCGCCCTCTCATCTTGAGAATATTTTGGCCAACTAATGATCTCATGTACAAATCGTTTACAACCTTTACAGACATCATCTCCATAAGTTGTGGAGCAAATACCTAAGCATGGAGTTGTAGATCTGTTTTTTTGCATAATTAAGCGAAATAATAACTCATTTTTAAATAAAATCTGTGATTTAGTAGAAGCCTTTTGCCTATAAGAGTAAAATGAGCCATCGTAAACAAGGAAAAACCATATGTTAAACGAATACAAAGCACACGTAGACGAAAGACAAGCACAAAACATCCCTCCTTTGCCATTGGATGCAGATCAAACCTCTCAATTAGTAGATTTATTAAAATCTGATCATGAAGAGTCTGAATTACTTCTTCATCTTTTAAAAGAAAGAGTGCCAGCAGGTGTGGATCAATCTGCCTATGTCAAAGCTGCTTTTCTGGCAGATATAACAACAGGTGAAGCATCAAGCCCTTATGTAACTAAGTCCGATGCCGTTCAAATACTAGGAACTATGTTGGGTGGCTACAACATTCAACCATTAATTGAGTGTTTAAAAATTGATGGATTAGGTGATGAAGCTGCAGAGGCTTTAGGGAAAACATTATTAATTTTTGACGCCTTTAATGAAATTTTTGATCTTGCAAAAACCAATGAATATGCAAAGCAGGTTGTTAACGATTGGGCCGAGGGTAAATGGTTTACTGAAAAATCAAAACTACCTGAGCAAATCAAACTAACTGTTTACAAAGTTCCTGGTGAAATCAATACCGATGATTTATCACCAGCAACGGATGCTTGGTCTAGACCTGACATCCCACTGCATGCTTTAGCGATGTTTAAAATGCCTAGAGAAGGTCTTGAAAGACCTTTAGAAACAATCGAAGAATTAAAAGAAAAAGGTAATCCATTAGTTTTTGTTGGAGATGTTGTAGGTACAGGCTCATCAAGAAAGTCTGCAACCAATTCAGTGCTATGGCATATGGGCGATGAAATACCTTCTATACCGAATAAAAAAGAAGGTGGATTCTGTTTTGGTGGGAAAATTGCTCCTATCTTTTTTAATACATTAGAAGATTCAGGTGCCTTCCCTATAGAGTTGGATGTTTCAAACATGGAAATGGGACAAGAAATTATTCTTGAGCCATTCAATGGCAAAGTTTTAGATGCTAACTCAAACGAGGTCATTTCAACATTTGAATTAAAGACTCCTGTCCTTCTTGACGAAGTAAGAGCGAACGGAAGAATCCCATTAATCATTGGCAGACAATTAACTGATAAAACTAGAGATGCTTTAGATTTAGAGCCAACAGATATCTTTACAAGACCTGATTCAGAGGATGCTTCAGATAAAGGATATACCTTAGCTCAAAAAATGGTTGGTAAGGCATGTGGGGTTGAAGGCATTAGACCTGGAACTTATTGTGAACCGAGAATGACAACTGTGGGTTCTCAAGATACAACGGGCCCTATGACAAGAGATGAATTAAAAGAATTAGCTTGTCTAGGCTTCTCAGCAGATCTTGTTATGCAATCTTTCTGTCATACCGCTGCTTACCCAAAGCCTGTAGATATTGAAACTCAACATAATCTTCCAGATTTTATTATGAATCGTGGTGGTGTTTCTTTAAGACCGGGTGATGGAATTATTCATTCATGGTTAAACAGAATGTTGTTGCCTGATGGTGTTGGTACTGGTGGTGATAGCCACACAAGATTCCCAATAGGAATAAGTTTTCCAGCTGGATCTGGTCTTGTAGCTTTTGCTGCAACGCTTGGTGTAATGCCATTAGATATGCCTGAATCAGTGTTAGTAAGATTTAAAGGTGAAATGCAACCAGGAATCACATTAAGAGATTTAGTGAATGCTATTCCTTACGCGGCAATTCAAAAAGGATTACTTACCGTTGCAAAAGAAGGTAAGAAAAATGTTTTCTCTGGAAGATGTCTTGAAATTGAAGGTCTTCCTGACATGAAAGTTGAGCAAGCGTTTGAATTATCAGATGCTTCAGCTGAGCGTTCTGCTTCAGGTTGTACTGTAAGACTTAATAAAGAACCTATCATTGAATATCTACAATCTAATATTGTTATGCTCAGATGGATGATAGCAAGTGGTTATGGTGATGCTAAAACATTAGAAAGAAGAGCTCAGGCTATGGAAGAATGGATTGAGAATCCTGAACTACTTCAACCAGATGAAAATGCTGAATATGCAGAGATTATTGAGATAGATCTTAATGAAATTACTGAACCGCTATTAGCATGTCCTAATGACCCTGATGATATTAAGCCTTTATCTGAAGTTGCTAATACTGAAATCCAAGAAGTGTTTATTGGTTCTTGTATGACTAATATTGGTCATTTCAGAGCAGCTGGAACCTTGTTACAAAAATACAATGGAACAAAAGCTAGGCTATGGGTTGTCCCTCCAACGAAGATGGATGAAAAGCAACTTATGGAAGAAGGTATTTATAATGTCTTCGGAGTCTCAGGAGCAAGAACTGAATTACCAGGATGCTCTTTATGCATGGGTAACCAAGCAAGGGTATTAGCTAACTCTACTGTGGTTTCTACTTCGACAAGAAACTTCCCAAATAGACTTGGTGATGGTGCGGATGTATTTTTAGCATCTGCTGAGTTATCAGCTATAGCATCTGTAATAGGAAGGCTTCCAACAGTTGAGGAATACCATAAGTATATGGATGATATTAATCCTCTATCTGATGAGATATATAGATACCTTAACTTTAATGAGATTGAAACTTATGTTGAGAGTGCAAATTCAGCAAATATACCTGCTGTAAATATTGTGAATCCTAGCTAAGCTTTAGCTTTTTCTCTTTGTGCTTTGACTTCGTCTTGCCTGGAAACTTCTAGGTCTTCAAGATAATTCTCTCCAAGAGGAGTTATATATTTGCCTGTAAAAATTGAAGTTTCAAACTCTTTAATATTAGGATTACCAAACTGACAAGTATCAATTAGGTCTTCTAAAGTCTGGTAGACAAGCCAATCAGCACCAATTTCTTTTGAGACCTCTTCTTCTGTTCTGTTCGATGCTATCAATTCACTTGTTGCTGGCATATCTATGCCATATAAATTTTGATATTTGATAGCTGGTGCAGCAGAGGCAAAATATACTTTCTTTGCACCAGCCTCTTTAGCCATTTCAATAATTTTTTTGCTGGTGGTTCCTCTTACAATTGAGTCATCAACTAACAGAACATTCTTACCCTCAAATTCAAGATCAAGAATATTGAGCTTCCTTCTCACCGATTTTCTTCGCTCTTCTTGGTACGGCATGATAAATGTTCTTCCAATGTATCTATTTTTTACAAAGCCTTCTCTGTAAGGAACATTTAAGTCCACGGCTAGCTGAAGAGCAGCAGTCGTTGAGCTGTCTGGAATTGGAATCACAACATCAATGTCATGGTCAGGATTTTTCTTTTTAATAAGCTCGGCTAATTTTGAGCCCATCCTCATTCTGGCTTTGTAAACAGATATTTCATCTATATTTGAATCAGGTCTTGAAAAATATACATATTCAAAAATACATGGCCTTTTTTGGGGTTCATCTGCACATTGTTGAGAAAAGAAATTACCCTTTTTGTCTATATAAACTGCCTCTCCAGGCTCTACATCTCGTAATTTTTTAAAGCCTTGAGATTCAAATAACGCATCTTCAGATGCGATAATATATTCATCACGGGTCTCACCTTTTCTAATTCCAATACATAAAGGTCTTATGCCATTGTTATCTCTAAAGGCTAATATGCCGTGACCTGTTATTAAAGCTAATACTGCATAGGCTCCATCACATCTTCTGTGTGTCTTTGATACTGCTTTAAAAATATGTTCTGCGGATGGGTAGATTTCTCTTTGTTTGCCGAGCTCGTGAGCAAAAATATTTAAAAGAACTTCGGAATCTGAATCAGTATTTAGATGTCTCATTTCTGCATGAAATAACTGCACACCAAGCTCTTTTGAGTTCGTTAGATTGCCATTATGAACCAAGCTAATTCCATAAGGTGAATTCACATACATAGGTTGAGCAAATTCTTTTCCTGTTCCGCCAGCAGTTGGATATCGAACATGGCCCACTCCATAACTGCCAACAAGCTTATTCATATGATTTTGCTGAAACACGTCTCTAACATAACCCATAGATTTTCTGCTATTTAGTTTATCTTGAGAGTCGCAAACTACCATGCCAGCAGCGTCCTGGCCTCTGTGCTGAAGCATTAAAAGTGAGTCATATATTTCTGCAGCTACGTTAGTTTCAGCAGAAATTCCAACTATTCCACACATTAAGATTCCTCTTGAGTAGGATTAACGTCTTCTGAATCTGGAGCCAATTCCTCTTTAATTGGTTCAATGACATCCATGGCTTCTTCGACTAAGTTTCTATTATCTATTAAATCTCTAAAATAAGCTTCAATTTGTGGAGCATATTTTTCAATTATGGGTGTTATTTTAGATTGGTTAATTAAATCAGTTGATTTTACGCTTGATGGTAATAAGAGGAATATAACAAAAAGAACTATTAGTCCTCTTGTAAGACCAAATAACACTCCAAGAAATCTATCAAAGCCTGATGCTCCTGACCATTTAATTAAAGTACCTATAAATTTAATAACCATTCCACCAAGAATGATGCAAACCATAAAAACAACGATATAAGAAAGAATTTTAGATACCTCTTCGTTGCCAATAAATTCATTAATCTTTGGGGTGGCTAAGTATTCAAGACTAACTGCAGCAATGAAAGCTACGACCCAGAGAAATAATGATAAGAATTCTTTAGTAAAACCTCTAGCTAATGATATTAAGCCAGATGCAGTTAAAACAACTAAAATAAACCAGTCAGTGATATTTAAACCTAGAGCTTCCATCTAGATATCTCTCCGTTTTTTGATTCAGAAACTTGTTGAATTAAATCCATATTTAATTCTATATCATCTTTTTCTATAAAAGGTCCTACATATACTGCATGAAGATTTTGTTTGGCTCCAAAAAGTTCTGTGAAAGCAGGAAAACCCCCTTCATTAATTTGAGTGACTATTTTTTTTGCATTATCTTCTGAAGATAAAACATGAACCCTAAGTACAAAAAGATCAAAATCAGATTTTTTAATATTAGCTACATCTGATTCAAAGATAGGATTTTCTTTTAAAATCTCAGTTTCTTTTTCTTCCACTTCAACGACTTCTTCTTCCTCAGCAGTTGTTTCACTAATTACTGGATTAGAAACTGTAAATTCTTGTTGGTAATCTATGTCTCTAACATAACCCATAGATTTTCTGCTATTTAGTTTATCTTGAGAGTCGCAAACTACCATGCCAGCAGCGTCCTGGCCTCTGTGCTGAAGCATTAAAAGTGAGTCATATATTTCTGCAGCTACGTTAGTTTCAGCAGAAATTCCAACTATTCCACACATTAAGATTCCTCTTGAGTAGGATTAACGTCTTCTGAATCTGGAGCCAATTCCTCTTTAATTGGTTCAATGACATCCATGGCTTCTTCGACTAAGTTTCTATTATCTATTAAATCTCTAAAATAAGCTTCAATTTGTGGAGCATATTTTTCAATTATGGGTGTTATTTTAGATTGGTTAATTAAATCAGTTGATTTTACGCTTGATGGTAATAAGAGGAATATAACAAAAAGAACTATTAGTCCTCTTGTAAGACCAAATAACACTCCAAGAAATCTATCAAAGCCTGATGCTCCTGACCATTTAATTAAAGTACCTATAAATTTAATAACCATTCCACCAAGAATGATGCAAACCATAAAAACAACGATATAAGAAAGAATTTTAGATACCTCTTCGTTGCCAATAAATTCATTAATCTTTGGGGTGGCTAAGTATTCAAGACTAACTGCAGCAATGAAAGCTACGACCCAGAGAAATAATGATAAGAATTCTTTAGTAAAACCTCTAGCTAATGATATTAAGCCAGATGCAGTTAAAACAACTAAAATAAACCAGTCAGTGATATTTAAACCTAGAGCTTCCATCTAGATATCTCTCCGTTTTTTGATTCAGAAACTTGTTGAATTAAATCCATATTTAATTCTATATCATCTTTTTCTATAAAAGGTCCTACATATACTGCATGAAGATTTTGTTTGGCTCCAAAAAGTTCTGTGAAAGCAGGAAAACCCCCTTCATTAATTTGAGTGACTATTTTTTTTGCATTATCTTCTGAAGATAAAACATGAACCCTAAGTACAAAAAGATCAAAATCAGATTTTTTAATATTAGCTACATCTGATTCAAAGATAGGATTTTCTTTTAAAATCTCAGTTTCTTTTTCTTCCACTTCAACGACTTCTTCTTCCTCAGCAGTTGTTTCATTAATTACTGGATCGGAAATGGTAAATTCTTGTTGGTAATCTATCTGGGGTGTGAGAACAACGAATAGCAATACTAGCAAAAGGCTGATGCTAAAAACTAGACCTACAATTCTCTCAATATTCATTAAGGTTTATATATTTTTTTAAGTAGTCCGTGAACTTTGCTTCTAATATTTTTTCTATGAACAATCATATCAATTGCACCATTTTTTAACAAAAACTCTGATTTCTGAAAATCTTCTGGCAAATCTACCCTAACTGTTTGTTCAATAACTCTTCTGCCAGCAAAACCTACAAGCGCATCAGGCTCAGCTATATTTATATCTCCAAGCATCGCTAGGCTAGCTGAAACACCACCATAAATAGGATCTACCATTACAGAAATATAAGGTAGTTTTTCTGCTTTTAGTTTCTGAAGAGCTGCTGAGGTCTTTGCCATCTGCATTAAAGAAACCATTGATTCCTGCATTCTTGCTCCGCCACTTGTTGAAAAACATATAAAGGGACATCTAGATTTAATAGCTTGATTAACCCCTTGAACAAATTTTTCTCCAACCACTCCTCCCATAGAGCCACCCATAAATCTAAACTCAAAGGCTGCAACAACGACATCCATAGAGTCTAATGCACCTTTGCCAATTATAATGGCTTCATTTTCTCCAGTAGAAGAGACAGCATCTTTGATTCTAGATGTGTAATGTTTGGTGTCTTTGAACTTAAGAGAATCTTTGGTTTTTATATCTTTTGCAATTTCGTCAAAGTAACCATTGTCTAAAAAAATTTCTAATCGCTTTCTGGCTCCAATTCTCAAGTGATGATCGCATTTTGAACAAACAAATAATGACTTTTCTAGATCAGGAGCATAAAGAACAGATTCGCATGAAGGGCATGAGGTCCAAAGTCCATCAGGCACCTTACTTTTAGACTTGGATGTCATTATTGAAGGTATGAGCCTTGTTAGCCAGTTCATGATATAGCTGCTTTCATCTCCTTAAGATATTTACCTATTCTATCAAATTCTTTTGTTGAAGACTTTTCGGCTATCATTTCAACTATAGAGGAACCTATAACAATGCCATCAGAGCATGAAGCTAAGGCCTTAGCATCTTCGGCTGATTTAATGCCAAATCCTGCCATAGTTGGAAGATCTGAGTATTGCTGAATCCTTGCAATATTTTTTTGTATTTCATCTATATCTAAATTAGAAGAACCAGTTACACCTCTAAGATTAACGTAATAAATAAACCCAGTACTGTTTTTAGCTATGGACTCAACTCTGTCCTCTTTTGTGGTTGGGGAGATAAGCGAAATTGTATTTATATTCGGATTAGAAATTCCGTATGTTTCTAAATTGAGTTCTCCAGGTACATCAACAACTAAAATAGAATCAACACTATTGTCATCGGTAGACTTAACCATATCGATATGAGAAATAAAGGTATTCAAATATCCCATTAATACAATTGGTGTTTCTTTATTTAAACTTCTGAATTTTTCAACTAAATCTATAATCATTTTTAATGATATGTCATTTTTTAAAGCTCTATCATGAGCTTTTTGAATAGTTGGACCTTCTGCTATTGGATCTGTGAATGGAACACCTATTTCGATAACATCTACTCCAGACTCAACAAATAAGTGCATTAGTTCAAGGGTTGTATCAAGGTCAGGATCGCCTGCAACTAAATAGGCAACCAAGGCTTTTTTATTATTTTGTTTAAGCTCGATTAATTTTGAAGACAGTCTATTCAAAACTTGATTCCATCAATTTCAGCAACTGTATTTATATCTTTATCGCCTCTTCCAGATACATTAACTACAACATTAGCCGAAGAGTCTAGCTCTTTCATTAAAGGCTCAAGGTAAGCAAAAGCATGAGCTGTTTCTAATGCAGGCATAATTCCTTCAAGCTCAGTAACTTCATGGAATGCTTTTAGTGCATCATCATCACTAACTGCAACATACTCGGCTCTACCGACATCTTTTAACCATGAATGTTCTGGTCCAACACCAGGATAATCTAGCCCTGCTGAGACTGACTTTGTATCTTTAACCTGTCCAGCTTCGTCTTGCATTAAATAACTTCGTGCCCCGTGAAGAACTCCTGGAGTCCCATCATTAAGAGGTGCAGCATGTTCGCCAGTTGAAACACCTTTACCACCAGCTTCAACTCCAATAAGTCTTGTCTCTTTTATATCAATAAAAGGATAAAAAATACCCATGGCATTTGATCCGCCTCCAACGCATGCCACAATTGCTTCAGGCATTTTTCCAAACAATTCATCTGATTGTTGAATAACTTCTTTTCCAACAACAGAATTAAAGTCTCTAACTATCATGGGATATGGATGAGGGCCAGTAACACTTCCAATAATATAATAAGTATCATCGACGTTAGTAACCCAATCTCTAAGCGCTTCGTTTAAAGCATCTTTTAAAGTTGCTGAACCAGAATCAACGGGATGAACATGGGCGCCTAGTAGTTTAATTCTGTAAACATTTAATGACTGCCTTCTTACATCTTCAGCACCCATATAAATATGGCATTCTAAACCTAGTCTTGCAGCAACTGTTGCTGTTGCAACACCATGTTGACCAGCTCCAGTCTCAGCAATAATTCTTTTTTTGCCCATGTGCTTAGCAAGCAATATTTGACCAACAGTATTATTAATTTTATGAGCACCTGTATGATTGAGATCTTCTCTCTTTAACCAAATTGAACCAGAGCCATAATGATCTGTAAGTCTTTGAGCAAAATATAATGGTGACGGCCTTCCAACAAAAGCCGATAAGTCTTTATAAAATTCATCGATGAATTCTTTATTGTCTTTTAGTTGGTTGTATGTATTTTCAAGTTCTTCCAAAGCATACATAAGTGTCTCTGGAACAAACTTTCCACCATATTCGCCGAAAAATCCTTCTTTATCAGGAAAACTAAAATTATCAGATGCCATAAGTTTCTATTGTTTTTAAAATATCTTTTACCAATTCGATGTTTTTGATGCCCTCTTGAGATTCAACTCCAGAGTTTAGATCCAGGCACCAAGAATTTGTCTTTAATGCATTATCGACATTTTGAGAATTAATTCCACCAGAAAGAACAAAATTTTGATCATCATTTTCAATATCTTTTAATATTGTCCAATTGAAGGATTCTCCTGTACCGCCATAGGAACCTTCTTTATGATTTTCAAGTAGGATTGCTTGAGCAGAGTTATAAAGAGAGATGGTTTCTAGATCTTCTTTATCCTTCACTCTGATAGCCTTCCAGTAATCAAGGCCAAATGATTCACAAAAATTATTTTCTTCATCACCATGAAACTGCAGAATTGGATTATTAAAATATGAAGACGTCTCATAAATGTAATCCTCATCAGCATTAACATAAACACAAACAGGTCTTGAGTCTTTAAAATCTATATCTTCAATCGATTGAAGAAATTTAGTATCTACATATCTTGGGCTTTTTGAATAAAAAATAAATCCAATGAAATCTAGATCTAAACTAATTAAAGTTTTTAAGATTTCAATGTTAGAAATACCACAGATCTTTACTTTTGGTGAATTCATATTTTAAATCGATCCATTAAATGATTGGTTGGACTAGCAATATTAAATTCTGAATTATATTTAGGTCCAAGAAAAAATAAACCTTTAGCTGAAAGAGTTTTTCCTGCAAAACTTCTATCTTTTTTTGTAAGGATTTCTTCAATACTGTAATCAATCTCCCCTTTTGCAATATCTAATAAAGTCCCAACCATAATTCTTACCATATTATGTAAAAAAGCATTAGCTTTGATCGTAATAAATATGAATCTATCATGGCTTTCAACATCTATCATATTAACTTTTTTTACTGGGTTTTTTGAGTTACAGCTTGAGCTTCTAAAAGAAGAAAAATCATGTGACCCTAGAAACATTTGTGATTGTTGTTTAAGCACATCCAAATCAATTTTATTGTTATCCCAATGAGATATATTTCCAAAGAACAATGGTTTACTCCTTGAGTTATAGATTACATAAGTATAACTTCTTTCGATAGCTGAAAACCGTGAATGGAAATCATTTGGAACCCTTGAAATGCTTGAAACTGCGATGGAATCAACTAGATTTGAATTTATTCCATCAATCCAATTTTTATCTGGTCTTTCAAGATCAGTTTCAAAGTCAAAAACTTGTGACAAGGCATGAACTCCAGAATCGGTTCTGCCAGCATAATTTATAACAACTTTATTCTGAGTGATTTTCTCTAATGCTTCTTCTATGTTTTGTTGGACTGAGTCAGCATTTTTTTGTCTTTGAAAACCTGAAAATGCAGAGCCATCATACTCGGTTGTAAAGGCTAATTTCACTGTTCACTAATTGTATCTAAAAGATTTTGAGCATTAATTTTTAATGCTTCATTATCAGTTGATTTGATAAGATTTTCTAAGATAGTTTTTGCATTTTTAAAGTCACCCATTTCGTTATAGGTTATAGCTAAATCAAGCTGTTGCTCATCTTGATTGTTTTGAATACTTAAACCTTTTGGCAACCCTTCTATTGAGGATGGAGAATCTGTAGCCTCTTCAAAATCATAATCAATTTTTTTTGGTTGTCTTGATTTCAATTGAATATAAATAAGAGCTATCAATACTCCAGAAAGGATTGATACAAATGCTACAAAAAGTAGATCCATTAAACCAAAACCTTGAGAAGTTTCAGTTTCTAGGATTTCAGTTTCTTTAATTAGTTCCTCAGCAACTTTACTTTCTATTGCCATTTCTAATGTTGTTGTATTATTTTCAATTAGACTTTTTGGATCATTCAGATTTTCATTATTAATATCAACTGGTTTAGATGTATCTTCTTCAATAACCTCTTTGATTTTTGGCGTTGGTGCCTCTTTAATTTTTGGTGCAGTTAAAACTAATAATGATTTCATTGCAGGAACAAGTGATAAAGAATAAGACTCATTCATTGCTAAAATTGAACTTCTTGCCTCGCTATCAGAGATACTAGACATAGATGAAAAAGATGGAATGATTAAATCTTTATCATTTCTTACAAGATTTATATTTCCATCTATAAAGGCATCTTTGTTGCCAAGATAGATTGACCACATGATTTGGTAAATAGATGTATTAGTTGTGTCTTGCTTAATATTTGAAGCCATACTCCACATAGTACTAATATCACTCGCCTTAATTATCCTTTGTTGCTCTTGGACTGACTGATCAATAGTTTTTTTAGGTTCAAGTATTTCAATAGGAATCTCGATTTCATCAGGTATAGGCTTATAAATTTTTTGTTGAGGCTTCTTCTTAGGTGAAATATTTATTTTTGAGGGTAAAAAAATAAATATATCCTTAGCTAGCTCATTTTTAATAACAAGCTTGAAATTAAAATAGTTTCCTTCATATTCATCTTTTAAAACAATCGAAAATGACTTGTAGTTCGAATAGTCTTCTAGAAGTGTGTACGAAATATTTTCTTGGGTTAATAATTCTTCTGATTTGTATTCTTTAAGAATAATATCTTGGTCAGATATTCTTGGGCTCTGAATTTTAAACTCAATAACCCTTTCACCTTGAGCATTGAGACTTAACTTTGGCGATGACAGCAAAGCATCAGCAATTAGATTAATTGGAAGTAAAAAGAAAGAAATTAAAAATATTCTTAACACAGCTTATTATTAACAATTAATTTTTGAAGTATTTGAACTGCATTCAATGCAGCGCCCTTTCCATAAACATTATCTGCAACAATCCATAGAGAAATCCATGTGCCTCCTTGGATATCTTGTGATCTTATTCTTCCAACATAAACATCCTCAGAATCATTCGCCTGTTCATAAGGAGTTGGGTACTCTAGAGAGTCAGGGTTATCCATAACAGAGACCCCTTCGGTTCCTTGAACTGCCTCAATAATATCTTCTCTTGAAGCCTTATTAGAAATTTTTAAAAATACTGCCTCAGAATGTCCATTAAAGACAGGAACTCTTGCGCAAGTTGCTTGAACATCGATTTTTGGATCTAAAATCTTTTTGGTTTCCCATACTAATTTCATTTCTTCTTTGGTAAAAGCATTATCTAAAAAGATATCACATTGAGGTATTACATTGAAGGCAATTGGTTTTGGATACACTTTTGATTCGATTGAATCATTATCGTATGTTTGAGACCTTAACTCTTCAACTGCCTCTTTCCCCGTTCCTGATACTGCTTGATAGGTAGCTATATTTAAGAACTCAATACCATATCTCTCATGAATAGGCTTTAAGACCATTAATAGTTGAGATGTTGAGCAGTTTGGATTAGCAATCAATGTAGGCTCTTTAAGATTTTCAAGAATATCTCCATTTATTTCTGGAATGATTAAAGGAATATCATCTTCGTATCTAAACTCAGAAGATAGATCTATGACATAACTACCAGATTCTACAAATTTCTTTGCATGCTTTTTTGCAACAGAGCCTCCTGCAGAAAAAATTGTAATATTTGCCTCTTTTGGATCAAATGAATCCAAATCACCAATAATATAATCTTTATTTTGGAAGCTAATAGTCTGTCCAACAGTAGATTTACCAAGAGGGAATAAGTTATCTATTTTGATATCTTTTTTTTGTAGTAACTGAAGTATCTTTTGTCCAACAACACCAGAAGCACCAACCAGTGCCATATTTAACGGCTTATCCATTTTTTAAAATTCCTATTAATATTGAAGCTACTTCAGAGGTTTTAACATATTCCTCAGAAGTACTAATGTCCTTCGTTCTATAGCCTTGGGATATAAATTCTTTAATAGCATCATCAATCCTGTTAGCTAAATCTTTTTGATCTAAAGAATACTTAAGAGCCATTCCAAGAGATGCGATCATTGCTATTGGGTTTGCAATATTCATGCCAGCAATATCTGGAGCACTGCCATGGCATGGTTCATACATACCTTGTGATGAGCTATTTATGGATGCAGATGGAAGCATCCCAATTGAACCTGATAATGTAGCGGCAATATCAGACAAGATATCACCAAACAAATTGCTAGAAACAATTACATCAAACTGATTAGGGTTCAGAACAAGCTGCATTGCTGTGTTATCAGCTAATTGATGAGATAACTCTACATCAGGAAAATCCTTTGCCATATCGCTAACAATTGATCTCCAAAACTTTGAAACTTCTAAGACGTTAGCTTTTTCCACCGAGCATAATTTGCCTCCTCTTTTTTGAGCTGCTTCAAATGCTACTTTTGCTATACGTTTAATTTCATCCTCGTTATAAATCATAGTATTAAATGCATATGGAGGAGTTTCATCTTCTACAATTGCTCTTGGTTCACCAAAATATATGCCTCCAGTAAGTTCTCTTACTATCAGAATATCTAAGTTCTCAATAATATGATTTTTAATAGGAGATGCGGATGCTAGTTCATTAAATAAAAATGCAGGTCTGAGATTTGCAAATAATTCTAATTCCTTTCTTAAAGATAACAATGCCTGTTCTGGTCTATCATCCCAGCCTAAGTCATCCCATTTAGGTCCACCTACTGCTCCGAATAAAATGGCATCAGATTTTTTTGCTTGTGCTAAAACATCATCTGGAAGAGGCGACCCATGCTTATCATAGGCAGTTCCACCTGCATCCATTTCAGTAATATTAAAGTCTAAGTTATTTGCACCTATTAAATAATCTAAAACTTCTTTTGCAGAACTAGTAACCTCTTGTCCTATACCATCGCCTGGTAAAATTAATATTTCTTTAGTCATTTGAAAATATCCATGGTTTTTCTTGTTTTCTTTCTTGTTCAAAGCTTGCTATTTTATCTTTAAATTTAAGAGTCATATCAACATCATCTAAACCATAGACGATTCTTTCAAGAAGGTTTTCTTCAACATCGAATGCATATAACTCTTTATCATTTTGAGATATTTTTTTTGAATCTAGGCTTATTGATAATTCACCAGAGACATCTTTAAGGCTCTTAAATAAATTATCTATTTGATCTTTGTTGAGTTTAATTGGAAGAACGCCATTTTTAAAACAATTGTTATAAAAGATATCCCCAAAAGATGAAGCTATAACTGTTTTAATTCCAAAATCTCTTAAAGCCCAAACTGCATGTTCTCTCGATGAGCCACACCCAAAATTATCTCTAGTTAATAAGATTGACGCCTTGTTGAAAGGTTCTTTGTTGAGAATAAAATCAGGATTTTGCTTTCTTTCATCTTTTGAAATGCCTAATTTTCCCTCATCAAGATATCTCCAGCCATCAAATAAATAATCTTCGAATCCATACTTTTTTATAGACTTTAGATACTCGGTTGGAATAATTTGATCGGTATCAATATTATCTCTATCGATAGATGCAACCACTCCATTTATTATTAATTCGTTACCTTGCAATTTCATGATGGATCTACCACTTTGCCATTAACAGCCGTTAATGCTGCCATCAAAGGACTCATAAGATGTGTTCTTCCAAGATTACCTTGCCTACCTTCAAAATTTCGATTTGAAGTTGATGCGCATCTTTCATATGGCTCTAATTGATCTGGGTTCATACCCAAACACATAGAACAACCAGGATCTCTCCAAACAAAACCTGCTTTTTCAAAAATAATATCAAGTCCTTCGGATTCTGCCTGCTCTTTAACTAATCCAGAGCCAGGTACAACTATTGCTTGGACGATGTTATCCGAAACATTTTTTCCATCGACAGCTTTAGCAGCTTCTCTTAAATCTTCAATTCTAGAGTTCGTACAAGACCCTATAAACACTTTATCGAATTTTAGATCAGTTAATTTCTGATTTTCTTCAATTCCCATATATTGTTTTGCTAGTTCAGTATTTTTCTTATCTCCATCTTCTACCGCGCTGATATTGGGTATATCTTGATCAAAATCTACAACCATTTCTGGAGAGGTACCCCAAGTGATCTGAGGTTTAATTTTAGATACATCAATCTCTATCTCTTTATCAAAAAGAGCATCCGTATCTGATACCAGTGTGTTCCAATGAAGAGAAGCAGATTTAAATTCTTCTTCAGATAATTGGCTGTGATTTTTTACATATTCGATGGTGGTTGAGTCTGGTGCTATTAATCCAACTTTAGCACCTGCTTCAATAGACATATTACATATAGTCATTCTAGCTTCCATAGAAATACTATTTATATAAGAACCGGAGAACTCTATCGCATGTCCATTTCCACCAGCTGTACCAATTTTTCTAATAAGATATAGCACGATATCTTTAGATGTAACTCCTGACTGAGGACTACCATTAAATCTAACATTCATATTTTTTAATTTTGAAACTTTTAATGTTTGTGTAGCCAATACATGCTCTACTTCAGATGTGCCTATGCCCATTGCAAGACAACCAAAAGCTCCATGAGTTGAAGTATGGGAGTCACCACATACAATTGTCATCCCAGGCAAGGTATAACCTAACTCTGGTCCGATTACATGAACAATTCCTTGATTAATTGATGTTATATCAAATTGTTTGATTCCGAATTTATTACAATTTTTATCTAGCTCTACGACTTGGATTTTAGATATTTCATCTTGAATATTTTCTGTTCTAAATGAGTCGCCTCTTTCGGTGGGAACATTATGATCAGGAGTTGCAATATTCGCATTTAATCTCCATGGTCTTAAATCTTTTTTTGTAAGTCCTTCAAATGCTTGAGGTGAAGTGACTTCATGTAGATATTGTCTATCAATATATATAAGAGATTCTGAGGAATCTAAGGTTACTATATGGTGCTCATCCCAAAGCTTGTCGTATAAAGTCTTTGGCATGTTACTTGGTGAATGGTAATTTTTGTTCGACCTCACCGCACTGAGCACGGTTTCTTAAAAGATGGTCCATGATAACTAGGTTGACCATTGCTTCTGCTATAGGTACTGCGCGAATGCCAACACAAGGATCATGTCGACCAACAACTTCTATATCAACTTCTTTACCTTCTTTATCTACAGTCTTGCCTTTCTTTTTAATACTTGAAGTTGGTTTAATTAAAAAATCTAGCTCTATATTATCGCCGTTAGAAATACCACCTAAAATTCCTCCAGCATTATTTGATGCAAAACCATCTGATCTTATTTCATCACGTATTTCAGAACCCTTAAGATTTAATATATTTTCTGCATTACCAATAGAAACTGATTTAACTGCATTGATGCTCATGATTGCTTTTGCAAGATCTGCGTTGAGCTTATCGAATACAGGCTCCCCAAGACCTACTGGACAATTTTCAACACAAACTCCTAGCTTAGCCCCAACTGAGTTACCTTCAGCTATTAACTCTTCAAACATATTATTTAAATCATCGATTTTTGACATATCACCAAAAAAATATTTGTTTTTGTTTGCGGACTCTGGAGTGATTGATTCTGCAGCAATACTGCCAATTTGAGATACATATCCTGTAGTTTTAACTCCATGTTGTGCAAGATATTTCTTTGCTATTGCTCCAGCAGCAACTCTCATGGCAGTTTCTCTAGCACTTGATCGACCCCCACCCCTGTAATCTCTATGTCCGTACTTTGCTTGATAGGTTATATCTGCATGATTTGGTCTAAAGGAGTCTTTAATGTTTGAATAGTCTTTTGATTGTTGATCTTTGTTGAAGATTAATAAACTAATAGGCGTGCCTAATGTTTTTCCTTCAAAAACACCGGATAAAATTTGCACTGTATCATCTTCTTTGCGTTGAGTTGTAACATCTGATTGGCCAGGCTTTCTTCTATCTAATTCAATTTGAATATCTGATTCATCTATCTCTAAATTTGGCGGACAGCCATCAATTATGCAGCCCAAAGCATGACCATGACTCTCACCAAAGGTCGTAACTTTAAAAATATTTCCAAACGTATTGCCTGACATGGCAGTGATTATAGTCCAAAATTGATAAAACGCCTTATTTTAGGGATTATTTAGGCTATTTTCAAATAATTAGAAATTATTGCTTTCTACCGTTAGTAGTTCTTGGAAGTCTATTACAGAGGTATTCTCTAGTTCTTGCTGATTCGTACAAAGTGAATAGATTTCTGAACACTTTTCTTTCGAATATGTAATTTCTAAATTTCTTAAAAATTTCTTTTCAAGAACTGGGATACCTTCCTCCCTTCTTCTTTTATGTCCAATAGGATACTCAACTTCGATTTCATCGGTAAAACTTCCATCATTAAAATGAATTTGAATTTTATTAGCTATAGATCTCTTATCTGCTTCATGATATTCAGTAGAGTATCTTTTATCCTCACTAATTATCATTTTTTGTCTTAAAGCGTCGATTCTAGGATCTGCGGCTACATCATCTTCGTAGTCTTCAGCAACTAAGTCTCCCTTTATAAGACCTATGGCAACCATATATTGAAGACAATGATCTCTATCTGCGGGATTGTTGAGCTCACCTACTTTGGAAATAATTCTTATAGCAGATTCATGAGTGGTAATTTCAACAGATTTAATTTCATCTAATCTATCTTTTATTTGAGGATGCAGAGTGACTGCTGCCTCTACTGCTGTTTGAGCATGAAACTCAGCAGGGAAACTAATTTTAAATAGAATATTTTCCATTACATAGGAGTTAAATGCTTGAGGAAGAGAAAGCTGTTCCCCTTTAAATAAGACATCTTCAAAGCCCCATACAGGCGCTGATAGAACTCCTGGATAGCCCATTTCACCTGAGAGAGTAATCATTGCTAGTCTGACAGCTCTGCTAGTAGCATCTCCTGCGGCCCAACTTTTTCTAGAACCTGCATTTGGTGCGTGTCTATATGTTCTTAGACTTTGGCCATCAACCCAAGCCTGACTTACTGCATCTTTAATTTGATCAGAGTTGCCGCCCATTAGCTTAGTTACAAGTGCTGTTGATGCAACTTTAACTAAAACAACATGATCCAGTCCAACTTTGTTAAAGCTGTTTTTAAGTGCTAAAACTCCTTGGATTTCATGAGCCATTATCATGGACTCCAAGACTTGCTTCATTTTTATGGGCTCTTTTCCCTCAGAAACATTCTTTTGAGAAATAAAATCAGCAACTGCTAATATTCCACCCAAATTATCAGATGGGTGACCCCATTCAGCTGCAAGCCATGTGTCATTATAATCCAGCCATCTAATAATACAGCCGATATCAAACGCACCTTTAATAGGATCTAATTTAAAATTTGTTCCAGGAACTCTTACTCCATAAGGAACCGAAGTTCCTTCAACTACTGGCCCAAGCATTTTTGTGCAAGCTGGAAATTTTAATGCCAGTAAACCACAACCAATGGTATCAATAAGACAATTTCTTGCAGTGTCTAATGCAAGCTCGGATTCGAATTTGAAAATTTGAAACATAATCTGCGATTTCAGAAATTACAGAGTCATAGCCAGGTCTGATATTTAAATCAACATTTGAGGACATATCTTAGTCCCTATCTTCTATATCAACCCACTCAGAGCTTTCTACACCAATATAATCTGCGCTTGGTCTAATAATTCTATTATTTGCTCTTTGTTCCATACAGTGAGCAGTCCATCCAGAAACTCTAGACATTACAAAAATTGGGGTAAATAATTTTGTTGGAATACCCATATAAAAATAAGCAGGAGCATGAAAGAAATCTGCATTAGCAAACATTTTCTTTTCATCTGCCATTACTTTTTCAACTTCTTCAGCAACTTGATATAAATCATCATTCTCATGAAGTTTTGATAGTTCTTTTGCATATTCCTTGATTACTGCATTTCTAGGATCACGTATTGAATATACCGCATGACCAAAACCCATTATTTTTTCTTTATTGGCAAGCATTGATAATATTTTATCTTTTGCTTCCTCTCTTGAAGTCCAGTTTTCAATTAATTCCATAGCCTTTTCATTTGCTCCGCCATGCAATGGCCCTCTTAATGAACCAATAGCCGCAACAACGCACGAATGAATATCTGACATAGTTGAGGCGCAAACTCTTCCTGTGAAAGTGGAGGCATTAAATTCATGCTCGGCATATAAAACTAGAGAAACATCCATAACTTTTCTATGAAGATCACTTGGAGTTTTTCCATGAAGAATATGAAGAAAATGTCCAGCCATTGAGTCTTCATCATTAACTAAATTTATATCTTCCCCATCATGAGAAAATTTATACCAGTAAGTAACAATTGAAGGCATGGTAGCTATCATTCTATTTATAGAATGTAGCTGGTTGCTAAAATCACCTTCGGGCTCTAAATTACCTAACATCGAAGTGCCAGTTCTCATAACATCCATGGGATGAGCTGAAGCTGGTATTTTTTGAAGAACTTCTTTTAATGATTGTGGAAGATCTCTTTGGCTTTTTAATAGAGCTTTGTATTCATTCAGCTCAGATGAGTTTGGTAATTTGTCATATAAGAGCAAGTAGGCAACTTCTTCAAATGAAGCTTTTTCAGCTAGGGTTTCTATCTTATGGCCTCTGTAAGCTAAGCCTTCTATTTGACCGACCGTTGATAAAGATGTTTCCCCTGCTACCTGTCCTCTTAGTCCAGCACCTTCTAACTTTTTAACCATATTATCCTCTTATTCTAATTCTTATTTTTTATATAAGTCATCTAGTTTTTGTTCGAAACTATGATAGTTTAATCGTTCATATAATTCTTCACGGGTCTGCATTATATCCAAGAGACCCTCTTGTGTCCCCTCTTTAGCGAGTGAAATGTAAACTTTTTCCGCTACTTGGCTCATAGCTCTAAAAGCAGTTAATGGATAAAGCACCATATCAACACCAGCGCTAGCCAGTTCATCTTTATTGAATAAAGGCGTTTTTCCAAATTCTGTAATATTTGCAAGAATTGGAACTTCAATTTTATCTTTAACTGCTGAATATTCTTCTAAACTAGTTGCCGCTTCAAGAAAGATACCATCTGCACCATCTTCGATATAGGCTGAAATTCTATCAATAGCGCCTTTAATTCCCTCAGATGCAACTGCATCTGTTCTGGCCATTATAAAAAAAGATTCATCGTGTCTGCCATCAACAGCAGCCTTTATTCTGTCTTGCATTTCTTCTTTAGTAACTAATGATTTGTTTGGCCTGTGACCACATCTTTTTTGAGAAACTTGATCTTCTATATGAACAGCACCACAGCCTGCATCAATCATACTTTTAATTGTTTTTGATATATTAAAAGCTCCTCCCCAACCAGTATCAATATCAACAAGCAATGGAAGAGATGAAGCATTAGTTATCCTCTTAACATCTGTTAAAACATCCTCTAGTGAAGTAATACCAAGGTCTGGTATGCCATATGAGGCAGCTGCAACGCCTCCACCTGAAAGATATATAGCTTGATGACCAGATTTTTCTGCCAATATTGCAGAATAGGCATTAATAGTGCCTGGAATAATAAGAGGCTTATTACTTTTTAATGCGTTTCTGAATTTTTTGCCTGCTGACATGGTTGAAGAATTATAATGCACACGAGGCTAGTTTCCCAAATGCTAAATTATCCGTAGAATTTTACACCCCGAATAATTCTTTCTTTGTTATTTTTTCTTCTCCACCTATTAGTATCTCTTAAGCTATATACGCATCCACAATACTCTTGTTGATAAAATTCTTCTCTCTTAGATATCTCAATCATTCTTGAAGAGCCACCTTGTTTTCTCCAATTGAAATCCCAGTAAGTAATATCTTCATATCTTTCTGCAGCTTTGTGGCCAGAAGTATTAATTTGATTCATATCCTTCCATCTAGATATACCAAGTGTTGTTGCATAAACACTAAAATTATTTTCTTTTGCAAATAAAGCTGACCTCTCAAACCTCATATCAAAACATTGGGTGCAACGTTTTCCTCTTTCAGGCTCATCCTCAAGACCCTTAACTCTTTCAAACCAATTATCTTTATCATAGTCAGCATCTATACATTCAAAACCAAGTTTCTCACAAAACCTTCTATTTTCATTTTTTCGTATTTCATATTCTTCTGTAGGATGGATATTTGGATTATAGAAAAATACAGTAGTTTTTATATCTGATGCAGCCAGCGCTTCCATAATTTCACCAGCACAAGGGGCGCAACAACTATGCAATAACAAATCAGTGCCCTCATCAGGCATTTGAAGTTTAGGCCTTTCGTAGTTATCTAATTTTAATTTGTCATTCATTAATAAAATGTGAGCTTAGTTTAATAGCATTTTCTAAATCTTTGTAATTATGGAAAGAAGGTATGTCTGGGTAGCTTGATGAGATTTTATCAGGCGCATTCATAAAAAATCCTTTTTCAGCGACCTCAAACATTTGTATATCGTTGTATGAATCTCCTGCTGCAAGACATCTATAACCAATTGATTGAAAAGCTGTTATAGCTTGTTTTTTTGCTTGTTTATGACGCAGTTTATAGGAAATAACTTCATCATTTTCCACTTCTAAGTTATGGCATAAAAGTAATGGATGTCCCATTTTATCCATTAAAGGTTTTGCAATTTCGTGAAAAGTGTCAGAAAGAATAACAACTTGAAAATTTTGTCTAATATCGTTTAAAAATTCTTCAGCTCCATCCAAAAGATCTAATTCACTGGCGGCCTTCTGTATATCTGATAATTTAAGATTGTGTTGTTTCATCACATTCAATCTAAAATCCATCAAGTCTGAATAATCAGGGATATCTCTAGTAGTTTTATTAAAATCTTCTATGCCGGTATTTAAAGCAATCTGCTCCCAAATTTCGGGAGTAAGCGTTCCTTCCATGTCAAAGCATACTATTTCCATGATAAGTCCTTTTATTTATTTTTTATTCCATAGGGAACGTGTCCCGATGCAGTTGTTTTTATGGCGTCCATGATATGTTTTTTTTGATCATCAAAAAAGATGTCAGCCTCAAAAGATTTAAGAAAATGTTGTTTAGACATACCGCCTAAAAATAAAGATTCATCAATTCTCACACCCCATTCTCTCAAGGTCTTAATAACTCTTTTGTCAGATGGTGCAGATCTAGCTGTTACAAGTGCTGTTCTAATTGGGCATTCGTTTGCATCAAAATCATTTTGTATCTTGTTAAGTTCAACTAAAAAAGATTTAAAAGGTCCTTCTTTTAATGGTGAGGTAGCCATAACTTCATTTTCAATAAATGCATCCAAACCCTCTTCATGAAAAACTTTTTCAGAATCATCAGAAAAAATAACAGCGTCGCCATCAAAAGCTATCTTAAGTTGATCATCATTAGACTGTGTATTGTTTTCGCCGTCTCTTGAAATAATAGTTGCTGCAGCAACATTACTTTCGATTGCCAACTTAACATCTTCAAAACTACTTGATAAAAAAAGATGAACTCCAAAATCTTTTACGTATCTGTGAGGACTTTCACCACCGCAAAAAGCAGCTCTACTAATATTTAGACCATGGGCTTCGATAGAGTTTCTTATTCTTAGACCAGTGTCAGATGTATTTCTAGATAAAAGGATAACTTCTATCCTTTCTTTATCTTTGTAAAAAGAGTTAATACTTAGTATTTTTTTAACGAGACTAAAAGCTTCACCAGGGTCAAGTGTTTTATCTTCATTTGCAATTTGATAATCTCTATATGAATCTAAACCCTCTTTTTCATATATCTCGTGACTTTCATCTAGATTAAATAAAGCCCTAGAAGATATTCCTATAATTAATTTAGACTGATCATTCATTATTTATCTTGATTTAATTTATATTTTGACATTATACTGTATAAATATATAGTATAATTTTAAAAGCATGAAAGATATAACACCTCAACAACAAAAAGTACTTGATTGTATTCAAGTTTACCTAAATAAAACAGGTTTTCCTCCAACAAGAGCTGATATTTGCAGAGAATTGGGTTTTAAATCACCTAATTCAGCAGAAACCCACCTGCGTGCTCTAGAAAAAAAAGGTTTTATTACAATTGAGAGTGGTACATCTAGAGGAATTTCCATTACGAACCCAGAAATTATTCATGAAGATAATGAGTATCCAATTGTTGGGTTAGTTGCTGCTGGCTCACCAACACTAGCTAGTGAAAATGTTGAAAAAGTTTTAAATTGCCCTAAGGGATTTTTTGGATCTGATTTTGATTACTTTTTAAGAGTTAGAGGGTTGAGTATGAAAGATGCTGGAATAATGGAGGATGATTTGATCGCCGTTAAAAAGACACAAGAAATAAGAAATGGAGATATTGTTATCGCTCGTATTGAAGATGAGGTGACCGTTAAATATTTTCAAAGAAGTGCTCCAAATATTGTTCATTTAAAGCCTGCGAACAATGACTTCAACGATATAGAAATTAATCTAGAAGAAACAGAATTATATATAGAAGGTAAAAGCGTAGGATTAATTAGAGAAAATTAATGCAGAATTACTGTCTTCTTTGAAAGTCTTTCTTTTTGGCTGTCGAAGAATTCATCAAAGTCACTCACACTTCCACTTACACTTTCAATTCCGGCTCTAATCATTTCTTTAGCAACAGCTAATTCTTGACCTTGAAGAAATTCTTTAGATTCTGATGAAAAGTCTATTTTTACAATAGGATTATCATGATCATCTGATCTTCTTAAAACAATGCTTCCATCAGGTAATTGAGCTAATTCTAAATAGTTTGACATTTTTTCTCCGTATTACTAAAGCTTAACACTCCTCTAGAGTTTTGCGAAGCAACAGCATAAACCTTTTATATTTATCTAATATCAAATTAATTTTTTTCAAGTTAATTGTGTCATTTGAGGCAATAATTGTTGAATCAATTGGATTAAATAGCTTATCTTTAGTAGAACTAATTAATAAAAATATTCCATCAGACTTATTAAACTCATTATTAATAATATTTTTGATTGCAGGCTCATCGGCAAGAATATTCCACTTGGCTATATGATTTAATTTGGTAAATGTATTGCTATCTAAATTTAATATTGAACTCACATCTGTTGCTAAAAAATCTAGACTTTGCTCAAGCGATGACAAAAAAAGGTATAAATTATTTTTATCTTTATTTGATCCATCAAAAACAAGATTGATTAGGATGTCTTCACAAATATCTAAATATAAATTAATTAGCTCTTTAGAATTCACTAACTTTTTAAATTTTGGACCCATTCGCCATTATCATAAACAGCTGTCCATTTAGTTTTTTTACCATCCTTCTCCGATGCCAGGTAGTGAACGTCATCAGTTTTGTTATATCTAATTACATATGGATTTCCATCCCTATCCTTCTCAGGAGCACTCATTAAATATGAATGCTTATCTATCTTTGGTAAAAATCTGCAAGCCTCAGATATTTCTGAAGAGAGATTATTTATCTCTGAAACTTTAGGAGCTCGAGTTTCCCTATTCTTTGGATACTTACTAGCTGCTAAAAATAAACCCTTCATACTATCTCTTAAAAGATAATGATCTTCACATTTGAGACAGGCTAAATCAGGAATGGATATTGGTTCCATCATTATTGGTTTTGGCTCACCATTTCTTTGTAATGCTCTTGTTGCACCACAATTATCATTAAGACAGCCAAAATATTTTCCAAATCTTCCTGTCTTTAATTGCATTTCCGAGCCACATTTATGACATTCCAACGTAGGACCATCATAGCCTTTTATCTTGAATTGACCTTCTTCTATAAAATATCCATCACAGTCAGGATTCTTTCCACAAACATGAAGTTTACGCCCTTCATCGATAAGGTAATTATCCATACTAGTGCCGCATTTATCACACCTTCTCTTGATCATTAAGTTTGTGGCCTCTTCTGTATCATCAATACTAATAGCCTCATCACCTGAAACTAAATTCAAAGTTTCTTTACACTTATCATCTCCCAAGTTTTGATATCCAGAGCATCCCAAGAAAACTCCATTAGATGAATTCCTAATAACCATATTAGTCTTTCCACAAGGACAGGTAATATTTGTAGAAGTTGGCTGATTGCCTCTCATACCATCTTCATATGATGCAGAAACTAGATCTTTTTGAAAGGCACCATAAAAATCATCTAATACATTTTTCCAATCAAGCTCACCTCTTGCAACGCTATCAAGATTATTTTCTAAATTTGCAGTAAATTCATAATCCATGATGTCATCAAAACTCTCTAACAATCTCTCTGTGACTATGTGACCAATTTTTTTAACAAAGAATCTTCTATTTTGAATCTCAACATAACCTCTATCTTGAATGGTAGAAATTATATTTGCATAAGTAGAGGGTCTGCCGATGCCTTTCTTCTCTAATTCTTTTACAAGAGCTGCCTCAGAAAATCTTGCTGGAGGTTTTGTAAATTTTTGTTCGAGTTTTATTTCATTTAAGTCAAGAGTATCTCCCTCAGAAAGTGGAGGTAAAATATCATCGCCATCCGATTTCATTGGTTGAGAAATTTTAGTAAAGCCATCAAAAATTACTTCTCTACCTCTTGCAGAGAAAGTATATTCACCAATATTAATTTTTGCTGAGGTTGATAAATACTCAGCGTCAGGCATTTGAGATGCAATATATTGCTGCCAAATTAACTGATAAAGTCTTTTTTCTTCTTCGGTTTGATTCATTAAATCATCGACTGTCATATAAGCATTAGTAGGTCTTATCGCTTCATGTGCCTCTTGAGCATTTTCAGTGCTTGAATAGATTCTTGGAGCATTTGTAAGGTATTTTTCACCAACTCTTTCACCAATATAATTTCTAGCATCTTGTATTGATTCTTTGCTTAAGCTAGGTGCATCAGTTCTCATATAAGTAATATGGCCTGCTTCATAGAGCTTTTGTGCAACACGCATAGTTCTTTTAACACCAAAGCTAAGCTTTGTACTTGCAGCCTGTTGCAGAGTTGAAGTTATGAAAGGAGCTCTTGGTTTTGCTTTAACTGGTTTTTTTACAATTTCATTTATTAAAAGATCTGAGTTACGAATACTGTTTTCAATATTTCTTGCTTCCTCCTCTTTTAACAATGGATCTGATTTTTTTCTATTTAGACTAAATGGAATGATTAAGTCGTCTTTCTGGAGGTCCATAGAGACTTCCCAAAATTCTTCAGGATTAAATTCTTGAATTAATCTTTCTCTTTCATCTAATACTCTCAAGGCAACTGATTGGACTCTTCCAGCTGATAGTCCTCTTGCAATCTTTTTCCACAATAGTGGAGATAGTTCAAATCCGATTACTTTATCTAAAAATCTTCTAGCTCTGTAAGCTTTAACTAGATCTAAATCTATTTCTTTAGGATCAGCAAATGAATCAATAATTGCTGTTTTTGTAATTTGATTGAACCTAACTCTTGAATAATCGTATTTCTCAGGACCTAAAGCTTCTTTTAAATGCCAAGCTATTGCTTCACCTTCTCTATCTAAGTCAGTTGCAAGGTAAATATGATCGACTCCTTTTGCTGCTTTGCGAAGAGATTTAATTACTTTTTCTTTTTCGGGAATTATTTGCCAATCTGCAGTCCATCCATTATCTGGATCAATGCCCATTCTTCTTATCAATCTATTTCTATCATTAATAGCTTTAAGTCTAGCCTTCTCTTCAGGTGAAACATCTTTTGGAATAGAGGATCTTTTAGAATTTGGTGAAGCTTTTTTTGGTAAATCTCTTATATGACCAACACTAGATTCAACAATATATTCTTTACCTAAATACTTAGAAATTGTTTTAGCTTTTGCAGGTGATTCAACGATTACTAGTGATTTTGCCATAATAAAAAATTTGTTCCTTTTTAAGAAATAACATTAATGACGTTAGTTTGACAAGACTTTTTTAAAAATTTTTAAGCAAGTTATTAATTTTTATTAGCTCGTCGAGCCCTTCATTTTCTTTCCATATAAATGAGATAGATGAATTTGAAAAAATTATCTCCAATACAAATGGTGATAAGTTTTGCAACCCATTTTGTATCTCATTATAGTCATCTGAGTACTTCAACTTGAGTGGAGAATACAAAATTAATTCGTCTTTGTCTCTAAGAAAATGAGCTTCTTTTAAATTTGATGTATTTTTGATTTTATAAATCATGTTATTTAATTCTTTGTTTTTGAATAAATTTTTTCCAATTGACGATGAGGAAATCTTGAATCCAAGCTTCGATGCTTCTATTCTTAATGTTGAAATCTTTCGTGATGATTTGGAAGGTAAAGCAAAGCTTATAGTCCCAATCAGAAATGCCATAACTGTAATTACTACTATAATTTCCATGCCTATTTGCCTAAAATTTCTTTAATAATTAGTGGTCCACGTATAGTGAAACCTGTATAAATCTGAACTAAAGATGCCCCTGATAAAATCTTTGTATCAAAGTCAGATTTTGACATTACACCACCAACTCCAATAATGGGTAGCAGTGGAAATTTCTCTTTAATGCTCTTAAGACGCTTTGTAGATTCCTCCATTAACGGCATTCCTGAAAGACCTCCCTCAAAGGATGTATATTTTTTATCATTAAGGTTTTTTTTGTTGATTGTTGTATTTGAGACTATTAAGCCAGTTAGTAATGAATTTTCTATTATCTGAGCTATATCTTCTATTAAGCTAATTGATTCATCTGGTGAAATTTTTAAAAAAATAGGACCGGAAAAATTTAGAAACTTAGACTTTTCCTCAATTGATTGTATCAATACTTTTATATTGTCTTGATTGTGTAAATTCCTTAGCTCTGGAGTATTTGGAGACGAGATATTTATAGTAATGTAATCAGCATAGTCAGCAACCTTCTCAAAACATATCAGATAATCATTGATTCTTTTTTCATTTTTTGAATCTTTGTTAGCTCCAATATTAACGCCGACAACTCCCTGATATTTTTTTTGTTTTAGTTTTCTAACTAAGTAATCTACGCCCTTATTATTAAAACCCAGTCTATTAATAACTGCATTATCTTTAGATAATCTGAAAACTCTTGGTTTAGGATTGCCAGATTGAGGTAAAGGAGTGACGGTACCAACTTCAAGGAACCCAAAGCCCATGGCTCCAAGACAGTCAATAAAATCACCATTCTTATCCAGCCCTGCTGCTGTTCCAAGTTTATTAAAAAAACTTAATCCAGCAAATTCAAAATTTTCTTTTTCATATTTTGGAAAAAATAAATTCAAAACCTTAAGTTTATAAATTAAGTTTAAACAGTGAAGAGAAATAGCATGAGATGCCTCAGGAGGAAATATTTTTATTATTTTTAAAAGTATTTTCAAATTAATATCCTAACTTAATTTATTGCCAGTAAGTTTAAATATAATAGCAAAGATTATTCCTGAAATAAGGCCTCCGAGATGAGCAAAGTTAGCAACATTTCCAAAACCAAATAAAGTCAGTAAACCTAAAAAACCTAGAATTAACCAAACTATCATAAATAAATAAAGAGCAGGGGGTAAGTCATACCTCATTTGTTTTGATTCAAGTTCTATAACCATACAGTAGCCTAACATTCCATAAATTACTCCTGAGAGTCCCCCAAACAAGGAAGGGCCACCAAAAATATACTGTGTTAAATTTGAAGCAATAGATGAGAATAAAATTAATCCTAAAAAGGTAAGATGTCCATCGTTAAATTCTATTTTTGATCCTAAAACATATATCCATAAACAATTAAAAACCAAATGCGCAAAAGAAAAATGAATTAACATAGGTGTTATTAGTCTCCACCAATCATTACTCAAGCTATAGGTTTCTTCAAAAGAATAGAAGTTTATATAGCCCTTATTAATTGACGCTAAATCAATTTTTAGAAACGTAAAAGGCTCTATAACAGAAATAAAGCTACCGTAATTAGATAATAATGAGATAGCTATTGAGATAAGTATTATTGGTATATGTAAATTCTTAATATTCACTTAAGATTTAATTTTAGATATATCTAAACTCCAGCCTAGCTTTTCTCTACAAGCCTCAAAAAAATCATTGTTTAAAGGATGAACTAACCTTAATTTGTGTTCCATTTTTGAAATTTTTATATCTTCTAAATATGGAGCTGGAATATCTTCCTGACCATCTGCACAAATTTTTGCTGACTCTAATGGCCCTCGTAAAAGATTGACTTTTACGTGTGCACTTGAGGATATTACAAAAGGACGTGACGAAATACTTTGAGGTAGCATTGGTAATATGGTCCACACATCTAGTTCTGGATGGATAATAGGACCACCTGCAGATAGTGCGTATGCGGTTGAACCTGTAGGGGTTGCAATAATTAAGCCATCTGACCTTTGCTCATAAACAACTTTATCATTTACAGATAATCTATATCTCATTAGTTGTGTGTAAGCGCCGGAATGAATAACAATTTCATTAAGGCCATATACAGTTGTTTCTTTAAAAGTTGCGCTAACAAGATTTCTTTCTTCAATTTTGCAATTCCCATCGATAATATCTTTTATAACATTATCAAAATCTTCAATTTTAATATCGGTTAGAAAGCCAACAGTACCCATATTAATTCCCAGTATTGGAATATTGAATTTAAGATAACGTCTAGCTGATCCTAGCAAGGTCCCGTCACCGCCAAAAACAATTATTAAGTCTGCCTTTGATGTAAATTCTTCATGACTTAGTGATGTTAATGAATCATTTTTATAATCTGACGAATCCTCTATAAAGACTTCGTTTGAATATTTTTTTAAAGATATGATAAGTGAATCAAGAGCTTTATAGTCTAAGCCTTGATAAGATTTTTCTTTGATGTAAATTCCAATGTTTCTAAACATGCAGCTATTATACTCATTCATATAACTCATACCCAATAAATCTAGTTACTATTGCTATTTTTTAAACATTTAATTTCTTTTGAACAAAAGAATGTTTGATATAGAATGTTTTTACTATTTAAAAATATAAAAATTAATATGACGCAACTAGAACAATTTAGAAAAGAAACAAAAGAATGGTTAGATCAAAACTGCCCTCCCTCCATGAGATCTGGTGCAGATTCTTCAATCCCAGTTGATGAAGTTTGGGGAGGAAGAAAGGCAGAATATAAAAATCCGGAATCTAAAATATGGTTAGACAGAATGGGTGCTAAAGGTTGGACCATGCCATCAGTGCCAAAAGAGTATGGAGGTGGCGGATTAAATGCTGAAGAAATTTCTATATTGAATCAAGAAATGTTTGCAATTGGTGCAAAAGGACCTTTGTTAAGTTTTGGTATTTGGATGCTTGCACCAGTATTACTTGAATATGGAACAGAAGAACAAAAAAAAGAACATCTCCCAAAAATTATTAAAGGAGAGATCAGATGGTGTCAGGGATACTCTGAGCCTGGATCAGGATCTGATTTAGCTAGCCTTGCAACAAAAGCTGAAGATATTGGAAATGAATTTTTAGTTAATGGTCAGAAAGTTTGGACTTCCTATGCCGATAAAGCTGATTGGATATTTGCTTTAGTAAGAACAGGGCCAAAAGAACCTAAACATGATGGCATTAGTTTTTTGTTAATAGATATGGCAACTACTGGTGTTAGCACTAAGCCAATTACTTTAATATCAGGAAAGTCTCCTTTTTGTGAGACATTTTTTGATGATGTAAAAGTACCTAAAGAGAATCTTATAGGTGAACTTAATGCTGGCTGGGCGATTGCTAAAGCCTTGTTACAACATGAAAGAGCTTTTATTTCTAGTTTTGGTCTTGCTTCTGCTATGGGTAGTGGTAGAGACCTAGTTTCAATTGCAAAAAAACATGTTGGAGAAGAAGATGGCAAAATAAGTAATGGTTTTTATAGATCACAAATAGCTTCTCATAAAATTAAAGAGCATGCATTTGGTCTAACTTTAAAAAGAGCAAAAGATGAAGGTGGAAAAGCTAGCGCAACTGCATCAATGTTTAAGCTTTATGGAACTGAGCATAATAAAAAACGTCACGAATTGATGATTGCAGCTACTGGAATAGATGGTGTTGCTTGGGATGGCGATGAGTTTGATAAAAAAGATAAGGATCTTACAAAAGCCTGGTTAAGAACTAAAGGAAATTCTATTGAAGGCGGCACTTCTGAAGTTCAATTAAACGTCATATCAAAAAGAGTATTAGGTCTTCCAAGCTAGAAATATTTAATTAGGTAAAAAAATGAAATTAATACTTACAGAAGAACAAGAATTTCTTAGAGATACTGCTAAAGATTTTGCCCAAGAAAGAACACCCGTTACACACTTTAGATCTCTAAGAGATAATAAAGATGAAAACCTATGGGATAAAGACATTTGGCAAGAAATGGTTAATTTAGGATGGTCCGGGATTCTTATACCTGAGGAATTTGGTGGCTCTGATTTTGGTGTTGCAGGTATAAGTGTTATTTTGCAAGAATGTGGGAAAACTCTTACGCCCTCACCTCTTTTTTCAACAGGTGTTTTGGGTGCATATGCTATTTCTAATTTTGGAACACAAGAACAAAAAGAAAAATATCTTTCAAAGATAGTTAGTGGAGAAATTACAACTGCCCTTGCTGTAGATGAATCTAGTCATCACGATCCTTGTAAAACGCTATTTAAAGCAGAACAGAAAGGTAGCGACTTCTTGTTAAATGGTAAAAAAACTTTTGTAATTGATGGTGCTAGTGCTGATGTTTTAATCATCCTTGCAAGAACATCTGGTAATTCAGGTGATTTAGCTGGCTTAACTTTGTTTATTGTTGAATCAAATGTTGACGGTATTAAAAAAATAAAACTTGATATGGCTGATTCAAGAAATTATGCCAATATTGAGTTTAATGATGTTGAGTGCTCTAACAAAAGTATACTTGGAGCGCTAGAATCTGGTGGAGAGACAGTTGAAAGAATTCTAGATATTGGAAGAATTGCGATGTCTGCTGAGATGCTAGGTAATGCAGAATCAGCCTTTGAGACAACTATTGATTACCTTAAACAAAGAAAACAATTTGGTGTGTTAATAGGTACATTTCAGGCACTTCAGCATAGAGCTGCAGAAATGTTTTGTGAAATTGAGCTAACAAAGTCTGCAGTTATGGCAGCTATTCATGGCGCTGACGAAAACTCAAACGAACTTCAGAGATTATCTAGTCTTGCAAAAACAATTGCAGGTGAAACTCTTAATCTAGTATCTAATGAAGCAATTCAAATGCATGGCGGCATTGGAGTCACTGATGAATATGATCTTGGATTTTTTATAAAAAGGTCTAGAGTTGCAGAGCAAATATTCGGGAGTTCAACATATCATACTGAAAGATATGCTAATCTTAGCGGGTTTTAAATTTAAAAGTTTGGTATGTATTATATAAAGTCCAACATAATTGGCTTTTTTACTTTTATATTAATCATTGTTGAATTAATAATTGGTTTTGGAACTTTAACAATTGTAAATATTCCAAGAGCTATATTTCCATTTAAATCCCTTAAAATTAAATTAAGCAAAATTTCAAATACTATTGGTGAATATACTGTTTATGGATTGAAGATTATCATGAAAATAATGCATAGAGATTCTATGCAAGTATTCGATAACAATGAGTTTGATAAAAATCAATGGTATATGGCCGTTTCGAATCATCAATCATGGGCAGATATTTTTATTCTTTTGGTAGCAGCTCACAAAAGAATTCCTCTTCTTAAGTTTTTTATGAAAAAAGAATTGGCTTGGATACCTTTTGTATTTCTTGCAAATAAGACTTTGAATATGCCATTTGTAAATAGACACTCAAAAAAACAATTAGAAAAAAATCCTAATTTAAGATTTAAAGATTATGAGAATACTTTACTAGCCTGTAAAAGATTTCTAAGGTCGCCTTCAACTATTTTTAGTTATGCAGAAGGAACAAGAAATAATTCTATAAAGCATAAAGCTCAGAATTCACCATACAAAAATCTTTTGATACCAAGAGTTGGAGGTATTGCAACTGCTCTTTCTGCTATGCCAAATATTGATGTTTTGGTCGACTATTCGGTTGTATATAAATCAGACAAAAGAGGAGCATGGGCCTTTTTAAAAGGTGATATGAGAGACGTAAAAGTTTCAGTTAAAAAATACAATATTCCAGAGGATCTTAAAAATAAAAACTATTCTACAGATGAAGAATACAGAAAGAATTTTAAAATTTGGATTGAAGGAATTTGGGAAGAGAAAGACAAAGAAATTGAAAGATTAAAGTTCTAATTTTTTTCTACTAACAACCCACCCGTTAGTATCAACATAAATCCAATTTCCAGAACTTATTCTCACACTACCAATAGTAATATCTTTATCCTTAATTCCAACCCCAACAGACTTATCTGTTTTCATTGGATAAGCATTTTTTGCATAAACTCCAATTGAAATATCTTTGATTACTTCAATATCACGAATGTAGCCATTCACAAAAATTCCTCTCCAATTATTTGAATAAGCTTTTTGTGCAACTTGATCACCGACCATTGAACATAATTTATCGCCAGCATGATTTATAACAAGAACTTTGCCCTCGCCATCTTCTTCAACCATTTCTTTAACGATACTATTACTATGAGGACAATTAGCTGTTCTAATTTCTCCACAAAACGTATCAATACCGCCATAAGAATTAAGAAAAATATTACCTATCAATACATCATTAGGAAAAGCATCGCATATATCAGGCACTGTAAAGTTGTATTTTTGCATTAGAAGAAAATTTTAAATTTATCTCATAATTATAATAGAATTAAAAATATATAAAAATGTAGAGTAAATTATGAAATCACCTATATGTGAAATGTTTGATATTGAATTCCCACTCGTAGCTTTTAGCCACTGCAGGGATGTTGTTGTTGCTGTCTCTAAAGCTGGAGGTATGGGAGTACTCGGTGCTGTCGGTCATACCCCTGAAATGTTGGAACAAGACCTTAAATGGATAGATGAGCATATTGATGGCAGACCTTATGGTGTAGATATCTTAGTTCCAACAACCTTTGAAGGCAAAGGGTCGTCTGTCTCATCGGAAGACTTAATAAACATGATTCCACAAGAATACAGAGATTTTAGAGCGGATGTTCTTAAACAACATGATGTTGATGGTGAATCATTAAGAAATCCTTCAGATTCAAAAAAGGTTGAAATGGATTCAGATTCTAGATTTGGAAAAAATCTCAAAGAAGAAGGAGCAAAAAAATTATTAGAGGTTGCTTTTTCTCATCCTATTAAGCTTATAGCGAATGCTTTAGGTGTTCCTCCTCATTGGATGCTAGAGATGGGTAAAGAAAATAATGTAAAAGTTGCAGCGCTTTTGGGTGCTAAAGAGCATGCCATTAAACAAGTTCAAGCTGGCGTTGATGTATTGGTTGTATCAGGAACTGAAGGTGGCGGTCACTGTGGCAGTGTTTCAACTATGGTACTTATTCCAGAAGTAAAAAGAGCAATAAAAGACTTGGGTGATGTCCCTATCTTAGCAGCCGGTGGAATTGCCACGGGTGAACAAATGGCTGGAATTATGACTATGGGTGCAGATGGTGTTTGGTGTGCATCGGTGTTTCTTCCAACAACAGAAGCTGAAACTTCTGAAAATATTAAGGAAAAAATGATACAGGCCACCTCAAGCCAAACTGTCAGGTCAAAAAGTAGAACAGGCAAGCATTCTAGACAACTTCAATCAGCATGGACCGATGCATGGGAGTCGAAAGATGCACCTGAACCACTTCCAATGCCTCTTCAAACAATTGTGGGAGAACCAGCTTTAGCAATAGTCTCAAAACAGGCCACCCTTGGAAACGAGGGAGCAAAAAAACTTGATACATATTGGGTTGGCCAAGGTATTGGGTTGGTGAATGAAACTATTTCAGCTGGACAGACCGTCCAAAAATTCAAAGAAGAATTTGTTGAAGCCTATGAGCGAATAACAAACTTAGTAGATTAAAATTATTAAGAGTTTTTAATATCTTCTCTTGCAATAAACTCTAGCACTGTTGCATTAATACAATATCTTGGCATTCCATTTGGCCCATCATCGAAAACATGTCCAAGATGGATATTGCTTGATATTGATTTAACCTCAGTTCTTTTCATTCCATATGAATTATCTGGTAATTCATAGGTTGCATTAGGTACTGGCGCTGTAAATGATAGCCACCCGCTTCGTGAAACAAATCTATCCCTGGTATCAAACAATGGTACTCCACTTAATTTATCAATAAAAACACCATCAGGAGTATTTTTAAAAATCTGATACTCTTTACAAAACCTTGAATCGGTTCCTTGGTTAAAGGCAACATCATATGCCTCTGAATCACCCAATTTAAATTTCCCAAGAGCTTTATAAAATATCTCAGGATCCATATATCCCTGATATGAAAATAGTTCAATACCATTCTCTAAGAAAATTATAGTAGGCGTTGCCCAGGTGGGTGTTTGAATATCCAAACCATCCAATTCAATTGCTGTTCTGTATACCATTGGAATGCTTCCCTGGTAATCATTTGCTACATCATTTTTGAACTTCTCACAATAAGGACAATAATCTTGTGAATCAATTACAAGTACATATTTGCCTGATAACAGTAATGAGTTATCAATGTTTGGTACTTCAATCTTGTTAAAGGCAACTCCAGTGGAATGATCTGGACAATAACCATTAGGGTTTTTTTGAATATAATCTTGATGATACTCTTCAGCATCATAGAACTCATCAAGAGATTTAATTAAAGTCTGAATTTCTCCATATCCTTCATCACTTAATAATTTTTGAAATTCGCTCGTTGTCTTGTCTATTATTTTTTTTTGCGATGCTTTTGTATACAAAATAGTTGATCTGTATTGAGTGCCAATATCATTACCTTGTCTATTGAGCTGAGTTGGATCGTGTGATTCGTAGTAATGCTCAAGTAAAGATCTTAAGCTTATTATCTCATTGTTAAAAGTTACTTTAACAACCTCAGCAAAATTATTTCTTTTATATTTATTTTTATATTTCGTTATATCTCTATAGGTAGGATTTATTCCATATCCATCAGCATATCCCGATACAGCATCCTCAACACCTTCAAGAGCTTCATATCCCTTTTCTGCTCCCCAAAAACAACCAGATCCTAAAACAATAGTCTCTAAATGTGATGTATGATTTTCATTAGACTTTATGCTTAAACATAAAGCGATAAGTGGCAGAAATATATAAAATTTTTTCATTATGTTTGTTCTTCGTGTTTATAATTTTTACTTTTTATAAAGGCTTCTCTTTCAAAAAGCATGGATGTCCATCTAGTTATATTTGGTTTAAATGCTTCTTTAATACCAAGAACGCCTGCTAGGTTAATTGCATAACTGACACATATGTCAGCAATCGTAAATCTATTTGAGCAAAGATAAGTTTTATTTTCCAGTTCCGATTCAAGTAGTTTAAGACGTGAAACAAACCATCTGCTATATCCTTCTATTGCAGCATCAGCGACTCCAGGCTCTTGATACTTATATCTTAAAACCACTGTCTGAGGAAAAGTTAATGTAGCATCTGCATGATGAAGCCAATTTAAATAATTTGGATAATCCTTTTCATCAGGCATTACTCTTAAATCTGTTGGGCCATATTTTTCTACTAAATACTGTGCCATTGCAACTGATTCTGTCATTTTTATGTCTCCATCAGTCAAATATGGGACTGTTCCAAGCATGTTTATTTCCAAATATTCTTTATGAAAAACTCTTGGTGGAAAAGGCATCATTGCAAGCTCGTATTCGAGACCCATTTCTTCAGCAGTCCAGATCGGTCTCATAGCTCTTGAATTTTGTGTTCCGTATATTTTTAACATAAAAATTTTTTGTATTGCTTAATGATACATCTTAATATTGGTAATATTAATGCTAATATATTACCATAATAAAACATTGTTAATTTATTAATACCTATGAAAACAGAAAATATTGCTCCTATATTCAAATCAAATTTAGATACTAAATCTGAACAATATTTAGAAAATAAGAAAATGATGCTTGAGAAATTAGTATTTCTTGATGAGTTATTAGATCTTGCTGAGTTAGGTGGTGGTAAAAGACATCATGAAAGGTTGGCAAAAAGAGGAAAAATGCCTGTTCGTGAAAGGATTATGAATGTTCTTGATCCTGATAGTCCGTTTTTAGAAATACAACCTTATGCTGGGTATGGAACTAATAATTATAATGTTGGTGGGGGATGTGTTTCTGGAGTAGGAATTATTTCCGGTATTGAATGCGTAATATTTGCTAACGATCCTACAGTCAAAGCTGGTGCCATGACAGTATATGTAGGAGAAAAATGGAACCGAGCTATGGAAATATCTCGTGAAAATCAAATACCTTTCATAAGCTTTGTTGAATCTGCAGGAGGAGATTTAAGTGTATCTGGATCTGGTGGAGGTGAAAATCCTCCAGAAGCTCCTTCTCTTCATCAAAATCATTTTGCCTCAACTGGAAGATTTTTTTATGACATGACTGAGCTTTCAAAATTAAGAATACCTGTAATTTCTGTTGTGTTTGGCTCTTCAACAGCAGGAGGTGCATATCAACCAGGAATGTCAGATTACAATATTTTTATCAAAGGCCAATCAAAGGCTTTTCTAGCTGGGCCACCTTTAGTTAAAATGGCTACCGGTGAAGAATCTGATGATGAAACCTTGGGTGGTGCCAAAATGCATTCTGAGCAATCTGGACTGTCTGATTATTTAGCTGAAGATGAAATGGATGCATTAAGAATATGTAGAGAAGTTGTTTCTCATTTAAATTGGACTAAAAAAGGTCTAAGTCCACAAAAAATTAGTACTAATCCAATATATGATTCAGAAGAACTTCTAGGAATAATAAGTCAGGACCTAAAGTCTGCTGTTGATATCAGAGAAATTATTGCAAGATTTTCTGATGGCTCAAAGTTTGAAGAATTTAAACCATTATACGGTCCAACGATGGTATGTGGATGGACATCAGTCCATGGATATCAGATTGGCATTCTAGGGAATAATGGTCCAATTTATCCTGAAAGTGCAGAAAAGGCAGCAACCTTTATTCAGCTATGTAATAAGAGAGATATCCCATTAATATTTCTTCATAACGTCACTGGTTTTTTAGTAGGTAAGGATTTTGAAAGTCAGGGAATTATTAAAAAAGGATCTCAGTTAATAAATGCTGTATCAAACTCTACCGTGCCTCATATAACATTTATAGTTGGTGCATCTTATGGTGCTGGAACTTATGCCATGTCTGGTAAAGCTTTTAACAATAGGTTTACGTTCTTATGGCCAACAGCAAAAATTGCTGTCATGGGGCCTGAACAAATGGCTGGAGTAATGTCAATTGTAAGAAAAGCTAAAGCATTAAGAGATGGAAAAGATTTTGATGAAAAAGCTGATGAGGAATTAAGAAAGATGGTAATTGATTATTTAGAGAAATTATCAAAAGGACTTGTTGCAAGCAGCATGGTTACTGATGATGGAATAATAGATCCAAGAGATACTAGGGACATCATTGGTTTTTGTTTATCGATAATTAATAACATTCCAATTGAGGGTGCAAGAGAATATGGAGTATTTAGATTATGATTTATGATTCCTTATTAATTGCTAACAGGGGTGAGATAGCCTGTAGGATTATTCAAACTGCTCAAGAGATGGGTATAAGATGCATTGCGGTATATGTTGATGCTGATAAAAATGAACCTTTCGTACATATGTCTGATCAATCAATTAGATTAACTGATGGAGGCTATCTAGATAGTAAAAAAATTATAAAAGCTGCTAAAGAATCAGATGCTCAAGCAATTCATCCAGGATATGGCTTCTTATCTGAGAATGCCTCTTTTGCAAGAAAAGTAATTAAAGAAGGTTTGATATGGGTTGGTCCTTCCCCACACGTAATTTCTGTGATGGGAGATAAATTAAAAGCAAAGGAACTGGCTGAAAAAGCAGGAGTCCCAACACTTCCAATGACATCAAATATTAAAAATGCAAAAAACATCGGGTTTCCTCTTCTAATAAAAGCTGCTGCAGGTGGTGGTGGAAAAGGCATGAGAATAGTTTCTAAAGAAAAAGATTTAAAAGAATCTATTAAAAGTGCACAAAGAGAAGCACAGTCCGGATTTGGAGATGACAGAGTTTTTATAGAAAGATACGTACAAAAATCTAGACATATAGAAATTCAAATACTCGGTGATGCCCATGGAAATGTTGTTCATCTAGGAGAAAGAGAGTGCTCTATTCAAAGAAGGCATCAAAAAATTATTGAAGAATCACCCTCTCCTAGAGTCTCTGAAAATGTTAGGACTGCAATGGGTAATGCGGCAATCAAACTCGCAAAGAAAATTAAATACAAGTCAGCTGGAACTGTTGAATTTTTATTTGATGATAAAACAGAAGAGTTTTGGTTTTTAGAAGTTAATACAAGATTGCAAGTTGAGCACCCTATTACAGAGGAAGTCACTGGGATAGATCTGGTTTCAGAACAATTAAGAATTGCGAGAGAAGAAGAATTAGGATATGCCCAAGATGATATTACCTTTATGGGTCATTCTATTGAAGCAAGACTTTATGCTGAAAATCCAGACAATGACTTTCTGCCAGAAACTGGAGAAATAATTGCCTTTGAGGGAGGTCCTGAAAATGATGCAAGATGGGACTCGGGCATTAGTATTGGCTCAAAGATAGGAACTAATTTTGATCCAATGCTGGCAAAAATAATCTCTTTTGCAGATACAAGAAATGATGCAATTTTAAAATTAACTCGTACTTTAGAATCTGCTCATATTGGAGGCGTAATTACTAATAGAGAATTTCTAATTGAGTGTCTTAAGGCAAGAGAGTTTTTTGACGGAAATACCACTACAGATTTTATAAACCAAGTTCAACCTAATAGAAAATACAAACTTACTCCAACTGAAATTGAGCATGCTGCTTCTATAGCCGCGCTTTGGATTCAAAGAGAAAATAGAATAAAGATAGGTATTGCTAGTTTTATGCCATCAGGATGGACCAATGGAAGGCTGCCAAAACAAAAAATTGATTTTGTTGTTAATGACAATGAGCTTACCGTTTCATATAGATATGAGAAAAATAAAGGATTTGTATTTGATTGGGGGAAAATTGGAATAATTCATTCAGAAGATGATTTTGGTCTTGATATTGAATTTAATGGAAAAAGGCATTATTCCAGAATAACTTTAAAAAATGAAAATATTTTGGTGCATATGCCTTTTGGTGACGTAATGCTAAAGATTAAGCCAAAATTTGTTTTGCCCGGAATTGAGATTCAAACTGGAAGTTTAACAGCGCCTATGCCTGGAAAAGTTATTGCATTAAATGTTAAAAAGGGTTCAAAAGTAAAAACAGGAGATGTTTTAGTGATACTAGAGGCAATGAAAATGGAACATTCAATAAAGGCCTCTCATAACGGAGTAGTATCAAGAGTACTTATTACTAAAGATGACCAGGTAGAAAATGGAGCTCCTCTCATGATAGTTGATTCAAAATAATGCAGTATTCACATAGTATTCATAGCTCAAGATTAGAATCACTAAAACCTTTGACTAAAAAACATAAAGAGATAATTAACACTCTTGAGAAGATGCTTGAAAAAGGCATTCCAGAATTAACTATGTCAGAGCTTGCATCAAAGTTAAAAATATCTTTAAGAACTTTATATGAAATTGCTCCTAGTAAAGATCAATTAATCACAATGACCGTGGATAATATATTAAAAAAATTAGGTAAAAGTGCGCTAGAACGAGTTTCTAAAATTGAATCACCCATAGATAAACTTGATACATATTTAGGCATTGTAAATCAGGCTGTTGGTCCAAAGTTTGATGCCTATATCAAAGGGCTGGGGAAAATAAATGGCTCGTCTGAGATGATTGATTATCATGAAGATTTTATTACAAAGTACACTGAAAAACTCTTAGTTGAGGCTATGAGCGCCAAAGAAATACAAAGAATAGATCCTAAGGCATTTGCAATTTTACTTGGAGGTATTGGAAGAGAATTTGCAAAAAGTAAAAATAGATCATCAATAGATGAATCTCCTGAAATGTCAGCAAATTCAGTAACAAAAGTTATATTAAAAGGAATAAGGTTGGAGAATTAACTTGAATAAGGATGTTATAAAAATAGCTAACTGTAGCGGATACTACGGCGACAAGCTTTCTGCTGCAAAAGAAATGGTAGAAGGCGGTCCTATTGATGTTCTTACAGGTGATTATCTTGCTGAGCTAACTATGACTATTCTTTACAGTCAAAAAATATCAAGAGGCGAAGATAAAGGATATGTTGGAACCTTTCTCAAGCAAATAAAAGAAGTTGCTGAAGATTGTAAAACTAAAAATATAAAAATTGTCACTAACGCAGGTGGCTTGAACCCAAAATCAATGGCAACTGAAATTGAAAAAATTTTAAAAGACATGTCTATTGACTTGAAAGTTGCTTATATAGAAGGTGATGACCTGATTCCAAGAATAGATGAACTATATCAACAAGGTGAGAATTTTATCAATATAGACAAAGATGTGGCATTGAAAGATTCTGGATTTAATCCCTTAACTGCAAATGTATATTTTGGTGCATGGGGTATTAAAGAAGCACTTGATAAAGGTGCTGATATTGTGGTGTGTCCAAGAGTTACTGATGCTGCGGTTGTGATTGGTCCTGCTGCATGGAAATTCAATTGGAGTAGAAATAATTACGACGCTTTAGCAGGAGCACTGGCAGCAGGACATATTATTGAATGCGGATGTCAGGCAACTGGCGGAAATTATGCTTTTTTCAAAGAAGTTCCAAGTTTTGATAATGTAGGTTACCCAATCGCAGAAATTGAAGAAAGTGGTAATTTTATAATTACCAAGCATCCCAATACCGGAGGATTGGTATCTGTTGGAACAGTAACTGCTCAACTTTTATATGAAATTAGTTCTCCTTCATACATCAATCCTGATGTAATTGCTCATTTTGATACTTTAAAAATTGAAGAGATTGCAAAAGATAGAGTCTATGTATCTGGGTGCAGAGGAAGCTCACCCCCGCCATCTCATAAAGTTTGCATTAATCTTGCTGGTGGATATAGAAATGGGATGGAAATTATTCTCACCGGGCTCGATATTGAAGAAAAAGCTAAAGCATTTACAGATACCTTGTTTAATTCTGTAGGCGGCATGGATCAATTTGATGAAGTGTCTATTGATTTACACCAAACTCAAAAAAATAATCCCAAAACAAATGAAGAAGCGATGGCTTCTCTTAATATATCCGTAAAATCAATGAATCCAGATTTGGTTGGAAGGCTTTTCACTGCAAAAATTGTTGAGCTGTCTTTATCAAACTTCCCTGGTTTTTTTGCACGAGGCTCTGCTAAGCCGAATGGCCCAGTAATAGTCTATTGGCCTGCTTTGGTGGACAGTAAATATATTAAAGAAACAGTTAATATCAACGAAGAAAAGATTGAAATAATTCCAACAAGTCAACTTGATTTTGAAGACATTTACTATCAAAAAGAACCAATTAGAATTCCTGAGGTCAAAGAAGAAGAAATGTCACAAATTTATTTTGGAGAAATATATGGGACTAGATCAGGTGATAAAGGCGGTTGTGCAAATTTAGGTGTTTGGGCAAAGGATTTACCTTCTTATGCATTTCTGTATAAATTTTTAACAGTTCAAAAACTTAAAGAACTTTTACCTGATCTAAAAAATTTCAAAATAGATAGATATGAATTAGCAAATATTCATTCTCTGAACTTTTATATTCATGCCATTCTTCAAGACGGGGTTTCTTCAAATAATAAAATAGACAGCCAAGCAAAATCTCTTGGTGAATATTTAAGGGCTAAGACGATACAAGTGCCCTCTTCAATATTAAAAGGAAAAAACTATGAACAATGAGAAACTTTCTTTAGATGGTTTGATTTTTGAAGCAACCAAAGTTGTTATGAAAGATTATATTTTAACAATAACCTTAAATAGGCCTAATAAGAAGAATGCAATAAACAGTGTAATGATGAATGAGGTTAATTATGCTTTGGCGTATGCAAAACAAGAGCGAAAAATTAGAGTCGTAATAATAGATGCTGAAGGAGATGTTTTTTGTGCTGGAGCAGACTTAAGTAATTCAAAGTCTGAATCCAATGTTCCAAAATTAGTAGATCATGATGATTTAAGCCTTTCGATAAGGCATTTGTATAAACCTGTAATATGTAAAATTCAAGGATCTGTTCTAGCTGGGGCTCTTTTAATGATTACAAATGCTACTCATGCAATTGCAGTAAAAGATGCAAAATTTTCAGCACCTGAGATCAAAAGAGGATTATGGCCGTTTATGGTTATGGCCGGACTATTTAGAGTTATGCCAAAAAGAGCTGGTTTGGATTTTATTATGAGGGGCAATTATATAGATGCTTCTAAAGCTGAGGCGTGGGGATTAATTAATAAATCAGTGGAAAAGAATCAACTTGATGAGTATGTTGATAATTTAGCTAAAGAGCTTTCTAGTCTTGCTCCTGGCACTATGCGGATAGGGTTACAAGCATATGCAAATCAGGATAATATGAGTTTTGATGAAGCTTTACCATACCTTCAAGAACAAATTGCAGAATGTTTTAAAAGTGATGATGCTAAAGAGGGCATTTCTGCTTTTTTAGAAAAAAGAGATCCTAAGTGGGACTAAATAATCTATGAGAATAAAACATGAATCTTAATTACGGGCCTGAGTATAAAAATTTTAAGAAAGAAGTTATAGCCTTTTGTAAAAAATGGGAAGGTGTTCACTTTATTGATGAAGCAAAAGTTCTAATGAATCCAATAACTAAGGTTGGTGGGATAAAAATTACTAGAACTGAATGGCAATCAATTTTAATAAAAGAGGGTTACTTTGCGCGCTCTATCCCCAAAGAATATGGTGGCTATGGTGGTGAAAGCGACGTTATTAAAAATAGAATTATTGCCTCTGAATTCTCTAATTATAGAATACCCTCTCCAATGAGTGGTCAAGGCATAGACATGCTTGTTCCAACTCTTCTTGAGCTTGGAACTGAAGAACAAAAAAAACAATATATTGAAAAAACATTACTTGGTGAAATTATATGGTGTCAAGGATACTCTGAACCTAATGCTGGAAGTGACTTAGCTAGCCTTCAAACAAAAGGAGAATTAGTAGATGGCAATTGGGTTATAAACGGTCAAAAAATATGGACTAGCACTGCGCAATATTCTCAAATGATGTTTTGCCTAGTAAGAACCGAACCAGAAGCAAAAAAGCATGCTGGCATAAGTTATCTATTAATTCCAATGGAAACGCCTGGTATAGACATCAGGCCTTTAGTCGATATGACGCTAAAAGCTGGCTTTAACGAAGTTTTTTTTACGGACGTAACAATACCTGATACAAATATTGTTGGGAAAAGAGGTGAAGGCTGGGCAGTAGCTAACGCAACACTTACTCATGAAAGAGGTTCATTAACTGATCCTAATGGAACCATGAATAGGGTTAATTCTCTTATTGATAGAATGAAAAAAGAGACCGTTAACGGCAAAAAATTAATTGATATTCCTGTCTACAGAGATAAATTAATGGGTTTACAAGCAAAAGTTATGGCCTTTCAGTCAAACTCATTGAGAGTATTGTCTGCAAAAATTAATTCTGGACAAGATGTCAAAATGGCTGGAATGATTCAAAAGTATTATGGAACTGAGCTCAGACATGAATTAGAAGGTTTTGCTGTTGATGTTATGGGTGAGATTGGAACTTTATATGAAGATAGCCCTCACCTCAGAGATAAAGGCTCATGGCAATTTTTATATATGTACTACCTAGGTTTAATAATTGGAGGTGGTACAAGTCAAATTCAAAAAAATATTATTGCCGAAAGAGGTTTAGGCATGCCTCGTGAACCAAAGGTTCAAGGAGCTTAGTATGTATTTTGGATTATCAGAAGACCAGCTATTCTTTCAAGATAACGTTTCAAGATTTCTTGAAGATCATGCCTCATTGGATGTTATTAAAAAAATTACTGAAGGTGAAGGACAAAATTTACAAAAAGAGATTGATAGTGGGTTAGTGAATCTTGGTATTAATGGTTTATTGGTTCCAGAAGAATATGGGGGTTTGGATCTAGATTTACTATTTGCAGCAGCAGTTTCTCAAAGCTTAGGTGAAAATGTTGCTCCTTTCTCTTTTTTAGGTCCCTACGTAATGGCGCCCATTGCACTATCTCATGGGGCAAGTGATAAACAAAAGAGAAAATACCTAACAGGAATTGCAGAAAATAAAATAAAATTTGCTATTGGATTTTCTGAATTTATATCTGCAAGAAACGGATCAGGAATCACATTTAAAAATAATAAAGTAAATGGAAAGTTGATGTTTGTTCTTGATATTGAAGGTGCTACTCACCTTTTGGTGGCAGATGAATCTGGATGTATTGGAGTTGTTGATCTAGCTGATCAAAATATTGAAATTGTTAATCTTACAACAGTTGATAAAACAAGAAGTTACTCTGAAGTCATACTTGATGATGTATCAATTGATTTATTAGAGAAATCTCTAAAAGATAATTTTGCTATTAATAAAACAATAGATGCTGGAAGAATTATCTTGGCTGCAGATTCATTAGGTGCGTCCAGCGCATTAATCTCTAAAGCTGTAGAGTATTCCAAAGAAAGAAAACAGTTTGGTAGAACAATTGGATCATTTCAGGCTGTAAAACACATGTGCGCAGAAATGGCAGCAGATCTTGAGCCATGTTATGCATTTGTGTGGCATGCAGCTCATAGTTTTGATAACATTCCTGATGAATCACGATTGATGTCATGTCATGTTAAATCACATGTATCTGATGTTTCTAAAGTTATTGCTAAAAAAGCTACAGAAGTTCATGGAGGCATGGGTTTTACTGATTTAATGGGAATACATTATTGGTTCAAAAGAATTGGAGTTAATAGACAGAATCTAGGCTCTCCAGAAATTATTAGAGAAGAAGCTGCAAACATACAAAATCTATAAAATATCAGTGACTAAAAAATATTTCATCCCTCAATTTTTATTTCTATGCCTTTTTATTGCGTCATGTAGTAAGGCAAATTATGAACCTCAAGAATATATCTCAACCAATCTAAATGATGAGAGAATTGAGTTAAGTAAAGAAATTTTTAATAAACTTAAAAAGGAACACTACTTAAAAAACTTTGTTAATGAAGATTTTAATAAAGAATATATAGAAGCCTTAATTAAAAGACTTGATGAAAATAAATTATATTTTTTAAAGCCTGAGATTAAGGAGTTTTATCAGAAGGCTAATGCATATGATGGTAGTAGTTTTGACATAGATTTATCTTATTCCATTATAAATTTATATTTTAAGAGGTTAATTTTATTTTCAGAATATCAAATTTCATTAATTGAAAAGGATTCGTTTAACTTGCAACAAGACGACTATATTGATATTTATTATGAAGACAATGAATGGCCTCAAGCGGATGAAAATCTAAAAAAATTATGGAGAGATGAAACAAAGAATGATTTCTTGGTAGCAATGATGTCTGATACTTTGTCCGAAGACCCTAAGAAAGGCCTAATAAAAAGATATAAGAATAGAATTAGAAGAATCCAACAACAAAATGAAGAAGATGTTTTTTCTATTGCAGTCAATTCCTTAGCAAATCAATTTGACCCGCATTCTTCTTACCTGTCGCCTAGATCGGCAGAAGATTTTGATATGAATATGAGTCTAAAACTTGAGGGTATTGGTGCCCTTTTGGGTGCTGAAGATGATTATACAAAAATAGTTAGTTTAGTAGCTGGAGGTCCAGCAGAGAAATCTGGTGCAATATTACCTGAAGACAGAATAACAAGAATAAGACAAGTCGGCTCTGAAAATAATGAGTATGTTGATGTTGTAGGATGGCGAATAGACGAAGTTGTAGATTTAATTAGAGGTGAATCGGGTACTCAAGTTGAGATTGAGTTCATTTCATCTGACTCAGCTGAGAATACTAGAAAACTTGTAACCTTGGTAAGAGAAGAAATCAAACTAGAAGATAGAGCAGCTAAATCAAAAATTTATGAAGGTGCAGATGGAAATAAAATTGGTATCATTGATTTGCCTTCCTTTTATATTGATTTTAATGCCTATCAAAACAGAGATTCTGATTACAGAAGCAGCAGTAAAGATGTAAAAGAAATTCTAAATGATTTTAGTGATGAAGGCGTAGATGCTGTAATTTTAGATCTGAGAAACAATGGTGGTGGCGCTTTAATTGAAGCAAATAAAATAGTTGGACTTTTTGTTGCTTCAGGACCAACCGTTCAAGTTAAGCATAAGGCAGGATATATACAACCTTATGGGGATAGCAGAGCAAAACAGATATGGGAAAAACCTGTTGCTATATTGGTAAATCGTTATTCAGCATCTGCATCAGAGATTGTTGCTGGCGCTATACAAGATTACAAACGAGGAATAGTTATTGGCCAGCGAACATTTGGAAAGGGAACCGTTCAAAGCTTAGAAAGTATCTCTAAGGGCCAAATAAAAATAACCGAATCAAAGTATTACAGAGTAGATGGATCAAGCACACAAAATAAAGGAGTAATACCAGACATAGAATTGTTATCTACATGGGATATAGAGTCTGTTGGTGAGAGTTCCTACCCTACTGCAATGGAATGGGACACTGTTAGGCCTTACAGGCACAAGAAATTTAAGTTTGATGATAATCAAATTGAAGAAATAAATAATTTATATTCACAAAGGTTGAATGAGGACCCTAATCTAAAATATTTAGCTAAAGTTAGAGAAAGATACAATCAAAATAAAGATAAAAAATTATTAAGCTTAAATATAAATACAAGAAAATCAGAAAAAGAAGCGAGAAGAACTTGGCAGCTTGAGATTGAAAATAATAGAAGAAAAGTTCTGGAGCTTACTACCTTTGAATCATACGAAGAACTTGAAGAACATAATAAAAATGAAAACAAAGAAAATGATGAAAAAATTGATCTTAACAAAGACTTTCTTTTGATAGAATCAACTAACATCGTGAATGATTATATTAATATGAATAAAAAAATACTTTTAAGTGAAAGAGACTAGAAAAAATGAGAATAGTATCTTTTAACATCAATAGCATTAGAGCTCGTCCTCATCAGTTAATCCATCTTAGGGATACACTTGATCCTGATGTTATTGGGCTTCAAGAAACAAAAGTAAATGATCCAGATTTTCCCTTAGAAGTAATAGAAGAAATTGGATACCATCCGGAGTATTGGGGACAAAAAGGTCATTATGGTGTTGCTTTTTTAAGCAAAGAAAAACCAATTAAAACTGTTAAAGGATTTCAAGACGATACTGAAGATGATCAAAAAAGATTTATTCAATGCACCTTTGGCACAAAAAGCTCAGAAATAACTATTATGAATGGATACTTTCCTCAAGGTGAAAATATTCATCATGAAACAAAATTTCCTAAAAAGATTAAATACTATGACGACTTACATAAACATATAAAAGCACTCAAAAAAACTAAAAAAAATCTTGTTGTTATGGGTGACTTTAACGTTGCCCCTGAAGACATAGATATAGGAATAGGTCCAGATAGTGTTAAAAGATGGTTGCGCGATGGAAAAACCTCTTTTCAACCACAAGAAAGAGAAATGTGGAATAGTATCAAGGATATAGGTTTTGTTGATTCGTGGAGAACAAAGTTTCCTGATGAATCATCAATATATTCTTGGTTTGATTATAGATCTAAGATGTTTGATGATGATCCCAAAAGAGGCTTAAGAATTGATCACATCATGGTTTCAAATAATCTAAGCGAGTCAATATCTGATGTTGGCATTGATTATGATTCGAGAGCTATGGAAAAACCATCTGATCACTGCCCTGTTTGGGTGGATTTAAATATATAGCTATATCTTAATGGTCGACAATTTTGAAATCAGGTCACCAGCTTCAGAAAAAGAGTGGGAAACATACGACAGTTTTAGATGGGAAGTACTGCGCAAACCATTAAAAATGTCCCACATACCTCTTAAAGATAATCTAGAAGAAGTAAGTATTCATCTTATGGGAGTTACTTCAGAGGGTAAAGTTCTTGCATGTGGAAGACTTCATTTAAATACCTCTGAGGAAGCCCAAATTAGATATATGGGAGTAAGTGAAGATTTAAGAAGATCTGGCATTGGCTCAAAAATGATTAAAAAACTAGAAGAAGAGGCTATTAATCAAGGGGCTAATCAAATCATGTTAAATGCAAGAGAAAATGCCGTTGCCTTCTATAAATCGCTTGGCTATTTTGAAGTTGGTCCATATGAATCTGATATTCAAATCCCTCATACCAGAATGGAAAAGAAAATATCCTAGCTATCTTCTGTTTTTAAAGAAATCTTTTAAAAGTTTTGAACTTTCTTCTTTCATTAGCCCATGTCGGTATGAAACTTTATGATTAAAAGGAATCCTATCAAGCAAATTATCAATTGAAATAATGCTGCCGGTTTTAGGTTCAGGTGCAGCAAAAACTATTTCATCAATTCTTGCATCAATTATTGCTTTAACACACATATGACATGGCTCCAGTGAAACATAGATGATTGACTTGTTTAATCTGTAGTTTTGCACTTTTTTTGATGCATCTATTATCGCTTCTATCTCAGCATGAGATGTAACATTCTGATTTGCAATCACCCTATTTCTTCCTTTGCCAATGATTTTATCTTCTTGAACTATGATGGCCCCAACTGGAACCTCGTTGCTAGCAAAGGCTTTTTCTGCTTCCTGAATAGCCAAGCTCATGATATGAGCTATCATCGACTACTAAACATTTTGATTAATATAGCTCTATATTGGCTATGTCTAATTGGGCTTGAAAGTCTTTACCATATGCGGCAAATGCAATTGTTCTTATTTTAGATGTATTCATTTTTC
>CAXYDN010000003.1:0-274202 GCA_964276145.1 uncultured SAR86 cluster bacterium | reverse complement strand
AAATTTTGCTAAACGAAGAGTTATTTTAGCGGGCATGAAATATGCAGGTGAGTTAAAAAAATCTATGTTTTCTGCACAAAATTTTTTACTTCCTGAAAAAGATGTTCTTCCAATGCATTGTTCAGCAAACGTTAATTCAGATGGCAAAGTGGCATTATTTTTTGGTTTGTCTGGTACTGGTAAAACAACCTTATCAGCGGATCCCAGCTGCTCCTTGATTGGTGATGATGAGCATGGCTGGGGAGAAGGGTCTGTTTTTAATTTTGAGGGTGGTTGCTATGCAAAGACCATTGATCTTTCAGAAGAAAATGAACCAGTTATCTTTAAAGCAATTAAGCATGGCAGTGTTATAGAAAATGTATATTTAGACGACGCTAAAACTCCTGACTACTACAATACAACTCTTTCTGAAAATGGCCGCTGCTGTTATCCAAGATCGCATATAGACGATGCTGTAACAGAGAATGCTGCCGGTGAGCCAGAAACGGTTATATTTTTGACCTGTGATCTGACCGGATTAATACCGCCTGTATCAATTCTTTCTAAAGAGGCTGCTGCTTATCATTTCCTAAGCGGTTATACAGCAAAGGTTGGATCAACTGAAATGGGATCTGATTCATCTATTGAATCAACATTCTCAACATGCTTCGGCGCTCCTTTCTTTCCAAGACCGGCTGGTGTTTATGCAGATCTACTGATGAAAAGAGTAGAATCTTATAATTCCAGGGTATTTCTTGTAAATACTGGTTGGACCGGAGGCCCTTATGGAAAAGGGTCTAGATTTTCAATACCAACAACTAGAAGAATAGTAAATGCAATACAAAATGGTGAATTAGATAATGCTGAGACACAACATGTGCCTGGATTAAATCTAAATGTTCCTAGAAATATTGAAGGAGTGGACTCTGCTTTATTGAACCCAGTTGAAACATGGCAAAGTCAAGAAGACTATCAAATGTATTTAGACGAACTAGTTAAAAAATTCCAAAATAACTTTAAAAAATTTGATGTTGGTCATGATATTATCTCCGCAGGACCAAAATTTTAGAGACATCTGTGGATTTCCACAATCGATTAATAAATCTTAAACAACAATCTTTCTTTACCAATCTTGTTATTGAAAGAGGTATTGAGAAAGAGTCATTAAGAGTTAATAAAGATGGTTTTATTTCTAATCAAAGCCATCCAAAAAGCTTAGGTTCGTCCTTTACAAACCCATCCATAACAACTGACTTTGCTGAGGCATTAATTGAAATTGTTACACCTGTTTATACTGATATAAATCAGCTCTATAAAAAACTTGAATCTCTTCATGTTTTTATAAATAAAAACTTAGAGAACGGCGAAACTCTTTGGCCATACTCTATGCCTCCGAAAATAAATAATGAATTAGACATAAATATTGCAACCTATGGCAACACTAATATGGGCCAATTAAAGCATGTTTATAGAAAAGGTCTTGCAATAAGATATGGAAAAACAATGCAATGTGTATCAGGTATTCATTACAATTTTTCATTATCTGATGAATCTTTAAAAAAATTCTTAGGTGTATCTAATCAGGAAGATAAAAATAAAGGCTATCTAGGCTTAATAAGAAATTTTAAAAGGCTATTTTGGTTTGTTTTACTTGAATTTGGTAATTCTGCTGTGGTTGATAAAACTTTTGTTTCTGGAAGACAGAATGATTTGGATGAATTAAATGCAGCTGATTTATTCCAAAAAGATGCTACATCATTAAGAATGAGTGACATTGGCTATCAAAGCCAAGCCCAAAAAAATTTAGATTTTAAATATAATAACTTAGCCTCTTTTTTGGATGAGCTAAAAATGGGTATTGTCATGCCGCATCCTGAGTTTAAAAAGCTTGGCTTAAAAGATAAAAATAACAAATATCAACAAATATCTAATGGTATTTTGCAAATTGAAAATGAGCTTTATGATTGTATTAGGCCAAAACGAGCTGGCAAAAGTGGTCAAAGGCCATATCAGCTTTTAAAAGACCAAGGCATTCAGTATGTTGAAGTTAGAGGAATTGATTTAAATCCCAATAGTCCTCTTGGAATAACAGAAGATCAAATAAGAGTCCTAGATTTGTTATTAATTTATTGTCTTGTTAATGAAAGCCCCATGATGACTGATGAGGAAAAATCTATAATTGAAAAGACTGATATAGCAACTATAAAGTTTGGTAGAAAAGACTCATCGATAATTAACTATATGAATTCTGAGGTGCCTATCAGTCAAGCAAGAGATCATTTGATTAATAATTTAATGTTGCTTGCAAGTGAAATGAATGAACCACAATATGTTAAAGCCATTGATGGTCTGAAGGTTAAGAAAAATATTTTTAATAAGGGCAAATCATTCCATGAAGCTGGACTAGAGCTGGCACAAAAAAACTCAACCGAATTAAATTCTCTTTCTAATATTGATATAGATTTGTGCAAAAAAGAAGCTAGTGATTCTTTAATAGAGTTTGATAGAATGAATCAAGAAACTGAAATAAGTTTCGAAGAGTTTATAGATTCTTACAACGCAAAAATATAAATAGGGAAAAAAATGAAAGCATTACAATGTACTGAGCTAGGCGGACCAGAAAAACTAATTGTTTCAGAGGTTCTAGATCCAGTAATTGCTGCAGAGCATGTCATTATTGAGGTGAAGTCAGCTAGTGTTAATTTCCCTGACGTTTTGATGATTCAGGGCCTTTATCAATTTCAGCCACCTCTACCTTTCACTCCTGGAGGAGAATCAGCTGGAATTATTACAGAAATTGGAGATGGTGTAGATAATTTTAAAGTTGGTGATAAAGTATTTGCTGCAACAGGTATTGGTGGAATTTCAGAGAAAATATTAGCCCATCACTCTTCGATAAGGATTATTCCTGAAAAAATGGACTTTGAGATTGCTGCTGCCTTGTCAGTGACCTATGGAACCTCAATACATGCCTTAAAACAAAGGGCTGATATCCAACCAGGAGAGACTTTATTAGTTTTGGGAGCATCTGGAGGTGTCGGGCTTGCAACTGTTCAGCTAGGCAAAGCTATGGGGGCAAAGGTAATAGCTGCTGCATCTACTCAAGAAAAAGTTGATATATGTATTGAAAATGGTGCCGATGAGGGATTTGTATATCCATCTGGAAATTTAAATAGAGACCAACAAAAAGAGCTATCAAATAAAATCAAGGAACTTACAGGAGGCATGGGCCCTAATGTGATCTATGATCCGGTTGGTGGTTCATATGCGGAACCATGTTTAAGGTCTATAGCTTGGGAAGGAAGATACCTGGTCATTGGATTTGCTGCTGGTGCAGACCAAATTCCTAAAATGCCGTTAAATTTAACCTTACTCAAAGGTTGTCAAATTGTTGGAGTTTTTTGGGGGGCTTGGACTGGACTATTCCCAGAAGAGAATCAAAAGAATTTTAATGAATTATTTGAAATGTATAAGGATGGAAAAATTAACCCCACGCCTTCCGACAAATTTACTTTAGAAACATCTGCAGAAGCAATTGCTCATCTAAAAGATAGAAAAGCAAAAGGTAAAGTTGTTATTAATTTCTAGAGTTTTAATTAATTAAACATCATAATGAATGAGTTTTGAATCAAGCTCATCTCTATACTCGCTGATTTTGCTCCAGTCACCATTTATAACAATTGTTTTTCCTTCATCTTGAATATTAAGATACATATTTTTACCGTCTGGTGAAAAACAAATGCCAGCAACTTCTGAACTGCTATTTCCAGCCACCCTCCCTAGCGGATAAAGTGTTCCATTAGGCGTGCATCCAATAATCTTACAAGCATTACTACCATTATCTTCACATATAATAAGGTCGCCCCAAGGAGTAATATTTATATTGTCTCCTTCCCAAAGATTATTAACGTTGTCAGATTCGTAAAAAAGCGTTATTTTTTCTTTGGATGGAGAATACTTCCAAATCTGGCCAAGGCCAGACTTGCCGCCTTTTTTACATGTAAAGAATATATTAGTAGTTAGGTCTTTATCTCTAGTATAAATAATACCCTCACCACCATTAAAAATAGATGCACCAGCTTCTTTACCTTGAATTTTAGTTTTAGTAGATTTTGCCAAAGGATCTTTAATGCGAACCCATTCGACTGGAAAAGTTTCTCCAGTGGAAATTAAGCCTTCTTTATTAGAAGTATTTTCAATTCCTGGTATTTTTAATGCGTATAACTTTCCTCTGCCAGCAAGATTTTGTTTCTGAGTGGGTATAAATTTATAAAATAAGCCACTGTAATCATCCTCTGTCTGATAGACGCTGCCACTGGCATCATTTTCATCGATTGTCACGGCTTCTCTTTGAAATCTACCCATATTTGTTAATCTTTTATAGCCCGTTAAAGAGCTTGATTCAGGGTCGATTTCAAATGCATAGCCATGATTTTCCCTATAAGTTTCCTCGCATGAAATCCAGGTATTCCATGGCGTAGTTCCGCCAGCGCAATTATCAATTGTTCCGGTAAGACTTCTATTTGTTCGTTTTAAGGTTATTCCATCCGACTCTAATACGATGGTGCTTGTTCCCCCTGTATAGGGCCTATTATTGCTTGTATCATAAGCAGTTGATGATTTTAAATTTTTATCTTTATTTTTTGTTTCGTGATTTACAACCAGGGCCACAGAACCATCGTTTAATTTAAAAGCTCCCATACCATCAGGTCTTGCTCCATATTTGAGACCATCACTCATTATGTCTCCAGAGGATAAAATCACTTTATATGAAAAGCCTTTTGGCAAATCAAACAAGGCCTTAGGATCTTTTAATAAAAGTCCATCCCATTTTGTTTTTAATGGTAATGGATTATTAGCTGCCAATAACTTACCGCCACCATATGCAAATAAAATTAACATTGCAGATGATTGTCCTGCTCGTTTTAAAAATTTTCTTTTTGAATTATCCATTGATTAATATTACCTCGAAAACGTGACTAAAATATTACAAATAAGATTTAATTTGTTACAGATTGATAGGTTAGAGAGAGCCTAGAGATATCAAAAGGCGGTCTAAAAATTCCAGCAAATTTTCCATCTGGATTTAATAAAATAATATTATTTACATGATTGTCTAAATGAGAATGATCCATATGATTAGAATGATTTGGCATAACATTATTAACCGAAAGTTGGGTTGCTAAACTCAAAAGCATTGGTCTAGTATTACTAACACCAATAAAGTCTTTGTCAAAACCCTTTGCATAATTATTTATTATTTCAGGAGTATCCCTTTCTGGATCAATTGATACAAGAATCCATTGCTTATCATTTAAATTAAAATCTTTATCTCTAAGAACCTTTATTAGTTTTGAGAGTTGATACATGGTTGTTGGGCATTCATCTGGGCACTTGGTAAATCCAAAATACATAAGCGTCCATTTGCCAATTAAGTCAGACCTTGTAATGCTGTTGCCGTCAGAAGAAAAAAATTCAAAATCAGATATTTCTTTTGGTGTATCGAATAAAAATAAGCCATTTATTAATAATTCATCATTAGATAATGTTCTTGGTGTTGTAAGTTTGTTGATAAATAGACTTAATACGGTAACCATAAAGATCAAGATTATTAGTAAATTTTTATTTACAGCTTTCATTGAATTAAGTAATGATCGCATAGCAGAGCTATGAAAATTAGAAAAATGTAATAGATAGAAAAGTTAAAAGTCTTCATTGCAACAGCATCGTCATCACTAAAATATAGTTTTATGGAGTAGTACATAAATATGGAACTTAATACTATTGCTGAAATCAAATATACAAATCCTGACATTAAAACTATATAGGGCAAAACACTAACTATGAAAAGAATGATGGTATACAAAACAATTTGTAGCTTTGTAAAAGCAACCCCATGAGTTACTGGAAGCATTGGGATTGATTCTTTAGCATATTCTTCTTTTCTGTAAATTGCTAAAGCCCAAAAATGAGGAGGAGTCCACACAAAGATAATCAATACTAGTAAGAGCGCATAGGGATCAATTGTATTTGAGATAGCTGCCCATCCCAAAAGAGGTGGAGCGGCTCCAGCCAATCCTCCAATTACAATATTCTGAGGAGTAGCTCTCTTTAAATAAACAGTATAAATAAATGCATAACCTATTAGAGAAGCTAGTGTTAGAATCATTGTTAAAGTATTGATATAAACATATAAAATTAATGCCCCTAGAACTCCAATCACGAAGGCAAAAGAAGAGGCATGAAAAACACTTAACTCGCCCTGCGGTAAAGGTCTTTGGTCAGTTCTTGTCATTGCAGCATCTGCATTTCTATCAATGACCTGATTTATAGCTGCAGCTGATCCTGAGCATAGGGCTATGCCAAGCAACGCGATTATAATTGTTGAGATTGAGCTAACTGAATCTTCAGCCAAAAGCATACCAACTAATGCACATATCAACATCATATAAACTACGTTTGGTTTGCAGAGCAGATAGTAGCTTCTAATTAGCTTCATTTTTTCCAAGCTAAGTAATTGATAGAAAATACTGTGAGAAGTAGCAGTGCTGCTACTAAATTATGGGCTATTGCTACATAAAGAGGCAGAACATATACAACATTAATAATTCCAAGACTGATTTGCGTTAGAAGCAAAATACCTAGGGTGGATGCTAAAGGTGCTGCATTTGAGAACCATAGCTTGGACATAAGAATTAAAAATACTAAAGTTACAATTAATGCAGAGACTCTATGGGAATAATGGACTGCAACTCTTGAGGGGTTGTCTAAAAGACCATATAAATAATTTGGGCCTACTTCTTGATTTAAATTAAAACCGTTTTTAAAATCCATCTCCGGCAAATAACTTCCTTGGCATGTAGGAAAGTCAGCACAAGCTAAAGATGCATAATTTGTACTAGTCCATACTCCCAAAAAAATTTGAATGATTAAAACAAATAATGCCAATCCAGCTATTCCCTTTAATTTTGGTATTGCCATCTTATTTAAAATTTGAAAATTCCCAGCCTTTAAAAAAATTAAGAAGAAGAGTGTGAGTGTGGTAAAGCCGCCGAATAAATGGCCTGTAACTATAATAGGTAATAATTTTAGGCTCACTGTAAGGTAGCCAAAAAGACCCTGAAAACATATGAATATTAAGAGTCCAATCGTCCAAGATCTTATTTTTTTATTTTCATTTTGTTTAAAAGAAAAATACACCAATATTATTGCTAAAAAACCTAGAGCTGCTGCAAAGTATCTATGAACAACTTCTGGAATGGCTTTATTGATGTCATATGGAAACATAGGGTACCTGCTTTCTGCCAATGCTATCTCTGCTTCATTCGTTGGAAAAACAATAAAGCCATAACAGCCGGGCCAATCAGGGCAACCCAGGCCAGCGTCAACAAGTCTTGTCCATGCACCAAGTGCAATTACAACAAAGGCTAAACATATGCCAAATAAAGATAAGTTTTTTATATTATTCATTAAATTAATACCTTAAGATCTTTTAAAATTTTCTTTGGATCCGTTCCAGGATTAAAATACATCACTGCTCTTCCATATGGATCAATTATAAATATAGGATTCTCCTGGAACATATCAATAGCAGAATTTTTTTGAAGAACGTTGATAAGAACTCCATTTTTATCATCCACTAGCTCTGTTCGTGGATACTCCGCTATTAAATTATCAATGTCATTTTTAATGAGCTGGTTTGAAAAAAAAGCAACTCTCTTTGCCCTAAATATATCTCTATTCAAGGCTACATTTAATTGTCTCATCAGATATAAAGATGCATCAGCCTTTGCGGGGTCAGTTATATAAACGCCCATCACCCACTTTCCGTCTTCAAACTCTATTAAATTATTGTCTTTAGAAGTGCTAAATTGATCAAAATTAAAGTAGCTCTTAAAAAAAATACCATTGTTCTTTGTTCCTTCGGGCGAATAGCCTAAAGAAAAATACAACGATGAAAACGTTACAACTAATATAGGTGTCAATAATAATATTGCTAAAAAAACTTTATTTTTCATTCTTCTTATACCCCAGCCATATAAACATAAAACATAAAACAAGAAACATTGTGAACCATTGCGCTGAATACCCATAATGTTTTGCAGGCATCATATTTGTTGGAATAATTTTTAAATACTCTAGACTATTCTTAAGTATCGGGTCTGCTACCAAAATAAATGACGCCAAAGGATCATTATATTCTTTACTAACTACTTTGAGGTTTTTAGTCTGTGATACTTTTGGCCATTTGTCTGACACTAATTCATCTGATAATACAAAACCCAGTTCAGGATCTTCAAGTGTTCCAAAAACTTTTTCTTTAATATTATTTATTTCAATATTCGGGAGTGTCTGTCTAGATGTCTCTCTTGATATCCAGCCCCTGTCAACTAAAATAAAAATATCTGAATTATCTATCTTGAGAGGCGTTAGAACTTTATATCCTGCAATGCCTCTATTAATAACATTATCAACTAGTATTTGCCTTGAGTTATCCCAAGTGCCACTTATAAAAACCTTGTCCCATTTTTTAGAATTTTCAGAAAAAGCTGATGCATCTTTCTTTAAATTGTTTTCAAACTCGTAAATGATTTTTGCTTTTGCCTGTCCTCTCTCAATTTGCCATATACCTAAAGCAAAAAATACAGATGCAAAAAAAATGAAAAAGATTGTAATGCTCTTTCCTGGATTAAATTTCTTTGATTTCATATCTAAAATTTGTATTTGCTTTAAAATATCTTAATGATAAAAACTCTAATATATATCGATGTATTCTTAATAATGGTATCACTTGCTAGTGGTCTTTACTTTCTAATAGTTGATCAAGGTAAAACTGATAGCAAGAGAACAGTTTATAGCCTTGGTTTTAGAGTTACCTTGGCAGTCATACTCGTAATACTTGTAACAATTGGCTTAATCACTGGTGAACTAGGAAATAGTGTCCCTTGGGAAGGTTCTTAATTACAATATATATACAAATAAGAACAACATCACCCATACTACATCAACGAAATGCCAATACCATGAGGCAGCTTCAAATCCAAAATGGTCATGATCTTCAAAGTGACCAGCGAAAACTGATCTAGCCAACATTACTGCCAACATAATTCCACCCATCATCACATGGAAGCCATGGAAACCGGTAAGCATGAAAAATGTTGAGCCATAAATGCCTGAATTGAGAGTTAAGCCATAATGAGCATATGCCTCGTAATATTCCGCAGCCTGAAGTCCTACAAAAATTAAGGCTAAGCCAACAGTAATACCAAGAAATAAATTAAATTTCTTTCTGTTACCATTTTTTAGTCCAACATGAGCGAAATGAACTGTCACACTTGAACTTAATAAAACTATGGTATTCCACAAAGGAAGCCACTCTAATGCATGTCCCCAACCTGGCCATGCCATACTTTTATCAGCAAGTGCATATTCTGCTCCTTTATCAGGAGTTGTTATGAGAGGCCAAGCAGACTCAAATCCATCCCATAGATCAAGAGCAGCAACACCAACTCCATTTTCGCCTTCTCCGCCAAGCCAAGGCACTGCAAAATTTCTTACATAAAATAAAGCACCGAAGAAAGCGGCAAAGAACATTACCTCAGAAAATATAAACCATGCCATACCATAAACGTATGATGTTTTGAGTTGGTTGCTATCAAGGCCTGCTAAATGTTCTTTAATAACCTGTCTAAACCAAAAAAATAAAGTAGTAAAAAGAGATATAAAACCTGCATATAAAATATAAACAGAATTGCTTTCCGAATCACCAAGACTGTTAATTGTGCTGCTAGCTCCCATAACTAATAAGAACAAAGAAAAGGCCATAAAAATTGGAAATCTACTTTGATCTGGTACGTAGTAGTTTTGTGTACTCATATTTTAGTGCTCCATATCATGATTAGTATCATGGTCATGATGGGCAATTGCCTCATCATCATATTCGGTAATATCAAAAATTGTATAAGATAATATTATGTTTTCAATAGCATTAGGGAGCTCGTCTGATACAAGAAGTTTTACTGGCAATAAAGCTTCCTCTCCTGGTGCTAACTCTTGTTGCTCAAAGCAAAAACACTCTAACTTTTTAAGATGTGCAGCTGCATTCGATGGGGCTACACTTGGGACTGCTTGGGCTGTCATTTTTCTATCAGTCGTATTCTTTACATAAAAAGTTGCAGTATAGTATTGACCTGTTGAAATCGTCATAACTTCTTCAGAGGGCTCAAAGGTCCATGGCATATTTTCATTATTGGTTGAAATAAACTGCAATCCAAGAGGCCTACCTTGATCTGTTAAAAGCTTCTCAGCATTTTCGGATTGAAAGACTTTTCCATTTATTCCTGTCACTTCACAAAATACATCATACAAAGGCACAAGTGCAAAACCAAAAGCAAACATTAGTGGCACCGCAATTATAAGGCGCCTTAAGGTTTTTTTAGCCTCAGGATTCATTAATCAACCTTCGGAGGAGTTGTAAAAGTATGATACGGAGCTGGTGAGGCTACGGTCCATTCCAGTCCTCTAGCACCTTCCCAAACTTGACCAGTCGCTTTTTTACCACCCATTACTGTTTTAACAACAATAAATAAGAATAAGATTTGAGATACTCCAAATAAGAATGCTCCAACTGTAGATACCATGTTCCAATCAGCAAACTGGAGAGCGTAGTCTGGATATCTTCTTGGCATTCCAGCTAAGCCTATAAAATGTTGAGGAAAGAATGTTACATTTACCCCAATGAATGATAGCCAAAAATGTAATTTACCCAATCTTTCGTCATACATATTTCCACACCATTTTGGAATCCAATAATAAACAGCAGCCATAATTGAGAAAATAGCTCCAGGCACTAATACATAGTGAAAATGTGCGACAACAAAATATGTATCGTGATATTGGAAGTCTGCTGGAGTAATTGCAAGCATTAATCCAGAGAATCCACCCATAGTAAATAAAACAACAAATGCTATAGCAAACAACATCGGAGTTTCAAAAGTTATAGACCCTTTGAACATTGTTGCAATCCAGTTAAAGACTTTAACACCTGTTGGGACGGCAATTAACATTGTAGCCCACATGAAAAATAATTCAGCAGCAAGTGGGAGACCAACTGTAAACATGTGATGAGCCCACACTACAAAAGATAGAATGGCAATCGAAAGCATCGCCCAAACCATAGAAGAATAACCAAAAAGCTGTTTTCTAGAAAAAGTTTCTATTATGTGAGAAACAATTCCAAATGCCGGCAAGATCATTATATATACTTCCGGGTGACCGAAGAACCAAAAAATATGCTGGAATAATACAGGATCACCACCGCCAGCTGCATTAAAGAAACTTGTACCAAAATGTATGTCCATAAGCATCATTGTTACGGCTCCAGCAAGAACCGGCATAACAGCAATTAACAGATATGCAGTTATTAACCATGACCATACGAATAGTGGCATTTTCATTAATGTCACGCCTGGTGCTCTCATGTTCATAATTGTCACAACAACATTAATTGCTCCCATGATTGATGAGGCTCCCATAATATGAACTGAGAATATAAAAAATGTTACGCTTGGTGGCGCATAAGTTGTAGACAGAGGTGCGTAGAAGGTCCAACCAAAATTAGGTGCTCCACCCTCCATAAATAATGAAGACAACAAAATAAAGAAAGCAAATGGTAATATCCAGAAACTTAAATTATTCATTCTTGGAAGAGCCATATCTGGCGCTCCTATCATCATTGGTACTAGCCAATTTGCCAATCCAACGAATGCAGGCATAACACCACCAAAAATCATTATTAAGCCATGCAGGGTAATCATTTGATTATAGAATTCTGGTTCTACTATCTGCATGCCTGGCTGAAATAATTCAGCTCTAATTACCATTGCCATTGCTCCTCCAATTAGGAACATTGCAAAGCTAAACCATAGATATAAAGTCCCTATATCTTTGTGGTTAGTTGTATAAAGCCACCTAGTTAAACCCTTAGCAGGTCCATGATGGTGGTCGTCATGATGATTTTCTATTACTGCGCTCATATTTTTCTATCTCTCTTTAATATTAAATCTTTGGTTTTTTATAATCTACGATATCTTTGGGGACTACAATTTCACCGTCACCATTATTTTCGTTGCCCCATGATTGACGTGTGTATGTTATAACTGCTGCCAGTTCAACTTCTGAAAGGTAACTAAATGAATTCATTGCAGCACCTTGAACACCTTCCATAAGAATTTCTATATTTCTTTCTTTATCATTTAGAACTATATCGCTACCAGCAAGAGCTGGAAATATACCTGAAATTCCCTGACCATTTGTTTGATGACATGCCACACAATTAACCGCATATACACTCTCACCTCTAGCAACCAACTCTTCAGCAGTCCAATCTTTAGTGGTTAACTCTGCCATCTTCATTGCTGCTTCTCTCTTTCCAGAAACCCATTCATCATATTCACTTTGCTCAACTACCTTAACAACAATTGGCATAAACCCATGATTTTTTCCACATAACTCAGTACATTTTCCTCTGTATATACCTGGTTTATCAACCTTGGTCCATGCGGTATTAACAAAACCTGGTATAGCGTCCTGCTTAATTGCAAAAGCAGGCATCCACCAAGAATGAATTACATCATTAGCGGTTATCAAAAATCTTACTTTTTTACCTACGGGTATTACGACCATTTCGTCAACTTCTTGTAAATAGTTTTCGCCCTTTGGTACGAGATTATTAATTTCATCCATGTCTGTTGATAGATTGGAGAAAAAGCTTACATCATCTTCTAAATAGTTATATTGCCATTTCCACTGATAACCAGTGACCTGGATATTTAAATCTCCAGCCTCATCGTCATAAATTTTTACAAGCGTCTTCGATGCTGGAATAGCCATAGCTATTAAAATTAAGAAAGGGATTATTGTCCACGCAATTTCAACTTTGTGATTTTCGTGAAAAGTAGCTGCTACTGGATTCTTCTTCTTTGTATGAGCATACATCGAGTAAAACATGACGCCAAAAACTACAACACCTATTGCAACACATATCCAAAAAATAAGCATATGCAATTCAAAGACTTCATTACTTATATCTGTCGCGCCTCTTGTCATATTAAGAGCAAGCCAGTCTGCTTTCATTGGAACTGAAAAAATTAGAAGCGCAGAAATGATTTTACTCTGCAAATTATGTAAATATTTAAAAGACATCTTTATCCCTTTAGTGTGCTATTCAAAAATAAAACTTATTTATATACAATTATAAGGTATATTTATAATTAAAACAAAATATAGACTATAAATTTCGCTGCATATGATATCTTTTTGTCGGGTTTTTTACTAGCTTTTAGGTTTTTTATAATCTTGAATATTGATAACGTTTATTGCCTGATCTTTGCTTTTAATTTCTTTAGGTCTTTCTTCAGTAAAATTGCATTTAACACAGTAGATTAGATTGTTTTCAGCATTTATAGCAATTGTGTCTTTAGCTCCGCACGAGGGGCATGTTGCGCCAGCAATAAATTGCACCATTTTCATTTTGCAAGACTCTTTAAGTCTTCTGAGACTTGGTCTGTTTCAGGTGTCACTCCAAACCATAATTTAAAGGATTGTGCTGCTTGGTTAACCAACATTCCAGTTCCGTCATACACACTCTTTGAAGTCTCTAATGACCACTCACAAAAAGGCGTTTTACCAAGAGAATAGTTTAAATCATAAAAAATTGTTTTATTTGTAACTGTGATATCTTTTGGTGGGCTGAATAAGCCAGTTAAACCTGCGGAGCTTCCATTAATTACAATGTCATATTCTTCATCTTCTTGGGATGTAAATACAAGATTATGATTGGGATAATTTGAGCATAACCTATGTGCTTTTTCTTCAGTTCTATTATAAATAGTAATTTTTGCTGGATTACTCCGCACTAGACGAAACAGGATGCTTTCAACAGCTGCGCCAGCTCCAACAATTAAAATGTTTTTTCCAGCAATGCCTATCTCTTTATGATTTAAATCTGCCATGAAACCCAAGCCATCTGTAGATTCAAGTTTAAAATTTCCATTACTTTTAGTTATGGTATTTACTGCATTAATGAACTTTGCTTCTTCAGAAATATCACCATTAATATTTGCTGCAAGATTTTTAAGAGGTAGCGTAACGTTTAGACCTTTGGATGTCTTGTCTGAAAAAAACTCTTTAATAAAACTATCGAAGTTGGTCTCGTCGACTTTAAATGCTTGATAGTCAATATTTAAATTTTGCTGTCTTGCAAAACGAGAATGAATAAATGGTGATAAAGAATGTTCAATGGGGCTGCCAATAACACCAAGTTTAAATTTCTTAGACATTCCAATCCCTGTTAATATAGTCGAGCAATCTTTTTTCCATCTTTAGATAGTTTTTATCTTTTGTATAAGACCATTTAACATCACTTGGAAGTGAGGCAAGTATTGATTCTATTCTACCATTTGATTGAAGACCAAATGCAGTGCCTCGATCATAAGTCAAATTGAATTCTGCATATCTACCTCTTCTTAAGAGCTGAAAATTTTTATGTTCTGAGGTGTATTTTGTATTTTCTCTTTTTCTAGCGATAGCATTGTAAGAGGTCTTGTATTGATTTGCAGTGCCTGAAAGAAGGGAAAGAGTCTTATCCAGGCTTAGTCTTGAGAAATTATCAAAAAAAATACCGCCGATACCTCTTCTTTCTTTCCTGTGGGGTATATAAAAGTATTCATTGCAGTTTTTTGCAAATTTATTATAAAGATTCTTGTTAAATTGATCTAAAAAATCTTTCGCGTCCTTGTGCCAATCAATACAATCTTTTTTATACGGAAAAAATGGAGTCAAGTCATAGCCTCCACCTGACCACCAGTCTTTTATCTCACCATTTTTATCTAGCATACAGAATAATCTAATGTTCATATGGCTTGTCGGTATATATGGGTTTTTAGGATGAGAAATTACAGAAACGCCCATCGCCTGATATCCATGATATGCAGACTTACTTAAAGAATTACCTAAAGCAGCTGCAGGTAGTTTTTTCCCCTTAATTGAAGAAAAATTTACAGCGCAATTATCAAAGAAATTACCACCATGAATTGTAAAGGTTATACCACCCCCACCTTCTGGTCTTTTCCATTCGTCAAGAGTGATACTAGCTTTTTTTGATTTCTCTAATCGTTTGAATGATTCAATAATGTCTGAATGAGATTGTCTGAATATTGCCTCTAATTCATTTGTCATTTTAGTCTCTAATAATTGTTCCAGAATTCAAGTCTATAATTCTTGAAGGTTTAATGTTGTTGCCCAGTTTATCATTATAAAGTCCAACATCTTCTTGGTTGAAAATCTTAATTAATTCACCTGGGTTATCTATATTTTTTTCACCAGATATATTTGCTGATGTCGATACCATAATTCCATTAAAGCTTTTAAATAGTTCTATAATGGGATAGTGATTACTTACTCTTAATGCGATTTTGCCGCTATCATTTCTTAAATGATCTGGGGTTTTATCATTATAGTCCACTAATAATGTTGTTGGCCCAGGCCATACGGTATTAATAAAATTTAGATCTATCTTGTCTGAGTTTTTTATATATTTTTGAGCAGCTTCATAGGACTTTATAAGCAATATGAAGCTTTTATTTCTGGGTCTTTTTTTTAGTTCATATACTCTTAAAAAACTACTTTCATTTAATGCGTCGCATCCAATTCCCCAAACACCTTCTGTTGGGTGTAAGAGTATTTTGCCCTCAGCTAACCAGTCTGCTGATGAAAAAACATCTAAGGAATTATTATGCAATTACGAGTTAAGGGCCTTATCCTTTTTAAGAACTTCTTCCCTCATATTATTTTTATAATCATGGAGTTTTTGTAAGAGTTCAGAGTCTGAGGTTGCTAATATTTGAACAGCTAGAATGGCGCTATTTTTAGCTCCAGCTTTACCAACTGCAACAGTGGCAACAGGAACGCCGGGTGGCATCATGGCGGTTGAAAGCAATGAATCCATTCCGCCCATACCTCCAGATTCTATTGGAATACCAATAACAGGCCTTGTTGAATGCGCTGCTACAGCTCCAGCTAAATGAGCTGCCATACCAGCCGCAGCTATAAAAACCTTACATCCGTTATCTTCAGAGCTTTTAATAAGCTCCATCACTTCATGAGGTGTTCTATGGGCTGACATTACGTTTTTTGTAAAATTAACGCCAAAAGACTCTAAAATAGGGAAAATAGCCTCTACTATAGGCAAATCAGAATCTGAGCCCATTATTATTGCTACATCTGTGGTCGAATTAGTCATATTGTTTAAATTTTGTAGTTGTTAAGTATACAAGTCGATTATAATGCTGGAATTGACAAAATACATGATTTTATGCCAGAAAAACTAAAAATTTTAAAATTTCCTGATCCAAGGCTGAGAACTGTTGCAGAGAAAGTAACAAAATTCGACAAAAGTCTAGAAAAATTATCAGACGATATGCTTCATACAATGTACGAAGGCAATGGAATTGGGCTTGCAGCCACACAGGTTAATAAACATATTAGATTAATAGTCATGGATCTTAGTGAGGAAAGAAATGAACCACGAGTATTTATTAACCCTGAGTATGAAATTTTAGATAATGAATCACTTTCATCTTTTGAAGAGGGTTGTCTTTCTGTTCCTGGTTTCAGTGAAGAAATTATTAGACCAGATATAATTGATCTAACATGGCAAGACTTAAAAGGAGAAATTCATAAAGATAGGCCTGATGGGCTGCTAACAATATGTATTCAACATGAAATAGACCATTTAGAAGGCAAGCTTATGGTTGATTATATAAGTCCAATTAAGAGAGACCGTATTAGGAAAAAGTTGACAAAATAGCAGATTTTAAAAGATTTTAGGAGAATATAAACGATTATATGAACATTTTGTTTGCCGGGACTCCCAAACCTTCTGCGAAGATATTAAAAGCATTATGCGATGACCCATCTATAAATGTTGTAGGAGTTCTAACAAAGCCAGATAAAGCTCAGAAGAGAGGCAAGAAATTGGTGCAATCACCTGTTGGCATCGAAGCACAGGAAAGAAATTTGACTATGTTTAAACCCGATGATCTTAATGACCTCAAGCTCAAACAATCAATTAAGGCTCTGAGCGTTGATTTCGTTGTTGTTGCTGCTTATGGAAAGATTTTACCTAAATGGCTTTTAGATTTCCCAAAAATAATGCCAATAAATATTCATTACTCATTATTGCCAAAGTACAGAGGGGCCTCTCCTATACAGAGTAGTCTGTTGAATGGGGATTGTATTTCAGGCATTACATTTATGAATATGTCAGAGGGATTAGATGATGGTGATTGTATAAAACAATATAAAATAAACATAAAGAAAACTCATAATAAAATCACACTTGAGAATGATTTGTGTGATTTGTCTATAGCGAAAATTTTTGAAATATTAGACGGAGTGAAACGAGAAAAATATATCCTTGTCAAACAAGATGATGACTCTGCCACGTATTGTAAAAAAATATATAAGTCAGAGGCAGTGATTAATTTCAATGAGACAGCCGATGAAATTTATAATAAATTTAAGGCCTATTATGAGTGGCCTGGCATATGTTTCGAACATAAAAATATTACCGTTAAAATTAAAGAAATGAGCGTTATTGATGATATTGAAGCCGATTTGAATGATAAAAATATTATGATAAATAAAAATGGTTTGTATATAAGAACAAGCAATAAAACAATAGTGATTACTTACTTACAAATGCCAAACAAAAATATAATAAGTTCTTCTGATGCTTTTAATGCCTATAAAGATTATTTTAATGAATGATTTAATTTTGGCAGAAGTCTTTTAATTAGGGTAAAAGAGGTTTAATTTATCATCTATGAAAATCGTAATCTTGGGTGCTGGAAGAATTGGAGGCAGCCTAGCTAGAAATTTATCAAATAGCAACTATGAAGTATGCATAGTTGATGAGAATAAAAACAAGATATCTGATCTTGAAGATAAGCTTGATGTTATGACTGTTGAGGGTCACGCTTCTCAATTAAATACTCTAAAAAAATCAGGTCTGGATGAAGACACAATTATTATAGCCGTGACGTCAAATGATGAGGTAAATATTGTTGCATGCCAGATTGCAAAAAAAGTTTTTAATGTTAAAAAAACAATTTGTCGGTTCAAGGATAATTCTTATTTTGAACAATTAGATATTTTTGGTGATGGTGTAATTGATATACCTATAAGTCCAGAAGATGAAATTACATCACATCTTAAGGAGTTAATAGAACATCCCGGCGCAGGTCAAATTGAAACCTTTGCAAATGGAAAAGTTAAGCTTGTCTCGGTGAAAGCCAAAAAGAAAGGTAAATTAGTCGGCAGAGAACTTAAGGGTATAAGAGATGACATGCCAGATGTCGATGCATTTATAGCATCAATATATAGAAAGGGGCGCCCTTTTATTCCTTCAGGCGACACTGTTATTAAAGAAAATGATGAAATCTACTTTATTTCATCAGAATCGGATATCGGATCAATAGTTGAAGAGTTTAGGGATCATGAAGAGCAATATTCACGAATTATGATAGTTGGAGGAGGTAAAGTAGGATTTTCTCTAGCTAAAGACCTTGAGCAGGCATATAACGTTAAGCTAATAGACTCTAATTCTGATAGGTGTATAAAATTATCAAAAGAATTGGAAAAAACAATTGTTCTTAATGGTTCAGCCACGGATGAAACGCTATTAAAAAGCGAGAACATAGCTAATATCGATATTTTTTGCGCATTAACTGATGATGATGAGACAAATGTTATGTCTTCATTGCTTGCAAAAAAGATGGGAGCAAAGAAAACAATGATTATTCTTAATAATCCATCTTATTTGGGGCTCGTCCCTGGGTTTATTGATATATACATAGCCCCATATAGGCTGACTGTTTCTTCTGTTCTTCAAGACTTGAGAGACAGTGATGTTGCTCAAGATGTTATTCTAAAAGTAAATACAGGTGCGGAGGCTATAGAGGGGATTGTTCATGCCAATGAATTTACATCACCATTATTTGGGAAGCCAATAAAGGAAATACCATTGCCTGATGGGTCAGCAATAGCAGCTATTATAAGACATGGTGAATTAATTATGCCTAGCTCGAGTGTAGATCTTACACTTAATGATCACTTAATTATATTTTTATCAGACAAGAATAAAGTTGGAGAAGTAGAGGTTCTTTTTAAATAGAAAGATGAACTTTAAACCTTTATTAAACCTTTTCAGCATCTTGGTGATGTTTTTTAGCCTTTCATTTGTTATTCCAATGGCGATCTCCCTAATATTTGATGACTCAGCATTAAATATATTTATCATTACTTTTGCAATTATTTTTAGTCTTGGACTTTTTGGATGGCTGGTTTCAAGGGATGCTGGGGATGATTTAAGTCAAAAAGATGGATTTATAATAATTACATTTTTTTGGGTTGTGCTTTCTATTGCTGGGTCAATACCTTTTATTTTAATTGGAATGCCATTAGTTGATGCTTTTTTCGAATCTATGTCAGGAATTACAACAACTGGTGCTACTGTAATATCTAACTTAAGCGATCTTCCTGAGTCTGTTCTTTTTTATAGACAGCTACTTCAATGGATGGGTGGAATGGGTTTAATTGTTCTTGCAATAGCAGTGATGCCTCTTTTGGGCATTGGTGGTGGGCAAATATATAAAACAGAGATTCCGGGTGCTATGAATGATCAAAAGCTAACACCCAGAATAAAAGAAACAGCTCAGGCATTGTGGCTAATATATTTAGTCTTAACGGTTTTTTGTGCGCTCTTCTATTATTTTGCTGGCATGAACGGGTTCGATGCTGTTTCACATAGTCTTAGCACTGTCTCAATAGGTGGGTTTTCAACCCATAACGAAAGTATTGGTTATTACAATAATGGTCTAATAGAAGCAGTATGCATTGCGTTTATGCTTCTTTCAGCACTTAGCTTTACATTGCATTATTTTGCTATATATATGAAAAAGCCTCTTAAATATTTCCATGATCCTGAGTTAAGGTTTTTTATCTCAATACTTTTAGTTATTTTTACAATTTCAATAGCGGTTAACATGCTGTCAACAACTGGAGAAGCAAGCATACGTGAATTGCTATTTCATACGGTATCTATTGTCACAACAACTGGTTTTGCTATAGGTGATTCGTCTCAGTGGAATCCATCAATAGGATTCTTATTGTTAATAGGTGCCTTCATTGGGGCTTGTTCAGGCTCAGTTGGTGGTGGAATTAAATCGTGGAGAGTCTTAATAATGATTAATTATGCCTATATTAATCTTAAGAAAATGATTCATCCTAACGCTGTGATTTCCCTAAAAATAGGAAATAAAAATGTTGAGAATGACGTTGCGTCTTCAGTATGGGGATTTTTTTCTATATATGTAATATCTTTCGTTATTCTTCTTCTTGGTTTGGTCATGACTGGATTGGATTTTGAGTCCGCCTTTTCTGCAATAGGCGCATGTTTAAATAATCTTGGCCCTGGTCTTGGAGAGGTTTCACAAACTTACGAATCGGTATCACCTGCCGGCAAGGGCATACTTTCTTTTGCAATGATATTGGGAAGGTTGGAGATATTTACCCTTCTTGTTTTGTTTACTCCAGTCTTTTGGAGAGGTTAATTAAATCCCAACATAGGGATCTATTCCTGATGGTGATCTTCTAAATCTTTTGTATTCCCATGAGTAATCTTTAGGATTAATTTTAATAAGGTCTTCGATGCTTTGATTAATAGATAGTTTGTACTCACTATCATTATATATGCTTTCATTGCTGGGATATATGGTTATTCCTAATCTATTATTTTCAAATGAATTCATACAAATAAATACTGCTGGTTTTTTAGTTTTATAGACCATTGAAGCGGCTAATGTTGTTGTGTATGCATCTGTATTAAAAAACTTTATGTACTCACCCATTCCTCTTTTTGGAACTTGATCTGCTGCCAAACAAACAACCTTATTATCTATAAAGGCTTTAAAGATTTTTCGAACACCATTAATGTTTGTTTCATAAACTTCATTGTTGTTTTCTTCTCTCTGTTTTCTAACAAACTTATCTAAATATTTAATTTTTACTTTTTTATAAAGGGTGGTTGTATTAGTTTTGGAGTTAATCCACTTTAATAACATGTCAACACTTCTGTTATGAATAGCAATAATTGCTAGTCCTTTTTTGTTGGCATTTTGAGAGATTAGATAATTGTTTTCGATTCTAAATATCTTTTTGCCGGATATGTGAATTGGTCTTGCCCAAGATTGTAATGTTTCATATCCGCTTACAAATGTTTCAATGAAACTCTCTTTGGCGAGTAAAGTTTTTTCGACATCAGATAGGTCGGGGAAACATATTTTTATATTACACATCGTTAACTTATAAACTGAAGAGCTTTTATAAAGGTTTAGCTTGGTGTAAAGATTTATGGCAGATCTAATAAAATCTATTGGTATAAGTGTAATTAAATAAAATAAAAGCTTCATAGTGATTACTTATTCTATGTTTGTTATATAATCTTAAATGATTATAGCGATTAAATATTAATTAATTAAATATATAAATACTCTATTAAGTAGACATATGTTGCTTTTATATTGTTGGAGATTGATTTGACTGCAAAAAATATGGATGATCTTGTATCTTTATGTAAAAGACGAGGCTTTATCTTCCAATCAGGCGAGATATATGGTGGTATGCAAGGTATGTATGACTATGGGCCGCTTGGTGTGGAGCTAAAGAACAATCTTAAGCAAGCATGGTGGAACGCAATGGTCTATGAAAACGATAATATTGAAGGCTTAGACGCTGCAATTTTAACGAATCCAACCATCTTAAAGTATTCAGGTCACGAGGACACATTTACTGACCCAATGGTTGATTGTAAATCTTGTAATCAAAGATTTAGGCTGGACCAAGTGCCAGAACATTGTAAAAAAGAAGACTTAACAGAGCCAAGACAATTTAACCTCATGTTTAAAACGAATGTTGGGCCAATTGAAGATGGTTCTAGTTTTGGGTATCTAAGACCTGAAACAGCTCAAAGCATTTTTACAAATTTTAAAAATGTTGTTGACTCGTCTTCAAAATCCTTACCTTTTGGTATAGCTCAAATAGGTAAAGCCTTTAGGAATGAAATTACTCCAAGAAACTTTATATTTAGAGTAAGAGAATTTGAGCAAATGGAGCTTGAATTCTTTGTAGAGCCAGGCTCAGATGAAGATTGGCATAAAAAATGGGTTCAAAAAAGACTTGATTGGTGGGAAGATCAAGGCATACCTATGAAAAGTATTGAGCTTTATGATGTGCCTAATGATGAATTAGCTCATTATTCAAAAGGAACTGTTGATGTTATGTATAAATTTCCACATGGTCTTGAAGAGCTTGAGGGTATAGCAAATAGAACTGATTTTGACTTAGGTTCACATACAAAAAACCAAAATGAGCTCAACATATCTGCAAATGTGGTAGAGAATAAATCATCAAATACGAGACTAGCGATTCAAAATATTGAAACGAAAGAATGGGTCGTTCCTTATGTTATTGAGCCTTCTGCAGGTGTTGATAGAGGTGTGCTAGCAATTATGAATGAAGCATATAATGTTGAAACCTTAGGAGAGGGAAAAGAGAGAACAGTTTTAAAACTTATGCCCCATCTTTCACCTGTTAAAGCTGCTGTGATTCCTTTGAAGAAAAATAATGAAGAATTAGTTAAGATTGCGTCTGACCTGAAATCTAGACTACAAAAACTAAATCTAGGAAGAATTATTTTAGAGAATACCGGTAATATTGGAAAGGGTTATAGAAGGCATGACGAAATAGGAACACCTTTGTGCATAACGATAGATTTCGATTCTATTGAAGAGAATACTGCAACTCTTAGGGATCGAGATACTATGAATCAAGAACGCATGGAGATTGATAAAATTCCCGAATATCTTATCAAGGTTGTAAATGGTTTATAAATGCCATTAATTGGCAGTGTTATTTTCAATGCTTTTTTTTATTTAAGCCTTATACCAATAACAACAATAATAATATCTTTATATTTCTTTATATCCACCAAACGTCTTCAGAAATTAGGGGCCATGTGGATTAAAGTTGTTTTAAATGCTTTAAAATTTTTATGCGGAGTCAGCTGGAAAGTGGAGGGAATCGAAAATATACCAAGTACTCCTTGTATAGTTGTTTCTAACCATCAAGGCCAATGGGAATCATTTTTTTTGCAGACATTATTTATTCCCTCGACAAGTATAATTAAAAAAGAATTGCTGCTTATACCCTTATTTGGATGGGCTCTAAGGTGCATGAAGCCTATAACTTTAAATAGATTAAATAGGGTGAGCAGCTTAAAAAAAGTTATAAAAAAAGGCGTTATAAAACTTAAAAATGGTTTCTCAATAATACTTTTTCCTGAGGGAACAAGAATAAGTCCTGAGAAAGGAATACAACCTTTTGCTAGAAGTTGCGGTCTGCTGTCTGTCAAGAGTGGTTTTCCCGTATTACCTATATGTCATAACTCTGGAAAATATTGGAAAAACAAAAAGTTTATAAAGAGTCCTGGCGAGGTAGTTCTAAGAATTGGAGAGCCAATATTGGGCAGGGATCCCAAGGTGATTACAAATGACGCTTATAACTGGGTCAAAAATAACTATGAAGAAATAAATTAAATATCTAAATCAGTAATTGATAGTGCGTTTGCATCAATAAACTCTCTTCTAGGCTCAACCTCATCACCCATAAGAATTTCAAACGATTCATTAGCATCCTGGACATCTTTGATATCTACTCTCATCATTCTTCTATGCTCTGGATCCATTGTTGTTGTCCAAAGTTGTTCAGGATTCATTTCGCCCAGGCCTTTATATCTTTGAACTTCTAAGCCTCTTCCTCCATTTTTAGAAAATTCTTTAACCGCATCTTCTTTTTGCTGTTCATCTGAAGCATATACAAACTCTTTACCCTTAGTAATTTTATATAAGGGTGGAAGGGCAATATATATATGGCCCCTGTCTACAATCTCAAACATTTGTCTGTAAAAGAATGTTAAAAGAAGAGTTCTTATATGAGAACCATCAACATCAGCATCGGTCATTATTATGATTCTATGGTATCTAAGCTTCTCAATATCAAAATCTTCTTTGCCTATTCCACAACCCAGAGCTTTAATAAGCGTGCCAACCTCTTGTGAGCCAAGGACCTTATCAATTCTTGCCTTTTCAACGTTAATAATTTTACCTTTGAGAGGTAAGATTGCTTGATTTTTTCTATTTCTACCTTGTTTTGCAGAGCCGCCAGCCGAATCACCCTCGACAATATATATTTCTGAAAGGGTTGGATCTTTTTCCTGGCAATCTGCTAGTTTGCCAGGAAGTCCGGCAATCTCTAGAACACCTTTTCTGCGAGTCATTTCACGCGCCTTTCTTGCAGCCTCTCTAGCAAGGGCTGCCTCAGCTACCTTCCCATAAATTGCCATAGCATCTTTTGGATTTTCTAATAAGTATTCATTAAAATATTTGCTGAAAACAGTACTAACAACACTTTCAACTTCTGAGGAAACTAACTTTTCTTTTGTTTGTGATGAAAATTTAGGATCTGGTACTTTAACTGAAATAATAGCTGTTATACCTTCACGCACATCTTCACCTAAAAGATCTGTAGGTGTTTTTTTGGCATTCTCTTTTTTTATAAAAGCTTTTAATACTCTTGTTAAACTCCCTCTAAAGCCTGCCAAATGAGTGCCGCCATCTTTTTGAGGAATATTATTTGTGTAACATAAAACATTTTCAGAGTATGAATCTGTCCATTGAAGCGCTATCTCAACACCTACTTCGTTTTCCGTTGCTGAACATTCAAATATTTCTGATACTTGTTGCTTGCGTCCTTTTAGATGTGTTACGTAGCTCGAAAGGCCGCCATTATTTTTAAATTTCTTTGTCTTGTTAGTTCTTTCATCAATTACATTAATAGAAACTCCCGCATTAAGAAAAGATAACTCTTGAATTCTTTTATAAATTCTTTCAATTTCAAAATTAATGGAAGTAAAAATAGTATCTGATGGATAAAAAGTTATTTCAGTTCCTGTTTCTTTTGAAGCTTTTACTTTTTTTAACTTAGCTTTTGGTCTGCCGTTTTCATATTCTTGTATATACTCTCCACCATCTCTGCAAACTTTTAATATAAGTTTATCGGAAAGTGCATTTACAACCGAAACACCCACACCATGAAGGCCGCCTGAAACTTTATAGCTATTATCATCAAACTTTCCACCTGAATGAAGGGTTGTTAGGATTAATTCTGCAGCAGATATGCCTTCTTTCTTATGAACATCAACCGGTATTCCTCTTCCATTATCTTTTACAGTGACAGACCCGTCTTTATTAACTATTACATTTATGTCTGAGCAATGCCCTGCCATAGCCTCATCAATACAGTTGTCCAAGACCTCAAAAACCATATGGTGTAATCCCGAACCGTCATCGGTATCTCCAATATACATTCCAGGTCTCTTCTTTACTGCTTCTAGGCCTTTAAGTACTTGAATATTGGATGAGTCGTAGGTATTTTTTTCTGCTTTTTTTGGCATATTTCCTATCTTAATTGTTCCACGTGGAACTTTTTGAAATCATTATATTTATCAACTATTTTACTACTAAAATGATCATCTATACAGGAAAAAATTATTTGATTATTTAAGAAATCTAGGAGATTTATGAAAACATTAAATGTGTCATCATCTAACTCGGATTTAATGTCATCTATTATTAAAGTTGCTTCAATATTGTGAACTTTTCTAAGTACCTCATGTTGAGCACAACACCATATAATAGATAATATTTTTTGCTCTCCTCTTGAAAGAATTTGTTTTGCATCATTTTCACCAATAAGTATTTTAATATCAGCTTTGTGGGGACCTCTTGTTGTAGATTTTCTTATAAGATCCTTTTGCTCATTCTCCACAAGAACATCATACAGGCTTCGATCAACATCCCATCCTGAAAAAAACTCTATAGTAATTTTGTCCAAGTATTCAGTGGTTTTGCAGTTATCAAGGGTGGTAAGTATTTTTTTAAACTCAAGAAACGATTGATTGAAAAAAATTGTTCTTTTTGAGTCAAGATTCTTTGCTTCTTGCGAAACTTTTTTATTCCATATATCAATATTCTGAACATCTCTATTTTTTAACAAAGTATTTCTTTGTTTAAGGCACCTATAAAAACCAAACCAAATTTCAGAAAAACTATCATCTGAGACAAAAAGAGACCTATCTAAAATTTTTCTTCTAAAATCAGGTGAAGCGTCTGCAAATGAAAAAGTGTTGTTATGAATAGCTGTTGAAGGAAATTCCTTTATTAGATTGCTAGTAGTTGTTTTGGTGTTGTTTATCTTTATTGATATTGATTTAGATTTTTCTTTAGAAATTGATAGTGTGTAACCCCTATTAGAATCATAGCCATTGATGCTAAAAAAGTTTTTATCAGTTGATATTAGGGATTGAATATTTGAGCTTTTAAAAGATCTGCCGCTGGAGCACATATAGATCGCTTCTAAAATTGAAGTTTTACCAGACCCATTATTTCCATAAAAAAAATTGATTCCAGGGGAGAGACTTATGGTAGATGAGTTAAAGCATCTAAAATTATGCAGTTTTAGCTCGCTTATCATTTTATTTAGGGCTGGGCGTACTAGGCGATGTCAAGCCTATATTAAAAGAGGCATTACGACATACTTAAAACTTTCAGAACCAGGGTTGGTTATTAGACAGCTTTTATCAGAACCAAAAAAATGCATTTCTATAAGATCACCCTCAGCAGACGAAAGTATTTCTTGAATGTAGTTTACATTGAAGGCTATATCTATGTTTTCTCCATTATAAGAACACTCAACAGACTCCTCTGCCTGTTCTTTCTCGGGGTTGTTTGCTGATATATTTATTAAGTTTTCGGAAGTTACTAGTCGCACCCCTCTAAATTTTTCACTTGAAAGAACACTAACTCTGCTAAGACTCTCTGAAAGACTTTTTTTATTTATAGATAGTGTTGAGCTTTCACCTGTTGGTATTACTTGTTCATAATCTGGGAATTTGCCTTCTATTAATTTACTTGAAAAGGTTGTTCCTGCAACATTTACGTTAATTGAGTTGGCGCTAAGCTGCAAAAGAATATTTTCTGAACTTTCATTTACAAGTTTGCCTATTTCATTAATTGATTTTCTAGGAACAATTCCTGTTATTTGGTCTGAAACACCCTCGTTGAGTCCAAGTGTTGCCATGGCAAGCCTGTGTGCATCAGTAGCTACACTGGTAATTAAAGTGTCTTCAACGGACAAAAATAGTCCATTTAAATAATGTCTCCAGTCTTGATTGCCCATTGCAAATGATGTTTTTCCAATCAGTGCTTTTAGGTTATGGGCTGTTATATTTACTATGTTTCCGCCCTCCTCTTTTTCAAAAACAGGAAAATCTTCACTCGGCAAAGTTGCAAGATTGTATTTACCAGAGCTTGTTTCTATTTTGAGATTATCGCCATCTAAAAAGAAATGAATCTCAGAGTCGTCTTTAAAAAGCCTACAAAGCTCACTTAGTTTTTTTGCAGGTGCTGTAATTTTTCCACCGCTTTTAAAGTTTGAAATGGTTGAGATTGTGGATATTTCTGACTCCAGGTCTGTAGCTGTTAATCTAAGAGATGATTCATCAACCTCAAAGAGAACGTTGGCAAGAATAGGGAGTGTTTGTCTTTTTTCAACAACACCAAGGGTGGAATTAAGAGATTTTACTATCTCTTCTTTTGTAATATAAAAATCCATTATTAGTTTGTTAGTGCTCTTGTTAGGTTTCTATAGTCTTCTTCTTGTGATGGGTTTTCTTTTCTGAGTTCCGCTATTTTCTTACATGCATGAAGAACGGTCGTATGGTCTCTACCATTAAACGCCTCTCCAATTTCAGGCAAGCTATGCCTTGTAAGTTCTTTGGTAAGAGCCATTGCCAGCTGTCTTGGTCTGGTAATAGATCTGCTTCTTCTTTTAGATAGAAGGTCTGACAGCTTGATGTTGTAGTACTCTGCAACAGTTTTTTGAATGTTCTCAATACTTACCATTTTTGCAGAAATGACAAATAAGTCTTTGAGAGCATCTTTTACCAGGGCAAGGTCTATTTGTTGGTTTGTAAATCGAGCATTTGCAACAACCCTTTTAAGGGCGCCCTCTAATTCTCTAATGTTAGATCGAATTCTTTGGGCAATGTAGATGGCGCAATCATTTGGCATTTCTACACCCATTGATGATGCTTTTTGAAGAAGAACAGCAGCTCTTGTTTCTAGCTCTGGTGGGTCTATTATAACCGGCAAGCCCCAGCCAAGTCTTGATTTCAGCCTCTCTTCAAGTCCATCTATCTCTTTTGGATATTTATCACAGGTTAGTATCATTTGATTGTTTCTATCTAACAAAGCGTTAAAGGTATGGAAAAATTCTTCTTGGGATTGCTCCTTGCCAGCAAAGAATTGAATATCATCAATTAATAACGCGTCTGCATTTCTATAAAAGGATTTAAACTCATTCATTGCACCGAGTTGAAGCGCTTTAACCATGTCGGAAACAAATTTTTCTGAATGAACATAAACGATTCTTTTTCCAGGTTCGTTTCTTAATATTTCGTTGCCAACAGCATGCATTAAATGTGTTTTACCCAAACCAACACCACCATATATAAATAATGGGTTGTAATCTCCTTTTGGGTTAGAGGCAACCTGTTTAGATGCGGCTAGAGCAACGTGGTTAGATTTACCCTCTACAAAGGTTTCAAAAACATAAGATGGAACAAGTTTTGTATCTTCTGATTTGGTATCATTTTTATACTTGTCGACAAATGTTTCTTTTGTATGGGTTTTAAAAACTAGACTTATGTCTTTTTTTGACTGGGATTTAACCATTCCCATGATCTCATTTGAAAGATTTGTTTCTACATAATTTAAAATAAAATCATTAGGGGCAACAAGTTCTAAGGTGTTTTTGTTTAAGTTTCCTTTCAAAGGCCTTATCCAGGTGTTAAAATCGTCCTGCGAGAGCTTGTTTTCTAGCTTTTCTGAGCATTTATTCCAAAATTCCAATCCTAAGTCCTCCTAATAGATAACTAGTCTATTAAAAAACTAACAAGATATCTACAGGATAAGTTAATGAATTTTCTGTGGATAACTTGTATATAAAAAAATATTTTATGTTTTTTAAAATTACTATGAAATCTTATAATTAATGGGCTATAATGCGCCACTATTTTTTTTAGGTAGTTAATTATGAAAAGAACATTTCAACCAAGCACATTAAAAAGAAGCAGAACTCATGGCTTTAGAGCAAGAATGGCTACAAAGGCTGGAAGAGCTATACTATCCAATAGAAGAAAAAAGGGCCGCAAGGTTCTATCAGCTTAGGGCTTGTTTCAGCCCAAACTGCCTAAACACTTCCACACATCTAAAAATATTAGGCTTTTTTACTTACCCTCAGAGCCATCAGCTTTAAGGATATCTATCGCAAAAAAAAATTTTAAACTTGCTGTAGATAGAAATAAAATTAAGAGGCAAATTAAAGAAATATTCAAAACAAACAATTTAATAGCTGACAAAGGGTTGTTTGTTGTTCTTGTTTACAAGCCTTTTGGTGAATTAAAATATCATGAGGCTTCTGTTGAGATTGTTAAGGCTGTAGAATCACTGTATCAAAAAGGAATATAAATAAATGAACATAAGAAAAGTTTATCTTGGTTTGATAGCGATTTTGTCTGTAGCTCTTTTTTATGAGTGGACGTCAGACAGCAGAGCTGAATCTGTTGTTGATCACCTTGAAGCAGCTAAAGTTGAAAATTTAAAACCTCAGGTTTCAGACGACGGTTTATATGTTTATCTTGAAAATGACCTTTTAAAGCTGAAGATTGCTATTCAAACAGGCTCTATTGTTGAGTCGCGTCTAAAAGAGTATGGGGTAGAAAATGTTGAGGGCTCTATGGGGGTCAGGGTTTTTGGTTCATCAGAAACAGGGTCTTTCAAGTATTATCTTAAAACCGGGTTCACTGGCCAAGCATCTAAATATGTTTTAGATAATTATGGTGATAGTTTTGTCATTCTTAAAAGCACAGATGGTGACCTAACCAAAGAGTTTAGTTTTTTGCCAAACACATACGAAGTGCTTGTAAAAGATAGTTCAGATAACGGTGTTGGTGGAAAACCTTTTGCTTCACTATATAGAACAGAGGGCAGGTCTTTGGATTTAAAAACAGCTGTTATAGAGGGTGGTATGATGAATAATAGCTCCTACCAGGGTGTTGTTATTAGCAGCGATCAAGACCCTTATTTATCATCAAGATTAAGAAGTATAGATGAGCCTTTTTCTGTTCTTTCTAGGTCGGGGTGGGTTTCTTTTATTCAAAAATATTTCTTTGCAGTTTTAATTGGTTCTGATGATTATGTTTATAACTATTTTGCTCAACCCGCTAATTCTGGTACTTATAGAATGGGTTATACGGTTGAAAAGGGTGAGGCGACAAACCTTGTTTACTCTCACTCACACCGAGTTTTTATTGGTCCAAAAATCAGGAAAGATCTTGCTCAAAGGGCCGATAATTTAGAGCTGTCAATTGATATGGGTTGGTTTTGGTTTATATCTCAACCAATGGTTTGGTTTTTGGATCTTATTAATGAGTATGTTAATAGCTGGGCTTTGTCTATTATAATTTTTACTCTAATTTTGAAATTGGCTTTGTTTCCTGTTACCGCCAAGGGTTTTGCTTCTATGGCTGGAATGCGGAAGGTTGGGCCAATGATGAAAGATATCCAAGACAGACACAAGAACGATAGGCAAAAAGCAAGCGCAGAGGTAATGGCTTTATATAAGAAAGAGGGGGTTAACCCTTTGGGTGGATGCCTTCCAGTCTTGGCTCAAATGCCGTTTTTTATCGGTTTCTTTTTTGCGCTGAGGGAGATGGTCGAGCTAAGGCATGCGTCTTTTTATTGGATATCTGACCTCTCCATTCCCGATCCTTTGTTCATCTTGCCTGTTTTATTTGGTTTGGTTATGGTTTCTACTCAAAAACTTAGTCCGGCGCCGCCAACATCAGACCCTACACAAGCACAAGTTATGAAATATATGCCAGTTGTCTTTTCTATTTTCTTTTTTATATTTCCCGCTGGTCTTTGTTTGTACTCGGTTGTTAACTCTGGTTTTTCTTTAGGTCAACAAAGGTACCTTTATAAAAAAACTGGTGTCTTGGGTGATGTGGGGTCTGGGGGCTCTTAAGCCTTATGTCAATTGTTTTTGCTCTTGCCACACCTCCTGCAAAATCTGCTATCTGTATTTTTAGGGTTTCTGGTTCTGGATGCCTTGAAAAGATAAAGGCCCTTACAGGATCCTCGCCAAATAAACCAAGAACCTTCTATTTAAAAACACTCCTAAACAAAGATGGAGGTCTTGTTGATAAGGTTGGTATGGTTTTTTTTAAAGGTCCTGAAAGCTATACCGGTGAGGATTCTTTTGAAATTTATGCACACGGAGGCCTGGGTGTGATGGCTCTTATTGTTGATGTTTTTAAGGGTGTTGGTTTTGAAGAAGCCGCTCCTGGCGAGTTTACAAAAAGGGCCTTCTTAAACAATAAAATTAGTTTAAACGAAGCAGAGTCTGTTGTTGATGTGATAGACAGCTCAAGTGCAGAGGGTGTTTATTTGTCGTCAAGCTCTTTGTCTGGGTCTTTTACAGAAAGGGTTGTTGGTTTTTCAGACACAATAGATTTCCACAGGGTGCGCGTTGAAGGTGAGATAGATTTTTCAGACGAGGGGGAAGACTTTTTAGACCCTTCTTTAATAAATAATTTAAAAACAACCATTGAGGATTTCTCTTCTTTTGTTGGTGGGTGTGTTAGTAAAAAAAATTACTCTATTAAAAATAAAGTTCTTTTTATTGGTCCTGTTAATTCTGGAAAGTCGTCTGTGTTTAATAGGCTTTTGGGTTTTGAGAGAGCTTTGGTTTCAAACGTTGCTGGAACAACAAGAGACCTTGTGGAGTCTGAGTTGTTTTATAATAACGCCTCTTTTTCCTTGTCGGACTCTGCTGGAATAAGGAACACAGAAGACGAGATAGAGTCTAGAGGAATAAACTTGGCTCTTGGTCAAATAAATAATGCTGATGTTGTTGTTGGTATCTTTGATTCTTTTAATAAAGATGAGATGAAAAAATTTTCAAATCTTGTGCATAGCAAAAAGTATATAAAGGTTTATAACAAATTAGATCTCGGTGGGCCGGCTGTCGATGCTTTTGATTGTTTGGTGTCAGCAAAAACTGGGGAGGGTTTTGGTAAGTTAAAAAACGTTCTTGCTGATGCTTTTAGGGTCGGCGAGCAAAGCGATTATAGTTATATGGTTCGAGATCGTCATATTTCTTTATTCAACTCGTCGTTAGAGAGTTTAAAGGAAGCTGTTATAAAAATAGAAAATGTTGAGGGCTTGGAGTTGGTTGCAGAAGATTTAAAACTGGCCAGGAAATCATTAGATGCGATTGTTGGTGTTAAAACTTCAGATTCTTTGTTGGGAGATATTTTTAGCAGTTTTTGTATTGGTAAATAAGCTGTTATTAATCTGTGTTTAAATTTTAACTTCTTTTTTTATCAACAGGTTTTTATGTGTTTTTTGGTGCCCCTTTTAACAGGGTTAAACATAACTTGTCATTGTTGTTTTTCTTTGTCTTTTAGGGTGTTGTTAGGGGTTATTAACAAAAAGAGGCTCCCTTAATAGAAATAACAATAAGTATATAATATAGATATTATTGGTTTTAATAAGTATATGGAAAAATTTGATATTGTAGTTGTGGGTGGTGGGCACGCAGGTGTAGAGGCGGCCCATGCTGCATACAGGCTTGGCATGTCATGCGCCTTAGTTACTTTTGAAAAAAACAAAATTGGTCAGATGTCATGCAATCCAGCAATCGGGGGTCTTGGTAAAACACACATTGTTAGAGAGATAGACTCTATGGGGGGAGTTATGCCTCTTGCAACAGATATGTCAGGGATCCAATATAGAACACTTAACACCAGAAAAGGCGATGCTGTTCAAGCTCTTAGGGTTCAATGCGATAGAAAACTTTATAAAGAGGCTGTTCAGGAAATTTTAAATAAAACAAACATTGTAATTATCGAGGCCGAGGTAACAGATCTAATTATTGATAAGGGGTTTGTTAAAGGAGTAGTAGCTAACGATGATGAGGTGTTAGCTAAAAAAACAATCTTAACCACAGGCACTTTTTTAAATGGCTTGATGTATACAGGAACAGAGGTGACCAAAGGCGGAAGGGTTGGTGATGACTCAGCAATTCCTTTATCTAAAAAACTTTATAGCCTAAAACTTCCAATGGGCAGACTCAAAACCGGAACACCAGCAAGAATAAAAATGTCCAGCTTGGATCTTTCTGTTATGGAGGAACAGCCAGGTGAAATTCCTACACCCTTTATGTCCTTGACTCGTGAGGTTAAAGACCACCAAAAACAACTATCTTGTTATATAGCAAGAACCAATAAAAAAACCCACAAAATAATTGCAGACAACACCCATCTCTCAGCCATGTATTCTGGAAATATATCTGGAATCGGGCCAAGATATTGCCCGTCTATAGAAGACAAGGTTTTTAAATTCGCATCCAAAGACAGCCATCAAATATTTATAGAGCCGGAGGGCATAGGTGTTGATCTTGTTTATCCAAACGGCATCTCAACAAGTCTCCCCAAAAAAACCCAAAAAGATTTTATAACCTCCATCAAAGGAATGGAGGCAGCAGAAATAACAGAATACGGATATGCTGTTGAATATGATTTTATAGACCCAAGAACCAACAAAAAAACACTAGAAACAACTTTTTTAAAAGACTTTTATTTAGCAGGACAAATAAACGGGACAACAGGTTATGAAGAAGCAGCAGCACAAGGGTTGGTCGCTGGAATAAACGCAACACTATCAATACAAAACAAAGAACCGTTTGTGCTTAATAGGGACGAGGCTTATATAGGCGTTTTAACAGACGACCTCACAACACACGGAATAACAGAACCATACAGAATGTTCACAAGCAGAGCTGAGCACAGACTTTTGCTGTCTCAAAACAACGCAGAGCAAAGGCTTTTATCAAAAGCACACCAATTGGGGCTAATAACAGACAGAAGACACCAAGACTACTTAAAAAAAGAAAATCAATATAAAGAATTTGTAGCGAATGTTTTAGAAAAAACAAAGACAAAAACATTTCTAAACAAAAAAAACGAGACAATCAACCTCGAAAGAAAAAAGAAGCCTTGCATCTATACTCGCAAGACCTGATGTGGATGAAAACAAGCTTATAAAGCTTAAAGAAAAAGAACAAAATCTTCTTAAAAGGGCCTCGGTTGAGATCAAATATAAAGGATATATAGATAAACAAAAAAGAGAAATCAACAAAAATAAAAAACAAAACAACAAAAACATCCCTGATGAGTATCGACTATAAAAATATTAGCGGCCTATCTAACGAGGTTGTTGAAAAGTTAACACAATCAAGACCAGAAACAATTGGATCCGCTTCACAAATAGAGGGAGTAACACCCGCTGCTATAAACCTAATTTTAATCAACATTAAAAAAATAGAAATAAAAAAGGTCAATGCATAAAGAGCTATCCAGCAAAGAAGAGGAGCTAATAAACCATTTCATAAACGAGGCCCTAACCTTCAACCTAAAACACAATATTTTTATTAGAGCAAACAAAGAAGAGGTGCTTGAGAAAGATATCCTTGACTGTCTGCCTTTGGTGGAAAAAATAAAAACTAAAGAAAAAATTCTAGACCTTGGGTTCCGGAGGAGGCTTTCCTGGAATAGTCCTTGCAATCTTACGGCCCGAAAGCGAAATTCACTTATTAGAAAAGAGCCAAAAAAAGTGCTACTTTTTAAACAAAACAAAGGATGCGCTAAAGCTAAAAAACATAAAGTGTTTTAAAAACAACAATAAGCCAAAAAAACGCTCTTGAAAAGTATTCTGTAATAACAGCAAGAGCCTTTTCGTCTATAAAAAATATCTTAGACCTAACAAAAAACAACCTAAAAGAAAACGGCAGATACCTTCTACTTAAAGGAAGGGCTGAAAAAATAGAAGAAGAAATAACAGCAATAAACACAAACAATTATAAGTATGAAATAATCGAACTAGAGAACAAAAAATATGAAAGACATATAGTGCAGATAACAAAAAAATGAATAAGGTTATAGCAATAGCCAACCAAAAAGGTGGGGTTGGAAAAACAACAACCGCAGTTAATCTCGCATCAAGCCTTTCCGCCACAAAAAGAGAGGTTTTATTAATAGACCTTGATCCCCAAGGCAACGCAACCACAGCAACCGGAATAAAAGAAGAGAATCCAAGCACTCTTTTCAACCTCTTTTTTGAAGAAAAAAATATTAATGATTGTATTTACAAAACATCTGATAGTTATGATGTTATTCCAGGCGGGCAAGATCTTATCGCCTTAGAGGTGGGAATAAGGGACTCACAAAAACAGAATTTTTTATCAAAAGAAATTGAAAATATAGAAAAAAAATACGACTACACAATAATTGACACACCTCCAACATTAAACCAATTAACAATAGAAGCTTTATTTGCTGCCTCTGGAACACTGATACCACTTCAGTGCGAATATTATTCACTAGAGGGCGTGACAGGCCTAATGCAAACAATAAAAACCCTTTCAGATAAAAACTTAACATCGAATAGGGTTCTGGGGATAATAAGAACCATGGTTGATATGAGAAACAACCTTGCAAAAGAGGTTTCTGATGAGTTAGAAAGCCATTTTTCTAACCTTGTTTTTAACACCTTAATACCAAGAAATATAAAACTAGCCGAAGCACCAAGTCATGGGGTTTCTGGCGTAAAATATATGCCAACATCATATGGAGCAAAAGCTTATCTTGCTCTTGCTGGCGAGCTAATCAGGAAGGTTGAATATGTCTGATGAAAATAAAAGTTTAAACAGAGGTCTCGACGCTCTTTTAGGCTCAAACAAAGAAGTAAACCAAAAAACCGTAAAAGAGGTTTCAATTGACAACATTAGCGCAGGAAGGTTTCAACCAAGATCAAATTTTGACGAGGGCAAACTATTAGAGCTTACAGATTCTATCAAAAACCATGGAGTCATTTCCCCAATTCTTGTAAGAGAAATGGGTTTAAACAAATACGAAGTTATAGCTGGAGAAAGAAGGTTAAGAGCTTCAAAAAAGGCTGGACTAACAACAATCCCCTGCCTTATTGACCAAAAAAAAGATCAAGACGCCCTTGAATCAGCCCTTATCGAAAACCTTCAAAGGGAGGATTTAAATGCAGTTGAAGAGGCTCGTGGTTATGACAGGTTAAAAAGAGAGTTTGGCTTAACCCAGGATGAGGTTGCCTCATCTACAGGAAAAGCCAGAAGCACCATCGCTAACTCTCTAAGATTGCTCAACCTATCACCAAAAGTTCTAGATATGCTTTCGACTGGCCAGATTGAAAAAGGGCATGCAAAACTTTTGGTTGCAATGAGCGCTGAAGATGCTGAAAGGGCAGCAAACAACATCATAAAAAACAAACTAAGTGTTAAAGAGTTAAGCGGTTTATCTAGATCAAAAAAAACAAGCTCAAAAAATATAAAAAAAACCAAAGACACGGACTTATTAAATGTAGAAGAGGAAATGTCAGAGGGGTTTGGCCATAAGGTGGAAATAGAAGCAAAAAACAAAAAAGCTGGAAAGGTAGTCATAACATACAATACCTCTGGCGAGCTAGAGACAATCATTTCAAAGCTAAAAAACTAAACCGTAAAAAACTTTCAAATTAAACAGAAAACACCTTGTTAATAAGACCATAAATTTCTATAATTCACCGCAATTAATTAAGAAAAAACCGATCTTTTGAAAAGCCTCAAAAATACAATTTTTAGTAACAAATCATTGTTAGGTGTTATTGCTTTGGTCTTGTTGGTTTTTGGCAGTACTCAAAACCCAATGTTCTTTATATTGCCTGTAGTTTATTTTATATTCATATCCATCGCTTATTTTATTGGCGCAAAAATCAATGACTATGGAATTAATGCTGCTTATAACTGGTCTATAAAATGGGCTTTGTTTGTATTTTTCTTATATCTCACAGCAACTTTCATGCAAAGTGCTTTTGTTAGCGCCATGCTTTTCTTTATTTTTATTAATACAGTGTTAAACCCAACAATATTTTTGAAAAAAGAGGCTTCAATCTAATGGCTGAAGGCACAATGACAACTGAGTCATACATTAATCACCACCTTACAAACCTTACATGTGGAAAGGTTGGCGTTGATGAGGATGCTGGTATTTATAATTCTTTTTGGACCTGTGACCCATACATGGTGGATAAGATGGGGTTTTGGGCGTTCCATGTTGATTCTCTATTTTGGTCAGTTCTATTGGGATCTGTTTTTATAGGTGTTTTTAAAATGGCTATGCCAAAAGATATGAACTCTAACTCAGCTCCAAGCGGAGTCCAGAACTTTGTTGAAATGTGTATAGAGTTTGTAGAGGACAACGTTCAGTCATTGTTTGGCTCAATTAAAAATACGCTTATAGCACCTTTAGCACTCACAGTTTTTGTTTGGATTTTATTAATGAATTTAATGGACTTGGTGCCTGTTGACTTCTTGCCAGTCTTAGCTGGGCATATTGCATATGCGGTTGCAGGTTCTGGCGGAGCGGATGGCGGCGGTGTTGATTGGATAACAAGCCCTGATTCATTTTATTTTAAAGTTGTTCCAACCACAGATCCAAATATTACTCTGGGAATGGCCTTTGCTGTATTTATCTTAACCATTTACTACAGCATTACTGTTAAAGGGTTTAAAAACTTTATAGCCGAATTGACGCTCCATCCTTTTGGAAAATGGTTAATACCTGTTAATTTTGTTTTAGAAATGGTTAATTTTATTGCGAAACCAATATCTCTAGGCTTAAGACTTTTTGGAAACCTTTACGCTGGTGAAATGATCTTTATTTTGATTGCATTAATGTTATTTTTTAGCAGCATTCCAATTGGTGTGCTTGGCATTGGCTTGCATTTGGTTTGGGCGCTTTTCCACATATTAATTGTGGCGTTGCAGGCGTTTATATTTATGGCGTTGACTATCGCATATTTAGCGATGGCACATGAAACAGAGGAGCATTAGTCCTCAACTTATAGGAGAAAAAAATGGAAGGTATAGAAGTATTAGCAGCAGGAATTACCATGGGTCTTTCAGCAATTGGAGCTGGAATAGGAGTGGGCGTTCTTGGTAGTAAGTTTATTGAGGGAATAGCAAGACAGCCTGAGCTGGCACCATTTCTTCAGGGCCGATTCTTTTTAATGATGGGTTTAACCGATGCGGTACCTATGATTGGAGTTGGTCTTGGTATGTACATGTTGTTTGCTCTTTAAAAATATTTAGTTAAAAGAGAAATATGAACATAAACGCAACCTTACTTGCTCAAGCAGTTGTCATGATTGTTTTCGTAGCCATATGTTGGAGATATATTTATCCTCCAATATTAGCTGTTATGCAAGAAAGAGAAAAAAAGATATCTGACGGTCTTGAGGCTGCAAAAAAAGCGGATGATTCATTAGAGGAGGCTAAATTAGCTTTTGATAAGGAACTAAATCAAGCAAAATCTGATGCGGCTGAGATTCTTGAAAAAGCCAATGCAAGGGCATCTCAGATAGTTGGTGATGCTTCAGCAAAAGCAGAGACAGAGGCGGAAAAAATAATGGCTTCAGCATCCACAGCAATTGAGAATGAAACCAATAAAGCTAAAGAAGAGTTACGACAGCAAATGTCTGACATTATTATTGATACAACTCAAAAAATTCTTGGCGATGAAATTTCTAAAGAAAAACACGAAGAAATTCTCAAAAAAGCAGCCGAGGAACTATAGAAAATGATTGAACTAACACCCCTGGCTAGACCATATGCAAAAGCACTTTTTGCTTCTGCAAATGAGTCAAACAGATTAGAGGAAATGGCAAATGAGCTAAAAACCATGGCCGCTGTCTCTAAATCAGAGGGTGTTATTAATACTATAGAAAATCCTGTCTTATCAAGACAAGAGGTTGTAGATATTCTTGTTAATTTGTTTGAAGAAAATATTTCAAAAACGTCACAAAAACTCCTAGAAATATTAGCCGAAAACAAACGATTAAATTTACTTGAATCTATTTATACCATCTATCAAGGCTTGTTAGAAAAACATAACAATCAAAAATCAATTGAAGTTTTTGTTGCTGATGATCCCAGTCAAGATGCTAAAGAAAACATAGAACAAAAATTAAAATCAACTTATGGCAAGGATGCCAAAATATATTTTTCAAAAGACCCAAAAATGATGGGCGGCCTATCTATAAAGATAGGAGATGAAACACTAGACCTTTCTATAAGAGGAAAGGTTAATAAACTTGTAAACCAATTAAATTTTTAAGGTGAAAAAATGAGTCAATTAAATCCATCAGAAATTTCCAGCGTTTTAAAAGAGAAAATTGCTGGTTTAGATCTTTCTGCAGAAAGAAAAAATGAGGGCATTGTTGTAAGTGTCTCCGACGGTATTGTAAGAATACATGGCATGGGGGATGTTATGTATGGTGAGGTTATAGAGTTTGAGAATGGAACAAAGGGCATGGCTCTTAACCTTGAACAAGACTCTGTTGGTGCTGTGGTTTTAGGAGATTATCTAGAAATTATTGAAGGACAAAAAGCTCTTTGCACAGGTAAGGTTTTAGAGGTGCCTGTTGGAGAAGGACTATTAGGAAGAGTAGTAAATACACTTGGAACACCAATTGATGGTAAGGGTGAAATTAAAGCTGAAAGAACAGCACCTGTTGAGGTTGTAGCTCCTGGAGTTATTGCTCGTCAGTCAGTAGACCAACCGGTTCAAATTGGCTTAAAGGCTGTTGATGCCATGGTGCCAATTGGAAGAGGCCAAAGAGAATTAATTATTGGCGACAGACAAACTGGAAAAACCGCTGTTGCTATTGATGCAATCATCAATCAAAAAGGGACAGGTATTAAGTGTATTTATGTTGCTATCGGACAAAAACAATCAACAGTAGCTAACGTCGTAAGAAAACTCGAAGAGTATGGGGCTATGGAACACACTATTGTTGTTTCAGCTACCGCAGCAGATCCAGCACCAATGCAATATCTTTCAGCTTATGCAGGTTGCACAATGGGCGAATATTTTAGAGACAAAGGCGAAGATGCTTTAATTGTTTATGATGATCTATCAAAACAAGCTGTTGCATATAGACAGGTTTCATTACTATTAAAAAGGCCTCCGGGCAGAGAAGCTTACCCAGGTGATGTTTTTTATCTTCACTCAAGATTGCTAGAAAGAGCGGCTAGAGTTAATGCTGATTATGTAGAACAAATTACCAACGGAAAGGTAAAGGGTAAAACAGGCTCGCTTACAGCTTTACCAATCATTGAAACACTTGCTGGTGACGTTTCAGCTTTTGTTCCGACAAATGTTATCTCAATTACTGATGGTCAAATATACCTAGAAACAGAATTATTTAATTCTGGTGTAAGACCAGCTATTAACCCAGGACTTTCAGTATCCAGGGTAGGTGGTTCAGCCCAAACAAAAATCATGAAAAAATTAGCTGGCGGAGTTAGAACAGCATTAGCGCAATATCGTGAATTAGCTGCTTTCTCGCAGTTTGCATCAGACCTTGACGATGCTACTAAACAACAGCTTGCAAACGGTAAGGCCTTCACAGAGCTATTAAAGCAAAAACAATACGCGCCAATGAGCGTTGCACAACAAGCTTTAAGCCTATTTGCTGCTGATAGAGGTTACATGTCAGATGTTGCAGTTGAAAAGATATTAGATTTTGAGGAAGCTCTTCATGGATATTTAACATCTGAGAAAGGTGAGCTAGAGAAACAAATAAACTCAACAGGTGATTGGAATGATGACATCGAAGGTCAATTCACAGCTCTTGTTGAAGACTTTAAAAAGACACAAACCTTTTAATTTAGATCATGGCTAATACAAAAGAAGTAAGAAAACAGATTGCGAGTATTAAAAGCACGCAAAAAATTACTTCGGCTATGGAAATGGTTGCTGCAAGTAAAATGAAAAAAACTCAAGATACTATGCTTGAAGGCAGACCTTATTCTTTAAAAATTAAAGATGTTATTTCTCATATAGCTTTGGCAAATTCTGAATATCCGCACCCCTTCTACGAAGAGAGAACAGCAAAGAAAGCATGCTTTATTGTTGTTTCGTCTGATAAAGGATTGTGTGGCGGCCTAAATATTAATCTTTTCAAACAAGTTATAGCAAAATCAGCTGAACTTAATGAGCAAGGAATAGAATCTTGTTTTGCATTAATTGGAACCAAGGCTGGTGGATTTTTCAAAAGTGTAGGCGGCAAAGTAGTTGCGGTTGCTGAGAAGCTGGGCGACAAACCAAATCCAGATGATCTTATAGGACTCACCAAGGTTGTTTTAGATATGCATAAAAATGGAGACATTGATCAAGCTTATTTATGCTCAAATGGTTTTGTAAATACTATGACCCAACAACCAAACGTGGAACAGTTAATCCCCCTCGCACCAGAAGAGCAGGATGAATCAAATCCTTCACAGTGGGATTATATTTATGAGCCAGAGGCAAAAGAATTATTGGATGGATTGCTTACTAGATATATAGAATCATTGGTGTATCAAGCAGTAATAGAAAATAACGCATGCGAACAAGCAGCAAAGATGATTGCCATGAAAAGCGCAACCGATAACGCAGGCGATTTAATTAAAGAATTAGAACTTTTATATAACAACGTAAGACAAGCAGCTATCACTCAAGAGCTCTCAGAGATAGTCGGCGGCGCAGCAGCAGTTTAAGGAGAAAAATATGAGCAACGGAACAGTTACACAAATTATTGGAGCGGTTATCGATGTCGAATTCGAAAAAGATAATATACCAAAAGTATATGAAGCGCTTTTAATTGACGAGGGTGGAATTACCCTCGAAGTTCAGCAACAGTTAGGAGATGGTGTTGTTAGAACAATTGCAATGGGAGCAACAGAAGGCTTAAAAAGAGGTTTAACAGCCTCAAGAACTAATGCGCCTATCTCAGTTCCAGTTGGGCCTGAGACGCTTGGAAGAATTGTAGATGTTCTAGGAAATCCTATTGATGAAAAAGGACCTATTGGTGAAAAACAAAAGATGCCAATTCACAGAAAACCTCCTAGCTATACCGATCAATCAGTTTCAAACGATGTTCTTGAAACTGGCATTAAAGTTATTGATTTAATGTGCCCATTTGCAAAAGGTGGAAAAATTGGTTTATTTGGTGGTGCTGGTGTTGGTAAGACCGTTAACATGATGGAGCTTATTAATAACATTGCGCTTCAACATTCAGGTCTTTCAGTGTTTGCTGGTGTTGGTGAGAGAACCAGAGAAGGAAATGACTTCTACTATGAAATGCAAGAATCAGGCGTTGTTAACATTGATAACCTTGGCGAATCAAAAGTTGCCATGGTATACGGCCAGATGAATGAGCCCCCAGGAAATAGATTAAGGGTTGCTTTAACCGGGTTGACTATGGCTGAAAGCTTTAGAGACGAGGGTAAAGATGTTCTATTGTTTATTGATAATATTTATCGATATACGTTAGCTGGTGTTGAAGTTTCAGCACTTCTAGGAAGAATGCCGTCAGCCGTTGGATATCAGCCGACACTTGCTGAAGAAATGGGCGCACTTCAAGAAAGAATCACGTCTACAAAAACAGGATCTATTACTTCAATTCAGGCTGTTTATGTTCCAGCAGATGACTTAACCGACCCATCTCCTGCTACTACCTTTGCTCATTTGGACGCAACTGTTGTTCTCTCAAGACAAATTTCAGAGCTGGGAATTTATCCTGCTGTGGACCCTCTTGATTCAACAAGCAGACAATTAGATCCTTTTGTCGTTGGTAATGATCACTACAATGTTGCTCAAGGAGTTCAACAAATTCTACAAAGATACAATGAGCTTAAAGACATTATTGCAATCCTTGGTATGGACGAGCTTTCCGAAGAAGACAAAGAGTTAGTTGCAAGAGCAAGAAAGGCTCAAAGATTCTTATCACAACCATTTTTTGTTGCTGAAATATTCACTGGAACACCTGGTAAATATGTTTCTCTTGAAGACACTATTAAGGCTTTCAAAGGAATATTAAATGGCGACTACGACCACCTACCTGAACAAGCTTTTTATATGGTTGGAACTATTGAAGAAGCGGTAGAAAAGGCTAAAACTCTATAAAATGAGTACTATCAAGATCAACATAGTTTCCTCAAGCGAGGAAATATATTCCGGCGAAGCCACTATGGTTTATGCAACCGGAACACTTGGTGAGCTTGGTATTGCTCCAGGACATACGCCTTTACTTACGGGTTTGGCAGCTGGACCAGTTAGAGTTCAAAATGGGTCTGAAGAAGAAGCTTTTTTTTGTTCAGGCGGCTTCCTTGAAGTTCAACCAGACTTAGTAACTGTCTTATCAGATACTGCAGAAAGAGCTGACAGTCTTGATGAATCTGAAGCTATAAAAGCAAAAGAAGCTGCAGAGCAAGAACTTGCAAACAAAGATGCCACTCTTGATTATGCAAAAGCATCAGCGCAACTTGCTGAAGCAGTTGCTAGGTTGAAAACTATTCAAAAATTACGCAAAAACCAGTAAGGTATTCATTTAACCTTTAATTTATTGTGAGCGTACACACCATAGTTCTTGCAGCCGGAGAGGGCTCAAGAATGAAATCAAATAGAGCAAAATCCCTACAAAGGATTGGCGGAACCTCTATGCTTCATCAAATCTGCTCAACAGCAGGGAAAATTAGCCCAAAAATAACCTTGGTTGTAGGCTTTGACAAAGACTCAGTAATTAAAGAAGCTGATGAATATGGTCTTGAAATAAACATAGCTGAACAACCAAAAGCAATTGGAACCGGAGATGCTGTTAAATGTGGCATAACTAAAGTGAGCGCTGAATCGACAGTTCTGATTTTATATGGAGATGTCCCGTTAATTCAAGAAAAGACTCTTCGACAATTAATAGAAACATCAAATAACAGCTTATCAATTCTAACAACCATTTTAGACAATCCATATGGCTATGGAAGAGTAAAAAAAGATAGCGATGGTAATGCCCTATCCATCGTTGAAGAAAAAGATGCAACAGATAAAGAGAGAGAAATAAATGAAATTTTTACTGGTGTTTTATGTGGACCAAAATCGCTTTTAGACGAAGGTCTATCCCAAATCAATAATAACAATGCAGCACAAGAGTTCTACCTTACCGATTTAATTTCTATAATTAATGAAAAAGGGTATAAAATTAAAACATACGAAGCATCAAATAATGAAGTGAAAGGTGCAAACAGTAAAATTGAACTAGCAGAGCTAGAAGCGTTATACAGAAAAATGAAAGTAGAAGATTTAATGAATCAGGGTGTCACAGTCTCTGATCCTTTGCGACTAGATATCAGGGGTGATGTTAAGGTTGGCAATGACTGCTCAATAGATGTAAATGTAATTCTCGAAGGCAATATCAGCCTCGGAGATAACGTTTCCATTGGCCCAAATACAATATTAAAAAATGCAACAATTGGAAATGATTCTAGGGTTGAAGCCTTCTCTCATATTGATGGAGCAAAAATTGGTTCAAGTTGTGTTATTGGTCCTTATGCCAGATTAAGAGAAGGTAGCCAAATAGAAAATTCAGCAAAAGTTGGAAATTTTGTTGAGACAAAAAATTCAACCCTTGGAGAGGGCTCAAAAGCAAATCATTTCACCTATCTTGGTGATACAGAAGTTGGAAAATCAACCAATATAGGTGCAGGCACAATAACTTGTAATTATGACGGAGCCAACAAAAACAAGACATCTATTGGTGATGATAGTTTTATTGGCAGCAATACTGCACTTGTGGCGCCGGTTACAGTGGGATCAAATGCAACCGTTGCAGCTGGCTCTGTAATTACCAAAGATGTTCCAGACAATGGACTTGGTATGGGAAGAGCAAAACAAAATAATAAAGAAAATTGGTCTAAGAAAAAGGATTAAATATGTGTGGAATCATAGCCGCGGCATCAACTAGAAATGTTGGTAAACTCCTAGTTCAAGGACTACATAAAATGGAGTATAGAGGCTATGACTCAGCTGGAATTGCACTTCATCAAGAAAGTTCCATTGCTCACTTAAGAACGGTTGGAAAGGTTCAGCTTTTAGAAGACAAGATGATTGCTGAAAAGCCAAAAAGCAAACTGGGTATAGCACATACAAGATGGGCAACTCATGGAGAGCCCTCAGAAGTCAACGCCCACCCTCATAAATCTAAAGACTCAGTTTATATAGTTCACAACGGAATCATAGAAAACTATGTTGAATTAAGAGAATCTTTGATGAATGATGGATATGAATTTACATCTCAAACAGACTCAGAGCTTATAGCTCATATGCTTGATTATTTCATTAACCAAGATAATTCTATGATCGATGCTATGTATCTAGCTAAAGAAAAACTAGAGGGAGCATATGCCATAGCAGCTATCGATTTAAATAATAATTCAAATTTAGTTGTTGCAAGAAACAAGTCACCTCTTTTATTAGGGCTTGGAACCGATGAAATATTTGCAGCCTCAGATCCGCTTGCAATAGCCCAGCTCACCAATGACTTTATCTTTTTAGAAGACGGTGACGTTGCATCAATATCAGCAGAAGAATATAAGATTTACGATGCATCAAAATCAGAAGTATCAAGAGATGTAACCCACATTGATATTTCTAGCCAAGCAACCTCTAAAGGTGATTTTAGACACTATATGGAAAAAGAAATTTATGAGCAGCCTGAAGCTGTCTCAAACACTATTGATGGAAGAATTGGCGGTGAAGATGTTTTGGATAATATTTTTGGCCTTGGCTCTAGCGAACTTTTTTCAAAAGTTGAACGTATACAAATTGTCGCTTGTGGAACAAGTCTTCATGCGGGAAGAGTTGCTGCTAACTGGTTTTCATCCATAGCAGAATTACCTTGCCAAATAGATTATGCAAGTGAATATAGATACAGGAATCCGCACGTAGATGATAACTCGCTACTAATTACCATTTCTCAATCTGGAGAGACAGCAGATACGCTTGCTGCATTAAATTATGCAAAAGAAAAAAACTATCTAGCATCTTTAACTATTTGTAATGTTCCAACAAGTTCGCTTGCAAGAGAATCAGATTTTTCTTTATTCACCAATGCAGGTCCCGAAATAGGGGTTGCCTCAACCAAAGCATTTACAACTCAACTAGCTGGACTTATGTTACTTGCCTTATCTTTAGCAAAAAGTAGAGATTTAAATCCTGTCTTAAGAGGAAGAATCGTAAAGGCATTAAGACTATTACCAGAAACTATTGCAGAGGCTCTTTTATCAAAGGAGCAAATGACTGAAATAGCTCCTAATATTGCCAATAAAGATAACGCTTTATTCTTAGGTAGGGGTATTTTTTACCCTATTGCAAAAGAGGGCGCCCTTAAACTTAAAGAGATTAGTTATATTCATGCAGAAGCCTACCCCGCTGGAGAGTTAAAGCATGGGCCTTTAGCACTTATTGATGAGAATATGCCTGTTATTGCCCTAGCACCAGAGAGCGAAATTGCAGAAAAATTAATTTCAAATCTCGAAGAAGTAAAAGCAAGAGGCGGTACTCTTTATGTTTTTGCAGACCCTTCGGTAAATATGGATGTAAAAGCAGGGAAGCTGATTCACATGCCAAAATGCGATTTCTTTATGACGCCAATTGTCTACAATATTCCACTTCAAATACTTTCATACGAAGTTGCTCTTTTAAGGGGAACTGATATTGACCAGCCAAGAAACTTAGCTAAGTCAGTTACGGTGGAGTAGTTTCGTTTGCCGAATTAATCCATAGGACATGAAAGCATTTCTTTATAAATTTTCTATCTTCACTATTTTTATTGCCCTTGTTCACTTTACACTTGAGACTTTATTTACGATAAAGTTCGGACAAACTATTGCTGGATATTTGCCTGACCTTATCGCAGTTGCCTTACTAATAACTGCAGGATATCTAACTATCAAGGATTCAAATGCTATAGGTATTTTGTGCGGTGTCAGCCAAGAAACCTAGCTAAGTCAGTTACCGTTGAGTAGCCATAGCTAGGTTTTAATTTTAACCTCGCATTCTGCGGGAGTTTTAAAAATACCTATAAGCTAATCTTGGTAAAAACTACCCTAAAAATTTCACCTATTTTTTCGTGTTAGCAGAAGTCATAGGGGGTGTATATGACATGTTGCGGTCTCTTATATGTGTTCATAAGACATTTATAAGTAGTTATGGCAGAATTAATAAATGAGTAAATATCTTTTTGTATTTTGTCTTTTTCTTCCCATAGAGGTATTTGCTGAGAGAAATATAAGTTGTGACACAACGATGGGGAATTTCTTATATCAAGTCAAAGACTCAAACATTGATGTTTTTGTTAGTTATGCTGATCCAGCTATGTACTCTATTGAGATAATAGTCAGAAACAGAATATTACATCTATGGTGAAAGGGATCTTATATATGTGAATAATGAAATACAAACCTATCTTTTTTTGAAAAATAAGAATAAGACAGTGACCTCCGTTAAAACATATGATTTTAATGTTCCAGAATTGCTAAAAGAAAAATATCTTGGTTTGAGAATAAAACAAACTCTTGAGGATTCTTTGTATTATGGGAAATGTTTCTCTCTTTAATAAAACAAATCACTATTCTCATAAAATCTAAGAGGACAATAGATGATTATTTAGTCATATCTAGAAAGTACTTCTTTTACAATATCTTTATAGATTGACAGTTGTGAAACATACATTGCTGATTCTTCCTCAAGACTTTCCCACTTTATCCAATCAAATCCCTTAGAGTACATAGGACCAAGTTTATCTATTTTCTTTTCAATGGATTTAATCCTAAACCAAAGTTTTAGATCATCATCATTCCTGATTTCATAATTAGACATAAGAAGTTGTTGTGTATTTGATTCCTTTTTTATCACACATATCTTTTAAGTCGTGAAGGGTAAATTTTTCCTCAGAATTGAAACCCTTAGTTAGACTCTCTAAAAGGAATTTAGGGACATCATCTTTCTCGATAATGAAATAGTATTCATACTCATCATTACCCCAGAAGTCCTCAACATCTGAACCGTAATGATAAGAACTGAGAACCAAGTCTCTATTAATTCCATATTCGCCATAGACAGAATGACTGCCATGGGGAAACTCTTTTCTATAGATTTGTTCCATAGTTTTCTCCATAAATAACATACCCGAAATTAGGTATATTGGCGTATGTATTTGAATTTGAAATAAGGAATTTATTTCTTGACTTACACTATTAATTATACGACAAATACGTGTAACTTTCACCTAATTATTGGGTAGAATAGAGATAATAATGAGCAATCTTAGTGAGCAAACCTCAGAACTTTCAAACACTGCAGAAATAGTGGAGATTCAAAGTCGAGGTTCTCTTACTCTTTCACGGTGGAGTAGTTTTAAACAGTGATTAAGTTTATAAAAAAATATGAATTTTGGATTTTAATAATTTTTGCCATAGCAATGTATTTATCAGAAAACATATTTGGTATTGATGGTCTGCATGATATTGGAACAGTATTTTTCTTAATAGCAATTATTTCTCTTTCAATGAAAAAATTTATGAATAAAAGTAACTGAACTATGAGAGCAAATCACTGTTTAAAAATAGTCAGTCGTAGAAGAGTAGTCTTAACCAGATTAATTAATTAGGCAAAAAGAATATGAATAATTGGTTTTTAATTTCAGGCGCAATCCTTTCTCTTCTTGGTATGGTATTTCACGGTTTTGTAGGCGGAAAAATCTATGTCGCAAATATAAATAAGAGCAATTTAGAACCTTTAGGGAAAACTCTTAGTATATTTTCATGGCAATTCCATACCATTTTTCTTTTTATAACTGCTTGCACTTTAATTTATATTTCAATTAACCCTGAATTTGCTATTGCTGCTTATCCAATAATTTGCATTAGTATATTAGGAGCAATCTATTTTCTAGTCCTTGGTATTGGAAATAGAGAATTTTTAAAAATGCCTGGTGCTGTTTTAATGGGTGCAATAGCACTTTTGGCATTGCTTGGTATCTGAAAGTAGCAGTTCACTTTTTTTCTAGTTTTGTTCAGGAATACCAATTCTAAGTTTTATATTTTGTGTAGTAGGTCCTGCAATCGCAAATTTTGCTTGATCAAAAGTTGGTGGCGACATTCTGCCCATCACATTATTAGAAAACCCATATTGCTCTTTTGGGATACCTAAAAAATTTTTATCAAGTTTTTTATTTCCATTAAAATCAACATAAAGAGTGAAAGCATATTCTCCATGCGGCAACATACTATTGATTTCAGAGTTCTGCAGATTTATTTCTTTTGCCGAGGCAATACATGACTCTTCGACAGATTCATTTTCAACTGTTTCCCTAAATCCTTTCTCATCTTTGCATATACTTAAATACAAAAATCCTGATTTGTCTAAATTTAAAATATTTATTTTTAAGTTTGCTTCTTCGGCATTAGACATAGGAACCAGCACTAAACAACATAAAACAAGAAGCGTTATCCAGGAGAATCGTCTGTAATCTGATACGAGTTTTTCCACAATGTTGACACTGTATTATAATAATAGTGAAAAATCTAATTCACTGTTAAAGCTAAAACAAAGACTGTGGATTAGAGCAAAACAGAGAATAATTTTTGAAGGATAAAATATGGTTTTAGCGGCGGGCCTGCTAATAGCTCTAGCACTGATATTTGGACCATCTTTGTGGGTGAAGTTGGTTATGAAGAGGTATTCATCAGAAAAGCCTGAAATGCCTGGGACTGGGGGAGAGCTTGCAAAGCATTTGATTGAGCAATTTTCATTAAAAGATGTGAAGGTCGAAATAACTGAGTTAGGGGATCATTATGATCCAATTGAAAAAAAAGTTAGGCTTTTACGAGAGCATTATGAATCTAAATCGTTAACCGCAATTGCTATTGCAGCGCATGAGGTTGGTCATGCAATTCAGGATCATCAGGGTGACAAACGTTTGGCGACTAGAACAAAGATGGTCCCCGTTGTTGATAAGGTGGCTCGGTGGAGTGTTGTCATTATCTCTTTATCGCCAGTGATCGGTATTATTACCCGTCATCCAATGCCATTTTCTTTATTGCTTTTCCTGGGGTTGTCTGGCTTTATCGCTCGGATGATGATTCATGCAGTGACTCTGCCGATTGAATTTGATGCAAGTTTTTCTAAGGCACTCCCTTTATTAAGGGAGGGGAAATACGTTTCGCAGTCAAATGAAAAAGCCGTTAGTAGTATTCTGAGGGCAGCAGCCCTAACCTATGTGTCGGCCGCGCTTGCTGACATTTTAAACCTTGGTCGTTGGATGGTTATACTATTAAGGCGATGAAACAAGGTAAAATATTAAATATCTAGAATTAGTAATAACGAAAGAGACCTATAAACTAGTGAAACTTAAATGATTGAGATATTGTTTTGGAGTATAGTTGTAGTGACATGGTTAACAGTCGGCATGCATGTTACTAAAGAGTTTATAAGATTCAATAGGAGGAAAGATGATTGAGCCAAATATGAAAAAACCCAGCCTATTTAGAACAGGTGTTATGAAACTTGTAAGTGGTTGGAGAAGAGTGATGGATGTTAGATATAATCCACTTAAACATATACCTGACCCAAGTCTACAGACTTACTTTATGTTGGTGTTATTCGTTATATGGAGTGTTTTCTTTGGATCCTTGGCAGCAAACTATCTAGGGTTTTTTAACTACAATACAATTGTAAGTATAGTTATTCACGTTGCAATAATATTGCCTCTTGCGTTCACAAATGCAATCTTTGTTGATGCAGAGAGAGATGGTGAGCAGTGGCTAAAAGAATGGAAGGAGGAGCAATCAAGATACAAATTGGTTATGAATAGGCTTAAATCTAAAAATTTAGTTTTATGGGATCCAAATAAAGAGGCCTAACCTTTGAATAAGTTCAAGAATCTAATAGTTTTAGGCCCCCTAATCTATGCAATTCATCATTTCGAAGAACATGTAATATTTAATTTTAGAGAATGGCGATTAAGCTACTTTTCCGACAACAACTCTATAACCACAGAAGCAATTCTTATAATACTTATTTCACAGCTTTTAATTTTTATTTTTGTACATCTAATAAAGAATAACAGGGGCAGTGCGCACTTAGTTTTATTTTTTTTAATGACAACGCAGGTTATAAATGCATTTTTTCATGTGTTCTTTAGTTTTTATTTTAATGATTTTAGTCCCGGCGCTATTACAGCAGTACTACTTTATCTTCCTGTAAATTATTTTATTATTAGAGCAGCATTTCAAGAGAGCTATATTAAAAGTTATGTTGAATTACTAATTTTATTTCTTTCAGGAATTACCACCTTTACTCTTTTTGAAATGATAGGTCCCAAGGTTCTTGGCTATGCGTTAATTCTGATGCCAATCTACTACATTACAATCAACAATTTGGAAAAGAGAAATGAATCCGTTATTTGAGCATCCCTATGTAGTAAATATGCAATATGTTTTCTTATTAGGGTTTTTAGCAACATCGACAATGCTATTGTTCTTAAATAAGAAAAAGAGTCCCCATCTGTTAGCTGCTTTACCTATTTTTATAGTTACTTTTCATCAAGTAGATGAATATCTAATCTCACCATTTCTTTTTGGAAATGAATATCATTTCTTGAACTGGGCCTATCGATCAGGGGTCAATGTTACTCCTATGGCTGTTGTTGTAATCAATTTAATTGGGTATCTCATTGCCTTGCTTCCATTTTTATTTAAACAATCAAATAAGTCTTTTTCATTGGCTTATCTTTTTATTGCAGGTAGCTTGCTTGGTAATGGCATGTTTCACCTTGGAGGCGCAACTATACAAAGTGATTACAGCCCGGGCATGATAACGGCATTATTTTTATTTTTACCTTTATACATAAAATCAGTGTTATTAGCAGCTGAGAGAATGGTTTCATTCAAGGCAATTTTTGCCCTAAGTTTATATGGCTTTATAGGACACTTTATAATGATATGGGTGCTTAACATTTTTTGATTACCTAAATTAGTCTATAATATTAGTATGTGTGATTGTTGTAGTTGCTGCGAGTGCGCTTGTTGCTCGAAGTAAAAATTTAAAAAAGCAAACCTTAAAATTTGAATTTAATTATTTGGATTCTATAGTCTATTTTTAAATGAACAAAAGAGTAAAAGTATCTCAGTCAATTTTTTGGGCAACAGCAATCCTTTTGATACCCTTAGTAGATGATACAAAGCTACTTTTGTTATTGATGGTCATCCTGGCTACAGCATCAATAACCAATCTAAATAAAAAATAATGAAAAAAATAAATTTTTTATCTAAATTTAATAAATTTAATGAGAAATGGTCACCAAAAGTCATTGCTGAGATGAATGACTATCAGTTCAAACTTGCTAAAATTGAGAATGAATTTATCTGGCACTGTCATGAGAATACAGATGAGGTTTTTATTGTTCTAGAGGGTAAAATGGGCATTGAATTCGAAGATGAGACTGTAGAACTTGAGGCAGGCGAGATGATAGTTGTTCCAAAAGGGAAGAAGCACAAACCATTCTCTGAAAAAGAAGCAAAAATCATGTTGGTAGAACCAAGAGGTGTGCTTAACACTGGTGAAGTTGAAAGTGAGCTAACAGCAGAAAATGATAAATGGATTTAGGAATAAATATTATAAATAAATCTATTCATTTGATTGTAAGTTTATTAGTATTAATTTCTTGTGGTGGAGGCTCTAATTCTGACAGCTTAAATATCGAAAATATTTCAGAAGCAAGCTCAAGCAATGTTGAGCCGACTACATTATTAACCTCAAATAAAACCCTTGTCGTATCTGGTGATAGTTTTATTTTATCTTGGTCTAGCACAAATGCATCATCATGTTCTGCATCGGGCTCTTGGTCTGGCAGCAAATCGTTAAGCGGAAGTCAGCGCCTAGCTTCAGATAGCTATGGTGATCATACATTCTATTTAAACTGCTCAGGTGCAATTGCGAGTATAGAAATAAATGTTACAGATGAAGATAACGAGGGTTCTTGTACGAATCCACATAACGCAAAAATTAAAGAATCCTATCTAGGTAATTTTGATATACCTATACCACAAGGTCTATTTGGGGAGGATCATCTAAAGGCAATTGGCTTTAAAGATTATGGCGTTAAATGGATTTATCAGAATTATAAAGGACGCAATGCTGCCTGGATATCTGGCTGTACCGAGCAAGAATATATTAAATTGATGTATCGAACAGCCTTGCGTCAGTTAAAAGAAAATGGCGTTGAAACTGCTTGGATATATAACTTTGGTTATTGGGAAGATTATCAAGCAGAAACATGGAAGATTAATCATAGCCGCAAACATATAGAAGATTGGACCGTTGAGTTTATAGCTAACACTGCAAAAGAGATGGACATGAATATGCATTATGCATGGCAATTCTTAGCACTAGATGATGAAAACAATATGTTATTTCCTTTTGATGGAATGGTGTATGTAGATATGCCGTTGCTAAAAAAAATCCTAGACTCTCATGAAGAACATATCTTATGGGAAGCTGACAGGCTAGAGTCATTAGGCGTAGGATCTATCTCAGCAGATTGGAGCGCTATGTATGTATGTTTTTGTGGCTTACAAAATGAGCTTGACCAACAAGAACGCGATCAACTCAAGAGTTATTATGCAGAAAGAATGGGATCAATAGTTTCTCATATAAAGAGCAGATTTAGTGGAGAGATATATTTAGGAGAAGGCATCATATTTAATGATTCTCGCTTGTTTAACGAGGTTGATGGCGTCATTGGTAGTTTTCCTAATATGCTAGCAATGGGCGAAGAACAAACAGCAACAGTAGAATTGATAGAAGACAGAACCTCAAAATATATCGCACAACTTTTCGAAACTTGGACATGCTCTGATCAACAACCTTGTTGGGAATTTACTTCATATGACCTCCCTCCAATTATTTGGAATCTATTTGCACAAAGCCATAAAATGTTCATAAGTACGGGGTGGCTAGAAGATGGTTTTTGTACTCCAGGAACATATAAAAATGTTTATTATGATGATTGTATGCAGTACGAGGTGCCAACAGATTTTTCAGCGCAAGCAATCTTTGTAGAGGGCTTATTGAGGGCAATAGATAAACAATCCTTGTTTGTTACGAAAGGAACTACAGCAAGCACAGCATACTGGCTATCGGACACATTAATACCTGATGAAAATCAGTATGGCTCTGACTGCGGAAGAGCATTTGGCTCATGTGGAGTTGAAGGTTTCCCGAATATTTCACAATCAGTTAGAGGCAAGCCAGCAGAAAACATTATTAAGGCATGGTATAAAGGGGAATATGAGCAATACAACCCAGAGTATGACTAAGGAACAATATAAATAATGGAAAAATTTTTTATAACTTTTGGAAGATTCTTGCTTGGCCTATACTTCTTATATCCAGGAATTACAAAAATCCCGCGTTATGAGTTTATGATCGAATATATGAATCTTCATAACGTACCATTCGTAGATTTACTTTTGCCATTAACAATTGTGTTACAAATAGTTTTTGGGCTAACGCTCATTATAGGATATCGGATAAAAGAGTCTGCCCTTACTCTTGCAGCCTTAACTATATTTATAAATATTGGAATGCATGACTTTTGGAATGTATATCCTGGAACAGATGCTGGTCATGAAATGCAAAATTTTGTTAAAAACTTGGGAATCTTTGCTGGATTGCTCGTATTAAGCGCTAGCGGCAATACTAATCAGTGGAAGCCCTTTGAAAATTTATTTCAGAAGATTTAACAAAAATTATGGGAAGAAAAAGAAAAGGAGACGGCTACAATGAAGGAAAATACAAAGAGGTAGAGTATTTTCTTAAAGGCTTAAGAGCTCCTATCTTCAAGCTAATCAATATTAATTCAAAGCATAAATACATATGTCCTATATGCAACTATAAAGGACCATTTATGGATAAAAATAATCGACATCATGCTAAATGTCCAAAATGTGGTGAGCTAGAAAGGGCTAGGATGGCTATGTTAGTTTTTAATGAAATATACGATGATCATAAAGCCTCACAAACAGATGTCCTTCATATATCACCTGAAAATTTCTTAAGAAAAATATTTAAAAAGAAATATAAAAGCTATATTTCATCTGATCTTTATAGAAAAGATGTTGATCATCAGTTTGATATTGAAGAAATACCTTATCCAGATAACTCGTTTGATCTTGTTTTTGCATCTCATGTTTTGGAATATGTGAAAAACGACAAAAAGGCCATTAATGAAATAAAAAGAGTTTTAAGACCAGGTGGACTAGCATTTTTACCAGTACCCATGCTCCACAATAAAACAATTGATTTCGAGGAAAGACCACTAAATAAAAGAATAATTCGAGAAACCGGGGTAGATTATTTTGATCGCTATAGAGAGATTTTTACCGAAGTTAAAGTGTATGACCCAAGCTCATTTGATGAGAAGTTTAATTTAACTATTGATATGGAGGACGAATCAAGTACTGAAAGAAGAATGTACCAATTGCCAAACCTATTACCAGTCTGTAAAGCATAACTTATACAAGATTTATATATAAATCATCGATACGTAATTTTTTATTCCGACTAAAAACAGTAAAAAAGCTATGTAATAATAAATTATTCAATATAAAGGAGAGTTATATATGAAGAAATTATTTTTATTACCTTTAATTTTAATTTTTGTGGTTTCTTGTGGAAGTTCACAATTAGACCAAAAAATCAAACAAAATGCTGATGCAGCTGAAAACTTTATTTATCTTGTATTAAACGAACCAGATGAAGCCAAAAAGCTTATGCATGAAGATTTTATTTTTAGATATATGGGCAAAATACCTGTATATGCTCAAGGAAGCTCAGTTATAAAAAAATCTTATAATGGCGAGACCTACTTTACAGAATTTCTAGAAGTTGTAGGCGCATTACTTCCGGAAGGAATTGTTTTAACACCGCTAGATGTTATAGCTGATGAAGATAGCGCCGCTGTAATTATGGTAGGAGATGCCGAAGGCGCCTATGGTAAATACGATAATGAATATGTTTTCACCTTTAAATTCGAGGATGGAAAAATTATTGAGGTTGATGAATACAACAGTGATGTTTTGGTTGTAGAGGCTTTATATGGAAATACTTTGTGGCCAAACTCTAACCCGCCACTTATAGAATATTTTTGGCACCTAAAAGGACCAAACTACTCTCAAGAAAACTTTGATATGCTCGTTGAAAAATGGAATGCACGTATCAATCAAACATCATGCAATATAAATGGAGCCAGCATTCTTACACCAAAAATAAAAAATGAAAATTTTGACTTTTTATGGATGCTAGCTTGGCCATCAGAGGCTGCACGAGATGATTGCTATGAAGATTGGTTATCAGACCATGAAGATGGCTGGCAAGAAGAGATAGCTGGGATAATGTCAAACGATATAGATAATGGAGCTTTTTTATTTAGTCAAGAAGTTGGCAGATTTCCAAAATCTTGGAGTGATTCTGATACATTCAGCCATACTTACTATTTTTGTAATTTTAAAGAAGGGTCTGATAAAAACACTCTTCATGATTACAGAGCTGATCTAAATTCTATTGAAAACTTTTCTGATAATCATTGGTACACACTTCTTGAACCAATGTTTGAGCCAGAAATGCCATCAGATTTTATTTGGCTAGACATATGGTCAAGTGATGAAACTAAAGCAAGTGATAATGTTATTTGGGAGGCTACAAACCTGCCTCAAAAAGCAGCCGAAATGGTAACTTGTGGAGATGGAATCACTGGCATAGATTTTGATGGAGTTTCTGTAAGAGACTAAGTGATAAAATTTGTACCTTCCTCTTTTACGAGGAAGGTAGCCATACTAAAGATAATAGTTATTTTTTTCGTTTTACCTGACTAAGCGCTGCACCCAATGCAACACCTACCGCGAGCCATACTGGCTCATTAGTGGCGGCAAAAATTGCCGCACCCATTGCGGTTCCGATACCCACCATGGAACCCATTTTTTTAAAACTTTTTTTCTTATCATTCATTCTATCTTCTCCCAGTTTATAAAGTTATCTAACGTTTAATTGCAATCTATCTCGCTTTCAGTTATCACGGCTTGAACAGATGATGGTATATCTTTGTTAACCTCTTGATAGTGGTTTTTTAAAATACAGGCCTGTTCAAACGTCATATTATATTCATAGTAATTAGTGGTATTAGAAGCTCTATCAAAATTAACACAAGACGTTATTGATACACACATAATTAATAATATTGCCAATTTGTTCATGAATTTCTCCTTTTATTAATAAATTATTTTGGTAATTTAAAAATGTCCTCTACTTTGCATCTTAAGGTTTTTGCAATCTTTAATGCTAGAACAGTGGAGGGCACATAGATACCGTTTTCAATAGCGTTGATGCTCTTTCTTGAAACTTCTGCACTTTCAGATAAGTCTTGTTGAGTTAGGCCAGCTGATTTTCTTAACTCTTCAAGATTATTTAAAAGATTTTGATGATGTTTACCCATTTCTATATTCTTTATAATCACCAATAAAAACTGAATGTATTTTGATATATTTTTTCATTTAATTACCTTATTTCCTTTCAAATGCATCTACTGCATGTGTAATTTCTTCGCTTGTATTTGGATAAAGATATCCAGCAACAATTTGACCAATACCAATTGCTGCTACCAAGGCTCCAACCCCTTTTAAGATTGATCCAAGGAAGAATATGCCAAAAAGAAAAAGACCAAGGCCAGTAAAAAATGTGACTACTCCAGCCCTTCTGTAATCAATTGGCTCTTTTTTTCGCTCATCCAGCAAACCGACTAAGTCTTCGAGCTTTGATGGATCATCTATGTTTTTAGATATCTCTAGAATTGTTTTATTCTTATCTTTACTCTCTAAATATAACCAAACAAAGACTGCTAAAGGAACTATTATTCCTGTCATTATTCCTAATACTGGTATTATTACTTCTGGATTCATAATCATCTCCTATTTTTTTTCAAATTTTTCAACAGCTTCAGCTATTTCATGGCTGTTATTTGGATATATATAACCTGCAACTAAAGAACCCAAACCAATACACATAACTAAAAGACCAACCCCCTTTAAGATTGCAATATTTGCTAAACCAAAGAGAAACAAGCCTAAACCAACAAATATAGTAATAACACCAGTTCTTCTATAGTCAATTGGCTTTTTATTTTCTTTAAAATTTTCTAACAAATCTTCAACATCAGAAGGATCATCTAGGTTTTTAGCAATTTCTACCATAGATTCATATTTAGCTTTATCCATCTTTGTGACGAAATAAAAAATAACCCAGATCAGAAGTACAGGCATCAAGATAGCCACCCATCCAGTTCCAACTGCCATCATGTGTGTTAAATCATCAACCATATTAATTTCCTTATATAAAATGTAACGCAAACTTATCATCTTTCATATGAGAAGTAAAGGTTACAATCAAATTCTTAATATGTTTTAATAATTTAATGATCAATACGTACTTAATTCTTTTTGCGGCAATCGTATTTGAGGTAGCAGGAACAATGATGCTACCTTTATCTCAAAACTTTACAAAAGTATTTCCAACAGCATTTTTAATAGCATCTTATTGCCTATCTTTTTATTTACTTGCGATTGTTTCTACTAAATTACCTTTATCAGTTGTTTATGCCTCCTGGGCTGGCATAGGTGTTTTCTCTGTTGCTCTACTAAGTTACATTTTTTATAAGCAGTCACTTAACTGGGCAACAATTTTAGGACTATTTTTTATTGTTATTGGAGTCACGATAGTCAATGTATATAAATCAAGCTCAACCTAAGAAATACTTCAAAGAGAGGCTTAATAAGTTTAGAATTGAAAAATGAATAAACTATTAAATTTTTTAACACTCGTCTTTTTAATTTCTGTTCCATCTTATATTTCAGCACATGATCTTATGGCTGCAGTTCAAAGCGAAGATAGAAGTACTAAAAATATTGAACGAGATCAATATAGAAACCCCACTGAAACATTATCCTTCTTTGAAATTAAACCCAATATGATAGTAGTTGAACTTTCTCCTGGAGGGGGTTGGTACACAGAAATTTTAGCCAACTATTTGCATGAACCGGGGATGTTGATTGCCGCTCATTTTGATAAAGATTCTGAGGTTGGCTACTTTAAAAGAGGCAGAGAAAACTTTGAAAAAAAAATAGCATCTAGTCCAATGTATTCAAATGTTGAAATAGTAGATTTAAGCTCAAATCTTGCTAAAGAAGGCTCTGTAGATGCAGTCATAACTTTTAGAAATCTTCATAATTGGCTCGGCCCACAAATGGATTCTATATTTGCTAATAGCTTTAAAGCTCTGAGGCCAGGCGGTATTTTTGGAGTTGTTGAGCATAGAGCTAATCCAGGAACCTCTATGGAAGAAATGAAAAAAAGTGGTTATGTAACAGAAGAGCATGCGATTAATATTGCAAAGAAGCATGGCTTTACTTTAGTTTCAAAATCAGAAATCAATGCAAACAACAAAGACACTAAAAATCACCCTAAAGGAGTATGGACACTTCCACCCAATCTAAGACTTAAGGATGTAGAAAAAGAGAAATATATAGCTATTGGCGAAAGTGACAGAATGACTTTGCTATTCAAAAAACTGTAATTCTATTTTTTATAATGATTAACTCTCTAGATCATCTAATCATTGCTGTTAATAATTTAGATGAGGCAGAAAATAATTATAAAAAAATATTTGGCATGGAGCCTGTCTGGAGAGGCGAACACAAGGAGCTTGGGACAAGCAATTCTCTCTTTAACTTTAATAATACATATTTTGAGCTCTTATCAGCAACGGGAGATGGATTGGGTGCTGCTCTTGTAAATTATTATCTTGACCAAGACGGCGAGGGGTTGATTGGATTGGTTCTTGGGACAGATAATATTGAAGGTGCTGCAAGCTCTATCAGAGAAAAAGGGTATGTTGTCGCAGAACCAACACTTGGAGAAGGTTCTAACTTCAAAGATAACAACACTAGAAAATGGAAAAACCTATTTTTACCCCCAGAGTTAACAAGAGGAATTTTTTCTTTCATCATAGAACACACCGATGGTGAGCTCCCTTCACAAAATAACACTAATGCATCAAACCCAAATAAATTAGATCATGTAGTTATCAATACAAATGATGCCGATGGCTTCATTACCATCTATAAAGACTTATTTAATATTAGACTTGCATTAGACAAAGTAGTTGAAGAATGGAAAAGCAGAATGTTGTTTTTTAGATTTAACAAAACAACGATTGAGGTGATAGAAAAAACAGATGATCAAGAGCCGCAGGACAGATTATGGGGTCTCGCTTGGGAAGTAAAAAGTATCGAAGACGCACATAAAAGGCTTTCAGACGAGGGTGTTGATATAAGCCCAATCAAAGAGGGAATCAAGGAAAACACTCTGGTAGCAACAATTAAGTCTCATAACCACAATGTTCCCACCTTGCTTATAGAACATATTTAATAAATAATTTTAAACTATGACCGACCTTTCTTTTAATGAAGTATATGCAATAGGAGCGCCTATTGTGTTTGCTATGATTCTTTTTGAGGTAGCGATTTCTAGCTGGAACAAAAAATCTCTCTATAAAAAAGGCGATACTTTATGTACGGTAGGGCTGTTAGCTGGAAATATTTTTATGGTCTATGCTTTCAAAGGGCTGACTTTAGGAATTCATTTTTATTTATACCAATTTAGACTTTTTGACTTAAGTGAGGCATTGCCAATTTGGGCGTTGTGGGCAATAACCTTCATTTTAATAGATTTAGTATTTTATATATATCATCGCATGTCACACAGAGTAAGGTTTTTATGGGCAATTCATATGAGTCATCATTCAAGTGAAGAAATGAACTTTGCAGTGTCTTTTAGACAAGCTTGGTTTGGACCTGTTTCAAAGATTCCTTTTTTTATTTCACTCCCATTAGTAGGGTTAGATCCAACTATTATTGCAGTAGCAGGGGTGATTAGTACTTTATGGGGGATAGTTGGCCATACACAAATTATTGATAAATTGGGACCTCTAGAGTGGATTTTCAATACTCCTTCACATCACAGGGTTCATCATGGCTCAAATGAGAAATACATTGATAAAAATTATGGCAATTTACTAATTATTTGGGACAAAATGTTTGGCACCTTTGAGCCAGAAATCGAAACGGTTAAATTTGGCCTTGTTAAAAATGTTGATACATTCAATCCTATTAAAATAACCTTTATGGGCTGGCGCTCTATTATGACTGACATAAAAAATGCAAAGAATCTTAGAGACGCAATGTACTTATTCTTTGGACCCCCAACAACCTCAAAGAATTGAACAGACTTAAAATAGCAATTAATAATGCTTACTCAATTTATTTAACTATTTACATTCTATGGTGGGTTTCAGTTTTTATAATTATCTCTAAAGAGGGATTTAACTTTTCCAACGATATGCCATGGTTTTTATTATTTACGTCGATACTAATAATGCTTTGGATGTTAAAGTTATCTATATCAAGAGACTCAAAAATATTTTTTCACTTTCAGATGAATAATACTAATAAATCAATTCACATTTTTGTAATTACAATAATGTCTTTTTTCATGATTTTTTTTCATGATTTTAACTAATTTAAAAACATCAAACTTCTTTCTGCTTTGGGTTTTTGGATTTTTTGCTCTCTTGTCTTTTGATTTATTTATGGAAGGTATTGTATTTGAATGGTTAGGCTGGAATGGCACAACAAAAAATGATTGGTTTTTTGCACTATGGTGGGGCTTTGTTGTTATTTGGTTTCTCTATGGAATAATTAGTCTATATAAAAGGCTTAAAAATGAGTTTAGGAGATAGCATGAAAGTATTAAAGGAAAGAAAAGTTTTAGAATGTTCAGCGCTTGATCTTTGGAATATTTTATCAGATGTGACTAGGTGTGACTGGGTCCCAACAATTAATAAAATAGAATTAGAGGGTGATTGTAGAGTATTTGAAATGGAGGGGATGGGGCAAATAAAAGAACAGATCTTACTGCTTGATAATGAAACCATGACACTTCAATATTCTGCTATAGAGACAAGAACCCCAATAGACCATCATCTAGCAACTATACAAATTGAAGAAGATTCAGATAATTCTTGCATACTTAACTGGTCTACTGAAATAGAGCCTGATATTTTTGCGGAAGCAATTCATCAAGGAATGCTTATATCTATTGAAGGACTAAAAAAAGTAATTCAATAGATCACTCTTTATCAAAACCTATATATTTAACAAAATCCCCATTATCTGCTCTTATTGATCTAACATCATTTGCAGCGAAGCTATCATCGGGATACCCCATTGCAATACAGATCATTATATTTTGATCATCAGGTATTTTCGCATGCTCTCTAACGACATGAGATTGCATAATCCCTTGACCATTTATAACGCATCCAATACCTCTCTCCCATGCGGCAAGCACTATCCCGTATGCCAAAGAACCTAATGCAAACTGGCTAATTGCAGCAGGCTCAAGATATTTATCATAAGTTAGAACCAAAGATACTGGTGCATCAAATTGCCTAAAGCCTCTCAGCATCCAGTCCATTCGTTTTTCTTTGTCATCTCTTTCAATACCCATTGCTTCAAAAAGTTGAATAGCAACGTCAACCTGATTTTTTCTATGAACCCCCTCATATTCTTCTTTATATGGAAAATCACGCACATGAGGTTTACCAGCCATGGTTTCTTCAATATTGCCTTCTCTTATTTTATCTAATACCTCACCTGTAACTGCATGAATATGCCATGTTTGTGTATTGTATGAAGAGGGTGCCCACTTGGCGGCATCTATAATTTCATCAACAAGCTCCTTGGGAACTGGCTTATCTAAAAATCCTCTAACACTTTTTCTTGATTCTGCAAATTCTCCGAAGTTCATATGGCCCTTAGTAATTTTTTTTTAAAAGTTTGACACATTTTTATTCCTTTTAATATTTTTAATTATGTTTAAATATGAGCATGCTATAGATTAATAAATAATAACCGGCCTATTAAAATGAAAGAAAACCTATACAAAATTCTGACACCCCAAGAGTGGGAAATATCAAAAGCTAGCGGATTCATAACCACAGAACTCGATCTAAATGATGGCTTCATTCATTTATCTAACGCTGCTCAGCTTTCAACAACACTGGCGTTATACTTTTCTGACCACGAAGAAGTTATATTGCTTTTACCAGAGATCAAACAAATTCAAGATAAATTAATTTATGAAGCAGTAGATTCACAGAGTAAAAGATCTGGAAAGTTTGGACATTTATATGCAGAGCTTAAGGTAAACCAAATATCTAAATCATGGATTTTAAAGAGAAACGCATTTGAAATACCTGAAGATATATTGCTAGAAGCAGAAATGGGGAAGATAGCTGACTAGACCATTTAAAAAAGATTAGATATCCTAGGGATATGAAATTAAAACTACCATTTTCAGATAGAAGTCTTCACTGGACAACAGTAACTAGTGAAAAGGTTTTATTGGCAATCATTGGAATAGCAACATGCATCGCTGCAGCTCAGTATTTATATGTGATGTACGAAACAAGAGAAATTCTTCTTTCAGACCTATTTATGTTATTTATTTTCGTAGAAATAATAGGAATGGTCGGAGCATTTTATAGCACAAGCAGGATTCCGGTAACGCTTCCCATTATTATTGCAATAACAGCCCTATGCAGATTAATTATCATGCAAGGCAAAGAGATGGATGCACTAATGTTGCTTGGAGAAGCTGGAGCAATTTTAATTTTAGCGGTAGCTGCTTATGTAATGAGTCTTAAAGACAAAGTTAGCTTAGAAAAGAAAGAACAATTTAAAGATGATAAAAATCCAGAAAGCTAAGTGATAGAAATAGCTTATTTTTTAGTTTTCGCATGGTTTTTTATTCATTTTATAGAATGTATTTACTTCAGAAAAACTATTTTGAAATCCCCTGATGGCGAATTAAAAGGCTTCATCTATACTTTTTTATTTGGCGTTTTGTACCTTAGAAAAATCAAATAAAAGATTAAAAATTTTCTTTATGGAAGTCTTTTATAGCAGAGTCTACCATTGCATCTCTAATCTTTAATTCTTGATATAAATTAAGTGAATTTAAGGTCTTACATCTGCTAAGGGCAACATAAGTTTGACCTGTTGCGAATGCGCCATTGCCTAAATCTATAGAACAACTTTCTAAAGTTAACCCTTGCGCCTTATGAATAGTTACTGCCCACCCAAGTTTAATTGGAAACTGTTTAAACGATGATACAACCTCTTCTTCCATTTCATCATTGTATTCATCGTAAACGTACTTAATTTTATTCCACTCTTCTCTTTTTACTTTATGTATGTTGTCTCCAACTTGGACTCTTAAAAACCTTCCTTTTTTATCAGAGCAATTAGTAACTTCACCTATTGTTCCGTTTACCCACCTTCCTTCACTATCATTTTTTATAAACATAACTTTTGCACCTTTCTTAATTCGAAGATTTCTAGGTGCCGGTAGATCATTTTCATTAAACTCACCAAATTCTTCAGATTTAGCTGAAGTGGCTTGCCCTTCAATGAAATTTAACATCTCTTCATTAATTTGTTCAGCCCTATATTTTCTTGTGGTTATGATAAGTGAAGATTCATTTTCAAAATCTGGATTGAAACACGCGCGGTTGATTTGATTTATAGAATCTTCAAGATTTTCACCCAAGCGGACATTATTTAGAAGGGAGTAAAAATTTTCATCTTCACTTTGCCTAAAAGAATAAGTAAGCTCAAAAAAATTTGGGCTTTTTATTTCTTTAAAACTGTTTGAGCTAAAGAAGTATACAGACTCATATTTTTCATCTATTGCATTCACCTCGTGGTCTTTAACAACAGGCGGCAACTGAAAAAGATCTCCGCATGCTAGTACATGAACGCCGCCAAAAGGCTCTTCAGAGTTCCTATAAAGCTTTAGGGTATCTGATATTGCATCAAGCATTGGTGCTCTTACCATTGAAATCTCATCAATAATTAGAAGCTCTAACTTTTTTATTAATTTTTTAAAACGAGGATCATTAGATTCTTGTATAACGGGGAAGGTGTCAAACCCAATTCTAAATGCAGAATTAATAGTACTGCCACCTATATTTAATGCAGCAACGCCCGTTGGAGCAACAACAATTTTCTTAAGATTATTTTCATCTAAAACCTTTTCTATTAGGGTCGTTTTACCAGTACCAGCAGCACCTGTAAGATAAATAAACTGTTGTTCATTGGAGTTGAGAAGATCAAGGACTCCGTCAAGGACATCTTCAAATGAATTTATATCATCTACTGATTTAGTCATATATTAAAAATAGCTAGGCTTGTTATAGATTATTATTTATTAACCTTATTTAGATGTAAGATTATATGATATTAAAAAACAAATTTGATGATGAATAATAAAGTAGCAATTATTGGCGCTGGCCCATCTGGCATAACTGCAATTAAAAATTTTGCTGAAGCAGGTTTTGAAGTTACAGCATTTGAAAGGTGCGACGGTGTTGGAGGTAATTGGAGGTTTAATGATCCTTCAGGACATTCAAGTGTATTTGAAACTACGCATATTATTAGCTCTAAATATACGTCTTTCTATGAAGATTACCCATTGCCAGAATCAGCATCGGATTATCCGTCTCATTTGGAACTTTTAGACTATTTTAATAATTATGCCGATCACTTTGATATTAAGAAGTTAATTCACTTTGGAACTGAAGTCATTAAATGTAGTCAGAAGCCAGATGAATCATGGGTTGTTGAGTGGAGAAATTTTAAAGATGGTCAAGTATTTTCTGACTCTTATGATGCACTAGTTGTATGTAATGGACATCATCACAAGCCCAGATATCCATATTATCCAGGAGAATTTTCTGGAGAAATGATTCATTCCCATGATTTCAAATCCTCAAAGCCATTTGAAGATAAAAGAGTTTTGGTTATTGGTGGAGGAAACTCAGCCTGTGATGTTGCTGTTGAAACTGCAAGAGTATCAAGATCCACGTCTATCAGCTGGAGAAGGGGTTATTATCTAATACCTAAATTTATGTATGGCTTACCTGTTGACTTATATGCTCTTAAAAATAGATGGATGCCAGCTTTCTTAAGAGCTCCTTTTACAAAAATGATGCTTGAAATATTTCAGGGTAAAAATGAGGATATTGGCCTACAAAAACCCGATCAAAATCTATTTGCCACCCACCCAACTGTCAATTCAGAGCTTTACTATGCAGTTCGCCATGGAAAGGTAACCCCTTATGTGGATATAGAACGTTTTGATGGAAGCAATGTCCATTTTATTGATGGCAAAAGCGCAGAGTTCGACACAATAATTGCATGCACTGGATTTAAAATACAACACCCATTTTTTGAAAAAGATTTTATTAACTATGAAGAGGGCAAAGTGCCCTTGCTTCACAGAATGATTCCTGCAGATATCAATAACTTATATTTTATAGGTCTTTTCCAGCCACTTGGGTGCATATGGCCTGGAGCAGAACTTCAATCAAAACTTGCTGCAGAACACTTATCAGGCAATTGGAAGCCTAAAAAATCTATTAAAAAACTTATTGATGAAGAGATGGCCAAACCAGATGTTCAACAAATAAATACTCCACGACATACTATTACAGTTGATGATTTTTCTTTTAGAGCCAGGCTTAAAAAAGAGCTTAGTAGAGCACAAATAGCTTAGTTTCGATTATTAAATATGCAACATTGTGTAGTTTGTGACAGTAAATTAATAGAATCTTTTAAAACCTCAGACAAGCTTTTATATTGGAAGTGCAATTCATGCGAGGCAAAATTTTTAGACAACTCATTTCATATCAACGCAGATGCCGAGAGAGATAGATATTTAGAGCATGAAAATATTGTTGATGATAAAGGCTATAGAAACTTTCTATCTAAACTTATCAACCCACTAAAAGAAAAATTATCTTCAAGCTCTACAGGATTAGACTTTGGTTGTGGCCATGGACCGGCACTAGCAGACATCTTAACTAAAGATAATTTTAAGATTGACTTATATGATCCCTTTTTTTTCCCAAATAAAGATATTTTTTCAAAAACTTATGATTTCATAACTTGCACAGAAACTGCTGAGCATTTTTTTAGCCCAAAGAAAGAGTTTGATACTTTAAATAGTTTATTAAAACCTAACGGATGGCTGGGTGTAATGACTTGCTTTTTAACAACAAGGGAGGCTTTTGATAAATGGTATTACAGAAGGGACCCAACGCACGTAGTCTTTTATGCTGAAAAAACATTTGAAGTTATTGCAAAGCAAAGAGATTGGAAATGTGAAATAGTCACTAAAGATGTAGTACTATTTTATAAACCATAATTTTATATAGGGAGATAATAAATGTTTAGTCATGTAATGTTGGGAGCAAATAATATTGAAGAGTCAAAAGAATTTTATGATCAAATTCTAGCAGTCTTGGGCGCAAGACCGGGCAAGCTTTCTTTAAATCATGATGGGCATACAAGATATGTTTATTTTGTTAACAATAAAAACAGCTTCATAATCTCTCAACCAATTAATAACGAAAAAGCTTCTCATGGGAATGGTGCTACGATTGGATTTAATGCCTCCAGCACAGACATGGTTGATGAATGGTATAAAGTAGGGAAGAATGCGGGAGGTAAAGATCCTGAGCTATGCGATCCTCCCGGAATCAGGGAGGGAGGCGGTGTACAGCTATATTTAGCCTACTTATCAGACCCATCTGGTAATAAGATATGTGTTATGCACAGAATTCCAAGACAGATAGACTAGATATCTTTTTATGTATTTCATTTTTTTATGCTAACTTTAATAGATGTATAAAATACTCTTAATTCTTCTATCAATATTATTAATAATTATAGGAATATTTTACGGCCCTAAAATTATCAGGCTCTATAACTTAGCAAACTTATATAATGAGAACTCAATAGCTAAAAATTTTATTAACATAGATAAAATTTTTACTGTTTCTGATCCAATACCTGCTGCAGATGAGCCATTCTTATTTCCCACTAGAGAGTTTGTACTTCCTAAAACTTATTCCTTTGATGGTAAGGAAAAATCACTTTCCGATGGTTTAAAACACTTTAAAACTGATGGATTAATAATCTTGCAGAATGGAGATATGTTATATGAAAACTACTGGAATAATAATTCTGCTACTAGCAAACATATTGCATTTTCGGTAACCAAATCTTTTGTATCAGCTTTGGTAGGAGTAGCTATTGATGAGGGCCTAATAGATAGTATCGAAGACCCTATAACTAAATATTTACCAGATTTTAATGAAACCGGTTATGAGGGCGTAAGAATTAAAGATATTTTGCAAATGTCTTCAGGAGTAGAATTTAATGAGGATTATGCTGATCCAAACTCAGATATAAATAGGTTTGGAAGAGCAACAGCAAGAGGCTCGTCTTTTAGAGATTTTGCAAAATCTCTTGAAAGAGGAAGGGATCCAGGCACCTACCATCATTATGTAAGCATAGATACGCAAGTTCTTGGTTTTTTACTTTCAGAGGTAACAGGAATGTCTTTAAAAGAATATTTGTATAAAAAAATATGGAACAAGATTGGCATGCAAGACGAAGCCTTTTTTATAGTGGACAATGATGGGGTAGAAATGGCCCTTGGAGGCTTAAATGCAACCTTAAGGGATTATGCAAAATTTGGAGAGTTATATTTAAATAAAGGAAAATGGCAGGGCGAGCAAGTAGTCCCAGCAAGCTGGGTGGATGCATCTCATGATACAGATGGACCTCATTTAAAGCCGGGTGAATCTGAATTATCATCTTCCCCATGGGGATATGGATTACAGTGGTGGGTCCCAGGCTTCCCAGACACGGACTACACAGCTTCCGGTGTTTATAATCAGTATATTTATATAGATCCATTAACTAAAGTTGTCATTGCTAAAACATCTTCAAATCATAGATATACTGCCGAAAAGGAATATTCAAAAGCTGTTCACGTAGCAATGTTTAGAGCAATTGCAGAAAGCATAAGATAGAGAATATGCGAATATTGATACTCATTAGTATTATTTTTCTATTTTCTTGCCAAAAGATACCCGATGAAAATATCTACAATCCACCAAAAGGAAATAATGAACTTCAAAACATTGTCTATTTAAATGTTGGTATAGATGAGGCAATAAATAAAATCCACTATCTAATCAGTCAAGCATACACACAAAACCAAAATGTCTTTGAATTCGATATTAAGGTAAAACCTATTAATATATCAAAGCATATTAATTGTGGGAAAATGAATGACGAAATTTATGTTGATTATATAAACAGGATATTTGACTCATCATTAGACATTAAAACCTCATTAAAGCTATACGCTATTAGCAAAGAATCAACAAGAGTTGAAGTTTCCTCAAATTATATATTTACATCAATCGAAACAGGAACAAGTTGGAGATTTAATACAAATAATCCTAAACTAATCTTAGTTGGAAATCCCGCATATGGTGCGGAGCCCTATAGAAAATGTCTTTCAAAGAATTTAATAGAATCGAAACTTATAGAAGAAATAGCTGAATTTAATAAATAATTTCTAAATATTTTTAATATTTTTATTTAAATGCTATAAATATATACTCAAAGTAGGTTTTAATAATAGGGAAAATATACATATGAAAAATAAATTAATAATCACATTATTCTTTTTTGTATCTAGCAGTATATCTGCTGGTCATCATGAGGGCGGAAATCACGACCATATGGGGAATTCAAAAGAATGGGAAATTAAAGCATATACCTCTGCAGCACCGGCATTTATTGGTGATCACGCAACTGTTATTGGTGCATCGGGTAAGGTTCTAAGAGAGGGGACGAATGGTTGGAGGTGTGAACCATTTATGCCAATGCCAATGGGTGGATTTAAAGATTCTCATGAATCTGCAGCTGCATGTTCTGATAAAAATGCTGTGGCTTGGGCTAATGCATATAAGTCAAATACCAAACCAGAACTTGAGGGCGATGGTTGGATATGGATGCTCCATGGAGATTTAGGAGTAGACAATTTTAAGCCATATACAGATGGTCAGAAAGATGCAGGTCATAAGCACTTCATTGAATCTGGAGCTCATTTAATGTTAATGCCAAAAGATCCATCCTCTATGGATGGTCAATCTACAGACTATACAACAGGAGCACCATATGTAATGTTTAAAGGAACTCCATATGTACATCTTATGGTTCCCATGACTGGATATTATGACTATCAGCCTGCCGCTGCACCCAAATAAATATATATAGCGGTCTCTCTTAAAAGAGGCCGCATATTTTTAGCCTCAACGTCTAAGCCAAAAATAAATTATTATTTGTTTCTTTCAAAAAATAAAGGTATCTTAATATTTCAATAAAGGGGAAGTGCATGGAAAGATATACAAATTTTAAAGATTTTTATCCTTACTACTTAAGTGAGCATAGTAATAAAACTACTAAATTGCTTCATTTTATTGGAACAACTATAGCAATTTACTTGTATGTAAGATTTTTTATGACGTTTAATGTTATTTTTTTGCTTTACTCTCTTCTTGCTGGCTATGGCTTCGCTTGGATTGCTCATTTTTTTGTTGAAAAAAATAAGCCTGCCACTTTTAAGTATCCTTTTTGGAGCTTTATCGGTGACCACAAAATGTATATAGAAATACTTCAAGGCAAACATAAAATTTTCTAGAATATGGAAACCTATCAGATAGTAGTCTTAGCTATATTTTGTTCTTTAATGGTATTAGAGATTATTTTCACAAATTTTTTTAATAAGAAGAATCAAAGACTAAAAGATGGAGTTGTTGAATTCGTAGGATTTTTACAATTAAACTTTTTAGCCCTTCCTTTAGTATTTGGCCTTGGATATGGCCTTGCAGAAACTTTCTTTCCATCTGCTAAGGGCGTTATCTCTGATTGGAGCTTTTTTGCTATTTTTGGGCTTCTGCTCATTTTTGATGATCTAACCCAATATTGGTGGCATAGAACTTGTCATAATGTTCCTGTCTTATACAACCTACATCGAGCTCATCATGATTCAGAATATCTATCAATAAGAGTTGTTTACAGGAACGCACTAGCATACTACTTGCTAATGCCTGGTCTCTGGTTTGCTGGAATATTATTTTATATGGGATCTGGGTGGGTATATTTCATTTATATTGTTGTAAAACAAGCAGTTATTTTTGGGGCGCATACAGATTTAAGATGGGATAAAAAACTATATGAAATCAAATGGATGAATCCCGTTATGTGGGTTTTAGAAAGAACCATTTCAACTCCCTCTACTCATTGGGCTCATCACGGCAAACATCTTGATGATGAAAATACTCATTACAAGGGAAACTACGGAAACTTATTATTTATATGGGATATTATCTTTGGCACTGCAAAGATAACAAGAAAATATCCAAAAGAAGTAGGTGTTGAAAATTTGTCGGAGGTTTCAGCATTAACTCAATTATTCTGGCCAATTTTTCGATCTCCACAAGATTCTAAAATAGAAAAAGTATAAATGCCTAAACCAGACGAGTCCTTTTGGGGAGATCCTCCTTGGGGCGATGGTAAGCAAAAATATAGACTTGGTCTAAGTCCTATATCTCAAGAAGAATGGCTCAATCGTAAAATTGGAGATAGTCTATATAAACATAAGAAAAGTTTATTAGATAATAAGTATCAAGAGGTAGTTGCTGTTACGGAATCTTCGTTAGAGGCCCAAAATATTTTAAGTGAATATCTTGAAGTAGATAAAAGAGATTACCCAGACTTAATAGCTGATATGAGTTTAGTTATTCAAGATGATCTTTGTTTAATAAAATCTAATGGTGACCAAGAACTTTTAGCAGCCAGTGTTTGTTCTCCTAGCTATTGGAATGTCCAATCCAAGATTGGCAAACCGTTAAGAGAAATTCATGATCCCGTTACAACACTCAATGAAAAAATTGGAGATAGAATAGCAACATTTATAAGACAGGCCCCTATCATGAGGCCTTTTGCAAGACAGAACTGGTTAATTCATGGGGATACAAAAAGATTTTATACGAGAGAAGAAACACTACCTCAAACAGATCCATCCAAATGGTTTATTAGATCTGAAAGAGAAACGCTATGTCGATTCCATGAAGATTATTCCTTATTCACTATCAATGTTTTTTTTCAGCCCCTTAAATTAGTACATGAACATAGTCATCAAAAACAAGACTTAATTAATAGTTTAAGAAGTTTTGATGATGCTGAGATTTCATATTTTGGTGGAGAAAAAAAAATTCACCTTTTACTCAACTATCTATCCGCTTAAATAGAGTAAAATAAATATATATAAATTTTAGGGAGAAATATGTTTGGTGGAATTTCTTATATAGGTTGGTTTCATACTATTTTAGGAACTGCTGCCATTATTGTAGGACTTTACCTTTTAATAAAAGATAGATTTATTTTTATGAATACCAAGCTTACAAATTTCTATTTGTTGAGCACCTTCCTTACATGCGCTTCATCACTTTTTTTATATGCTGGAACAGGTTCTTTTAATGCTGCTCACCTGCTTTCTGTTATAACCATTTTGGCTATATTTTTTGCACTAGTCTTACAAAGATTTAATCTTTTTGGTTTTTTAACAGTTTACTTAAAGCAGCTAGCATTAACTGGCACAGTATTTTTTAGTATGCTCCCCACAACTGCAGAAGTTCTTCAAAGGTTGCCACCAAACGATCCCTTTGCTAGCTCTATAGAAGATCCCTTAGTTCAAAGTTTTTATATGGCATATGTCGGTATTTTTGGCATTTTTGCTATTTATCAAATTATAAGAATGTATCGGGAGGATATAAATGGAATCTAATAACTATAATGATTTAGTCAAAGCTTCAATAGAGGCTCATCGAAAGTGGAGGCTTGTTCCGGCTCCTCAAAGAGGTGACATTATTAGACAATTTGGGAATGAATTAAGGAAGGAGAAAAATGAACTTGCAAAAATAATCACCGCAGAAGCAAGAAAAATTGTCTCTGAGGCAGAAGGAGAAGTTCAAGAAGCAATTGACATGTGTGATTTTGCAACAGGCCTAAGCAGGCAACTCTACGGCTTAACTATGCCAAGCGAAAGACCAGAGCATAGATTACAAGAGTTGTGGCAGCCAATTGGTGTGGTTGGTTGTATTACAGCTTTTAACTTTCCAATGGCAGTTTTTGCTTGGAATTTTTGTTTAGCTTCCGTTTGCGGAAATAGTATTATTTGGAAACCAAGCCCACATTCAAATGGATGCGCAGATGCTCTGAAGAAAGCATGGGATAAGGTAGCAGGAGAGCATAAAAACATTGTTCTTATTCTTCAGGGTGGAAATGATGAGGCTAGACAGCTTTGTGAAGATAACAATATTCCTCTAATATCTGCAACTGGTAGTACTCAAATGGGGAAAGAGCTTGCTCCAATTGTTTCAAAAAGGCTTGGCAGAACACTCTTAGAATTAGGAGGAAATAATGCAGCAATTGTATGTCCAACAGCAGATCTAGACTTAACAGTAAAAGGAATAACATTTTCAGCCTGTGGCACAACCGGACAAAGATGCACGACTCTAAGAAGGACATTTGTTCATGAAGATATATATAACGAGTTCATGGAAAAACTTCAAACTTACTACTCGTCGCTTAAAATAGGTGACCCCGCAGATAAATCATCACAACTTGGCCCACTAATTTCTGAAAAAAGTTTTAATGATATGCAAAAAGTCCTAGACTCTTTGAAAGATAAAGATACAAAAATTTATGGTGGATATAGGCTGGAAGCCGGAAGCCCAGATGAGTTTTATGTTATGCCGGCTATTGTTGAAGTTCTGCAAATAGAAGAAGAAATGCTTAACGAAACATTTGCACCCATTTTATATATTAAGAAATTTAAGAATTTAATCGATGCAATCGAAATGCAAAATAATGTTAAACAAGGTCTAAGCAGCTCAATTTTTACAAATGATATGAGAGAGGCTGAATTATTTTTAAGTTCTGAGGGAAGTGATTGTGGTATTGCTAATGTAAACATTGGAACAAGTGGTGCTGAAATTGGTGGTGCTTTTGGTGGTGAGAAAGATACGGGTGGTGGAAGAGAGTCAGGATCTGACTCTTGGAAAACATATATGAGGAGAGTCACAGCAACTATTAATTATGGTAATGAGCTTCCTCTAGCTCAAGGAGTAGAATTTGATGAAAGCTAAGATCGCAATTATTGGTAAGGGTAATATAGGCTGGGCCATTAAGCAGCTTTTAAAAGATGACTATGAATTAAAGCACGGCGATATCACAGAAGGTTTAGATGCAAGAGATATCTCTCAAGTAAGAGAATTTCTAAAAGGAATGGATGCAGTAATATCAGCAGGACCATTTGCCATAAATAAAAATATTGGAACCGTAGCGTCAGAAATGGGCATTGGATATTTTGATTTAACAGAAGATGTTGAAACAACTGAATTTATTAGAAGCATTGACTCATCAAGTGTGATGATGCCCCAATGCGGCCTTGCACCAGGAGCAATTAATATTTGTGCAGCAGGGATGATGAATCAGTTTGATAGTGTAAATGAGGTAATGATGAGAGTTGGCGCATTGCCAAGGTTTACTAATAATGAAATGAGTTATTACTTGAGCTGGTCTACAAATGGGTTAATCAATGAATATTGCAACGAAGCAGATGCTATCTATGAAGGTAAATCCATAAAAGTTATGCCACTTGAAGGAGCTGAAAAATTAACAATAGAAGGCGAGGCATACGAAGCATTCAATACCAGCGGTGGCTGTGCGACTATGTGTGAAACATATGAAGGCAAAGTAGATAATCTTTCATATAAAACAATTAGATACCCAGGCCATCTAAATCATATGAAGTTTTTATTTAATGATTTGCATTTAAAAAAGAATAAAGACGTTTTAGAGAAACTATTTGATAAAGAAGTTCCAAGAACGACCAATGATGTAATTGTCTTTCTTTGTAAAAGTAATAGGAGAAATAGACGGAATTCTCCAGGAAAAAACCTACTTGAAAAAGATATACGGTGATGAAAAATTTAGCGCAATTCAGAGAACTACAGCGTCAGGTGTTTGCAGTATATTAGATATGTTTATCAATGGGAGAATAAAATCAAAAGGCTTTGTAAAACAAGAATCCATATCTTGGGATGACTTTATAGATAATAAGTTTGGAAAGGTTTATATCTAATTAGTCCTCATAGACAAATATTTCATCAAGAGAAACTTCAAAATAGCGTGTTAACTTCATGGCAAGCGTTAGCGATGGATCAAACTTACCATTCTCAATAGAATTAATGGTTTGTCTGCTCACCGAAAGAGCTTCAGCAAGTGCGTTTTGACTAACACTTCTTTGAGTTCGAAGATTCTTTAATCTGTTTTTCATTTATTCTTCTTTAATATATTGTCTATAAAACCTAAAGCTATTGATACAGGCACCTAGAGCAAATCCAAAGAATAAATCTATAAATCCAACATCATAACCTGTATAAGGGGCTAGTATTGCAATGGGGATGCCTATTAGAATAAAGCCTAAGGCTCCACCAATCATTGACATTTCATTATATTTTTGGAATAACTGATCTTGATTCTTTAATACCTGTATATAGGTATATACAGCAATATAAATAAGGATAATTTCAGCAACTGCAAACCAAATATAATTTTGCTCTTCCATGCTTCCAAATGCTTCTATACCATCTGTCGAAAGTGAAACGCTATACCAACCAGCAATTGCGCCAGCCATAGCAGATGAAATTAAACATATAAGCCAATTTCTTTTGTCGACGCCCTTTAAAGATTTGATGTCTATCCAAAAACCATATCCAGTAATTTTTGCCATAATATATTCCTTATTAAGTTCACAATAATATATTCCTGACTGATTATTATGTCAAGTAAACTTTACATTTAATATTTAAATTTTTATGATGAAAAACTCAATAAAAAGTGCAATACTAGTATTAATGAAATATAAAAAAATTCTTTCTTCTCTATTAATTTTACTTTTCTTTTCTGGTTGTGCATTGATAACTGATGAATATCAGGCCAATCAAAGAAAGGTTATTGCATATCTTTTAGAAGATTTGCCTTTGCCTAATGATGCTGAAATCATAAAAGCGCCAACAGTTTTATTGGGAACTGGGGAAGCTATTTCAGGCAGAATAATAATGCAGTCAGGATATAGTCCAGCAGAGAACTTAATTTTTTATGGAACAGAAACATTATCAACAGGATGGAGCTTAATATCATCCAAAGTTGGCGAAGAAGTTACTTTGGTTTATTCAAAGAGTGGAAGATTTGCAACGATATATATTTCTCCAAGAAATACAGTTGGCGGTTTTATTTCAGGTGATTACGGAAGTGATATAGATATTTCTGTTGTTCACCCAAATGCTATAGACATTCAAAATCCATATAAGAATCTTGATTATGATTCATTGCCAGAGTCTCCATAAGATAGCCTAATCAAAAAGCTATGAATGCGCTAAATATTTTAGGCCCTTCACATATATTTATAGTTACTCTTTCTATTTTAAGTATTGTCTATATACCAAAATATTTTGAAAGAGCTTCTGACAAAGCCAAGCAAATACTTGCATCTACAATAATAACGATACTTTTAATTAACCAGGCTATGGATTTTTATAGAGAGGGTATTATGAGCGGCAGATGGCAAGATGGTTTGCCTCTTCATTTATGTGATTTTTCGACAATGGCTATCATCTTATATTTTCTCACTCATAAAAGAGATTTTTTTGTCTTTGCATTCTTTTTTGGTATAGCTGGCGGGGGTATGTCGATTCTAACACCGGATACTGTTTATGGTTTTCCATATGTGGGCTACATACAAAGTCAGATAGGCCATACGATGATCCTAATGGGCGTCACTTACGCAATAATAATAGATAAACAAAGACCATACTTGGGTGATGTACTTAAGGCACTTTTTTATGCATCCATTCTTTTAGTATTTACTTATTTTATGAATTATATATTGGGAACAAACTACTGGTTTTTAGCAGAAAAACCAATTGGCAATAATATAACTTCATTTATGCGACAAGAGCCCTTTCATATAATTGATCTTTATATAGCAGCAATCTTAATTTGCTATTCGCTCTATTTACCATATTATGTAAAAGATAGATCACAAGGATAGGTATGACAAAAAGTGATAACAAGATTGTATCAAGAAGACAAATCCCCTTTAAGTACAGAGCCTCAAGACCAAAGATAGTTCAGTGGTTAGCAAGATGGTTTTTAAGAATTTTTGGCTGGAAAGTTGAAGGGGCTGTTCCATCAATTGCAGGTAATGAAAACTTAATTCTTATAGCTGGGCCGCACACATCAAACTGGGATGGGGTGTTTGGTTTTGCTGCTATTTTAGGCCTTGATGCCAAAATTACATTTTTTGGAAAATATACTTTATTTAATAAGCCACTTCTTGGTAGATTTTTAAAATATATGGGTGGCATACCTGTTGATAAATCTAAACCAGGAAGAGGACTTACAGATATGGCGATAGAAAATATGAAGAAGCTTAACGGCTCATTAATTGCAATGTCCCCAGAAGGAACCAGGGCTAAAACTGAAAAAATGAGATCAGGCTTTCTAAGAATAGCTAAGGCTGTTGAAGGTCAAATATTTTTAGGAGCTTTTGATTTTAAAAAAAAACGAATTGTTTTAGATAAGTTCTATAATCCCTCAGGCAATAATGAGGAAGACCTGCAATGGGTTCGTAATTATTTTATGCAATACCAAGCAAAGCATCCAGAAAATTATTAGTTAGTCTTTAGGCCTTCAGAAATCATTTCATCAATTTTCTGTTCAACAATAAACAGAGGAGGGTTACCATAATCTAAAACCGCAGAGTGAAAATCTTTAATATCAAATTTATCACCCAATGCATTCATAGCCTTTTCACGTAACTCTAGAATCTTGATCATGCCTACTTTATAACTGAGGGCTTGTCCTGGCCAAACAATATATCTTTCGATTTCTACCCTACATTCAGTATCAGACATTCCTGTCTTACTTTTCATATAGGCTATGGCTTCTTCCCTCGTCCATTTTTTATAGTGAATGCCAGTATCAACGACCAATCTGACAGCCCTAAAAATTTCACTTTGCAATATACCTAGTTCATCATAAGGATCAGGAGCTAGTCCAGCTTCAAGCGCTAACTGTTCTGAATAAAGAGCCCATCCCTCTGAGAAGGCAGAAGTTCCATAACCAAACCTTCTGTAAAGAGTTAATTCTTTATTTTCTAATGAGTGAGCAATCTGATGATGATGTCCTGGTGTTGCTTCATGATATGCAAGAGTTTTCATGCTGTACTTAGGTGTCTGTTTTATATCATAAAGATTTACATAGAATGCTCCTGGTCTGCTCCCATCTAGTGCAGGGGACTGGTACCAGCCACCAGGAGCAGTTTTTTCTGAATATTCTGGAGCAGCTATGACAGTTACAGGGGCTTTCGGCATGGTATGAAAATATCCCTTTATTCCCTCAGTAGCTTCAGTAACCATATCCATATAATCTTGAACTACAATTTTTTTTCTATCTGGTGTATCTTCATAAAGCATTGAAGGATCCTCATTCAGATCATTCATTAAGGTTCCAGTATCCTTGCTAGCGTCGTAACCAAGAGAGACAAGAATATTCTTCATTCTGGATGAAATTCTTGCTACCTCACTAAGCCCCAGATCATGAATTTTTTGAGGACTATAGTCTGTTGTTGTATAAGAACGTATTCGTAATTTATAAAACTCATCACCATTTGGTTGAGACCAGATACCATGATGAGGATTGGCATTATCTATTGTTGAGATCATAAAATCTCTAAGCAATACAAAGCCAGGAGTAACACTATTTTTTATCGATAATCTGAGGTCAGCCTCAAGAGACGCAAGCTCATCATTTGTAATATCTAATGACTTGGCTTTTGAAATAAATTGAGTATAAAGAGGATGCTCTTCAAGAGAATAATTTATTAATTCATTAAGCTGTTTGATTAAATGAGCATATACAAACTCTGGTGCATATATCCCTTCGGCAGCCTGCTTTTCTAGCCAACTTAGCTGACCAGAATATACATCTATTACAAGATCTGTTCTCTTTATAAAATCTTTAGCTTCTGAAAGACTTCTAATGGGATGCATATCACTCATAAAACTAATAACATTATGATGGACGCCTCGAACTTGGTTTAGTGGATAATCATGATATGGGAATTCTTCTAATTGTTTGAGGTTATTTTCAGTATCAAAAACAGCTATGCTTTTAGTAATTTTTTGATTATCAGAAAGAGAGTTGTCTTTATATTTACTTAATATAGCTAAAGATTTTTTTGCATCTTTTATATCTTGGTTTAAATCTTCATGTTTTGTTATCGAGAGCTTAGAATTATGGCTTGTAACCCAGTTAAATCTATCAAAAATACCCATGTATGTCATAGATTCAGGAGAGTCAATTAAGCTAATTAAAAGCTGTTTCCCAAGATAATGATCAATGGAAACTGGCTTCATTAAAAATAAATTCACAAGATATAGAGAACTGAGACTCACACTAAAAATTAATAACATCCCTATTGCTTTAAAAGTTCTTTTGATCATTCCCGGGCTCCGCTTACTTAAAATTATATTAATGTCATTATAAGATTATTTGCTACACTTGATATCCATATAAAGGAATAAATTATGTCAGATAGAATAGCAACTCTAACAAGTAAAGATGATATTTCAATAATTACTTTGGATGATGGTAAGGCAAATGTTTTCTCTCCAAAGATGATTCAAGATGTTAATCAATGTTTAGATAAAGTTCCAACAGAAAGTGGTGCTTTAATTATTACAGGAAGAGAGGGCATGTTTTCGGCTGGCTTTGATTTAAAAATTATTTCAGCAGGCGATATTCAAGCGACTATGGATATGTCACTAAGTGGATTCAAGTTATTATCTAGAATATTTTCATTTCCAAGACCAATATTAGCAGCATGCTCAGGTCATGGAATTGCCCTAGGGACATTCTTGCTATGTTGTTGTGACTACCGCGTTGGCGTTAAAGGAGATTTTATGATTGGCGCTAACGAGATGAGAACAAATATGGTTATACCAATTCCCATACTAGAGCTTATTAGTCATAGAGTATCTGCTAGTCATAAATATAGAGCAATTTTAGGAGCAGAGATGTATTCAATTGAAAGTGGAGTAGAGGCTGGGTTAATAGATGAGGTTGTAGATCCTGAAAATCTAATGGAAACGGCAATGCTCAAAGCAAAAGATTTAGCAACTATGGGGCATCCAAGTTACACACTCACTAAAGAGTTGCTGAATAGAGAACCGTTACAAAAGATTAATAATGCTATTAGCGATATTGAATCTAGTTAGCATTCAATAATGATCACAGTCCATGATCTAGAGCTATCTATTTTTACAGAAGTTCCAGATAATATTGCATTAAATATTTTATATTCCTTAAATCAAGATAATACACCCGAGGTCGGTGAGCTAGATTCGATAAATAGTTTATCCAAGCTAATAAGTATGAGTGCTGTTAATTTTTATGTGCTTGAGGGCAATAAAATTATTGGTTTCGTTATATGCTTTAGGGAAGGCTCAGAATATAAATCACCAAACTATAATTATTTTAAAAATAAAGAAGATAAATTTTTATACATAGATAGAGTGGTTATAAAAGAGAGTCATAGAAGAAGAGGCGCTGGATCTTATCTATATAAGCATTTATATGATCTTGTCAAAAAAGAGGGAATTCCTTTGTGTTGTGAGGTCAACATAATACCTAAGAACCAAATTTCTTTAGACTTTCATTATAAAAAGGGCTTTAAAGATGATGGGGAATGTGACTTTGAAGATCATTCAGTTAGGTATCTAAAAAAATAGACTCCTTAATTTGTCTTTTATTAAAACATAATCTAATAAATAGGTTAATATCAAAAATATGTTTGTTGAAACATCGCTTTTTTTTAAAACTATGCTTATTCTTTGCAGCCAGATAAGTGTTATTTTAGCTATCTGTTTCTATTGTATTAGAGAAGCAAGAAAAGCCTATGAAAATGATACATCTTTTGCTGGGATGTACTTCAGAGGCTCAATGAATATGAATAAGCAGCTTGATTTGGTTCCTTATAGCCCATCTCCTGAATATTATCCAAGCGAAATGTTCAAACAGGTTCAATCAAAAGACAATCCAACAAAATCAGATACATTAATTGTAATGGCTATGAATTCAGATCATAGAATAGAGCTTATAAAAGATGGATACATGGATAAAAGTGGTGGTAATTATTTCTATGCTGCATTTCTTTTATGGATTATATCGTCGTTTTTGTGCACTTTATATGCTACCACCGGCATCAGTACTCAGACTGGTATCATCTTTTTTACAACATCAAGTATCACTTTTGGATTTTTATTATCAATTATTATGCTTGAGATGGATGAAAATGATGGCTTTAATGCCTTAAAGATTGTTTTTTTAATAACTCTTATTACTGGTTTTATTGGATATAGCGATGTTTATTCATTCTCAGAGAGCTCCTCTCTAACAGGATTCCTATTAATATCATTGCTTGGATTGATTGGTTTTGAATTTATTAGGATATTCCGAGGATTCTCGAGATGGGCCATAAGAATCAAAGCAATTTTTGGCGCTTTTGTTTTTTCTGTATTTTTATTATTCGATTTTAATCTGCTCAGAAAGAAATCAGATTTAGGAGTTAATGACTGGGACAATGCATTCAATATTGCGTTTCAAATATATTTAGACATAATTAATTTATTACTTGAAATATTAGATGCTTCGTCTAATTAAAAAATAGGAAAAAAATATGTCAATTTATAAATGTAATCAGTGCGGGATGTCTGTCAAAACATCATGCGGTGAGTGTGATATGCCACTTGTAAATGGTATGTTAGATCTCGATGATGGAAGTCAAGTTCAAATTTCTCAGTGCCATGAAATCGAGTGTTCAAATTTTAATGGAAAAATTAAATCGCCACTTTGTTGTGGAAATGATATGCATTGCTCTATCAGTTAGTTAGAAGTTAATTTGATAGCCAATTTTAAAAGAGTTATCAAATACTTTGCTTGAGAGTAATTCAAATGTTACTGCGCTTCTATTATTTATATTAAACAAAATACCAGCACCATATTTTTGGTCTGTTTCTTCATCAAGAACATATTCAACAACGGTAGGACATATTTGATTGCTAGGACAGGGCTTTACTATAACCTCTGACTCTTTTGAATAGTCTATAAAAATTTTACCTTCCCAATCATTACTATCACCAAATCTTACTCCAGCAATGAAATGAGCCTGAGCATCATCTTCTGAAAAAGAATTTGTATCCCCATCTATCGCGATACTTTTAATACCAAGCTCGCCATAGACATCAAAAATATTTTTAATTCCAAGATTTACGCCCTTTGCGGATATATTGCCTAACAAATCACCAATTCCAATCTGAGCTCCAATTCTTGCACCATTTACAATGCGTTCAAAGGACTCCGTATCTTTATCAACCCCTTCTGCTCTTCGCTCTAGAACAGCATAAAGTGGTCCAGGTAAAACAAACGAAAGCTTTGCACCAACGTCAGTCTTATCTGATTGGATTATATCTATGCCAATAGATGTATATTTATAATTATTTGGCTCTCTACCAAGTCTTCCTTCTTCAGCAACAGAATAAAAAGAAAAGATAAAAATTAAAATAAAGTTGAACGACTTCATCAGCTTATGTTAGCAGAACTGATTCTTCATAGATATAAAAAATCTAGCCTATACAAATAATAGGCTAGATTAATATTTTATCTGCTTATTGAGTAACCTTGTTGTTCTAGAATAAACCTATCTTCTGACAGATCACCAACCCATGAGACTTTGCCCTCATCATTGAACTCAAATCTAGTCGCTCTGTAAGCATTTGCTGTTAAGCCTGATGCATCTTCTGTAAATTCAGACCAACTTAAAACCCATACAGTGCCATCATCAGTGCAAGCTGTTTCAATGATTTCAAACTTATTAGGACCCCAGTCTTCAGCCTCTGCTTGTGCAAAGTTTTCAAGAATCTGAGCTTTTGTAGATGTTTGTTGAACTGCGCCTCTTGCAACAGTTACAGCAACTTCTTCATCATCTCTTAAAACAACAGCATTAATTTCTTCGCCTGGTTTACCTCTAAATCCTAATCTATTTCTGTTATCTTCAGATACTCTTACTCCAGCTACTTCGACAAATGAATCGCCAACCTTTAAAGCTTTTGATGCAGGACTTTCAGGAATAATATATGTAACAGTCATACCTTCTTCTTCAGGATCCCATATAAAACCCATTCCAACATATCTATCTCCAACAGTCATTCCATCCTCAGACATATTTTTTTCAACCATTTCAGTTGCTTCAGCCTTTCCTGTATATCCAGCAGTTACCCATGCGGTAGCAAGGTCCATATTATCCTGGTATGCATTATTAGAATTAGTTTCCATATTACATGCCGTCAAAATTATGAACGAAGAACATACAAAAATAGTTTTAAGATTATTCATTTTTTCTCCTTATAAATAAATTACTATCTTAGTTTATATTTTTTATAAGTTAATGAATATCTTTATGTTCTTACTCTGCCTTTTTTTCTAAGACGAATTGATTCAGGAGTAACCTCAACAAGCTCATCATCTTCAATAAATTCTAGAGCTTGTTCAAGGGTGTGTTTGATATGAGGAACTAGAATTAGATTTTCATCTGTTCCAGCCGCTCGAATATTTGTTAGCTGCTTAGCTTTAGTTGGATTAACTGGAAGATCGTTATCTCTTGAATGAAGGCCAACAATTTGACCAATATATACCTCTTTTCCATGACCAAGAAACAACTTTCCACGATTTTGTAAATTAAATAAAGCATAAGCAAGGGTCTTTCCAGCCATCATAGAATACATGACACCATTTGTTCTTTTAGCAATTTCACCAACTTTAACAGGACCATAATGATCAAAAACACTTGTCATAATTCCTGTCCCACTTGTAATGGTTAAAAAATGAGATCTAAATCCTATAATTCCTCTTGAAGGAGCAATGAATTCTAATTTTACTCTTCCCTTGCCATCAGACTCCATGCTTTGAAGCTCTGCTTTCCTTGGACCAAGCTCTTCCATTACAGAGCCTTGATGAATTTCTTCTACATCGATTACTATTTGCTCATAGGGTTCATGAATTTCTCCATCAACTTCTTTTTGAATGACCTGAGGTTTAGATATAGCTAATTCAAAACCTTCTCTTCGCATAGTTTCTATGAGCACTGATAAATGAAGCTCGCCTCTTCCCGAAACAATAAATTTATCTGGACTATCGCCAGGGCCAACTCTAAGTGCTACATTTGATATTAATTCTTTTTCTAATCTTTCTTTAATATTTCTTGATGTTACAAATTTTCCCTCTCTACCGGCAAAAGGAGAGTCATTAACTTGAAAAGTCATGCTTACTGTTGGCTCATCAACAGAAAGAGGTGCCAAAGCTTCAACAGAAGAGGGATCACAAATAGTATCTGAAATATTAAGCTTATCTATACCAGTGATACAAACTATTGATCCAGCATCTGCATTTGAAACCTCAACCCTTTCAAGGCCCTCATAACCCATAACTTGAAGAACTTTACCTTTCCTAGTTTCACCATTTCTGTTTATGACTGTAACCTGGTCGTTAGGCTTAACTGATCCTTGTTTAATTCTTCCAATACCAATTACACCAACATAGCTATTGCTATCTAATGCACTGATTTGTAATCGAAGAGGACCATCTTTATTTACTTCTGGAGAAGGAACCTTATCTAAAATCATTTGCATCAATGGTGTCATATCAGTGGTCATTTGGTCAGCTTCTAGTCCAGATATTCCTTCTATAGCAGAGGCATAAATTACTGGGAAATCAAGCTGCTCATCAGAACCTCCAAGTCTATCAAAAAGATCAAAAACTTGATCTAAGACCCAATCCGGTCTTGCATCAGGACGATCGACTTTATTTATTACTACTATTGGTTTAAGACCCTTCTCAAAAGCTTTTTGTGTAACAAACCTTGTTTGTGGCATTGGGCCGTCTACTGCATCTACCAAAAGTAGAACCGAATCTACCATTGAAAGAGCTCTTTCAACCTCGCCACCAAAGTCGGCATGACCTGGAGTATCAACAATATTAATAAGATGATCATTCCAATTTATGGAGGTATTTTTTGCTGTAATAGTAATACCTCTTTCTTTTTCTTGATCATTTGAATCCATGATTCTCTCTGAATCCATATTTTTTCGATCAAGCGTTCCTGATTGTTGAAGTAATTTATCTACAAGAGTAGTTTTACCATGGTCAACATGGGCAATGATTGCAATATTTCTTAGATTATTTATGTCCATGTTATTAGTGTTTTAAAAAAGTGAGGATTATAATCTTAAAATGAATAAAATAATGCTTTTCTTTCTTTTAGTTACCTCAACATATATTGTCTCTGATCTTAAAGTTGATTTAGAGAAACAAATCGATCCATTAATGGATAGAGTAATTGAATGGCGTCATGATATTCATAAGTATCCTGAATTAAGCAATAGAGAATTTCGTACAGCCAAAAAAGTAGAAGATCATCTTCTATCTTTGGGAGTAGAAGTAGAGACTAAAATTGCTTACACGGGTGTGGTTGGTTTTATAAGAGGAGCTTTGCCTGGTCCAACTATTGCCTTGCGAGCAGACATGGACGCTTTGCCTGTTGTTGAAAAAACTGGCTTGCCGTTTGCTTCCAAAGAGACCACTCAATATCTCGGTCAAGATGTTGGAATCATGCATGCCTGTGGCCACGATGCACATGTTGCTATTTTGATGGGAGTCGCAGAGTTTCTTTCTAAAAACAAAGATAAGCTCAAAGGCAATATTATGCTTATATTTCAACCAGCTGAAGAAGGACCTCCTGAGGGAGAGAATGGCGGAGCTAAAATGATGTTAGAAGAAGGCATCTTTGACAGATATAAGCCTGAGGCAATATTCGGTCTTCATGTTGGTAATGGTCCCAATGGTTATATTGGTGTGACATCAGGTCCTGCAATGGCTGCAGCTGGTACATATAGAATTAAAATTAAAGGAGTTCAAGCTCATGGATCAAGACCATGGGACTCCATAGATCCAGTTATGGCAACTGCTGAATTAATACAAAATTTAAATACCATCGTTAGTAGAAGAATTAATATTGTAAATAATCCTGCTGTTATATCAGTTGGAATTGTTAGATCAGGAACCAGAGGGAATATCATTCCAGAAGATTCTGAGGTTCAGGGAACCATAAGAACTTTTGATCCAAAGTTAAGAGAAGAAATTTATAAAGAAATAAGACAAGTAGCGTCAGGAGTAGCTTTAGGCACTGGAACTAAGATTTCTGTTGAATTTGATGTTGGAGGGTTTTATCCAGTAACTTTTAATAATGAAGAATTAGTTCAAAAATTGAAACCTTCATTAATCGAAGCAGCTTCAAACAAAGTCTATGAAATGACTCCCTCAACAGGAGCTGAAGATTTCTCATTCTTTTCAAATGAGATACCAGGTATGTACTTTTGGTTAGGTGTTAATGCTCCTGGAGTAATGGAAGCGCCAGGCAATCATTCTCCATATTTTGTTGTGGATGATGGAGCTCTAAATGTTGGACTTAAAGCATTAGTTTATTTAGTGTTAGACTACCCAAAAAAATAATTTAAAAATCAAAATTTAAGGAGCTATAAAGTGGCAATTTCAAATCATATTAAAAATAATTTATCTATACCTGTAATAGGTTCACCTCTTTTTTTAGTATCTGGTCCTGAGCTTGTAATAGCACAGTGCAAGGCTGGAATTATTGGCTCATTTCCAGCATTAAATGCTAGACCACAACACGTATTAGGTGAATGGATCACTAGAATTAAAACGGAATTGGCTGAGTATCAAGAACAAAATCCTGATAAAAAAGTTGCTCCATTTGCGGTCAATCAGATATGTCATGCTTCTAATGACAGGCTAATGGATGATATGGCCACATGCGTTGAGCATGAGGTTCCGATAATAATTACCTCCCTAAGGCCACCCGCTGAATTAGTTGAAGCAGCTCATAGCTATGGTGGTTTGGTTTATCACGACGTTATTAATGTAAGACATGCAAAAAAAGCGGCAGAACAGGGCGTAGATGGCTTAATTTTAGTATGCGCTGGAGCAGGTGGTCATGCTGGGGCATTGTCACCATTTGCCTTGCTAAGAGAAGTAAAAGAATGGTTTGATGGAACTGTTATTTTATCCGGCTCGATAGGTGATGGTTATTCTGTAGCATCATCTTTAGCTCTTGGTGCTGACTTTGCATATATGGGAACACGCTTTATAGCTACGAAGGAAGCAAATGCAGATCAGGGCTATAAAGAAATGCTGATTGAAAGCGCTGCTGATGACATTGTATATTCAAATCTATTTACAGGTGTTTCTGGTAATTATCTCAAACCGTCTATAAAAAATGCTGGTCTTGACCCTAATAATTTACCCGAGGCTGACAAGTCTGCAATGAACTTCGGATCAGGTGGAAATACTGATGCAAAAGCTTGGAAAGATATTTGGGGTTCTGGACAAGGAATAGGAGGCATTAAGGACGATCCTAGTGTTGGAGATTTAGTTGAGAGAATAATAGAGGAATATAATCAGGCAAAAAAAGAATTTAATGATAAATAATATTGTTTGGAGTGAAATATGGAAGCAGTAATATTAGTTTTAATTGGCGCTGTTGCTGGCGCCTCAATAGTGACGTTGATGAATATTTCTAAGAAAGGCAGAGAAGGAGCAAAAGGTATTACTGAAGAATATACAACTGAGTCAGGAATTAAAAGAACGGCAAAGAAAGACAGGAAAGATCATATAGTCTAAATATATGGCTAAAAGAAATTTAAGAGAAAAATTCGAAGAAGGGTGGAATAAGCTATTTGGTAAAGAAGAAGATAAAGGCAAATTAAGAACTCAAAGTCTTTATAGAGCCCAACAAAAGAACATCAATCTAAATGCAGGTACCCCTCATGATTGGGAAGACCTAAAAAAATATCAAGAAGAAGAAAATAATAATGAATAAAATTGGATTCATTGGCCTGGGAGTTATGGGCGCTCCGATGGCTGGACATCTTTCCAGAAATGATTTTGAAGTTTCGGTATTTAATAGAACTAATGAGAAATCTATTATTTGGAAGTCTAGACATGAGGGCAGAGTATGTAACTCACTTAATGAGTTGGCAATTTCTTCAGAATGTATTGTTCTTTGTGTGGGTAAAGACGAAGACGTAAAAGATATCATCAATGGTAAATCAGGTATCATGGATACTTTAAGCCCCGGATCAATAATAATTGATCATACGACAACATCCGCAGAGCTTGCCAAAGAAATGAATGAAGCACTTTCAGCAAAAGACTGTTTCTTTTTAGATGCGCCAATTTCAGGAGGTCAGCTTGGAGCAGAGTCTGGCACTCTATCTGTCATGGCTGGAGGTGATAAAAAAGCATACGAGGCTTGTAATAAAATTTTTAAATCTTATGCAAAATCTCATAAATATATGGGTCCATCAGGATCTGGCCAGCTAACTAAAATGGTAAATCAGATCTGCATTGCTGGGTTGATTCAAGCTTTAGCAGAGGGCATGAATTTTTCTAAAAGAGCTGGACTAAACACGGCTGATGTAATGGATGTTATTACTAAAGGTGCAGCACAATCATGGCAGATGGAAAATAGATGGGAAACAATGCTTAATGATGAGTATGATTTTGGTTTTGCAGTTGATTTAATGAGAAAAGATTTAGATATAGTGTTAAAACAAGCAAAAAAAATGGATACAGAACTTGAGATAACTGACTTAGTAAATAATTTTTATAAAGAGATACAAAAGTTGGGAGGTGGGAGATGGGATACATCGAGCCTCTTAAAGAGAATTCAAGAAAAGTGACCTAGAAAATTATTCTAGAAAATAAAGCCATTCCGGCATAAATTAAAAATGTTATTACAACAACATTTTCCAAAAGACCTTCATCTAAATTGATAGAATCTTCTGCCATTTGATAAAAATTATTAGGGTTTGCAACAAGCCAAGCAATTCCAATTAAATGCATAAACATTAATATAGCAACAATCCAATTAAGTGGTTGATTGGTAAAAACAATTAGTGAGGTGATTATCAAAAATACTAACTCAGTTGATAGATAGATATTAATATTTTTCCTTTTCCACATATATCTTAGAAGACTATAGCCAGATTTATTGGAATAAAAATAGGCAAATGCAGAAAAGATATATAAAAAGGCTAGAAAAGTAATCATTTAATGGTGAGGTGGTTTTTCATATTCAATTGGAGGAAATTTAGACTTCTTATTATCTTTCTTATATCTTTCATATCTAGAAGTAACGTCAGCACAATCATCTGTCGCTGACGGCGATTTTTCAACCTTTTCTTTTCTCTCTTTATTCATTAATAATGAGTTAAAAGTTCTCATTCTTTAGGATTATAGGTCTCCCTCTTTTCTAACTTCACTTCTTTGAACTTCAAATTTTTCACCATATCTTGCTTCTAGCTTCTTTTGGTTTTCGTTTATGACTTCAAAAGGATCCAGACCGAGAGATGCACATGCTGTTGTCCAATACCACATTATGTCACCCAACTCTCTTTTCATATGAAAGATATTATCTTCTGATGCTGGTTTCCCCTGGAGGACCATTTTTTTTACTATTTCTACAAATTCACCAGTTTCACTACCTAGCCCCAATGCAGCAGTTAATAATCTAGGCATTTCAATTGATGAATTTGATTCAATTTCATCCATGCTTTTTTTTAGAGCTTCTATGTCTAAACTTGGCTCGCTAGTTACTTTAGTTACAAAATCACTGTATGTTGCAAAAAAATCTTTTACTTCTTGACTCATTAATATCTCCTATTATTTTATTTTTAAAGACCTTTGACTATCAACTATATTATATAAGTGCTCTTGGGCTTCTGGCTTCAACTGAGCAATACCCATAGTCATAACATCAATAACTGCAGTGTAGGCTATTCTTGATGTATGAGGCTTAGTGATCCTAAAATTATCACCAATATTTATGCTAATAGGGTAGTCACAAATATTAGCTAAAGGGGAATTTTCTGGCATTATTCCAATCACTTTTACTCCAGATTTCCTAACAATTTTAACGCTATCAATTAAAGCCGAAGTGGTGCCTGATTGAGATATAGCTAGGACCACGTCATTTTTAGATAGAGAATTGGCTGACATTAACTGAATATGAGGATCCGAGATAAATGATGATGATATTTTTAATCTAAAAAATTTATGTTGTGCATCCATCGCCACAGGAGCTGAACCGCCAAATGCATAGACCTCAACTCTTTGTGCATTAGCCAATGCTTCAATAGCTGATTCAAGTATATCTTGATCAATTTGAGACCTTACATTTAATATCTCACTGATAGTAGTATCAAAAACCTTTTCACATAACTCATGAATACTATCGTCTTCTTCTATTTCATACATTACAAAGTAATCATCAGCTGCTAATTGTTGAGAAAGATTAATTTTAAATTCTTGATAACCTGAGAAACCTAGTGCTTTGCAAAACCTAATTAAGGTTGGCTCGCTAATACCTATAGCTGATGAGGCTTCAGCAGTTTTCATGGTAACTACAGATTTAGGATCTTTAAGAACAAAATCAGCTACTAATTTCTCTGATTTCCTTAATTCAGGAAGAGTATTTTTAATTTGTCTCAATAATTTTGTTGGCATAGGGTTAGAATATCCCTCTTAAGCAAAAAAATGAATCCCTAAATGGACGTATCTCACATTTTAGACCATCTGAATGATCAGCAACGAGAGGCTGTCACTTCTGAAAAACAGCATTTGATGGTTCTTGCGGGTGCTGGTTCAGGAAAAACTAGAGTATTGGTTCATAAAATAGCTTGGGAGGTTGAGGCTCTTAAAAGAAATCCAGGCTCTATTATGGCTGTTACATTTACCAACAAAGCGGCTCTTGAGATGAGATCGCGAATTGAAGAATTGCTTGAAGCACCAATGATGGATGGTTGGGTTGGTACCTTCCATGGGCTAGCTCATAGAATGCTTAAAAGATTTCACAAGGAAGCCAGTCTTAGCAGCGGGTTCACAATTTTAGATTCAGATGATCAATTAAGAATTATTAAAAGGATATCTAAAGAGCTAGGTTTTGATGAATCAGTATGGCCCTCCCGTCAGACACAGTGGCAAATTAATGCATGGAAGGATGAAGGTTTTAGAAGTAATTTAGTTGACGATAAGGGCGATTACTTTCAAGAAAATATTAATAAAGTTTATAAGGAATATGAAAAAACATGTATTCGTGACAATCTTGTAGACTTTGGAGAACTTCTTTTAAGATCTTTTGAAGTCGTAAGAGACAATGAGTTTGTAAGAGCATTTTTTCATTCAAGATTTAAATCTATTTTGGTTGATGAGTTTCAAGATACCAATACTATTCAATATAACTGGTTGTTAGAAATAGCATCTGATCAAACGTCTATTACTGCTGTTGGAGATGATGATCAATCTATATATGGATGGAGAGGCGCAAAGGTTGAAAATGTAGATTCTTTTACCAAAACATTTAAAAATACAGAGATTGTCAGACTAGAGCAAAATTATAGATCTACAAATATCATCTTAGGCGCTGCTAACGCATTAATAGAAAATAATACAGACAGGCTAGGCAAGAATCTATGGACAGAAAAGCTTGAAGGCGAGCAAATAATTTTATATCAAGCCTACAATGAACAAGATGAAGCAAGGTTTGTTGCAGATATCTTAAAAGACTGGATGAATAAAGGTGAGATGTATGAAGATGCTGCTGTCCTTTATAGATCGAATGCTCAATCAAGAGCTCTGGAAGAAGCTTTATTACGATCAAACATTCCATATAGAATTTATGGAGGCCAAAGATTCTATGAGCGAATGGAAATCAAGAATGCCATAGCTTACCTAAAGATTATTTTTAATAATTCTGATAATCCAGCTTTTGAAAGGTCAATTTCAAATCCCACCAGAGGTGTTGGTGAAAAAACATTGGCAAAAATTAGAGCTGCTGCCAATCAATATAATATTTCATATATAAAGGCTTCTGCTAAATTAATAGACGATGGATCTATATCTGGTAGAGGTGGGGCTGGATTAAAATCTTATCTTGAGTTTATTTCTAGATGTAAAGAATTTATAGAAGAAAACCCTTTATCTGATTTAATGGAAGAGATAATCAAAACATCTGGTCTAGTTGCATATCATGCAAAAGAGCCAGGTGAAAAGGGTAAAACAAGAGTAGAAAATTTAGAAGAGCTTGTTTCAGCAACTACCAATTTTGAACAAAGTATTAGAGAAGACAAAACAAATAAAGAAATTGCAGAGCAATACTTAGATATGATTTCTTTAGATTCTGGAGATCGACAAGCTTCAGAGCATGATGATGCTGCGCAACTAATGACTCTTCATTCTGCCAAAGGCTTAGAATTCAAGCTCGTCTTAATGACAGGACTTGAAGAAAGTCTTTTTCCTCATGGAAGGTCGATGGAAAATCCTGCTCAACTGCAAGAGGAGAGAAGACTATGTTACGTAGGCATAACAAGAGCTATGGAAAAATTATATATAACCCATGCTGAATCAAGAAGACTTCATGGGTCTGATACTTTTAATCCTCCTTCAAGGTTTTTAAAAGAAATCCCAAAAAATCTTATTGATGAGATAAGACCTCGAGCACAGACTCATATCCCTTATAATAGAAAAGACTTTAGTGAAACAAAGCTTGAGTTTGAAGATGAGATTGGGATTTCATTGGGCCAAAGAGTTCTCCATAAGAAATTTGGAGAAGGTGTGGTCTTAAATTACGAGGGCTCAGGAGAGGCAGCCAGAGTTCAGGTTAATTTTAATCAAAGCAGGAACAAAATGGCTGGTTATGGCCTATGCAAACTTAGAGAAAATGTAATGAGAAAATTTTTATTATCAATATTAACTGTTAACTTTTTAATTGGATGTTCAGATAGTAATATTTCTGATGGCTCTTCTCAGTCAGAAGAGCAAAAGAAATACGAATGGAGGCTTGTTACTTCATGGCCTAAAAACTATCCAGGTCTTGGCATGGCTCCTGAAAGAATAGCTGACTTAGTTGAAGAAATGAGTAATGGTCAGATGAAAATAACAGTATACGGAGCTGGAGAACAAGTTCCTGCATTTGGAGTATTTGATGCTGTATCAAGTGGCTCACATCAAATGGGGCATAGCGGAGGATATTTTTGGAAAGGTAAAGTCCCTGCAGCTCAATTTTTTACGAGTGTGCCTTTTGGATTAACCGCAGATGAAATTAATGCATGGGTTAATAGAGGCGGTGGCTTAGAGCTTTGGAGAGAAATATATGAACCGTTTAACATCTATCCTATTCCTGCAGGAAACACAGGAACTCAAATGTTTGGTTGGTTCAATAAAGAAATTAACTCTCTAGAAGATATCAAAGGCTTAAAAATGCGTATTCCAGGCATCGGGGGAGAAGTTCTCAAAGAAGCCGGAGGAATACCAGTAACGCTTCCTGGAGGAGAGTTATTTACCGCACTACAAACAGGCGTCATAGATGCAACAGAATGGGTCGGGCCATATAATGACCTAACTTTTGGTTTTCATCAGGCAGCAAAATACTACTATTACCCAGGATGGCATGAGCCAGGACCAATGTTAGAACTATTAATTAATATAGATGCCTGGAACAGCCTTCCTAAACATCTTCAAGTTATTATTGAGACCGCTACTAAAGCTGTAAACCAAGATACTCTTGATGAGTATTTAGCCAGAAATAATCAAGCCCTTACAGAATTAATTGATGTTCACGGTGTTGAGCTAAGAAAATTACCAAATGATGTAATAGAAGAGTTTAGAGTAATATCAGAAAAAATATTAGACGACTTGGCTAAAGAAGATGAAGTTATTGGAAGGGTCTATGACTCCTATTCAGAATTTAAAAAGAATGTATCTGCATATCATGAAATATCTGAAGACGCATTCATTGAGTCTAGAAATAAGTAGTGTCAGAAAACCTAACTTTTAAATCTCTTGGCCTTCGTGACTATGATGATACATGGCAGTCAATGAAGTCACACATAAGAAAAGAAGATTTTAAAAATGAAATATGGTTTTTAGAACACCTACCAGTTTTTACCTTGGGGACTGCTGCTGATCAAAAACATATTTTAAATGCTAAAGATATTCCAGTTGTTCAGTCTGACCGGGGCGGAGAAGTAACCTACCATGGGCCTGGACAATTAGTTATTTACTTTATGATTGATGTGAAGAGATCAAAACTGGGCCCAAAAACTCTTGTTAAGTCTCTTCAAGAATTTACTAAATCACTTCTTAAAGAATACTCAATAGACTCGAAATTTATAGATGGCGCACCAGGAGTCTATGTAAATGAAAAAAAAATTGCTTCTATTGGCCTTAGAATTTCTAAAGGCAAAACCTATCATGGGATTAGCATCAATGTTGATATGGATCTTACCCCTTTTGGTTATATAAACCCGTGTGGCTATCAAGGACTTGAGGTAACTCAAATCAAAGAATTGAATAATCAGGTAACTATTAAAGATGTTGAGCGCCTTGCAATTGAACTTTTAGAGCCTATATTCTAGATATGGAGATTATTCCAACACAAAAAATTATTAATAGAGATGGGGTTAAGGCTAGTTAAAAATGGCCAGAAGGGCAATCAGTACTCTCATATACCTAACTTAAAAAAACCTGAATGGCTTAAAGTTAAAGCTCAATTCAATCCTAATTTTCATAAGATAAAAAGCCAAGTTTCAGAAAAAAGACTTAATACAGTTTGCGAAGAAGCACATTGTCCTAATATCTCTGAGTGCTGGTCAGCTGGCACGGCAACTTTTATGCTTATGGGTTCAGTCTGTACAAGAGCATGTAAGTTTTGTTCGGTAGATACGGGCAATCCTCAAGGGCTGGCTTAGATCAAGATGAGCCCCTAAATACTGCAAAAGCAGTTGAAATCATGAAACTCAAATATGTGGTGCTTACCTCAGTAAACAGAGATGATCTTCCTGATGGAGGTGCTAAGCATTTTGCTGATACCGTTAAGCTCATTAAAGATTTAAATCCTGGAACAGCAGTTGAAGCTCTAACACCTGATTTCAAGGGGCTGTCATCATCTATAGATACCATTGTGAATTGTGGTCTAGAAGTCTTTGCTCAAAATATTGAAACTGTTGAACGACTAACACATCCAGTAAGAGATATAAGAGCGGGTTACCAACAGACTTTAGATGTTCTTGCTGAATCAAAAAGAATAAACTCCTAAGGTATTAACAAAAACAAGTCTTATTCTGGGTCTTGGTGAGACCGATAAAGAAATAGAACAGACCATGGATGATCTTATAAAAAATAAAGTTGATATTCTTACAATTGGTCAGTACTTGAGACCAACTTTAAATCACCTTCCTATAGAAAGATGGGTAACTCCAGAAGAGTTTGAGGCTTATAGAGTAATAGGACTTAAAAAAGGATTCCTTGAAGTTGTTTCAGGACCTATGGTCAGATCCAGCTATAGAGCTGAGAGAGCATTAGAAAAAAATAACGCTGGACTATAAGTTTTCCAAAAAGTATATATTTGCAAAATATATATATATATTAGATACTTAAGTTTGAATTAAATAGGGAAATTATTATGAATAAAAAAAATATATTAGCAGCTTTTGCTGTAACTTTTATTTTTTCTGCATGCGTATCTGATCAACAGGTTATGGTTGCTCAGTATGATGACGAGTCTAAAAATTGCGAGCAATTAAAATTTGAGTTAGCAGGTCTTGGAGCAAAATTTGAAGATGCTAAAGATGACTCAGGTCTTACTGGAAAAAATGTTGCCTTAGGAATATTCTTCTGGCCTGGAATTATTGTTAATGAAAACCAGTCAAAGAAAAATGCTTCATCTGTTAATGACAGAATAGCTCATTTGAATAGAATATATTCAGGTAAATGCTTAGGCGATAATTAATATTAAATAATTAAAAAGATGCTATTAAATAGCATCTTTTTATTTTATGAAAGGTATTTTTAGAATTAAGAATCTAACTAGTTTTTTTGTTCTATTATTTATCATTTCTTGCAGCACATCATCAACTAGAGAAATTATTAATCCGGCTGGATATAAAAAAGATTTCACAATTGGAAAAATAGTTATAAAAGAAAGCACTGGTAATAATAGTGATTTATATATCGATATCCAAAATAGGATGTTATCAAGTATCAATGATCAGCTAAGTAAGAGAAAAACTCATAATAAATATCTGCCGAAATATACCCTTCATATAAATATTAGAGATTACGAAGAAGGAAGTGCTTGGTTAAGATGGGTTGTACCAGGAATGGGTGAGACCTATCTCAATGTAGAAGCTATTTTATATGATGAAACCAATATACCCGTCTCACAACATAGAGCATCTAGGTCTGTTCAAGGAGGCGGAGGATATACTGCTGGAGCATGGAAAAGATCTTTCGACTCAGTTGCTATCGAACTATTAGATAGTATCTACAAACTTTAAAATTTGTCATAGCACCAAGAATGGCACCAAAAGAACCGCAACCAAAACGAGCAATTGAATCATAATAAAGGGCATGACACCTCGGTATATCTCAGATGTTCTTATTGATTCGTCTGCAACACCTCTTAGATAGAAAAGAGAGAAACCAAACGGAGGAGTTAAAAATGAGGTTTGAAGGTTTATAGCTAAAAGTATTGCAAGCCAAACCGGATCAAAGCCCATCATTAATAATGGTGGCGCAACTAGAGGAACGATAACGTAACAAATTTCAATAAAATCTAGAATAAAGCCAAGCAAGAAAACAAATATTAATACAAATATAAGAGCTGTATAAGGCCCACCAGGAAGTGATCCAAAGATTAGATCAATTAAATCATCTCCTCCAACGCCTCTAAAGATAAGGGAAAAGATTGAGGCCCCAATCAAGATGGTAAAAATCATAGTAGAAACGATTGCGGTCTTTTGGCTTGTCTCTTTTATAAAATTCAAAGTCAGACCTCCATTAATTAAGACTATTAATAAAGCTCCCATTGCTCCAATAGCTGATGCTTCAGTTGGAGTAGCAATCCCTGCAATAATTGATCCTAAAACTAAAATTATTAGCAAAAGAGGCAGAGCAAGAGTTTTTAATATATCTTTCAATGAAGCAGAACTTGCTTCAGGCTCGAACAGAATATTTGGATTTTTCTTATTTTGGTAAATAGTATATGCAAGATACCCGATACAAATCATTATGCCAGGCACTATAGCTCCAACAAACAGATCTCCCACTGTTACAGTTTTTTGAGAGAAAATACCCATATTATTTTGAGCTCTTTGATATGCATTAGACATAACATCTCCCAATAGCACCAATGCAATTGAAGGAGGGATAATTTGACCAAGAGTCCCAGTAGACGCAACAAGACCGGAAGAAAAATCTTTTTTATAGCCTTGCTGAATAAGAATGGGCAAGGACATGAGACCCATGGTGACAACAGTGGCTCCAACTATTCCAGTACTTGCAGCTAACAATGCGCCAACCGCAATAATAGAGATGCTCAAACCACCCCTAATATTTTTAAAGGCTAATGCCATATTTTCTAGCATCTTTGATGCAATACCTGATCGCTCAAGGACTGTCCCCATAAAAATAAAAAGTGGAACAGCAAGCAAAGTCACATTGTTCATGATGCCAATTATTCTTAAAGGAATGCTTTTTAAGATAGATTCATCAAATATTCCAAGCGGAATACAAACAAGAGCAAATAAAATAGAAACCCCGGAAAGAGTAAATGCAACTGGGTAGCCAAAGAGCAGGGCGCAGCAAACTAAAACCAATAGCAATAAAGGTATTATTTCCATTTGATTTTTAGAAGTTGGTTAATAAGAGCAGCCATGCAAGTGTAATTGGAAATAAGATAAGGAAAGTTTTTTGAATGAATACATATGCCAAACCGCCGGCTTCAGTTGAAACTTCTTTCATCTTCCATGATGCCTCAATAGTTTCTAGCGAATATATGAAGGTAACAATTATTATTGGCAATAGAAAAAGAAGGCCAAAAATACTGTTAATACGATTTTTATATTTATCCGATGCATTCCTATAAAAAATATCTACACGAACATGTTCATCCATATTCATTACGTAGCCAGCACAACCTAAGAAAACTAAAGCATGAAAATACATAACTAATTCTTGCAAATCAGTTCGACCAACCCCGAAAAAATATCTGCTTACAATCACAATAATCATCAACAAAACCATTATTGGTATGAGGTATGAAATTTTTTCACCTACAAAATTTATATACTTTTCTATAAGTTTCATTAGTAGTCTGGCTAAGATTTAGTTAGAATATTTATCATGTTAATAGTACTTTCCCCAGCAAAAACTTTGGATTATAGCGTTGATCCTAAGAGCAATCATACTGCACCGCAGTTTTTAAGCCAATCTTCAAACCTTATTAAGAATTTAAAAGACAAGGAGCCTAAAGATATCGCTAGTCTAATGGGCCTAAGCGATAAGCTGGCTACCCTAAATTTTGATCGCTATCAATCCTGGAAGGCTTCAAAAACAGTCTCCAATGATAGCAAGCCATCAATGATGGTATTTAAAGGAGATGTGTATCAAGGCCTAGATGCAGAGAGTTTAAATAACAAACAAATTAAATTTGCTCAAAAGCATTTAAGAATTCTTTCAGGTCTATACGGTATCTTAAGACCAATGGACGTTATTAAGCCATATAGACTAGAAATGGGAACAAAGTTAGAAACAACTAAGGGTAAAAACTTATATGATTTTTGGGGGGATTCAATTCAAAAGAATGTTTTAAAAGACTTAGAATCTCAAAAATCTGATCTACTTATAAATCTTGCTTCTAAGGAATATTTTACTGTTCTTGGAAAAATGCCTGAGCATATTAATGTTGTTTCACCAGTTTTTAAAGATTATAAAAATGGTAAACATAAAATTATTAGTTTTTATGCCAAGAGGGCTAGAGGTTTAATGGCAAGATGGATTATTGAGAATAATATAAAAGACTTTGAAAAATTATCTAAATTTAATGAAGATGGATATTATTTCTCTAAATCAGAATCAACAGTAACTGAACCAGTCTTTTTAAGAGACTAACTTAAATTAAACCCTCTTTCTCCCAAAAAGATTTTTTTTGTTCTAAGTCTTCAAACTCACCATCGGTTTTATTCATATAGGCAGCCATAGCCGCTTCCATATCTTTGCCACTTATAAGACTTGCATTCCAAGTAGCATGAAACTCTAGAGCGTCACGAACAGAATGATCGCGAGCATAGTTAATTTGCTTCTTAATAACTCTTGTCACTAAAGGTGACTTACTAGCAATAGTTGTAGCTAATTTTTGGACCTCATTCGCCAGCTCTTCTTCTGATGAGTAAACTTCATTAACTAATCCTAAAGATTTTGCTTCAGAGGCATCAAATTTTCTTCCTGTATATGCAAGCTCTCTTAACGCTGCTAGAGGAATCAGGGATGGTAGTCTTTGAAGTGTTCCAACATCTGCCGCAATACCAATATCCACTTCAGCGATTTTAAAGAATGCATTTTCAGAACAATATCTCATATCACAGGCTGCAGCCATATCTATTGCTCCACCAACACATGCTCCTTGAATAGCAGCTATGGTCGGCATTCTGCATTCTTCTAGAGCTGTAAACGTATCTTGAAGCTCTAAAACCTCATGGTAGAAGGCCTCTCTTTGTCTTGCAGGATCTATTTCTCTTTCTGATTTCTTAGGTGGCACAAAGGTACCTAAATCCATACCTGCACTAAAATGCTTACCTTGCCCAGATAACACAATTACTCTGGCATCAGAGTTTTTATCTATATTTTTAATTATTTCTGGAAGCTCTTTCCAAAAAATTCTTGTCATAGAATTTAATTGATCAGGCCTATTCATTGAAAGATGAGCTATACCATCCTTAATGGTTACTTCGAAGCATGAATAATTATTCATTGTCTACAATTTCTATTGATTCATTAACAATGTTACGCATCTTTTCTACATGCTCAAAAGTTTTATGATGAGACATAACAACTTTTCTTTCTTCACTTAAAAGAACAAGCATTTTCTTTAGTTTATTTAGATTTTCTAATACTTCACTGTTCATATGCATTTATATAACTTAAATTTATTTATTCGCATTATAATGCCCTTAAACTATGAAATCACGAAATCTAATATATTTATCTTCTCTCTTTTGCATATTTGCTGTTCATATTGCTGCAGATGAAGAAAAAGTTGATAACTCTGTTCAAGTTCAATCTATGCTTGCAGTTTTGTACGCACAGTCTTCTGCAGAGTATGACGCAAACAATCTGCAAACATATACTGGGGCAAAATTATCTCTTGACTTAGGTTTAGATGATAAAAATTGGACTGCTGCAATTGAGCAAAAAAAGGATTTTTCAGAAAAACCACCAGCAGTAATTTTAGACATAGATGAAACAGTTCTAAACAATATTCCATTTCAAGCTAGAGCAATCATCAAAGGAGAGTCTTATCCAAATGGTTGGGTTGACTGGATGCTTGAGGAATCTTCAACATCTGTTGCCGGCGTTAAAGATTTTCTAGAATATGCAGAATCAAAAGGAGTAAAAGTTTTTTATGTCACCAATAGAGTTGCTATAGCTGAAGAAGCTACAAGAAATAACTTAAGAAAACTAGGTCTGCCGCTTGATGAGGATAGAGATGTGCTGCTGATGAAAAATGAAAATGGGTGGACATCTGACAAAGTTTCAAGAAGACAGTTAATATCTGAAGACTACAGAATTTTATTGTTAATAGGTGATCAGTTAGGTGATTTTATACCCCTTCAAGAAGCAACTGTAAATATGGATTCAAGACAGACGATTGCAACAAAATATAGAGATATGTGGGGCAAAAAATGGTTCATGATTACAAACCCAATTTATGGAAGATGGGAAGCTTCAATATATAACAATGAATATCCCGAGACTGAAGATGAACTTAAACAGATGAGGATGAATGCCCTAAAGCCATAATAGAATGATAATAGATGCAAATTTTTTAGAAAACCTATCTGATGATTTAAAAAAGATTGTTTTGGATGCATCTGAAGCAATAATGCAGGTCTATAAAAAAAATACTTTTAATACTGAAATAAAGTCAGACGGCTCACCGGTTACAGAAGCAGATGAAAATGCTAACAAAATCATCATTCAATCTTTGAATATTATTTCTCCAGATATATCCATTGTTTCAGAAGAAACTTATGAAAAAAGTGCTGAGACACCCCAGGATCCTTATTGGCTAGTAGATCCTTTAGATGGGACCAAGGAATTTATTAATAGATCTAACGATTTCACAGTAAATATTGCTTTAATTGAAAAAGGAAGTCCTATTTATGGGATTATATGTGCTCCTGTAACTGGTCAAATATGGTCAGGGTCCAGTTTTCAAAAATCTGTACCAAATGAAAATATTGATTCTACTCTGCGTATTGTGATGAGCAAAAGTCATCAAACAAAAACTGATAAAGAATTCCTGCATTTCTTAGATGATCTTAAAATTTCGTATGAAATAATTGAAAAAGGAAGTTCTTTAAAATTATGCGCTCTATCTGACAATGCTGCTGATATTTACCCAAGATTTGGACCCACATCTGAATGGGACATTGCTGCAGGTCATGCAATTCTATCTAGTAGTGGAGGCTCTGTATTTAAGATGTCTGATAGCGAAGAATTAGCCTACTCAAAACATGATACGATATTAAATCCAGCCTTTGTTGCTTTTAGAAATGAGCCTTTAAAAGATATATATTTACCCATTTTGAGCGAATTTTATAAAAAATTGGTATAATTTTGTTAATATCATTAATTAATAATATAATTAATTATAAATAAAACTTATATAATATGGGAACACAGTTACAACCATCTCAGCTTAACAGTCCAGGTAAGGATATTGAGTCTTACTTGGCCTCTGTGCACTCGATTCCCATATTAACTAAGGAACAAGAACAGGAATTAGCATTAAAATTATACGAAGAAGATGATTTAGATGCAGCAAGGCAGCTTGTTATCCATCACCTTAGATTTGTTGTTCACATAGCCAGATCCTATCAGGGTTATGGACTTCCATTAGCGGACATAATTCAAGAAGGTAATGTTGGCCTAATGAAAGCTGTAGATAAATATGATCCTCACAGAGGTGTCAAGGTTGTGTCTTTTGCCGTTCATTGGATCAAGGCTGAAATCCACGAATACATTCTAAAAAACTGGAGATTGGTCAAAATTGCTACGACCAAAGCTCAAAGGAAGTTATTTTTTAATCTAAGAAGTAAGAAAAAAAGTTTAGATTGGCTAACAAAAGAAGAAGCTGAGAAGATAGCTAAAGATTTAAATGTTGAAGTAAAAGATGTTCTTCACATGGAAAATAGACTCTCTTCTAATGATGCATCTTTTGATGCTCCAGTAGCATCGAATGATGATGAAGAAGTAATGTCTCCTTCTCAGTACATTGAAGATAAAACGTATGATCCTGAGATTATTGTTGCAAAAGCAGAAGCAGATGACCTTAATCACAACGAACTTTCTGAGGCATTAAAAATGCTAGATGATAGAAGTAAAGACATTCTTCAAAGAAGATATCTAGCTGACAGCAAAGCAACTCTTCACGACCTTGCTGACGAGTATGGTGTATCTGCTGAAAGAATCAGACAAATTGAAAATGGGGCTTTAAAAAAGTTAAAAGCTTTGATGGTAAGCGCTGCTTAAAAATAAATACCTATCAAGACCATGCGTCATAAGTTCTTACCTTCATTTGTTCAAAGAAAAGGACGAATTACTAAAAGCCAAGAAAAAAATCTCTTAAGTCTCCAAGATTATGAAATATCTTCATGTTCAGAAATTCATAAAGCAAAAAATAATTTTAAAAAGATAATATTAGAAATAGGCTTTGGTAATGGCGAGAATGTTTTCAAATTTGCTAATAGCAATAGAGAAAATCTTTACATTGGTTCCGAAGTATATATGGCTGGAATAGGTCAATTGCTTGGAGATGTAATAAGCTATGATTTAGATAATGTTCGGATTGTAACTGGAGACATAAGGATGTTCCTTGACGAAGTTACTGAGCCTATATTTGATCATGTGGTTATAATTTGTCCAGATCCCTGGCCAAAATTAAAACACCATAAAAGAAGAATGCTTAATGATGATTTCCTAAATCTTATTCATAAAACCATAAAAGATGATGGCCATTTATTTATGTCAACTGATTGGGAGAATTATGCTGAATCAATCGAGGAAGCAATTAATAATAACGGAGGATTTATTAAATTAGAGGATTCAATATATCAAGAAGCTGATTTGACTAAATTTCAACAAAGGGCGGTCTCAGAGGGAAGGAAAATATATCCGTTTCCTCTAAAAAAAGTTAGCTAAATATATTCACGGTATCGTTAAGAAATTTATAGCCTTGAGGTGTAGCTTTAACAGCATCTTTCTCAAGCAATCCTTTATCAACACCTTCAAGAATTTTTTCTTTAAATGATTTTGAGAGATATATATTTTGTCTTTTTAGCTGCTCCAAAGAGACCCCATCTTTTATTCTTAAAAGGTTCATTGCAAGATCAAGGTCGTATGAGGTGTTATCAACTAAAGTTGTTAACGACTTTGAGGGATCTTCAATATAAGAATTAACCCTCTTTAGTTTAACCATTCTCTTTATAGACTCTTCATCAGTTATTTTGCTATGAGCCCCAGGACCAACACCTAGATAGTCACCATACATCCAATAATTCATATTATGTTTGCTATATTTATTGGCCCTTGACCATGAAGATACTTCATATTGAAAGATATTGTTTTTGTTTAGAACTTCATGTGCCAATAACTCCATTGATTCAATTACAGAATCCTCAGGAATTTTAAGTTCTTTTTTATAAAAAATTGTATTCGGCTCAATAGTTAATTGATATAAAGATAAATGATTAATTCCATATGAACAGAATGTTTCAATATCAGATCTAAAAGAAGATATCGATTGGCTCATGATGCCATAGATTAAATCTATAGAAGCTTCTATATTTTCAAATTCAGACAAAATATCTAATGCTTTGAAACTTTCATTCGAACTATGATTCCTTTCTAAACTATTCAATATTGACTGATCAAAACTCTGTATACCAACAGAGACTCTATTGACACCAGAATCAATAATCTTAGCAAGATAGTCTTTTGTAACTTCTTTGGGATTGAGTTCGAAATTAATTTCACAATCACTTTGAACAACATCCATATCGATTAATTTATTTATAATTTTTTTAATAATTTTTGAAGATACCAGGGAAGGGGTCCCACCCCCAAAATATATTGAAGAAAATCTTCTTCCATGAAGGAGTTCTGTTGAATTCTCTATGTCATAGAAAATAGCCTTCATTAGCAATTCTTCATCACCATTAGATTTATTAATAGCTATATTAAAATCGCAATAAGGACATTTTTTTTCACACCAAGGTAGATGAATATAAAGTGATATTGGTATTTTATTAGGAATTAATCTTTTCAAGCTCATTAAGGAATGATTTTGCAGCTATCGCTCTATGACTGATAGCATTTTTTATTTCTGATTCCATTGTTGCCATAGATACATCATAGTTATTTGGGTAAAAGATCTTGTCGTAACCAAAACCACCTTCACCCGAGCTAGCTAGAGAAACCTTGCCATGAATTTCTCCGTATGCATATATTGGAACAGGATCTGTATAAAATCTAACTCCAACAAGAACACATACATAGTATGCATCAAGAAAAGTTTTTTTTAATCTCTTTATTTCTGAAATAATTTTATTTCGATTATCCTCATCTGAAGCATCCTCTCCTGCATATCGTGCAGAAAAGATTCCTGGCTCAAAGTTTAATTCCGGAACCACTATCCCTGAATCATCAGCTATTGTAAAAAGTTGAGATTGTTTTGAAGCATGTCTAGCTTTTTTGAGAGCATTTTCAAAGAAACTCATTCCATCCTCAACGGCATCATGGATACCAAGCTCTTCTTGAGAAATGATTTCAAAGTTAGTAAAAATTTTTTTAAATTCTCTAATCTTGCCTTTATTAGAAGAGGCTAAAAGAATTCTTTTATTTTTTAGCAAGCAGATAAACTCCCTCTGAGGCAAATGTATTAGGAAGCTGTGTGGAAAGAGTGCTCTTGTTACCTTTATCATTTAAAAAGAATCTTTCATTAATAGCAAATCCTTCACTTTCACACAATTTTTCAAAATCTTTAATAGTGCATAAATGTAAGTTTTTTGTTTCATACCAACTGGATGGCAGATTAGGCGTAACAGGCATTCTCCCTGAAGCAAGATCAAGCCTACACTTCCAAAAACCTAAGTTTGGTAATGTAACAATACATTGTTTAGAAAGATTAAGCATTTTCCTAAGAGCTATGTGTGGCTCTTTAAGACATTGAATTGAGCTAGCCATAATCGCCACATCAAAATTAGATGATTCGAAATCTTGTATCCCTTCATCAATATCTTTTTCAATAACAGAGATTCCCTTCATGACACATTCTTGAATTTTTTTGTGGTCTATTTCTACCCCATAACCACAAACATTTTTTTGGTCAACTAAATCTTTTAAAAGAGAGCCATCACCACATCCAAAATCAATAACTCTACTATCATCTGGTACCCAATTTTTAATTATATTTGTTAGCTGAATATTCATCATGATTCTATGAACCCTCTAACTATATCTACATATCTATTAGAAGCAAACAGGAAGCTGTCATGACCTTGTCGCCCCTCAAGAATGACGCAAGAACAGGCTACACCAACATTCATTGCTGCTAATTGAATTTCTTTACTGCGCTGTGGAGGGTAAAGCCAATCGCTATCGAACCCAATAACTAAAAGTTTTGCTTTTACTCGAGATAAAACTTTTTCAAGATCCCCATTTGTTGCATAAGAAGCATCATATCCATCCATTGCTTTGGTCATTAAAATATAGCTATTAGCATCAAAAACATCTGAAAATTTTTCACCCTTATACTGCAAGTAATTTTCCACTTGGTAGTCTACATCTCTATCAATTTTAGACTTTATATCTTGAAAGTTTCTTCCAAATTTTTGATCCATAATTGCTTCTGATGAGTAGGTAATATGCCCAAGCATACGAGCAGTTTTTAAACCACTCTTAGGCTTGATGTCATGCAGTAAGTAATCTCCATCCATAAAATGCTTGTCTTTTCTAATTGCTTCACGACCAACTTCATTCATAGCAATATTCTGAGTGCTTGATTTAGCAGCAGCAGCAAATACTCCTGCTTTATTTAAACTTCCTGGAAAAGAGATCGACCATTGTAGAGCCTGCATGCCTCCCAAACTTCCTCCAAGCACCATATCCCATTTTGTTATCCCGAGATGATCTGATAAAAGCTTTTGAGAATTAACCCAGTCAACAACACTTACAGAAGGGAAATCCTTACCATATGGTTTTTTGCTTGCAGGGTTTATACTTAACGGCCCGGATGAACCAGAACATCCCCCCAAGTTGTTAGAACAGACTACGAAATATTTATTTGTATCGACAGCTTTGCCTGGACCAATAATATTATCCCACCACCCAGTTTCTTTTTTATCATTTATTATTCCAGCAGCTTGATGATTCCCAGAAAAAGCATGACACACAAGAATTCCATTTGACCTATTTTTATTTAGTTCTCCATAGGTCTCAACCATCAATTCGAATGAATCAAGTCTTGCCCCAGACTCAAGATCGAGTCCGCTTTCAAACTTAATTAGATTTTGATTTGTTTTCATATTATTGATCTAATTATACTTGCAAGAAGGATTTCCATTTGCCTAATAAATATTAGAGCAAATATAGGCGAGATATCTAAGCCTCCCATAGAAGGTATAAATTTTCTAATTGGAGCTAAAAGCTTGGTAGATATTTCTTCAATCAATTTGAGTAATGGATGGGGACTTTCAGGAGCAACCCAGCTCAATATTACAGATCCAATAATACAAATGAAAAAAATTGTTAAAGCTGTATTTAAAATTTCAATTATAGAAATTAAAGCAAGAGTATATTCATCATATTGATTGGCGTAGAGAAGATAAAATCCTGAAAATTTTAATAAGACTGCTAGTAAAAAAATCGTATAAATTTGATTTGAAAATATAGAAATTTTTCCTATAGGGCTATAGAAATTTAATAAAGCTTTTACAATTGGATTGTAGTAATCGACTCTGAGCACGTAAAAAACAAAAAGCAATGAGAATAAATAACTTAAAGCTCCCAAACCAAGACTTAATAATTCAGCCATACTAAAACTCACTCGAAATTTCTTTAGACCTTTTTATTGCTGCAGCAATACCCCTATCAAAACTTTTTGAAAGCTGATCTCCCTTAAAACTTTTAATACCAGCTTCGGTAGTTCCCTTTTTTGATGCTACAGCATCAATTAACGAGTTTATTGTTTCCCCACTCCCAATTGATTTAGAAACACCGTCTAAAAGATTGCACATTATAAGATTCTTTTTTTCAATATCTCCATTGCAAATTTTCATTATACGTTTCTCATAAACCTGAAGAAGATAAAAGAAGTAAGCAGGACCACTGCCTATAAGGCCTGTAAAATCATCTAAATAAGATTCATTACTTATTTCTAAAATTATTCCAACAGCGTTAAAAAGCTTGGCAACTTTTTTTACAGTAGTTTTTGATGCAGAGATATTATGTATAGCGGTTATTCCTTTATTAAATCTAGAGGAGGTGTTTGGCATAACTCGCATTAGCTCAACATTGGAAAATTTAGCAAGATATTTTTTTGATTTTATGCCAGCAACTAAAGCAATAATTTTAGGTTTTTTAACAAAGGCACATATCTCTGAGTATGCCCCTATAGCATCTTTTGGCTTGACGGCTAATATAAATATATCAGAAGGCTGTGAACTACTAAGTTCCAGTCTCTTAATTTTTAGTTTCTTAAGTTTTAAAGAATTAGCTTGGTTTCTATCAATATAAAATATATCTTTTTTACTATAGCCACTATTTATCAAACCACTTATAACGGCTTGAGAAATGTTTCCTGCCCCAAAAAATATTAATCTCTTCATTATCTTTTACCAAAGATAAGCTCCCCAACTCTTATCATGTTTGAACCAAATTTTATTGCAGACTCAAAGTCATTAGTAGTCCCCATAGAGAGAAATTTAGCATTTGGGTGAGATTCTATAAGTTTATTATGTAATTTCTTTGATTTAATCATTTGTTCTTCAGCATCTCCTGAAAGACTAGGAAGAACCATTATGCCTCTTAAATTAATATTTTCCAGCGACTTAAGATGATCTGCAAAATCTAATAGTTCTTCAGGTTTTATTCCCGACTTAGATGCCTCTTCTGAGATATTAACTTGTATGCATCCATTTATCTTTTTATTAAAATTTTCACATTCGTTGTTAATTTTATTTACTATTTTTTCTCTATCTAATGAGTGTACCCAATGAGCATAATTTGAAATAATTTTTGTTTTATTAGATTGGAGAGGGCCAATAAAATGCCAAATAATTTTATCTAACTTGGACTGTCTTGCTTTATCTTCTAGTTCTTGAGCATAATTTTCACCAAAGTTTCTGATACCTAAATCGTATGCACATTTAATATATTCAATAGTCTTTTTCTTTGATACAGCAATTGTTGTTATGTTTGATTTTCTAGATGCATCTGCGGAAGCACTTTTGATGCTTAATTCAAGATTATTGATTTGAGTTCTTAATTCTTTTTGCATAAAGTTCTAAGCCTAGGATCAAAGCCACTCTTTGTTATTTGCTCTTTAGCATTATTTGCCGCAGACCTATTCTCATATGGACCACTTAAAACACTATGAAGTAACTTCTTGGGATTGGAGGCACTATATATTTCGTTTATAGTGATTAGATTAATTTCTTCAAGTATTTCTTTTGCCTCATAAGCATATTTTTTGTTACCGTATGCCCCAATCTGGACAAAATATTCACAAGACATAAAATTATCCTTATCACTTGATTCAATAAGAATAGAATTCTCTAAGAGAGATGTTGGAAAGTCTATAGTTATATTATTTAAACTTTCCCTAGGCTCAACAGATTTAATATCAGTATCAAAATATACAAATGATATTACAGCAAGCATTGCTGACATTAGAATCAAACCTAGTAATATATTGCTTGATACAACAGAGATATTTTTTTTCTTTGATCTAAAAATAGTTTTTTTTGCACTTATATTATTTTTACTAGAAGAATTTCTCTTGGCATAATCTCGCATATAGATTACATTTTTTCTATTGGCTTAATGCCTAACAAAGCGAGTCCATTAGACAAGATTGTTTTTGCAGCATCAAGACAGTAAATTATTGCCTCAACATTCTCTTTTGATTCAGTTAATACTTGATTATCGTTATAGAAACTATGAAAACAATGAGCAAAATCTTTTAAATAAAATATGATTAAATGCGGTTGAAGCGACGACGAAGCCCTAGATACTACGGTTGGATATTTGCTCATTTCATGAATTAACTTATCACAATTCTTATATGATCCACTAGTTATGCTAACTGCTTTCTTAGGCAGGGATGAATTTTCATCCGTGTACTTTTTATGCAGTGAACATATTCTTGCGTGGGCGTATTGAATGTAATAAAACATATTTTCCTTACTATCAGCTTTAGCAAGATCAAGATCAAAATCCAGGTGTTGATCAGCCTGTTTTGATAGGTAGTAGAATCTTGCAGCATCTGTTCCAATTTCATCTATTAGATCTGCTAAAGAAAAGAATTCACCAGACCTTGTCGACATTTTAATTTTCTTGCCATCTTTAAAAAGATTTGCAAATTGAACAAGTTGCACATCAAGTTTCTCTTCATCAAAGCCAAGTCCATTAATAGAAGCTTCTATTCTTTTTATATACCCATGATGATCTGCGCCCCAGACATTAATCAGCTTATCAAAGCCTCTATCAATTTTATCTTTGTGATATGCCACATCAGAAGCAAAGTATGTGGCTCTTCCATCATCTCTAATTAAAACTCTATTCTTATCATCTCCTGCGTGACTTGTATTTAGCCAAATCGCTCCATTTTCTTCATAAGCAAGATCTTTATTTTTTAATGATGTAATTGCCGTTGATATTTTTGATTTCTTATCACTTAAATCACCAAGGCTTGACTCGCTAAACCAGTTATCAAAAGATACATTAAAGCTCTCAAGATCAGATCTGATTGTCTGCAAGACCTCACTAAGAGCTAAAGATTTAACCTTGGACCACATATCATTTTCTGTTTTTTTAATTCTTAGTATTAGCTCATCTATTTCTTTTTCTTCCTCCTGAGGAAGGTTGTGAATTAATGATTTATAGTCAATTAGGGTATTTGGTCTATATTTTTTTTTAAATAATTCAGCTATATCAAATATATACGAACCTTTATAAGCATTTTTTGGAAAATATCCGGATAAATCTTCTTCAAAAATTCTAGTGAAAACACTTGCAGTAAGAATATCTATCTGTCTTCCAGCATCGTTTATATAGTATTCTTTTTGAACTTCATAGCCAGAAGATTTAAGAATTCTTCCAATAGCATCACCATATGCTGCACCTCTTCCATGACCCACATGAAGGGGGCCTGTTGGATTTGCAGATACAAATTCAATTTGTATTGATTGATTCTTACCGGAATTTGAAGACCCAAAATTTATGGATTGAGCATTAACATTATCAATTGTTGAAATAAAGTTTTCTCTTTTAAGAGTAATATTAATAAAGCCAGGGCCAGCAGCTTCAACTTTTTTAAATTTCTTTGAATCACTTAATTCTTTTTGTAATTCATTGGCCAATTCTTTAGGATTTATTTTTAATTGACTTGCAGCAATCATACAAACATTTGTTGTTAGATGACCTTTAGAAAGCTCATCAGTAACAGTTGAAGAGTATCTTTTTTTAATTTGGCTCAATGTATTTTTTTCAACACTAGGATGGGATGATAAAAATTTGTTTATCTCTTCATTAAGAACCTCAATCATTACTTAGCTCTTCCAATATAACTTTCATCTCTAGTATCAACCTTCACAGTTTCACCCTCATTAACAAACAATGGCACTTGTATAGTGACGCCAGTTTCTAATTCTGCTGGTTTGGTTGCACCTGAGACAGTGTCACCTTTGACTCCTGGTTCAGAGTTGACGATTTTGAGCTCAACATTTACTGGAGGGTCTACAAGAATAGGCTTGTCGTCCCACAAAATAATTTCACAAGTTTCTTGACCAACCAACCATTTTTTTGCGTCACCCATCTCTTTATAACCTATTTCTATTTGTTCGAAAGTTAAGGAATCCATAAAGTGCCAACTTGTACCATCACAATATAAAAACTCCATATCTTTATGATTGATATCAGCTGTTTCAGCCGACTCCCCAGATTTAAAAGTTTTATCATTAGTATTGCCAGTAAGAAGGTTTTTATATTTAACTCTCATTACAGCTTGGCCTTTGCCAGGTTTGTGGAACTCATGCTCAATTATTGAGCAAGGAGCATTATCAATTAGTAGTTTTGTTCCATTTTTAAATTGGTTTGTAGAAATCTTCATATCAAGTATATTTTTATGTTATTTTATTATTTGTTTCAGGGGAAAACTATGAAAAAATTATCTTTATTAATTGCCATAGCTGCAATTGTAACGTCTTGCAGTCAAACTAGCGAACAAACTAAATCTGAAAATGATTTAGAAATTTTTTTAGAAAAGATTGAAAAAGACAACTTATCTGAAGGTCCTATTGTCAGTTCAGCCTATTGGATAGGATCGAATTTTATTACTCATGATTCTCAAAACATAGTTGCAGATTATAGTAAGAGATATACTTTGAAATCTCTTGAAAATTCAAGAACAGCATCAAGCTTTAATGATTTAAAAACCTCAGATTCTAATCGAAGAAAGCTTGAGCTACTAAAAAGCTCATTTGTTATGCCGCCTCCGCTTGATGAAAATTTAGCAAGCGAACTGTCATCTATTTCAACAAAATTAGAAGCAATGTATGGTAGTGGAGAATATTGTTATGAAGATGGCAGTTGTTATGATCTTGAAGCATTTGAGCAGATTATAGATAAATCTAGAAATCCAAAAGATCTCCTTATGGCCTGGAATGGTTGGCATGAGGTTGGAAAACCAATGAAACCTATGTATATGAGAATGGTTGAAATTGGAAATCAAGGATCAAGAGATCTTGGATATAGTGGCTTAGATGATTTATGGTTTAGTAAATACGATATGCCCGCAGATGATTTTCTAAAAGAAACAGATTCAGTTTGGGAAGAAGTAAAACCCTTATATGATGCTTTGCATTGCCATGTTAGAAGTCAATTAAATAAGCACTATGGGGATGAGGTTGTTTCACTTAATGGACCTCTGCCAGTTCACTTAATGGGAAATATGTGGGGTCAGTCATGGTCAAATATATATGACCTTGTTTATCCAGAAGCTAGCAAAACAAAATCCGTTGATGTTACGCAAATTATTCAAGAAAGAAATATCAATGAGACTGAAATGGTTAAATATGCTGAAGACTTTTTTCTATCTATAGGTTTTGAGCCACTTCCAGACACATTTTGGGAAAGGTCATTATTTGTTAAGCCTCAAGACAGATCGGTTGTCTGTCATGCGTCTGCATGGAACTTAGATTCAGCTAACAATGATTTAAGAATTAAGATGTGCATAGAAAAAAATGAAGAAGACTTCATCACTATTCATCATGAATTAGGACATATTTTTTATTATCAAGCTTATAATCACCTACCAACACTTTTTCAGGGTGGAGCAAATGATGGATTTCATGAAGCATTTGGAGATCTTTTAACGCTCTCAATCACACCAGACTATCTTAAACAGATAGGTTTTATTACTGCAGATGAGGCTGAACAAGCAAAAAATGATTCAATAGGCTTATTAATGAAGCAAGCTTTAGAAGGAGTCGTGGTTATTCCATGGGCCTTGATGTTAGATAAATGGAGAGCAGGAGTTTTTACTGGGGATATAAGTGATACCGAATTAAATGAAGCTTGGTGGAATATGCGAGAGGCATATCAAGGAATTGCTCCGCCATCATATAGATCTGAAGAATATTTTGATCCTGGAGCTAAATACCACATTCCAGGCAATACACCTTATACAAGATATTATTTAGCTAGAATAATGCAGTATCAATTCCACGAATCACTTTGCAATGATATTGGATTTACAGGATCACTTCATGAGTGCTCAATATATGGTGATAAATTGGCTGGAGAAAAAATTATTTCGACTATGGCAATGGGCCAAAGTGCTCCGTGGCAAGACGCTTTTGAGAAACTAACAGGTACTAGAAAAATAAGTGGGAAATCAGTAATGAACTACTATAAGCCATTAAAAGAGTGGTTAGACGTCCAAAATAAAAATAGAACTTGCGGTTGGGAGCAATAAAAATGAAACAGATTATAAATATATTAATATCAATGATGGCTTTTCTAATAGCCGTTCTTATTGCTGGTGCTACAGGCATAGACTTAGTACTTAGGGTTGTAATTTTGGCTTTTATAATTCAATGGATTGCTTTTTTGCCTGCATATATATTTCAAACTGAAAAGTTTTATGATTTAACAGGAAGTCTTACTTATCTATCTGTTATCTGGTATTCATTAATCTCAAGCTCAAATAATTTTGATAATTTAAATGGGGCTAACATAGCAATCGTACTTTTAATTACTCTTTGGGCAACTAGACTTGGAAGTTTTTTATTTATGAGAATCCATAAAGATGGTGAAGATAAAAGATTCAGAACAATTAAACCATCAGCAACTCAATTTTTTATGACATGGACTCTTCAGGGTTTATGGGTCTCGCTTTGTTCGATGTGTGCACTAACTGCTATATCTTCTGATTCGGGAGTCGTTATGAATGCATTATTTTATATAGGCTTAGGCTTATTTCTTTATGGCTTTATTACAGAAGTTATTGCAGATAAACAAAAGACTGCATTTAGATCAATTCCTGAAAATAGAGATAAATTCATTACTTCTGGTTTATGGGCAAAATCAAGACACCCAAACTTCTTTGGTGAAATTGTTTTATGGTCTGGAATTGCGGTTATGTCATTTTCTTCATTAAACGGACTTCAATACCTAACTCTCATTTCTCCACTGTTTACATATTTTCTTCTTGTATATGTAAGCGGTGTTCGAATGCTAGAAGATCGAGCTGATAAAAAATGGGGTCATGATGAAGATTATATAAAATACAAATCTGAAACCCCTGTTTTGTTAATAAATTTCATGAAATAAAGAAATATAATGTTAAAGTAATATGTTAGAAAGTCATTTAACTATTAACTGATCACTGTTAATATAGTCAAACTTTTAGGGAGATATTTATGAAAAGTAAATTTAATTTAATGCATATATGCATGGTCATCTCTGTGTCTGGACTTCTTTCCTCTTCTGATATGGAAAGTGTTCTCGAGGTAGGTAGAGATAATCAATTGCTGTCCGCTAAGTCACAAGACAATATAGATGCTACAGAAAGAATGACTGATAAGATTGTGAATGAGTGGAAAGCTGTATCCAAACAAGTTGAAGGTCTAAAATTATATAATGAGCAAAAAAGAATCCAGATTCAAGCACAGCTTGATTTAATGGATAAGCTTGATGATCAGCTTGTTCAGGTTGTTGTCATGCAAAGACAAATACCACCTTTAGCTCAAAGAATGCTAGAAAGTCTTGAATCTTTCATTGCTCTTGATACTCCCTTCAGGATTGAAGAAAGACAAAATAGAATTGATCTAGTTAGATCTTCGTTAGCAAAACCTAAAGTTACAGCTTCAGAACAAGTCAGACAAGTCCTTGAGGCTTACAACATTGAAGCTGAGTATGGAAGAAAGATTGATACTTATGAAAGCACTCTCCTAGATGGAACGGTAGTCAATATTTTGGTTATAGGAAGAATTGGAATGTTTTATCAAACTAAAGATGAGCAATCTAGTGGGAGATGGAATAATGAAACTAACACATGGGATGAATTACCTGGCTCATACAGAAAGCCTATAAGAAATGGTATTAGAATGGCCAAAAAATTAGCACCAACAGACATGTTGATGATGCCAGTTATCAAAGGAGAAGTGTAATGAAAAATTTATATATAATTCCAGCTTTATTGATCTCCTTAAGTGGTATTATTTTTGCTCAAGATGCTACTGAAGAGGTTGTTGAAGTTTCAACTGTTGAAGCTTTGCTGGCTCTTGTAAAAGAGGGTAAAACTAAAGAACAGGCTACAAACTCTGAAAGAGAAAATCAGTTTGTTGCAAATAAAAATAAACAAGCCTCTATATTAGCTGCTGAGAAAAGAGAATTAGCTAGACAAGAAAAAATAGCAGATACTCTTGAAGCAGAATATAAAAAGAACGAAGGAATACTCCGTGTAAAAGAAGAGGCATACAATAAAGAGTTAGGCTCGCTTGTTGAGTTGTTTGGTCATCTGCAAAGTTCAGCTGGTGAAGCGGCAGTTCAGTTTTCTGGCTCACTAACTGGAGCTGAATATGGCAAAGAAAGAGTTAAGTTTCTTAATGATTTAACTGGAAAAATGTCAGAAACAACAGAGCTACCAACTATTAGAGAAATTGAGGGTTTATGGTATGAGCTCCAAAGAGAGATGGTTGCTAGTGGCCAAGTTGTATCGTTCAATACAAATGTCATCGATGTAGATGGTGAAACTTCTGAATGTACAGTTACTAGAGTGGGGTTGTTTAATGCTGTGTGTGATGGAAAATATCTAGAATATGCTACATCCAAAGGTCAATACGCTTTTTTACCTAGACAGCCGGCTGGAAGATTTACCAAGACTGCCAAAAAAGTTGGTAATGCAAATGTTGGTGATCAAGTGAAATTTGGAGTAGATCCAACGGGTCCAACTGGAGGAAGCCTTCTTGCTAATTTAATACAAACCCCATCATTGCTAGAAAGAGCTCAGCAAGGTAGAGAAGTTGGTTATGCAATTATTGCCGTAGGTATCATTGCAGTCTTTTTTGCATTTTATAAATTATATAGTTTATATATCATTGGAACTGCTGTTAGAAAACAAGCTAATCAAGATGCAGCAGACTCTTCTAACCCTCTTGGTAGAGTATTAAAAGTTGGAAAAGATAATTTTGATAAAGATATAGATACTTTAGAACTTAAATTGGCTGAGGCTATAATGGCCGAAAGACCTGCAATTGACTCAGGTATAGGCTTCATAAAAATTATTTCAGTTATCGCTCCATTAGCTGGTCTGTTAGGAACAGTGACAGGTATGATTGTTACTTTCCAAATGATTACTCTATACGGAACTGGTGATCCAAAATTAATGGCTGGCGGTATTTCTCAAGCACTTGTTACAACAGTTTTAGGTCTATTAGTAGCAATTCCAACGAGCTTACTTCACTCATTTACACAATCTTCTGCTAGAGGAATTATTAGCATTTTAGAAGAGCAGAGTACAGGTATTCTTGCTGAGAGAGCAGAGTCTAAGTAGGTAATAACTTATGCTGTTTGCATTTACTGAAGCACTATCCTCTATAAGAGATTTTATGGAGCAAGGTGGGAGTGTACTTTGGTTGATTGCTATTTTAGTATTTTTTATGTGGGGAATGATCTTTGAAAGAATTTGGTATTTATCTCATGCACATGAAGAATATGTTTCAGATCTTGCAAGCAAATGGAATTCTAGAAAAGATAAAAAGTCTTGGCATGCTTTGCAAATTAGAGAAAAGATGATGTCTCAGGCAAAAATGGAAATTAATAAAAATATCAGCATAATTCAAACTTGCATAGTATTGGCTCCTTTATTAGGCCTTTTAGGTACGGTTACTGGAATGATTGAGGTTTTCCAAGTAATGGCATTTAATGGCGGTGGTGACGCGAGAGCAATGGCTGGTGGTGTCTCTAAAGCAACTCTACCGACTATGGCTGGAATGGTTGCTGCGCTGTCAGGATCATTTGCTGCAATTTATCTTACAAGCACAAGCAAAAGACACGAATCGGAACTTAATGACATTATAAAAAGAGACATTTAGATAGAGGAATATTATGAGAAGAAATGCAATTACTAGCGCTGTTCAAGAGGAAAATGATGAAATAAATTTAACACCTATGCTTGATGTTGTTTTTATAATGCTTATATTTTTCATTGTTACTGCTAATTTCATTAAAGAACCAGGGCTTGAAATTAATAGACCTGACTCCGATACTGCCGAAACTCAAGAAAATGCAGCGATCTTAATAGCTGTAGGCCCAACCGGTGAAGTTTGGATGGATGGAAGAAGAATTGATGTAAGACAAGTAAAAGCTAACGTGGTTAAATTATTAGCAGATAATCCTCAAGGATCTGTTGTTATTCAGGCTGATGAAAAAGCTATGGCAGATACTATTATTCAAGTCATGGATGGAGCAAGAGAGGCAGGAGTTAGTGCTATATCATTGGCCTCAGAACCAAAATAATAAAATATGGATCAGATTATTGCATCAATAAAGTCTGCGCTTAAGCCAGTTCAGTCTTTATATAATAAAGCTTTTAATGCAAATAAATATGCTGCAGGTATCGGCCTTTCTGTATTAATTACTACAGCATTATTTTTTGTAATGGTTATTTTAATTTCTTTGGGTGATAGCGGTATGAAGGAAGATACTTCAGTAAAACTTGCTGATGTTGTTATGCCAGAAAGGGATATTGATACATTCATGTCAGAGGTTGAAAAGCCTGAGCAGCCAGAAGAGCAACCCGAAGACATAGCTCAACCCGAACTAGACCTTCAGCCTCTAACTGGATTAGATGTATCTATAGCCAAACCAAAGGCAAATTTTAAAGCTGGTGGTTCATTCTTTAGAGACGGTGAATATATTCCCTTGTTTAAGGTGCAACCTATTTATCCTAGAAGAGCTCAAGAAAGAGGAACGCAAGGTTATGCAATTGTTTCTTTTACAATTACTGATTCGGGATCAGTAGAAGATGCAAAACCTCTTGAAGGATATTGTGGAGATCCAGAAGGACCTCAAGAAGAAATGAGAGCATGTTCTATATTTAATAGCGCTTCAGCTAGAGCTGCGCTAAAATTAAAATATAAACCAAAAATAGTAGATGGAAGAGCAACGCCTGTAGAGGGAGTCCTTCACAGATTTACGTTTATAATGGCACAAGATGATTAAGTTATTAAAAAAATCAATTTTACTGTATGTCTTTGCGCTGCTAACGTTTTCATTTTCATACCCCACTTCATACATTGAAGCTCAATCCTCAAATCAATCAAAAAAACAAATTAAATATAAAAAAGCAAGGGCGCTTCAATCTAAAACAGCAAAAAAAATGGCAAAAGTATATGAAGCTCTTGAAGAGGTTGATGACAAGGGTGAGCCAGCTCCCGATATGGAGTTAGTTGTTGAAATTCTTACAGAACTAAGAAATGATCAAGATAACCTTAAAAGTTATGACAGATCTGTGGTGTGGAATTCTTGGGGCTATGTTTATTTTACTGACGGAAAATATAATGAAGCAATTCGTGCCTATGAAAGAGTAATTAATGAACCTGAGGTAACTTTGCCAATTAGAAATGCTGCTCTTTTTACACTCGCGCAATTAAATTTAGTTCAAGAAAAATATGATGAAGGTATTGAATTAATTCTTCAGTGGATGGATCAGGTTGAAACAGTAACAGCTCAATCATGGTCTTTGCTAGGCCAAGCATACTTTCAAAAAGAAGATTTTAATAAATCAATGTCTTCTATGAAAACAGCAATTTCATTAGCAGAGGAAGAAGGATACAAACCAAAAGAAAATTGGTATGTCATTGTTGCAGCATGTATTGGGGAACTTAAAAAACAAATTGGTGAAAAGGAATCACTTTTACAGCAACTAGACATCTACGAAATATTAGTTAATCTCTATCCAAAAAAATTATACTTTATCCAACTGGGCGGAACTTATGGTCAGCTTGGAAGAGAAAAAGACTACATGATTACTATGAAAGCTGCTCATGCAAAAGATTTCTTAAATAAAGAATCAGAATATTTAGCCTTAACTCAATTATTATTACTTAATCAAAACCCATACTGGGCTGCTCAAGTGCTTGTTTCTGGGCAAAATAAAATAATAACCTATACAGAAACCGTTCTTGATAAAAATACAGGCAAAGAAGTAAAAGTTGAAAAGACAGGACCTGTTGTAAAGGATAATGAGAAAAATCTCAAATTACTTGCTGATTCATGGAGAATGGCTCAAGAAGTTGACAAGGCAATTCCTGTTCTTGAAAAAGCTGCTGTTTTGTCAAAAGATGGAAAAGCTTATGTTCTCTTAGGAAATCTCTATCTTGGTGAAGATAGAATGCAAGAGGCAGTTGATGCTATTAAGAAAGGCCTGAAAAAAGGAAAAATTGAAAAATTATCCCAGGTTCACCTTACTCTTGGTCAAGCATATTTTGAGCTTCAAAAGTTTGAAGAAGCAAAGAAAGAGTTCAGAATTGCTGCTAGGGATAAAGATAAAAAAGTTAAAACAACTGCAAATAGCTGGATTAAATACACTGAGAATGAAGAAATTAGAGTTAAAAGCTTAGCATTGAGAAGAGATTATATCCAATCTCAATCATAATTTAATATATTCCTCTATTTTAAAATCATAATCATTTTCAGAATCTTTTTCATATGATTCTGTTTTAACTAACTCCCACTTACTTAAATCAATCTTGGGATAAAAAATATCCCCATGAATGTCACAGTCCACTTTAGTGATAACTAACTTATTTATGGATTCAGTTGTCTCATTAAATAGATGGCCACCACCTATGATTATGATCTCGTTATCTATATTTATTTTAATATTTTCTTTTTCAGCTTTTGAAATAGCGTCTTCTAGGCTATTAAATACATAAGCTCCTGGGATTTCATTTAGGGTTCTTGAAACTACATAATTTATTCTATTTGGCAGAGGTCTTCCTATAGATTCATAGGTTTTTCTACCCATAATTATAATTTTGTTTAATGTATATTTTTTAAAATGAGCAAGATCCGCTTTAAGATTCCATGGTAAATCATTATCAACCCCAATAACAAGGTTATTAGATACAGCAACTAAGTGAGAAATAGTTTTCATAATTAAATAGCCATTTTAGCTTTGATAGCTGGATGATGTTTATAATTTTCTAATTTAAAGTCATTAATAGAATAAGAAGACAAGTCTTCAAGTGAGTTAAGTTCGGGAAGAACTAGGGTTGGTAAATCATATGGTGTTCTTGATATCTGTTCTTTAACCTGGTCAACAGAGTTTAAATAGATATGAGCGTCTCCAAAAGAATGAACAAATTTCTTTGGCTTCAAGCCCAATATCTCTCCAAGTATACTTAAAAGAAGTGAATAACTTGCTATATTAAACGGAACACCTAAAAACATATCTGCACTTCTCTGATACATATGACAGCTAATAGTCCCATTATTTACATAAAATTGTGACATAACATGACATGGTGGCAAAGCCATTGTATCTATCTCTCCAACATTCCAAGCAGAGAGTATATGACGCCGACTGTCTGGATTATTTTTTAAACTTGTAAGCAAGTCTTTGATCTGATCTTTTCCATCCCATTCTCGCCACTGAACTCCATAAACTGGCCCTAATTCTTTCTTAATATCAGTATTTTCATACCCAAGTTGCTTACCTTGATTGTCTGCATTGTCAGTCCATATTGTAGAAAACTTAGTTAAGTCGGTAAGCTCCTCTCTATTTTTATTAAACCTAATTTCAGCAAGTCTTCTCTCATCACTAGAACCCTCTAAAAACCACAGTAATTCTGAAACTACCCCTTTCCACGCTAATGATTTTGTTGTTACAGCAGGAAAACCTTCAGATAAATCAAATGAAAGCTGATGTCCAAATGAAGAGATAGTTCCTGTATTTGTTCTATCTTCTTTTCTATCACCATTTTCTAAAATGTATTTGAGAAGATCTATATAAGCCTTCATGTTCTTTTCCTTGAATAAAACAATATTATAAATCCAATTAGTATCATAGGAATACATAGGATTTGGCCCATGCTTAAAAAATTAGAAACGACATAGCCAAGATGAGCATCTGGTTGCCTAAAGAACTCAATTATAAATCTTATAAGGCCATAGAATATTAGAAAGAAAGAACAAACCACTCCATGAGAAGTCGAGATTTTATTAACATACACCAATAATCCAAAAAGTATTATTCCCTCACCTAAACTCTCATAAAGTTGAGAAGGGTGTCTAAGCAGTCCATAAGGGTCAGTGGGAAAAATAAAACCCCATTCACCATTTGTTTCTCGGCCATACAACTCCCCGTTAAGAAAGTTCCCTATTCTAACTAGGCCAAGACCAATAGGCATTGAAAGCGCTACACCGTCCATAAGCCTAAAGAAGCTTAAATTATTTTTTTTTGTGAAAATCAAAAAGCTAATTATTACTCCTAATAGTCCGCCATGAAAACTGAGTCCGCCTTGCCAAACATAGAATAGCGATAATGGGTTATTCAAAAGCTGATCTGTGCCATAAAAAAGCATGTAACCAACCCTGCCTCCACACATTGCTCCAATAAAAAGGCCGTAAAAGAAAACCAAATCATTAACTTTCTCATTACTAATACCCAATTCAATAATAATCTCATTCGATTTTAGGTAAAGATATATAAAGACTGCAGATAAGAGCCATGTAATTGCATAATATTGAATCTTTATTGGCCCTAAAGATATTAATGAGGGGTTATTAAAAAAATCTGAAAGTTCAATTATCATATTGCAAACATATATATTGATATTAAAAGCATTAAAGATACCATAAGTTTTTTTAAAATGTTCTCAGAAACATAATGGGCAATATCAGCACCATACTTTGCTGAGATAATGCTTGTAATTGTTATTCCAAATAAAGCTGGAAGATAAATATATCCCAATGTCAGACTTGGTAAATTTTCATTTGGGACTCCTAAAATAAAATATCCAAGCGCACCAAAAAATGCAATTGGTACCCCGCAGGCCGCGGATGTGCCGACACTTGAGATCATACTTAGCCCCAAGTATTTAAAGTATGGAACAGAAAAAATCCCCCCACCAATTCCCAAAATTGATGAAAGAAACCCAATCCCCGTTCCAACAATATAAGACTTTTTGGATCCATTATTTTTTTTTGTAGATGAAGAAAGTGTTAAATTAAAACTAATTTGAATTGCTACAAGTAAAACAAAAATTCCAATAATAGTCTTTAGTAAATTGCTATTTAGTTGAATTGCAAAAATAGCACCCAAAAAGGCGCCTAAAATTATTCCAAGTCCTACTTTCTTGAAAAGCAAAAAATCAATAGCTTCTTTTTTTTTATGAGCATTTGCAGATGAGAGTCCTGTAAAAAATATGCATGCTAAAGAAGTTCCAACAGCTAAATGAATAATTATTCCGCTATCAAAGCCATAACCTATAAAACAAGCAACTAATACCGGTACTATTAAAATACCACCGCCAATACCAAACATACCGGCAGCAAGGCCAGCAAAAATACCTAGTGAAGCAAATAATATAAATTCTTCAATCATTACTAAACTCTTCAGAAAATATCAGTCTCAGTTCCATTAGAACGGAACGATAAACTTCTTTTTTAAAATCAATAATAGTATATAGAGGATACCAATAAGGAACCCATTTATAGTCTATAAACTCATTATCAGGATCATTATCAAAGTGTATATGTATGTCTTCTATTAATTTAAACATAAACCATTTCTGCTTTTGGCCTTTAAATTTTTTTTTAAGAAAATGATTTTTTCTTCTTTCCTTGGGAATATCATATTTCAACCAGTCCTCTGTTGAAGATAAGAACTTGATACAACTACTTCTAATTCCTACTTCTTCAAATAATTCCCGTTTAGCTGCCTGCAAATAAGTTTCATTGTTATCTATCCCGCCTTGAGGGAATTGCCAACTATCTATATTTTTTCTTTTGCATAGAAGTAATTTGCCCTTATCATTAATTATAATAAGACCAACGTTCAATCTATATCCTGGTTCATTAATCATCGTAAGAGTTTGTAGTTATGAAAAGAAATTTAGCAATATTTGATTTAGATAATACCATTCTTAATGGAGATTCTGATTATTCATGGATTAATTTTTTAATTGAAAAGGGGTTTGTTGATAAAGATGAATATGAGAGAAAAAATAAATATTTTTATGATCAATATTACCAAGGCAAACTTAATTATGATGAGTGGGCAGAATTTGCCCTCACTACAATAAAAGGCAAGAAGCCGGAAGAAATAGAAGACATATTATCCAAGTTTCTAAATGAAGTAATAGAGCCAATGATAAACATCTACGCATTAAAGCTTTTACATGACCATACTCATAATAACGATATTATGCTCCTGGCATCTGCAACCAATTCTGTAATTGTAGAACCTATTGCCAAAAGATTGGGTTTTAAGAATATTGTTTCAACTGAAGTAGAAATAATTGATGAGATTTACACTGGAAAGGTTTTAGGCATACCTGCCTTGAGTGAAGGTAAGCTTATCAAGGTTAAGGAGTGGATGTTACAAAATAGAATTGAAAGTTTTGATAATACTTCTTTCTATTCTGACTCTATAAATGACTTGCCTTTGCTTGCAGCAGTTAGCAAGCCAGTTGCTGTAAATCCTGATGATATGCTTAGAGAAGAATGTCGAAAAAGGTCTTGGGAAATTATAGACCTGCCCTAATTTTTTTCTTCAACCTTATCTGCTACTATTTGCGCGGTTTGAGCGCTTAGAGTCCAACCCAAATGCCCATGACCGGCATGATAAAAGATTCCTTTCATTTTACTTTCCCTAGTAATTGGCATCATATTTGGTGTCATTGGCCTTAATCCAGCCCATGGAGTGTATGTTTCGGTGCTCACATTTGGAAAATATTTTTGAACCCATTTAAGCAAAGGCTTTATTCTATCTTGTCGAATGTCAGTATTAATTCCAGCTAATTCCGCAGTTCCAGCTACCCTAAATCTATCACCAAGTCTGCTAGCAACAATCTTTACGGGCTGATCTATAAGTGAAACAGTTGGAGCACACTGTTTTGAAATTTCGTCTTTTAAATCAATAGTAATGCTATATCCTTTAACAGGATAGACATTCATCCTATCACCAAGCTTATTAGCAAATTTTTGAGTTCCAACTCCTGCACAAATAACCACATTATCGAATGCATCATTCATGACTTCATTTTCATTTCTCATTGTAAGGACAAGTTGATCTTTTTGTCTGGTTATATGCTCCACCGTCGTATTAAGCTGAAGGTTGGCAGAATATTTATCTACTAAAACCTGCTCCAGACTTGTGCAGAATTTATGTATATCACCACTCGCATCAGATTTTGTATATATTCCACCTAAAATCTTTTCATAGTTTTTATTATTTTCAAATGCAGGCTCAAGACTTTTAACTTCCTCGGTTGTTAATATATCCCACTCCATACCTTCTTGATCGAGCCAAGATGCTTTTGCTCTATCTAATTTAAATTCCTTCTCAGAGTCATAAAATCGCAAAATACCTTTTTTAAGTAGTTCAAATTCAATACCTTCTTCATCAGCTATCTTAAAATATATTTCCCTTGCCTTTTTAGCCAAGTCTATGGTCTCTAGAGTATTTTTTTTATGCTCTCCCTTAATCGTTGCTAATAGGAAGCCAAGCATCCATTTATATTTTTGAATTTCAGGCGATGGATTGAATAGTAAAGGAGCATCAGGTTTAAACATCCATTTAATACCACTAATTACATTCTTCGTTGTATTCCAGGTTTCAGCATTACTTGCGCTAAGTTGTCCGCCATTAGCATAGCTTGTTGCCATTGCTGGATATCTTCTATAGTCAAAGATGGTTACTTTATGACCTCTCTTTAGAAGAGCATATGCTGTTGTTGTTCCAGCAATTCCAGCTCCAATGACAGCAATTTTTTTCATGCTTCATTGTCGCAGTAATAGACCTTAAAATCGATAGGCAATAAACACAAATAGACTCTTCTTATTTAATAAAAATTTAGATACAATCTAAATAAGAATCATTCTCATTTAAAAATACCATTAAAAGGAAATAGCATGAGTGAATTTATTATAGTTTTTAGAGAAGTTTTAGAAGCATCTTTAGTCGTTGGAATTATTTATTTAATTCTTGAAAAATCTAATCAGCTTAGCCATATGTTTCAGCTTTGGATGGGTATATTAGCCGCTATAATCGCCAGTATTATCGTTGGATATATGGTTCTTATAGCAAAAGATTCTTTGGGCAATGACTCTACAGCAGCACTTTTTGAGGGAATCTTCCTTTATTTGACTGCTTTTTTAATATGGTATGTAATATTTTGGTTATCCAAACATGTTAGCGACAGGAAAGAGTTAGAGGGTAAAACTCTGAATGCAATCCAACTTTCGTCTTGGGGTGTTTTCTTTGTTGTATTCTTTGCAATTCTTAGAGAAGGTTTTGAAACTGCAGTTTTTTTAATTTCTAGTTTTTCTATTACAGGATCTTTTTCATATACAGGCTTTTTTGTTGGAGCTGTTTTAGCAATTCTAATAGGATACTTAATTGTTCTGCAGGGTAGAAGAATTAATTTAAGGTATGTTTTTAAATATACTACTCTATTATTGGTATTCCTTTCAGCTGGAATGATTGCTTATGGAACTCATGAGTTCGAAGAGTATTTAGTTAAATCAGAACAGATAGAAAAAACTGAGATCTATAGACCCTGGGACATATTAGAGCCGCAAACAAACAATGATGGTTCAACAGTCTATCATCCACTTCATGACAAGGGTTCTATTGGAGTTTTCTTAAAAGGGTTTTTTGGATACAACAGCAACCCAAATATTCCAGAAGTTATTTTATGGATTTGTGCTTTATTTTTTGGTTTGAATATGTGGAGAAGGTTTTATTTTTAAGAATCTAGTTGATCCATATTCTTTATAGCCTTACTCATTTGCCTTTCTCTTGTTGAATGTTCATTCACAGCTTTAATCATTGCATCTGCTTTTTTCAAAAGATCATCAGTAGAGCTTCCAAATTTTTCAAATTCTTTTTTTAGTTTTCCAAATTCTTCCATTATTTCGCCGGCTCGGTTATTTAGAGCCAAAGTCCTAAACCCCATATGAACGCTGATAAGATAGGCTGCAAGCGAATTAGGCCCCATTATAAGGACTCGCGAATCTCTAAAAATAATTTCTCTTATATTTTCAATTGAGTCTATTAACTGCATAAGTGATTCACTTGGTATATACATAATACCCAAATCTATTGTAATGCCAGATTGAATATACTTTTCCTGAATATCTGAAGCGTCTTTTATGACATGTCTTTTGATATCATCGATTGATTTTTTAATTGCTCTATCGTCAGAATGCTCAACAGACAATAAATAACTATCATAGAGACCTGATGGAAACTTTGCATCAATTGGCAGCAATAAGCCCTCAGGCATTTTTAGAACAAATTCAACTCTTTTGCCAGATCCTTTAATCACTTCAGCATTTTTAACATATTGATTTGAATGAAAGATATCCTGCATTATTGCTTCTAATGACCATTCCCCAAATTTACCCGCAAGAGTTCCTCCGGAAAGATATCTTCTAAGCTTATCAAGTGGATCTTGAAAGGATTGAATATCTTTTGTTAGATCAGAAAGCGTGCCTTCCTGTCTTTCAATTGCTCTATCAATGTCTCTGATAGATTCTTCGTTTTTTATTTTATTGGGATCATTTTTTGTATGTAAATAGATCACCCAAATCAATAAGAAAATAATGATTACCAGTAATGTAGAAATAATCCAAAGATTCATGCCTTTTGCCCAGGAAAAATTTAAAACCTTTATATAATATATACCACTTATAATTTTATCCTATAAAATAAGCGATATGTCAGAGTCCATTTTAACCCATTTTGAAGAAATCAAATCGAGAGGCTTATCCATTGATATTACAAGGGGCAAACCTGATGCATTTCAATTAGATTTAGCCAATGATCTTCTTAAAATGGATGTAGAGCCTTTTGATGGTGATGTTGATTTAAGAAATTATGGTGAGCCTTTTGGTATTTCTGATGCAAGAAAGCTCGGATCTGTGGTCCTTAATGCCCCACAAGAAAATATCATAACAGGTGAACAGTCTAGCCTCCTGCTCTCATATCAAATGATTCTTGCAAAATACCTTTTTGCCAATCCCGTTCCCTGGAAAGATTTAGATAGCCCAAAATTTATTTGTCCAGTTCCTGGGTTTGATAGACATTTTAGAATGCTTGAAGATTTTGGAATCGAAATGATAACAGTGCCTTTAATCGAAGAGGGCGTTGATATTCACGAACTTAAAGAAGTATTGAACTCTAATACAAATGTAATGGGTATTATGTCTGTTCCTAGGCATTCTAATCCCTCAGGAGAGGTTTATTCAGATCAGAATATTAAGGATATATTTTCGACTGGCAAAGCTTATTCAGATGATTTTCTTTTTCTTTTCGATCACGCATATTTGGTTCATGATTTCTTACCAACCAAGGAACAAACTCCTACATGGGAACTTGCTGAGAGTAGTAAAACTGCTAATCAAACAGTTGTGGTTACTTCTTTTTCTAAAGTAACATTTGGCGGTGGCGGACTTTCTTTCATGGCCGCTAGTGATAGTAATATAGATCTCATTAAAAGAATTCGGGGATCGATGGTTATATGCCCAGATAAAATAAATCAAAAAAGACACACTCAGTTTTTTTCAGGCCTAGATGATATTAAAGATCACATGGCTAAACATGCTGACTTAATTAGACCTAAGTTTGAAATTGCTTATAAAGCATTGAGAAAAATGGATAAAGATTATGGTAATTTTTCAGAACCAACGGGTGGTTATTTCATTACCTTTATTTCAAAAAAATCAATAGCCTCGAGGATTGTTGAGTTGTGCAAAGAAGCTGGAGTTTTATTGACTGCTGCAGGAGCAACATTTCCATACGGGAAAGACCCTAACGATAATACACTAAGAATTGCACCAACATTTATTGATGAAAAAGAATTAGAAGTGGCAATGGATGTTTTTATAACAGCTGTGCAAATTGCACATGAAGAAGCTTGATTTAATTTTTTGCTTTTTTGTGAGGCAGATAGCTTGATCCGTCAAAGCTTTCAAATATTTCTTTAATTCCTGGATGATTGCATTGCTTATTTGATTTGTCTAGCAATAAATTTTGTTCTGAAACATAAGCTATATAAAATATTTCTTCATTTTCAGCAAACAAGTGATAAAAGGGTTGTTCTTTAATTGGTCTAATTTGTTCAGGTATTGCCAAATACCATTCTTCAGAATTATTAAATTCAGGATCTAGATCAAATATAACTCCTCTAAAATTTAAAAATCGATGTTTAACTATATTTCCTATAGAAAACTTTGCTTCTACTAGTTTCTGCATTATATTTATAAATTAAACTATTTTAGGAAAAATGTCATGACAGAAAATTTTTTAGTTGTGTCTGCAAATGAGTTAGCGGGCATAGAAATCAAGGAACATCTTGGTATAGTGCAAGGCAGCACTGTTAGGTCTAGAAATGTTGGGTCAGATATTTTTGCATCTCTTAAAAATATTGTTGGTGGAGAGCTGGTAGGATATTCTAAGCTTCTTGCAACATCTAGAGAACAAGCATACGAAAGAATGATAGAGGATGCTAGGTCAAAGGGTGCTAATGCTGTTGTAGGATTTAGGTTCCAAACTTCAACAATTACTTCAGGTGCCTCTGAAATTCTTGCTTATGGTACTGGCGTAAAAATATAAATAAGGAAAAATTATGAATAAAACTGAAAAGGTAGCTTTTAGAGAGGCTGTAATAGTTGTATTAATGGGTGCTGTAATAAACTTCCCATTACAAACGTTTCTCTTATGGCTTACTATTGATAATTGGAGCTGGTCCAATCCATTAACTATTTCTCTTTTTACTCAATCTATTCTTACTTTTGTAGCTCTACTCAGGGTTTACTCAATTAGGATGAGGTTTCAAAGAGGGAAATTTTAGAGCCTAGTCCTTCTTTTTATCTTTCTTTTTATTATGATCTTTATGGTGTTCTTTCATTCTCATTTTCATTCTATTATTAATCATATCTTTACACCAAACATCATAAACAGTTGAATAATTAGAAGCCAAGTCAGATAAAGAAATTGCTTCAGCCCACTTTCTATCGTTCCAAGACTTATCTTTCATATCACCATATTCTTTTATTTCATCAAAAACATTATCAGCAGCAGATAAAAACCATGCTACTCCAGCCTTTGTTTCCATACATTCTTTGCCACTCATTATTTTATTTGGATGTTCTTTTTTTTCCTGTTTGTGATCATCAGCATAAGTAAATCCTGCCATTGAAATTGCTATTATTAGCCCGCTAATTTTTTTCATTTTTACTCCTTATTAGTTTCTACTTATATAGAGTAAATTATTTACAAAAAAGTTCAAAAAAATATTTACATTTAAAAAAAAATATTCATAATGCATCGATATTTATACTCATAGGCACAATTCTTTTTGTCTATCAGTATGACTATCCTTGAACTTATTCAGATTGGCAGTGTTTTTTTCGGTACTTTAGTAGCCGCACCCCTTATTGTCTCAAAGAAATATAATAAGAGATTGGTAGGTCTTATTGCTGTTGCTGCTGGAAGCATCCTAGCTATGATTGTTCAGCTATATGCTGGACTATATTATTTTTTCTTTGCTTCTGCTTTTTGGCTATTAAATTCTGCTCATGCTATAAGAAAAATGGTAAGAGCTAACAAAGAATTTTATTAATAAGTTTTAAAGTCTTTAAATTTTAATCTGGTTAAATTTTCTGAGCCTTCATTCAAGGTATCTATCATAGCTTTTGCAACACAAGAGGCTTTAATAAATCTAAGATCCGATAATGGCCCTATCATCAAGGGATCCATGATCTTAGCTCCAAGTTCAATAATAGGCACTTCAATTCTTATTTTATCATTCGGCCTACTTCCCAATAAATGACTAGGCTGTGCAAAAACAACTTTCTCATACCCAATTTGTTTTATTGAATTTTCTATTTTTCCCTTAGTCTGAAGATAAAAATTCTTTGAATTCATATCTGCTCCTATTGCAGAAACAACAGATATTGATCTTGCTCCACTATCAAAGGCTTTTTTTGCAATACTAAGGATAGTATCGTGATCTACTCTAAAAAATTCTTTCCTTTTATTTTTTTTAATGTGAATTAATTCAACAGTATCTAATTTCATACCAATTGCAATATAGACATGATCAAAATAAGGAAAATCAAAATTATTAAGATTTTCAAAATCAATATTTATTTCTTTATGTTTACCGGTTGAATCATGGAGAGGTTTCCGTGTGAAAATAGTTATATCTTGATCTCTCTCATGAAGATATTTAAGTATTTCACTACCAACAAGACCCGAAGCTCCAATTAATAGAGATTTAATTTTCATTACTAAGTATTTCTAATGTTATGAAATCTATAAGCTGATCAATAGAAAGCATTCCATCTAATGTTATTTGAGCCCATTTTTCATACATAGGCTTTCTCTCATGATATACATCTTCAATAGAGGTTCCAATTGGAGCTGCCAAACCCCTTTGCTGGCCACTCCCAATTCTGTCCTTTATTACTTCTATTGGTGTTGAAATATATATCACTGTTGAAAAAGAGCTTAAATATCTCATAGATTTTTCTGAATACACAGCGCTCCCTCCTGTTGAAATAATTTGTATATCATTATCTAGGTTTAGAATTACTCCTTCTTCAGCAAACCTCACGAATTTGTATCCTTTGTCAATTTTGAGATCCTCCAAAGATTGAGCAAATTTTTGTTCAATCAAAGAGTCAGTATCAACACACTCAACGCCTAATTTTTTTGATAATGCCTTGCCAAGAGTTGATTTGCCACATCCGGCCATCCCAATAAAAGTTAGATTATTCATAAGAGCCTGAAAAAGTATTTGTTGCTTTTATAAGTTCATGAGTTATTTCTGATTCAAAGGCAGTATGACCAGAAGAAGGAGCGATTATTAGTTTTGCTTCCGGCCAATTCTGAGATAACTCCCATGCAGTTCTCATGGGGCATACAATGTCGTATCTTCCTTGAACTATTACAGTTGGAATGTCTCTAATTATAGGAATACCAGATTCAATTAACTGATTCTCATGATCAAGAAAACCCTGATTTATAAAATAATGATTTTCAATTAGAGCAAAAGCCAAGGCAAATTTAGGATCTGAGAAACTATTAGCCATATCAGGATTATAGCTAAGGCTACTAGTAGATCCTTCCCATTTTGACCAAGCAATTGCAGCATTTAACTTTTTTTCTTCATCTTCACCTAAGAATATTTTGTGATAAGCCGCCATCAGATTATCGCGTTTGCTTTCTTCTATAGGCTCTAGAAATTTCTGCCATGCTTCAGGAAATATATTGCTTGCTCCATCTTGATAAAACCAATCAAGCTCTTTTTTTCTGAGCATAAAGATTCCTCTTAAAACCATTTCACTAACAGAATTTGGATAAGTCTGAGAGTAGGCTAGAGATAAAGTACTGCCCCAAGAACCACCAAATACTAACCATTTCTTTATTCCAAGTTTTATCTTAAGACTTTCAATATCCTCTACCAAATCCCAAGTTGTATTATTTTCAAGAGATCCATGGGGAAGGCTTCTACCGCAACCTCTTTGATCAAAAATTACAATATTATATTTTTCAGGATCAAAAAATCTTCTTACCTGTGTACTTCCCCCACCTCCTGGACCCCCATGAAGAAAGACAGCCGGTTTCCCATCAGGATTTCCGCATTGTTCGTAGTATATTTTGTGACCATCTTTTTCAATAAAACCAAAATTAAAAGGTTCACACGGTGGAAATAGCGATAAAAGTTGAGTCATAAGTATTAGCTATACTTTTTTTTCAGAGACTTCATTTCGCCTGAAAGGACTACTTCTTTATTTTTAAAGAATAGTTCATGATTTTTTTCAACGATATCGAGGTCATATAGATAATTAATCATAACCCCATGAGATTGAGCCATTCCTTTTTTAGATTGATCTCCATGCAAATTAATTTTATGAAGTATCGCTCCATTGCCAAGATGAAATCTTGCCACAGGATCATTGGGTAAATTATCCTCTCTATTAGATTCGGTTAAATATAAAAATGTTTTCTTAAGAAGATTTTCATCATCATTTATTTTATTAATACAGTTTTCATAAGTTACAGGCGCATGGTTTTCCATCCATCTCATTAAACCAGGAACTGGAGAAAGCGTTACAAATTTATCTATTTCAGAAATTTCTTGTTTTAATTTATGAGCTACTTTTTTAATTAAAAAATTACCAAAAGAAATACCCGCAAGCCCATCCTGACAATTTGAGATTGAATAAAAGACTGCTGTGTTAATTTTATTGTATTCAATCTCATCCCTATCAATTTTTATCACGCTTTCAATAGATTCAGGTATTCCATTAGTTAAGGCAACTTCAACAAAAATTAAGGGATCCTCTGGTATCAGCGGGTGAAAAAACGCAAAACATTGTCTATCATTTGGCGCTAATCTAGCTCTAAGATCATCCCAGGAGTTTATTTCATGAACTGCTTCATACTCTATTATTTTTTCAAGAACATTTGCTGGAGTTGACCAGTCTATCTTTTCTAATACTAGAAAAGATGAATTAAACCAATATTTAAATAATTTTAGGAGTCCGGCATCAAGAGTTTTTAAATGTTCTCTTCCATCATTTAGAAGGGTTTTAATCCTTTCTCTAAGTTTAATAAGCCTGTGAGTTCCGCCGGGAGTTGCATTTAGTCTTCGAAATAACTCAATCCACCTAGGCTCAGAAGAATTTCCAATTAAACCAAGGTTTGTGCTATTTTTATCTCTGGAATAAGCTTCAACGTTCTTCAATAAAGAATCTGTATCGATGTCATATTCCTTGAGCAAATAAGAAAGATATTCATCTAAACCATCCTCAGTTTCAGCCTCTATTAAATCAAGCAGATGCCCAGCAAATGCTATTGACGAAACCTCGCCTGTTGTTGACATCACAGACTCAGTTGCTTTTTTTATATCCTGATGCAGGCTGCCAAAGTCTTGGATACCAAATCTGCTAAGATTAAGACCGCTCTTCATTATTGAAGAAATCATATTTTGGAAAAAACTCATACTTAAATTATACTTTATCACTTCTTATTTTATGAATTAATAAAAAATAGATCTAAATCTAATACCTAATTTCAAAATGCTAAAAAAAACCTCAAACAATAAATATTATATTCACCCCGAGGGATGGAAATTCGCTTTAATTTTTTTTATTGCTTCTTATCTAATATCGTTCTTATATGTGCCAGCTTCTTTTTTGGGATATATTCTTGTCTTATTTACTCTCTGGTTTTTTAGAAACCCAGAAAGGAAAACTCCAGAAATAGAAAATTCAATTATTAGTTCCGCAGATGGAAAAGTATGCTTAATTGATAATGCATGCCCACCGGAAGAAACGGGGATGGGATCAGATGAAATGCTTCGCATTTGTGTTTTTATGAACGTATTCAATGTTCATATTAATAGAAGTCCAATTGCAGGAAAAATTAATAAGATTGTATATAAAGAAGGACATTTTTTTAATGCTAGCTTAGATAAAGCAAGCGAAAAAAATGAAAGAAGCAGCATCGTTCTTTCAAATCAAAAAGGAACGGAAATAGTTGTTGTGCAAATAGCCGGCTTAATAGCTCGAAGAATTCTTGGCTTTGTTTCAACTAATCAAAATCTTGATCAAGGAGAGAGGTATGGATTAATTAGGTTTGGTTCAAGAGTTGATATTTATTTACCATTGAACTCAAATGTAAATTGTAATGTTGGTGATAAAGTTATAGCTGGAGAAACTCTTCTGGCAACGCTGGCCAAAGACTTATGAAAAGATTGAATTTACGATCTTTGATACCGAATTTAATCACTTTATCAGGTTTAAGCTTTGGATTAAGCTCTATTAGATTTGCTATTGAGGGAGAGTTTAATTTGGCAGTAATTTGTATTCTATTTGCTGCCGTATGCGATGCTCTTGATGGAATGCTTGCTAGATATCTTGATAGTGAATCAGACCTTGGTTTTCAGTTAGATTCTCTTTCGGACTTTTTAAGCTTTGGAGTTGCGCCTGGAATTTTAATATATATGGCTATTTTTTATGAAAGTAGCAGCATTGGCATTTTTGCTACTTTAATTTTTATTATATTTTCTTGCTTAAGGCTAGCTCTTTTTAATGTTTTGCACGAAAAATCAAAGCATGATGAATCTAAAAGCATAGATTTTTTTACTGGAATACCAACTCCAGCAGGTGCAATTTTAATACTACTACCTCTTACTCATATTTTCATGGGGTACGAATGGGCTTATGAAAATATCAATTTTGTTGCTGGCTATATAATTTTAATAAGTGGCTTGCTGGTAAGTAAGATTCCCACTTTCTCGCTAAAGGGCAGGGGGTTGGTTATAAAATCAAAGTTTACCTTTTTAATTATTTTTTCAATATTTGTCCTAAGCATGATTAATCTACCTTGGCACACTCTTAATGTTTTGGCATTAATCTATTTATTAACCATTCCTTTTTCAGTTTTTTCTTGGCAAAAAGAAAGATATAAAACTTAAATTAAAAATAATCAGATATCATTTTATCTGTTACTTCCCATAATTTAATAGCTTCTTCACTATCTATTGCCCAATCTGCAACTCCAAAAAATCTATGTTGCGATTCGTCTAAATTTCCTTTTAGTTCTGCAATATCACAATTTTCGCAAAACACCCCGCCAATATTGTTAAGCACAGGATTTGTAGCACACCAGAGCGTAGTAGATGCTCCCTGGGTAGGGCTCTTGAAAAAATTAGCAGCCAAATCTGATAAAGATCCATCTTCTTTCTTCCATCCCAAAGCTACCATTTCTTCATTTGCTAGATGTCTTTGGAGAGGAGTAATAATGCCTCCTGGATGAACAGCAAAACCCCTTACCCCTTTGTTTTTCATTTTTCTATCAAATTCTATAGCCAAAAGTGATGAAGCTGTTTTTGATTGACCATAGGCTGTCCACTTATTATATTCGCCATTTTCATAATGTATGTCATCCCATAAAATCTTGGTAATAGAATGTGCAGATGAAGATAAACTCACTAGTCTTGATTCTCCATTTTCATTAAAACTATCCATTAATTCTTTTGTTAAAAGATGATGACCAATATGGTTAACTGCAAACTGACTCTCCCATTCATTACCGACTCTAGTTTCTGGGCAGGCCATTATCCCTGCATTATTAATCAAAATATCAAGATTAATATTTAGATCATGGAATGAATTAGTAAACTTCTTTACTGAATTGAGATCAGCAAGGTCCATTTCAAAAATATCTTCTTCAGGGACTACGTCTTTCAATTCTGTCTGGGCAATGTCTTTTCTTTTTGCTGGAATTATTGTTCTTGCTCCAGCGCTCCTAAGAGCTTTGGTTGTTTCCAAACCTATGCCAGAATAACCGCCAGTGATAATAATATTTTTATTATCAAGATTAATGTTATTTAGTATTTCACTTGGCTCAGTTTTTTGCCCAAACCCCGAATTGGTTGGTCTTTGTAAATCAGAAATCATTTTTGGTGCCTCATCATATATTTTATATCTTTTGTAAAAGATTAAAGCTTTGAATATAAAGAATCAATTAACAAATTAGCGGTCTTGTATAAATCTTTTGAAGCATGCATTTCGTTGCAAAGAAAAGAGAACCCTATCTTTTTATTAACATCACCAAATGCTACGGCTCCACCCATTCCAGCATGACCAAACATTGAGCCCATAAACCGCGGAGCAAAATTCACTTTAAGCAATTTTTTGCTTGCAAGCTCAAAACCAAGTCCAAAAGTTATATCTGAACCAAATAGGACTGAATCAGGTCCGCTAGAGTGGGGCTGGAAAGCTGCGTGCAATGTATCTGGCGACATTAATGAATATCCATTTCGCTCACACCCCGTGCTAAGAATTCCATAAAATTTTGCTAGCGCCTCAGATGTACCATGTCCATTTGCAGAAGGTATTTGAGCCTTTCTCCAATCAGTTGAATTTACGTAATCTTTGGTATCTCCATCTCTTCTCTGGAAGGCAATTTTAAAATTCCCAGCTATTAAAAATTTTTTAAAGTTTATAAACTGTTTTGGAAGAAAAAAATCTGGAATGTATTTAATTTTAGAGAAGGGCAGTCCTTTAATTCTGTCATCTTCAAGCAGAATCATGTCTGCACAATTGATCATATCCTTATCTGATAAGCCAATTTTAAAATTAATATTAAATGGGTCCGAAATCTCTTCTTTAAAAAAAGTTCCAACATCTCTACCATCAACCCTTTTAATAATTTCACCAACGAGCCATCCATACGTAACTGCATGGTATCCTTGAGAAGTTCCCGGTTCTCCAAATGGCTCTTGTTCAGCGAGCGCTTGAGTAAAAACTTCCCAGTTCTGCCAACTACCCATAGGTATCCCGTCCCTGAACCCAAAATTATTCGCTCTATGGCATAAAAAATCTATAACTTTTGTATTCTCTTTGCCATTACATGCGTATTCTGGCCAATAATCAGATACTTTAGAGTGAACATCTAACTTTCCTTGGTCAACAAGCATAGCAACGCAAGCAGCGGTAACACCTTTTGTAACTGAAAAAACATTTACAAGAGTATCTTTTTCCCAAGGGATATTTTTAGCAGCATCTTTATAGCCACCATAAAGATCGACAATCATTTCGCCTTTATGCTCAATGGCAATAGAAGCGCCTGTTTCATGACCAGATGTAATTGAATCAGCAAATATATTCTGTATTTCAATAAAATCAGGTCGACAGTATCCTTTTATTTTCCCCATCTTATTTTTTTAATTAATTTTAAGACTCCCCAAATAGATTTATACAGACTTTTATAATTTAAAACAATCAGGCATCAAAGATAGTAGAATAAAATATGCCTAAAAATTTTAATCTCTCATCTAAGATAATTAACAACAAAATTAATGATCCTGCTTTCAAGAAGAGCTTTATACACAAATCATCTGGATTTCTTAATGATCTAGACCTTTTTACAAAAGGTCAGCCTTTTGATTTATACAAAGAGCTAAGAGAAAATGCTCCAGTTTTTTTTCATCCTCCTATGTTGAGCGATCCTGAGCCAGGATATTGGGTTCTTACAAAATATGAAGATATTAAAAAAGTTTCAATGAATCCTCAAATCTTTTCTTCTCAGTACTCAACCGGAACCTTGCTAACATTAGGCTCTGAAGAAAATAGACACCCTAAATTATTTAAATCCACTATAGATCATATGTTGAATCTTGATGGAGAGATGCATTTAAATTTAAGAAAAGAGCATATGCCTTTTTTTAAACCAAATTTCATAAGTGAACTGCAAAGCAAGGTTTCTATAAAAGTTACTCAGCTTTTAGATGAGGCTGAAAAGCTAAATGAATTTAATTTAGTTAAAGAACTTTCTCAACAATTGCCTATATATACACTCTCTGAAATTCTTGGAATTCCTGAAGCAGATAGACAGAAATTAGTTGAATGGATGGAATTTCTAGAATTGGCTCAGTATTTTACTTTAGAACAGATTAAACAAAATGAAGAAGGGGCTACAGATACTACTCCCGATCCTTCACTTATTGATATGTTTAATAATATGATTGATGAAATGTTTGATTATGGTAGGTATATTCTCAAGCAAAAAAGAGAAAAGCCACAAAATGATTTACTTAGCGCTATCGCCAATGCTCAAATAGAAGGTGAGGAATTATCAGCTGAGTTTCTTGATGGTTCATGGCTCTTAATTATATTTGCAGGAAATGATACAACTAGAAATACGATGAGTGGCGGCATTAAATTACTAAATGATAACCCTTATCAAAAGAAGCTTGTTTTAGAGGATTCTGAAAATATCACAGGCTTTATAAATGAGACAGTTCGTTACGTATCTCCAGTAATCCATATGAGAAGAACGTCTTTAGAAGAAACTGAGATCGGTGGGCAAAAAATAGGGCCTTATGAAAAGATTGCACTTTGGTACGGGGCAGCAAACAGAGATCCGGATATCTTTGATCGTCCAGATGAATTTAATATCTTAAGAACTAATGCAGACAAGCATCTTGCTTTTGGAATTGGTAGGCATACCTGTTTAGGCAAGCCAGTAGCTTTAATGCAATTAAGAGAGTTTTTCTCTCAATTTTTATCCAGGTTTCCAGATTACAAAGTAACAGGTGATTGGAAGGTTGCACCAAATAATTTTGTGCACGCAATTCAGGAGTTGCCTGTCAGGTTAAAGAATTAATAATTGAATGGTGGCCTGAGGTAGAATCGAACTACCGACACAAGGATTTTCAATCCTTTGCTCTACCGACTGAGCTATCAGGCCTTTATGAAGATGGATTATAGAAAAGATTCCACCCAATGTCATTAAGATTAAATCTTTTAATTAATTAGGTACGTACCTTCTCGTTAGTGGGGTCATAAAGGGATCCTTTTCCAACTATTTTCACCGTAATAGGGTAAAGTCCATCACCATCTTCATTGAAGTATTCTATTGCAAGTTTTTGGCCTTCTTTTGCAAGTTCCATTGGTAAGTAACCCATTACAACAAATTCTTTAATAGAGGGGCAATATGACATACCTGTAGTATAGGATCTTCTTCCTTTACTATCGACAGGAACCTCTCCAGTCTTTAGATCAATAATTGGTGAGATACCAACAGGATATCTGGTTTCACCTGAAACATTAAGATCATCTAAAGTCATCGTGCATAAAATTGAACATGGCGCTTCGTCTCTTTGAATAAGATGCGCGGCTTTTCCATGAAAGTCAGCTTCTTTGACTAGAGGTCTCTGAATTGCTGCTTCACAAGCATTATATTCAGTTTCAAGATCTGCTCCTTGAAGGCGGAAACTTTTTTCAAGTCGCCTGCTATTAGCGTAAGTCTCTATACCAACTGGTACCACACCAACCTTAAGTAGAGAGTCATAGAGAGCCAAACCTTCCTCACTATTATTGTTTAAATAAATCTCCCATCCACTTTCACCAACATAGGATATTCTAGCTGCCCAGACATCTATAGTCTTACCTTCAGAGAGATTTAAAGTTAAATTTTTTGCTGTTACAAAAGGGAAATTTTCTAGATTAATTGCATTTGGATCAACAAAATTACCTAATGCAGCTTCTGCTTCTGGACCCCAAAGACCTAGAGTTGCAATATCATGCGTTCTGATATCAATACTCACGTCTAATGAATTATCATCTCGATAGTTTCTTAATAGCACCCAATCTCTATTGCCATCAGCACCACCTGTAACGATTCTATATTTATTTTCAGCAAGTCTGGATATAGTTAGGTCTGCATGAACTCCTCCATCCTCATCTAGAAAATTAGTGTAGATAACTTTTCCTATTGGAGTATTGCCTCCAATTTTTGCAACAGATAGATACTCTAGCATTTGCTCTGCATCAGGGCCCTCAATATCCATAATGGGAAAATGAGAAAGATTTATCATTCCAACTGAATCACTCATTGCCAAGTGTTCTGCATTAGAAAGTTCGTAGGGAACATGACGCTGATCCCATTCATTTTTCCTTACGGGAATATCTTTTAAATATTCAGCCAGTTTCTCTCTATTGCTTTCGTATGCAAATGCTCGCTCCCAGCAAGCAACCTCATTGTCAAAGTAACCCCCAAGCTCTTTCTCTCTTTCATAAAAAGGACTAACAAATTTTTCTCTTTGAGAAATATATGGCTCTCTTGGATGAACTGCAGGAGTGTATATAGTTTGTGAATTTTCATAGGCTCTTGACTTAACAAAGTCTCTTTCTTTTTGTTCAGGATAAAATCTAGATATATCAAAAGAGTGCATATCAACCTGAGTTTTTCCATTAACCATTGATTCAGCACAAAGCCTAGCGCAACCTGGTCCATCTTTGACCCAAACCGCTTCACACAACCAGAAACCTCTAACCTCAGGGCTTTCTCCTATCAAAGATCCAGCATCTGGAGTTACTGACAATAATCCATTAAAAGAACTCTTTTCATCCCAGCCAAGCTCATTGAGTATTGGTGTTGTTTCAAATGCTTTTTCTAAAGGCTCTGCGACCTCCTCAAGATCAAGATATCTCATTGAATCCGAACCCATTGTTTTTTCTGGATTACCAATATCTTCTGGATCTACTAATCTTGGATTTTTATCTTCATAAAATCCCCATTCAAGCATTCCTCCATGCAGTCTTCCTGTATCACGAACATAGGCAGAATTTCCTTGATCTCTTAGTAATGGATATACTAAAAAGTCTGTAGCATCTTGAGCTTCAGGAAGCGGTCCAAAAAATAGCAAAGGATGTTCTAACGGCATTAGAGGTACAGCAACTCCAGCCTTTTTACCCATTAACGGGCCCCAGATTCCTGATGCAATAACAACCTTATCAGTTTTTATTATTCCTTTATCTGTTTTTACTCCAACGACTTTTCCATCTTCAATTTCAAAATCAACCGCTGGTGTGTCAGTAAATGTTTTTAGTGCACCTTTTTCTTTTGCAGTTTCTACAGCAAAACTAACTACATCTTGTGATCGAGGTGTAACTAGACCGGCATCTGGATCCCACATAGCGCCCCTTATAGAATCTTCTTCTAAAAGAGGAAATTTTTCTTTTGCTTCTGCAGCAGAAATTAATCGTACATTGGTACCAAATGCTTTGCCCGATGAAACTTTTCTCTTCAGTTCTTCCCAGCGAGCATCATCATCTTTTCTACATATCTCTAAGCCACCTTTTTTTAGAAAGAAGCCATTATCTTCATAAAATTTTCTACTAAATTCAGTTGTCCAGCAGCCTAATTTGTCATGAGTTGTGTTGTATACAAAATCTGAGGCATGAGCAGTAGAGGCAATATCTGATGGAATCACACTAGATTTTTCTAGACCAACTATATTTTTTTGACCAAGATCTGAAAGCCAATATGCCAGCATAGATCCAACAATACCACCCACACCAACAATAACAATATCAGCTTCTGTTGGAAATTTTGAATTTGTATTTTCAGCCATAATAACTCCCCTTGAAAATATGAAACTTCCTAAATTAGACGCTATTTTTTTTATTTTGTAAATGAAATTATTTGATGTATTTTTACTTGTGAAATACGACCAAATCTTCTATTAAATTGCAGTAATTAAAGGCAATAGTTCAAGTAATATATTTCTGTTTTAATCAGTCTAAAGCTTTAAAACCAGATGCCTTTTCATAGTCCTCATTGTTAAAGAATTTATCCATTTGTTCTAACAGCCATTTTCTATTATCTGGATTAGACATATCTAAATGCTTTTCATTTATTAATGTTGTTTGATGTGATTTCCATTTATTCCAAGCCTCTTGAGAGACACTTTCTTGAAGTTCTTTGCCTTTTGGCCCAGGAATTGGAGGCATTGAAAGTCCCGGCATTTCTTTTTGATATTTTTTGCAAAAAACTTTTTGGCTCATAATCTATCCATTATAGACTTAATGGGCTTTGGTAAGCCAAATTTATCAATGTCAGATATATGAATCCATTTGTATTCTTTGTTAGATTTAAATTTAAATTTTTTATCATAATGCAAAATTTGTATATTTAGATCCAGGTCTAGATGAGAAAGTTTATGCTTGTGGTTAAGCTCTTCTTTATTATTAAAAGAATGAGACCATGGTAGTCTATTCTTTGCTTCTAATTCATATGGAACCCAAAGACTTTCCCAAAAGGTTTTTTCTGATTTTTTGAAGAGTAAAAATGCGTTTTCATTAACAGCTAGAACAAAGTTAATTTTCTTCTTAGGATTAATTTTCTTCTTTTTAGTCTCTTGTTTTAAAACACCAAAAGCACTTTTACATAATTTGCTTGCCGGACATATATCACATGATGGTGCTAAAGGAGTGCAAACCGTTGCTCCCATATCCATAATGCCTTGAGTATATTCAAAAATCTTTTCTTTAGGCGTGTGAATTCTTGAGAACTCCCAAAGCACTTTATTTGATTTAGTTGTCGAGTCGTTTTTAATCGATTCAAACCTAGATAAAGTTCTTTTAACGTTTGCATCAAGAATAGGAAATGGTCTTTTATATGCAATAGACATTATTGCACCAGCTGTAGACTCTCCAATGCCAGGCAATGAAACTATATTTTCAAATGTTTTTGGAAATATATTTTTGAAATCTTTCTTAAGTATTTCTTTTGTTTTAAAAATATTTTTTGCTCTTCGATAGAATCCAAGACCAGTCCATAGGGCTAAAATATCTTCTTCAGTCGCCTCTGATAAAGATTTAAGATTTGGATATTTTTTAAGAAATTTTTTGAAAAAAGGAATGACAGTTTTTACTTGAGTTTGTTGAAGCATGATCTCAGAAATCCAAACTCTATAAGGAGTTATATTTTTTCTCCAAGGAAGACTAGTTCTGCCGTTTATTTCATACCAACTGATAATTTTTTTTGAGAATAAACTGTCTGCTTTGCTTAGATCATTCTTCATAAAGTTTGGTTTTATTTACAACCTCACCATTTTGATTAAATTCATATTGAATTGGGGCTCCAGTAGGAATTTCTAGTTTCACTATATCTTCAGAAGATATTAAATCTAGCTCCATGATTAGTGCTCTTAATGAATTGCCATGAGCTGCAACAAGAATACTTAAACCTTGAATCACTTTAGGCATTATATATTCGTGAAAATAAGGCAATACTCTTTCAGCTGTATCTTTAAGACTTTCACCCTCTGGAGGCGGAATATCAAAAGATCTTCTCCAAATATGAACCTGTTCTTCTCCCCATTTTTTTCTAGCATCATCTTTATTAAGGCCAGCCAAACTTCCATAATTTCTTTCATTTAAAGCCTTATTTTTAGTAATAGGGATATTCTGTTGATTAATAGAATCTAAGATTATCGCACCTGTATCTTGTGCTCTAACTAACATAGAAGTAAACATTTCATCAAATTGAATACCTTTATCAGATATTAATGAACCAGCATTTTTAGCCTCTTTGATTCCAAGCTCTGTTAGTCCTGGATCTTTCCAGCCTGTAAATAAATTTTGTTCATTCCATTCACTTTGACCATGCCTAACTAATATAAGATTTCTTGTTTTCATTTTAAGATTTGTAATACTTTTAGTTTATTTTAATAGATAATACGCCCATGGATAAGTTTATTTTATTTCTAATTGAGCATTATTTTTACTCAGTACCTCTTTTAGTGGTAGTCATCTTATTAATCCGATCAAATGCAGTAAAAGGTGGAAAAAAAATTACACCGCAGGACTTGGTAAGTTTAACAAATCAAGATGCAGCTAAATTGATTGATTTAAGATCTCCAAATGAATTTGCTGATGGACACATAACAGGCTCTATTAATATTCCATATGCAGATATCGAAGATCGATTACATGAGATTAAACTGCAAGAGGGAAAATCATTGGTCTTAATATGCGATTCAGGAAGCCAGTCTGCAAATGCTGGAGAGGTTTTAAACAAATCAGGCTACCAAAATACAGTAATTTTATCCGGTGGCATTGGCGCATGGAAGCTTGATAACTTACCTTTGATTTAGATTCCTAATTCTTTAATTTTCTTTGCTAAGGTATTCCTTCCAAGCCCTAATAAAATCGAAGCTTCATTCTTTTTGCCATTAGCTTTTTCTAAGGCAGCTTTTATTATAATTTTTTCAATCTTTGGATTAACAATATCAAGTAAATCTTTTTCAACAGACAAGGCTACATTTTTAACCCAACTATTAAAACCATCTTCCCAAGATGAGCTTGGCGCCTCTATCATCTGATTATCTTTAATTTCTTCTGGCAAATCTTCAACTTTAACATTCTGTGTTGGTGTCATTAATGCCAACCAATAACATATATTCTCTAATTGTCTTACATTTCCTGGCCAGTCATACCTTGATATTACTTCCATAACTTCTTTTGATAAAACTCTGAGTTCTTCTCCAAGGGAATCAGAGTGATTTTTTAGAAAGTATTTAGTTAAAACATCAATATCTTCTTTTCGCTCTCTTAGTGGAGGAACATTAATTTTAATAACATTTAATCTGTAAAATAAATCTTCTCTAAAAGATTTTTGTGATACCAAATTATTAAGATTCTGATGAGTTGCTGCAATAATTCTTACATCAACTTTAATTGGTTTGTCGCCACCAACTCTGTAAAATTCTTTATTCGATAGAACTCTTAAAAGTCTTGTTTGAGAATCTAGTGGCATATCACCTATCTCATCTAAAAAAAGCGTGCCTCCATTTGCCTGCTCAAACCTCCCAATTCTTTTGTCCACTGCTCCAGTAAAAGCTCCTTTTTCATGACCAAAAAGCTCTGATTCAACAAGTTCTTTTGGAATATCTGCCATATTAAGAGCAATGAAAGGCATATCATATCTAGGACTATTTTTATGAAGCGATTTTGCAATAAGCTCTTTACCGGTTCCAGACTCACCTTGCACTAAGACAGTTGCAGTTGTAGTAGAAAGTTTGCCAATAGCTCTAAAAACAGTTTGCATTGAAGGAGACTCTCCTATGATATCTGTTTTAGCTTTTGTCTTTAATCCTTTGGTTTTAGGCTTATCTTCTAGAGGCTCTATTTATTATTTGAACAGCTTCATCCAAATCAAATGGCTTTGGTATATATTCAAAAGCACCACCACCATATGAGTCGACTGCTGCTTGCATATCTGTAAAAGCAGTCATTATTATTACAGGAATATTTTCATGATTGTCATTGATGTGTTTAAGTAAGTCATACCCAAGCATGCCAGGCATTTGTACATCAGTTAGAAGAAGATCTGGGGAGTCATTTGTTAACTCATTGACAACATCATCTCCTGAAGAAAAAGTTTTCACATCAAAACCCGATGAAGATAGACTTTCTTCAAGAACAACTCTTATCGCACTGTCATCATCTGCAACCCAAACTTTATGCACTTTTAACATCCTCATTTTTTGACTCTAAGTTGATTGGTATTAGTATTGAAAAGGTTGTACCTTTTGACGCAGTATTAAATAAAATAGCACCACCATGAATTCTGATAATATCTTGTGAAATTGACAAGCCAAGACCTGAGCCATCCTCTTTCGAAGAAACCATAGGAAAAAATACTTGTTCTTGTAGGTCTAGAGGAATGCCAGGACCATTATCGATAATACTTACTTCGCAAAGAGTGGAATGCATTACCCCGTTTATAGGCTGACCGTAGACAACTCGAGATTTTATAACTATCGTTGGTTCTTCTGTAGATAAAAGTGCCTGCTGAGCATTTTTGAAAATATTTAAGACAGCTTGAATAAAAAGATCTTCATCTCCATATATTTCAGGAATACTCGGGTCGTAATCTCGGTTTATTTTGAGGTTTTTGTATTCATCTGCTTGCGATAAAGCAAATACTTTCTCAAGTGCTGAATGAATATTAAAGGCCTCTAGTTTTGGCTTTTTTGGAGGAGTTAGTATTTTTGTTACTATGGTGTTTAACCTTTCAGTCTCATTAATAATAATATCTAAAAATTTCTTAGAAAAATCATCGTTAACTTTTGATAGTAAGATCTGCGCACTTCCTTTTATGCCCGAGAGAGGATTCTTAACCTCATGTGCTAAGGTTCTTGCTAAATTTGCTGCAATTTTTTGAGTTGAAAATACTTTTGATGAATCAATAATTTTATTTAAGTTATCAACACATAAAATTTCAATAATTAAAATATTATCTGCATTAGACCAACTTACTGTTAAGTCTACAATTCTATGATTTTCATTAGGTTTAGCTAATTTAAAGTTTCTCTTTGTTATTGTGCTGCCAGAATTAAGACAATCTTCAAGAAGATCAAGGAGCTCACTATTGGTTTCAGGAATAAATTGATTTTTAATGTCTTGATCTTCGCTTGAATAAATCCAACCATTTGATATGGCTGAATCATTTAGCCAAAGAATATTATACTTATCATCTAATACGACAATTTCTGAAGCTATTTGATTTAATAAAAGATCGTTAAATTTTTCAGGATTTGTCATTAAAAAAACCGACTCCCTTTGCAAGGAGTCGGAATATAAGAGGGGACTACTTTGTTAATGTTCCCACAATGTGTGCCAATATTTTATAAGGGTCAGCATTAGAAGCAGGCCTTCTATCTTCTAAATAACCATTCCAATTATGCTCTACAGTGTATACAGGTATTCTAATACTTGCTCCTCTATCACTTACACCATATGAGAACTGATCAATGCTTTGAGTTTCATGAAGTCCTGTAAGTCTCATATCGTTATCAGAACCATATAAAGAGATACCTTCTTGATGAACTTCGCCAAGTTTTTCACACATTGAAGAAAATAGTTCTTCTGTTCCACTACTTCTCATAGCTTCATTTGAAAAATTCGTATGCATGCCTGAACCATTCCAGTCACCTGTCTTTGGTTTTGGATGAATATTTACACCAACACCAAATTCTTCTGCAATTTTATAAAGAAGATATCTTGAAACCCATAGGTCATCAGCAGCTTTAATTCCTTTTCCTAAACATTGATATTCCCACTGACCAAGTGCTACTTCAGCATTAGTACCAGTTAATGTTATACCTAGATCAAGACAGGCTTGAAGATGAGCATCTGAAATTTCTCTTCCAACCACATTTCCAGCACCAACAGCGCAATAGTATGGTCCTTGAGGTCCAGGTTCACCATTTTCCCATCCAAGAGGATCACCTGTTTCAGGATCGGTAAAAAAGAATTCTTGTTCAAAACCAAACCACCATTCATCAGATACAACTGCTTCAGCTGCTGCTCTGTAGTTAGTTGGATGCACAGAATGATCTGCTGCTTGAACCTGCGTCATAACTAAATCATGACCATGAGGGTTCGTATAAGTTTGAACTGGAATTAGCAAACAGTCTGAGCTTCCACCTTCTGCTTGGCCTGTAGATGAGCCATCAAAAGACCAGTCTGGTGGTGTATCAGCGTCAGTCGCTTTAACTTTACTTCGCATTGAAGACTCAGGCTTATTTCCATCAAGCCATATGTATTCATAAGTTTTATATTCTGCCATTATTTCTCCTAATATAATTTTTGAATTAGCATTATTAATAAAGCAATTTACATGCCATTACTTTTTTGCATTTATGCACAATATTTGGTCAATTTATGCTCTATTTTAGTGCATAAAATACATTTATGCATTATTTTATTGCATTTAAGTGATTTTTAAGAAATTTGTCACTTTAGTGTATTTATTTTTTAACGAGGTATATGAGTGATTGCCGCCATAAATTATATCTATATGCGATGCTTTAAAATAAGAAGTTGTTTCAATATAATTTAATACCTCATCTTCCAGATTCTAGCAACACTAAAATATTTTCTGGTTTATGTATTTTTTTATGATGAAGGGATCGTATGAAAGAGAGATCATCTTTTTTTATCATAAATTTTTTTCCAGTTGCATAGTTTTCATTCTCTCCTAAGTGTATTTCAAAACCACTAAGTGGTGGAATCGCTGGGTTAATCAAAACTGCCTCGACCCCATGGATTTGTGAATAATATAATGCTGAATAGCCTCCAAGAGAGCTGCCCATAAAAACTATTTCTGGACTATTGTCAGATATTAATTTTTCTATTTGTAAATGAGCTTTTTCAAAATTATCATCTAGGTCTGGGATTATAATTTTTGTGTTCTTGGTATATTTGGATACAAAATTTTTAAACTCTTGCGCTTTGCTTGATTCGCTAGATGATTTAAAGCCATGAAAATAAAGAATTGTTTTAATCATTACCTAAGATATCTTTTAGCTGCTCTTTGCTTGAAATACCAGATACAAATATGCTTTCCAGCCATTCGGTTAGGAATCTATTTTGTTGAAGTTTTTCATCGTATGATTGTTTTTTTGACTGATTCATAAAAAATGGCAAAGGCTTCTCTCCTTGGTAGGAGATCACCTCAGCAAGTTTTGCATCTAGACTCATTTGTATTCTCAAGACAAAGTTACTATGTATATTTTTATTATCACAGCTTTGCTTAGCCTCAATAGTGATCGTGTGCTCAGTCTTATCAAGAACTAGTAAATAAATATTTAATGAAGACCCGTTAGGGTTTACAGATTCGAATAGATTTTCTTTTAATGAAAAATCCTTCAACAATTTTTTTAATCTAATAAAATTAGCCTCACATACTGTTAAATGATGTGAGGTTATTGGTAATGTCCTCATCATTAAATTCTATATTCTTTTTTTATGGGTGTATATTCATCGCAAGCAGTCAAATATTGTTCAATAGATCTATATTCTTCTTTACAAAAAGAATCAATAGCATTTCTGAAATCCTCTTTGACTATATAGTGATAGGAGTTGCTTAGCCTGGGCTCAAAACCTCTTCTAATTTTATGCTCTCCCTGAACACCAGGGTCAAAAAACTTAATATTGTTATTAATACAGTATTCGATCCCCTGATAGTAGCAACATTCAAAATGAAGACTATCAATCATTTTAGATGCACCCCAGTGTCTTCCATAAAGAATATCTTTCCCTTGAAAACAAAGTGATCCAGCAACTTTATTTCCATCAATTTCAGCAAAAAATACAACTGGTTGAAGAACCTGTCTATTTTTATGAATCAGCTCAAAAAAATTGTAATTTAGATAGGGCGCCTGCATTCTCTCTAAATAAGTATTTTTATAAAATTCATAAAAAATCTTCCAATCATCTGAAGCTAAATTTGTTTTATCCTTAATACTAAAACTAATATTACTCTGGTCTATTTTATTTCTTTCTTTTCGTATATTTTTTCTTTGTTTTGAAGTAAAAATATTTAGAAAATCATCAAAATTAGAATAATCTTTGTTATTCCAAACAAATCTGTAGCCACCTCTTTTTATAAAATTATTTTTTAAAAGATCATTAGAATCATTTTCATCAGGAAAAAGAATGTGCCAGGTTTCTATATTATTTTGTTTCATGTATTCGATTACCGGCTCGATAAAAAAACTTTTATCGATGGAGCTTTTTGTTATAAATTTTCTTGATTCGCATGGGGTAAAAGGTATGGCAGAAAGTAGTTTTGGATAATAATTTCGCCCAGCTCTTTTTAATGCATATGACCATTGATGATCAAATACAAATTCTCCATGACTATTATTTTTAAGATATAAGGGCAGAAAGCCTGATATATCTTCCTTGTTTTTTAACATCAAGTGCATTGGTTGCCAGCCATTACTTTTAGTTACTGATTGACTTTCCTCTAATGCATTAAGAAATTCATATGATATCAATGGAGAATCATTGTCCATTAAAATATTTTGATAATCTTTATTAGAAATCTGAGCAATGTTCTCAATAAAAGAATCTTTCATAGTAATTAAGATTAAATTAGAAAAGCTTCTATAACAAAACCTATAGAGGCAAACATTCCAATCCAATTATTAAATTTAAAGGCATCAAGGTATTGGTCATTATTGATCAATCTTCTTTGATGAATATATAGGCCCAAAAGTATGATCAATACAAGTAAAAAAAATAATGAAAATTTATTTATAAAGCCTATCAATGCTAATGATACATAAAATGCTAAATGAAGATATTTCGAAATATTTAATGCCTGATCGCCCCATAAAATTGGAGTTGAGTTTATACCAATCTTCAAATCATCAGTAATATCTTCAAATGCATAAATTGTATCGAAGCTTATGATCCATAAAACTGTTCCAATAAATAGAATTAATAAAGATAATGAAAAATCTGATGAAACCAAACTAAAGGCGATTATAGTCCCAGAACCAAAAGTTATACCAAGAAAAAATTGTGGAGCTTTTAGAAACCTTTTAGTAAGCGGATAAATCATTATAAATACAGCTACGACCAATGATGCATAAATTGTATAAAGCGGAACAAAAAAGAGTAAACACAGGGATAATGTAGCTAATAAAATAAAATATAACCAAGCTTCAGTCATACCCATTTTTCCCGATGCAAGTGGTCTATTTTTTGTTCTTGAGACTAGCCTATCAAATTTATAATCATTTATATCATTAATAATGCAACCGCAGGATCTCACAAGCACTGTTCCAATTATAAGAATGAAATAGTTCTTAAATTCTATAGACCCTCTATCAATTGCGCCTAAAAGGAGCCCAATGAATGACGGCCAAAATAAGAGGTATATACCAACTGGTTTATCTAGCCTAGTTAGCTCAATAAATCCTTGAATCTTGTTAATCATTTTCATTTATTAAAAATATTTCCATTACAGAAAATCTATATCCTTTGACAGAATATTTTGCTTTTCTACCCCAATAGGTATTTGAGTTGTTTGTGAAAGAGGCAAAAACAATACTATTTCTAACAAAAATATCTTTTTCAAATAGAATATCACCAAGTGGCTTAGTCCCCAGATTTCCTAATTCACTAAAACCATTCTCAATTGTTTCAGTGGGTATTATTGTTTGAGCAAAAACAATTGGTAAATCATTGCATAATAAAATAACTTCCCTTTTTTTTATTTTTTCTGATTCTGTATTGATAAATTTTTTATCATCAATTGATATTTTAGAAAGCTTATCTTGAATTAAATTAAGTTGAAAACTTCCAGTTTTTTTAATCCTTTTTGTAATCGGACCTTTTTCTAAAAGCCAAGAGGTAATGATTTCATTATGAACCTTATCTTTTATAGAATTAAAAGAACCCCATGATGATAATTGCTTTAGCTGCATTAAATAACCTAATAAATCTGATATTATACCGTTCATATTTTTAATCTTAATAACTTAATTAAACAGATATGGAATTAAAAAAATACGAATGCATAGTTTGCGGTCTAATATACGATGAAGCACTTGGATGGCCTGAGGATGGTATTGAGCCTGGAACGAGGTGGGATGATGTGCCTGATGATTGGTTATGTCCAGAATGTGGCGTTGGTAAAGAAGACTTTGATATGATTGAAATATAATGATTGATACCCCAAAAAACTTAACTAGAAATATTTTACTAGGGATGTTTTTGGGTTTTGTTATTGGATCATTTTTTTATTATCTAGATTTATTCCCAGATAGCTTAGTAAGCTTTGTAAGAGTTTATGTATTTAATCTAGGGAGCTCCATTTTTGTTAATTTACTAAAGCTATTAATTGTCCCTTTAGTTTTCTTCTCTCTTGTATCAGGAATCTCTTCACTAACAAGTATGCAAAGTCTTGGGAATATAACCTTCAAGACAATAGCCTTATATCTTTCTACAACAGCTATAGCTGTTTCATTGTCTTTAATAGTAGGCTCAATTTTTAAACCAGGATCTGGTTATTCTTCAGAGATAGCACCCCCAGATAAATTACCAGAGGGTCAGGGTATATATGAAACTATACTAGATATCTTTCCTGCAAATATTATTGAGGCAATGGCTCAAAACCAGATGCTTGCTGTTGTATTTTTCAGTATTTTATTTGGTCTCGCATTAAACAAAACTAATCATTTAACCGATAACTTTAGTAAATCATTTGAAAAGCTAAATACAGTATTTATGCAGCTAGTAATAATGATAATTTCTTTCGCACCTATTGGTGTTTTTTGTTTAATTGGAAAATTTGTCATTACAGACGGTTTAGATATTTTTCAAGAAGCATTTAAATATGTTTTATTGTTAATAGTTGTATTAATTATTCATGCATTTTTAACTTATTCTCTCATATTGAAAATTTTTACTAACCTAAGTATTGGTACTTTTTATAGGAAAATGAAAGACGTAGCAATCTTTGCTTTTTCAACCTCTTCTAGTGCTGCAACCATCCCAGTAACATTAAAGACAGTTCAGGATGAATTGGGTGTAAATAAAAATGTTTCTTCTTTTGTTATTCCGGTTGGAGCTACTATTAATATGGATGGAACTGCAATTATGCAGGGCATGGCTACAGTATTTATTGCTCAAATGTCGGGCATCGATTTAACATTATTTCAATACATACAAGTTGTTATACTTGCAGTAGTAACTTCCATTGGGACTGCAGCAGTTCCTTCGGCTGGAACAATAACTCTGGTTATAATCCTTCAACAATTTGGCTTACCTCTTGAAGCTATCGGCATAATACTTGCTGTAGATAGAATTCTTGATATGCTTCGCACTTCTGTGAATGTTACCGGTGACGCAGCTGTTGCTTGTATAGTTGCTGATTCAGAGAACTTAATAGACAAAAATTTATTCAATAAATAACTAAAAAGTACGTCTTTTTTATAATTATTTGCTAGAATGCCTCTTTAAAAAAAGAGGGGTCTTTAATGAATACTTTACTTTTACCACCAGTTTTAGGCGTCATGGGAATGATTGCTGCACTTGTTGTTTACATGCTTGTTATGAAATATCCTGATGGACAGGATAAAGTCAAAAAAATAGGCGATCAGATTCATAATGGAGCGTTAGCTTTCATGAAAACTGAGTACAAGTATCTTTTAATTTTTATAGCTGTTTTAGTTGTTTTGGTTTGGTTTGCATTAGGCATTCATTCAGCAATCGCTGTTATTACAGGAGCTGCTTGTTCATCATTAGCTGGTTTTATAGGCATGTATGCTGCTACCAAAGCAAATGTTAGAACCGCAACCGCTGCTCAAGAAGATGGCGCAGCTGCTGCATTATCAGTTTCTTTTTACGGTGGTTCAGTAATGGGCCTCTGCGTAGCTTCTTTAGGGCTTATTGGCCTAGGAACTTTATATTATTTTTTTAACCAAGATCATGTTCATGCCCTTGAGGGCTTTGGAATGGGAGCATCTGTTGTAGCTCTATTTTCAAGAGTGGGTGGAGGCATATTTACAAAAAGTGCTGATGTTGGAGCTGATCTTGTAGGAAAAATTGAAGCTGGAATACCTGAGGATGATCCAAGAAATCCTGGAGTAATTGCTGACAATGTTGGTGATAATGTTGGTGATGTTGCTGGAATGGGCTCAGATATATTCGAGTCCTATTGTGGATCAATGATTGCTTCAATAGCAATTGCTTATACATTAGGATCAACTGACATGATGATGCTTCCATTATTACTAGCATCAGTTGGATTAATAGCTTCAATTTTAGGTATTTTTATTGTCAAACTTCAATCAGCTAAAGAGCCTGCAAGCGCTTTAAGATCTGGAACACTATTAGCACCTGTAATTTTCGTAATTTTTGCATGGTTTTTAATTCAATCACTTCCAGGCGTATCAAATGCAGTTTGGTGGTGTGTTATTGCAGGAGCTGTAGGTGGAGTATTAATAGGACTAATTACTGAATACTATACAGGCGGTAAACCAGTTAAAGATATTGCAGAGTCTGGTGAAACCGGCTCAGCAACTGTTATGATTTCTGGACTAGCTGTTGGTATGGAGTCTGTTGTCATTCCAATAATTGTTCTAGCAGCAATTATTTTTATATCTACTGGTTTATCTGGAGTTTACGGTGTTGGGATAGCTGCAGTTGGAATGTTATCGACTGTAGGAATCACAATGGCTATCGATGCCTATGGACCTGTTGCAGATAATGCGGGTGGAATAGCAGAGATGTCTGGTATGGGCAAAGAGGTAAGAGATATCACAGATTCGCTAGATGAACTCGGTAATACAACAGCAGCAATAGGCAAGGGTTTTGCAATCGGAGCAGCAGCATTAGCAGCATTAGCAATTATTTCTGCATATTCAGCTGTTGTTACATTAAATAACCCTGAATTCTCTCTGGCTATTACTGATCCAATCGTATTAGTGGGTATGTTTATCGGAGCTTGTATACCTTTTTATATTGCATCTATAACTATGAAAGCAGTTGGTGATGCAGCTTTTGAGATGATTAATGAAATCAGAAGACAGTTTAAAGAAATTTCAGGTTTAATGGAGGGCACAGCTGATCCAGACTCAGAGAAGTGTGTTGAAATTGCTACTCAGGCATCTTTAAAGAAAATGATGTTACCTGGTGTCATTGCTGTAGCCATGCCAGCTGTTGTTGGTTTTGGTTTAGGGGCAGAAGCCCTTGGTGGAATGCTTGCTGGTGGACTCTTGGGTTGCGTATCTTTAGCACTTATGATGGCTAATGCTGGTGGTGCATGGGATAACGCTAAAAAGTATGTTGAGAAAGGTAATCTTGGCGGCAAAGGATCAGATACTCATGCTGCGGTAGTTGTGGGTGATACAGTTGGAGATCCATTCAAAGATACTTCAGGCCCATCAATGAATATTTTAATTAATGTAATGGCTATTGTAAGTTTAGTTATTGCTCCTCTATTAAGCATATAACTTCAAACATAAACTTTAATGATCCAGGGATTCTTCCCTGGATCATATGTTAAATTAAAGAATGAATAAAAATATCCTAATCATAGGTTATGGAGATATTGGTAATCGATTAAGTAAAATTCTTAAAGAACAATCGGCAAATATATATGCTGTATCTAGACATGGCTCTCTTGATCAAAATATTATTAAGATAAATTGGGATTGGCTCTCTAATAGCAATCTAGATTTACCTAAAATTACTTTTGATTCAGTTATCATCATTCCCAAACCAAGCAATTTAGATGAAAATGGTTATAGAGATGGATTCATCTCTTCTCTAGAAAATATTACAAATTCATTACAAAACGTAGATATTAAAAGTGTAATAGCAATATCATCTACAAGAGTTTATGGAGATCATCAGCTGGGCTATATTGATGAAGCTACTTTGACTGAACCTTCTGATTTTCGAGGAAACCTTATAAAGGAATATGAGCTGACTCTAAATGAATTTTTCCCAGTATATTTAAATATCTTAAGGTTTTCAGGGTTATACATAGATAGCTCAAAACATTCATCTCATAATAAATTAAATCGAAATACAGCAGCAAAAATTATATCTTTTGCAATTAACAACCTATCTCAAAATAAAGAAAACAACATTTATAATTGTAGTGAAGATTGTGAAATCCTTGCATCAGTTAAATCTGTTAGTAATAAAAAATTAAAAGCAGCTGGGTTTATTTTTTAAATAATTAAAGCTAGAACAAAAACTCTAAGCAAAATACAATGTCTATATGATATCTAGCATGACAGGCTTCGGCTCCTCGAAGCAAATACAAAAAGAAACAGAAGTATATTGTGATATTAAGAGCGTGAACCATAGATTTTTAGATGTTTCAATTAAGCCAAACGATATTGGAAATGAGTTCGATGTTCTAATTAGAGAAGAAGTTTCTAAAAAAATAAAACGTGGAAGTGTGGATATTAGATTTAAGCTAAAGTTTCCATCCAGTAATACTTATACAATTAATAATGAATCTATAAAAAATCTATTTAATTCAATTAATTCAATTAAATCTATTGATACAAGCAATATAAGATTATCAGATATAAAAGATATTCCAGGAATAATAAAATCAGAACAAAAAATATTAGTTAATCAAAATCTTTTAAAGAAAACCTTCAAAGCAGCCTTAAATGAATTGTTAGAAAATAGGAAGACAGAAGGAGAAAAGATCAACAAAACATTCATATCAAAAATATCAAAAATACAAAATAACTTAGCAAAAATCTCTAAATCAAATCCTAAACTAACTAAACTAAGGGCTGAAACACTTAATAAGAAAGTGAAGATGCTTTGTGATAATTTAGACAAGGATAGGCTTGAACAAGAGGTTGCAATGCTGGTTCTAAAACATGATGTTGCTGAAGAGATAGAAAGAATTGACTTTCATCTAAGCTCTTTAATGAAAGAATTATCCATAAAAAATGGAAGTGGTAAAAAGATAGATTTCATTCTTCAAGAATTATTTAGAGAAACAAGCACTTTATCTGTAAAAATTGATCATCCTGGCTACAAACAAATCGCATTAGATATGAAGCTCTCAGTTGAAGAGATGCGAGAACAAGCACAGAACATTGAATAATATGCAAAAAGGAAAGCTGTATGTAATTTCAGCTCCATCAGGAGCTGGCAAGTCATCTCTAATTCAATCCATTCTTGATACAAGTAAAAATTTTGAGCTGTCAGTATCAGCTACAACTAGGAAGCCTAGAGACGGAGAGGAAGAGGGTAAGCATTATTTCTTTTTAGAAGATAATGAGTTTGATGAATTAATTTCCAAACATGCCTTCATTGAATACGCTGTTGTCCATAACCATAAATATGGGACACTTAAGTCACATATCGAAGAAAAGATTAATAAAGGTATAAGTGTTATTTGTGATATTGATGTCCAGGGTTATAAATTAATCAAGGATGCATCAATTGAGCATACGTCTATATTTATTATCCCTCCAAGCATAGAAGAGCTAGAAAACAGGCTTATAAATAGAGGTCTTGATTCACCAGCCATTATTAACACAAGACTCAATAATGCTAAGAAAGAACTTAAATTTGCTGAAGAATTTGATTATCGAATCCTAAATGACAGCTATGAAACTGCAAGCATAGATATCATAGATATTGTTATAGATGGGAAATCTTCTAATAATAAGGATAAAATAAACCTAAAGATCTTGAGAGATATGTTGTCTTAATTGATCAATACAAATAGAATACTCTCCCTAGGAGAAATTATATGGCTAGAATTACAGTTGAAGATTGTTTACAAGTAGTACCAAGTAGGTTTGATTTAATTATCATGGCCTCAAAAAGAGCTAGACAGCTTGCCACAACAAGTAGAGACCCTCTCGTAGAATGGGATAATGATAAACCAACCTTGGTTGCTCTAAGAGAAATCGAAGCTGGTCTTTTAGATAAAGAGACACTAGATAGAACCTTAGAAGAAGATGTATTAATGGACGGATTCTCCTCACCGGACTCAGAAGTACCAGAAACGGCTGAGTAAATGAATTTTGGAGAACTAATTTGAGTGAAACAGTTCTCCCAAATCATCTAATACATTTTTCAGAAACTAGTCTTCTAAAGCTTCCATCATCTCTTTATAAAACTTGTAAAACCTATTTAAATCAGGAAGATATAAAAAAAATCCAGAAAGCTTACTCATTTGCTTTCTATGCTCATGCTGGACAGAAAAGAAAAGATGGTTCTGACTACATCACTCATCCAGTAGCTGTTACAGAAATTCTTCTAGAACTTAAAATGGACCCTGATTCAGTTTGTTCGGCACTAATGCATGATGTATTAGAAGATTGTAATGTTCAAAAAAATAACTTGGCTAAAATATTTGGCGACGATGTTGCGCACATAGTCGATGGCGTAAGTAAGCTTGGAAAGATCGAAACAAAAAATATAGCTGATAATAATGCTAACAATCTGCAAAAAATGGCATTAGCAATGGCTAATGACGTAAGGGTTGTTTTGGTAAAGCTTTGTGATCGTCTTCATAACATGAGAACAATAGAGTACGTTCCAAGAAAAAAACAAATTCAGAAAGCAAAAGAAACTCTTGAATTATATGGTCCTCTTGCGCTAAGAGTAGGTATGCAAGATATAAGAGCAGAGCTTGAAGATCTTTCATTTAGATGCATACATCCTATGCGAGCTAAGATGCTTGAAAATGCTGTTAAAAGTTCTAGTGGTGGAAGAAAAAAAATTGTTGAAAAGATTAGAAAGGAACTGAAAAAAAGACTTAAATCAAATAATGTAGAGGCTGTTGCTGTAAAGGGCAGAGAAAAAAACCTCTATAGCATTTACAGTAAAATTAAATCAAAGCATAAGCCTTTTTCAGAAATACTAGATGTATATGGTTTTAGAATTCTTGTTGATTCAGTAGATGATTGTTACAGGTCGCTTGGAATTATTCATAATTACTTTTCACCAATTGAAAATAAATTTAAAGACTATATTGCAATACCAAAAACAAATGGGTATCAGGCATTACATACAAGTCTATTAGCTTTAGATGCATTTCCAATAGAAGTTCAGATTCAGACAAGAAATATGTGGGCTACGGCAAATATGGGTATTGCAGCTCACTGGGGCTATAAAACTAATGATGATGAAAGCAAAGGCACTGAATTAAGAGCGAACAAATGGTTATCAGGTCTGGTTGAGCTCCAAAAGAAATCTTCAAATCCATCGGAGTTTGCTGATTCTCTTAAGAAAGACCTTGATTCAGAAGAGGTTTATTTATTCTCACCTAAAGGACATATTTATGCCTTGAAAACTGGAGCAACTCCTATAGATTTTGCTTATGAAGTTCACACTGGTTTGGGTAATAGTATTATTGGGTGTAAGGTAAATAGAAGAGAGGCTCCACTAAATGTTGAACTTGAAAGTGGTCAAACAGTTGAGATTATTACTTCAAGCTCTTCTGTTGAAGCTGATCCCGCATGGCTTAATTTTATTGTTACAAGTAAAGCAAGAAGCGGCATTAGATCCAGACTAAGAAATCAGAAAGTATCATCCGCTCGAAAAGCAGGAAAATTTATGTTGGAGTCTGAATTACAAAGATCTGGAAAATCATTAGAAGATTATCGAGGAGGCACTCTTAAAAGAGTATTAGATTCAATTGGGGTCACATCTCTTAATAAGCTTTTGATTGAATTAGGCTCGGGAAAAAGAACAGGCAATATAGTTGCAGAAAGATTTTATTCTGGCCTGAAGATTAGAAAAGATTCAGATAATAAAAAAATTAAACCTGTTTTTATTAGCGATAACCACATAGAGGGTGTTTCGGTGGTTTTTGCTAAATGTTGTCATCCAATATATGAAGATCCAGCAATTGCCCACTCTGATACAGAAAGGGGAATAGTTATTCATCATAAGAGATGTAAACAGGTAGCACCTTTTATCTCAAAAGATCCCAGATATATACCTGCAAAATGGACAAAGAATACTAAAACTCATCTCTATACAGCAAAAATTAACATCGTAACTGTTGATGAGATAGGTGTGTTGGCTGAGATTGTTTCTGTGTTCACAAAAGCCGGTATAAATATTGAGCAAATTCATACAAAAAATATTGATAGCACTTTTGCTGCGTTTGAAATGGAAGTAGATGTTGAGAATCAAGAAGAATTGAAATATATAATGCAAAAACTTAGGGCTAAAAAAATTACATCAAGTTGTACAAGATTAATTAATGAAAAATGATAAACCTAAAAATTTAATTTTAGGTACAATGCATTTCATAAACCATAGGCAGATAACTTAATGACAAAAGAAATCATTTTTACTGAGGATGCACCAAAGGCTATTGGCCCATACTCTCAAGCAGTAAAAGCTGGAGGCTTCACATTTATATCAGGCCAAGTTGCCATTAATCCAAAAACAGGGGATTTAATGAATTCTTCGATTGAAGATCAGGCTGAACAAGTTCTTCAAAATTTAACAGCTATATGTAAAGAAGCTAATGCATCCCTATCAGACATTGTTAAGCTAACAATTTATATAACCAATATGAATGATTTCTCAATTGTTAATGAAGCAATGCAAAGGCATTTTGTTGAACCCTATCCTGCTAGAGCTACAGTAGAGGTCTCTGCTTTACCCCTTGGTGTTAATGTAGAGATGGATGCAATTCTTATCAATCATGAATAGAAACCTCCTATCATTAAACGATCTTTCAAAAAAAGAAATTCTTGAACTAATTGAATTTGCTAAAAATTTTAAACTTGAAGATGGTTCTTTTAGAAAAGAAAATTTATTTCCGGATAAAACTGTTGCAAACGTCTTTTGTGAACCAAGCACTAGAACTAAATCTTCATTTGAGATTGCTGCAAAGAACCTTGGTTGTTCTGTGATTGGTTTTGATATTTCTAATTCATCTGTTGAGAAGGGCGAATCAATATATGAGACAGTTGATGCTCTAAGCTTAATGGGGGTTGATCTATGCGTTTTAAGGCATCCTGAATCAGTCATTAGAGACTTATCAGAATATTTACCTGAGATGGTATTTATTAATGGCGGAGAAGGCTCTATATCTCATCCAACTCAAGCATTGATAGATTTGATGACAATTATTGAAAATAAAGGTTCTATAGACGACCTTAATATTGTGATAGTTGGTGATTTAGATCATTCAAGAGTGACATCTTCGTTCGTTGAGGGGATATCAAACTTCTCATTTAACTCTCTAACTTTTTGCGGCCATCCAAGTATGTCAACAAAGTATATCAATCCTGTCTTGGGGAGATTTGAGCCAGACTTAGATGTGGCATTACATGATGCTGATGTAATAATGACGCTCAGAATACAATATGAAAGGTTTGAGGAGACGTTAAACCTTGACCTTGAAGAATATAAACAAGCTTATGAATTAACATCTGAAAGGCTAGAGCAAGCCAAAGGGGATGCAATTGTTATGCATCCTGGCCCTGTAAATTATATTGAAATTTCTGAAAGTGTATATCAGTGTGACCAGTCAGTAATTCGCACTCAGATTTCAAATGGAGTTGCTATCAGAATGGCAGTACTATCAAGATTTCTTAGCAGCTAAAGTTCTTTTTACAGTATCAACAATAGCAATAGTATTCTGATCAATTTCAATATTGACTGTATCTAACTTATTTAGATTACTTAAATTAGAAACCTTTAAAGTTTCTGGAATCAAATGAATTTTAAAATTACTTTTATTTACTTTACCTACGGTTAGGCTACATCCATTTATACCTATATAACCTTTTTCCATAACATATTCAGAATAGTTTTTTGATATGTTGATTGTCATATCTTTTGTATTATCTTTCTCAATAATTTTATTGATTTTTGCAGTAAAGTGAATATGACCAGACATTAAATGACCACCTATTTCTGAGGATGCTTTTATAGATCTCTCAAGGTTTACCATGTCACCTTTTGAAATCTGCCCAAGATTAGTTCTATCTAGGGTCTCCTGAATAACATCAAAACTTAGGCCACTTTTACCTGTATCTTTTGATGTTAAGCAAACTCCGTTAACTGATACGCTTGCACCTTTTTTAAGGCCTTTGACAAAGTTTTTAGGAGCATATATTTTAAGACTCATATAGTCATTATGAAATTTAACTTTAAGAACTTTTGCTTTGTGTGAAACTATTCCTGAAAACATCTAAGCTCCCCATTCATCCCTGTAAGAGATTAGCCTCTCTAAATGCTTTTTATATTCCGCATTATCTTGAGAGTAGGATATCAAGGTATCTAAATTAATAATTGATACTACTTGCATTTCAAATGCTGTTTCTAGCTCTCTTTTGGCAGACAGGTCACCCTTACCTTTTTCTTGTCTATCAAGACCTACGAGCATTATCTTTGGGTTTGCTCCAAGTTCCTTTATTGTCTCAATCGATTCTTTTGCAGCTGTGCCTGCAGATATCACATCATCAATGATCAATACATCTCCAGAAGGATTATTGCCAATTATTGTTCCACCTTCGCCATGATCTTTAACTTCTTTTCTATTAAAGGATAGCGGATATTCTCCTCCATCTTTACTCAGTATCATGGATACAATAGATCCTAAGAATATTCCTTTATATGCAGGCCCATATATACAATCAAAAGTAATATTGGAATCTATAATTGCTTCCCGATAGCATTCTGCCAAATGATGAAGATATCCACCATTAAGCATCTTTGATGCATTGAAAAAATAAGGGCTTTTTCTACCTGACTTTAATGTAAAGTCACCAAATTCTAGTACTTTAGCATCGAGAGCTAATTCAAGAAATTGTTTTTGATAGTCTTTCACTTATTTTAAACAGGCTTTTTGTTTTTCAATAATATCAGCAATAGCTGAACTTCCAACCTCAATCATTTCATTTAGTTGTTCTTTGGAAAAAGGAGCTTCTTCACCGGTTCCTTGAATTTCAATTAGCTCCAAAGAATCAGTCATCACTAAATTAAGATCAGTTTCAGCACTACTATCTTCATTGTAATCTAGATCAAGTATCACCTGATCATCTAGTATTCCAAGTGAAACAGCAGCGACATGCGTCTTAATAGCTCTGTGATCATCATGATGATTCTTTAAGGCTAGAAATAGGGCAACACAACCCCCAGTTATAGATGCAGTTCTTGTCCCCCCGTCAGCTTGAATCACATCACAATCAATATTAATAGTTTTACCTTTGATATATTTTAAATTAACGGCTTGTCTTAGTGATCTTCCTATTAACCTTTGAATTTCTTGTGTTCTGCCGCTTTGTTTTCCTCTAGCTGCTTCTCTGCCCATCCTTTCATTTGTAGATCTTGGAAGCATACCGTACTCAGCAGTTACCCAGCCTTCATCACTCCCTCTCATCCATCTTGGAACATTTGTATCGATAGTTGCAGTACAAATAACTTTAGTATTGCCAAAAGATACTAATACTGACCCTTCAGCATGAATATTTACATTTGGTTCAATTGTAAGTTCTCGAAGTTCGTTGGGTTTTCTATTGTTGCTTCTTTCCATAATTTGATCCTATGGATGCGCTGATCCAGTATTAGTTAACTTAATTGATCTTTAACAATTTTGCTTACAATGCCCATATCAGCAGTTCCTGCTGGAATTGAGCTTTTAAGAATACCCATTACTTTGCCAATATCTTGCATGGTAGATGCTCCAGACTCAGATATAGCTGACTGAACTTTTTCTGATATTTCAGATTCATTTAGTTGCTGGGGTTTATATTTAGAAAGAATAGTAACTTCTAACTCTTCTTTGTCCGCAAGGTCAGCTCTTCCACCTTCTGTAAACTGAGCAATAGAATCTTTTCGTTGCTTGATCATTTTATTGATGATTTGCAGTGCTTTTGCATCGTCTGCAGTTTCTTGACTATCTATCTCGAATTTTTGAACCTCCGATTTAAACATTCTCAGAGTATCACGAGTCATATCATCTTTATCAAGCATTGCTTGCTTGAGATCAGACTGAATTTCGGAAAGAAGGGTCAAGGTTATCTAAAAGATCTTTGTCTTGGGAAAGAAAATTTCCTATTTGATTTTCTAGCACGCTTAACAGCAGCTGCCATTAAACGCTTTCTTTTTTCTGTTGGCTTCTCATAGAACTCTCTTGCTCTGATTTCAGGGACAATTGCTGCTTTTTCGCAGGCACGCTTGAACTTTCTTAAACCAATGTCAAAATGTTCTGTTTCTTTTATTATAATTGAAGGCATAATTAGTCGCGTAGTTTAGGCTGTAATTAGAAATTTTGCAAAACATTTTATTAAAAAATTATGAAAACTTTAGGAATTGAAACATCTTGTGATGAGACTGCAATAGCAATTTATGATTCTAATCATGGAATTATTGGCGAGTCAGTATATAGCCAGATAAAAATGCATGCAGAGTATGGAGGAGTCGTACCTGAATTAGCTTCACGAGATCACTGTGTAAAAATAGTAGATGTCTTAAGTGAGGCTCTTAAAGACATAGACATAAAATCTATTGATCAAATTGCATATACATCTGGTCCTGGATTATTGGGCGCTTTGCTAATTGGTGAAAGCTTTGCTCAAGGCTTATCCACTGCTTTAAAGATACCTTTAATACCCATTAATCACCTTGAAGGACACTTAATGTCCCCTGTTATGGAATTTCCAGAAATTAAGATACCTTATATCTGTTTATTAGTAAGTGGAGGGCATAGCATGATTGTAGATGTTAAGGAAAGAGGCGATTACGAAATACTTGGACAATCGCAGGACGATGCAGTGGGAGAGGCATTTGATAAGGTTGGTAAATTATTAGATTTACCATATCCAGGCGGACCACATCTAGAAAAATTAGCACTTGAAGGAAATCCTAAGGCCTATGATTTTCCAAGGCCGATGATGCATAGTGACAATCTTGATTTGAGTTTTAGCGGTCTTAAAACATCTGTTTTATATGCAGTAAGAGATATTGAAAATTTAACGGATCAAATAAAAGCAGATATAGCTGCTTCTTTTCAACAAGCTGTCATAGAAGTTTTATCAAAGAAAATTAGGAAAGCGGTCGAGATCACTGGAAGATCTGAGGTCATAATTGCAGGAGGCGTTGCCGCCAACAAAGCTCTTAGAACTGCTATTAAAGAATTAGAGAGTTCTTTAGGAATTAAAGTTTTTTATCCTTCTCTTAAAATATTGTGGTGACAATGCTGCAATGATTGCTTTTGTGGGATCATTGAGATCTTCTGATAAGATTGAAGTCTCAAGCCTCTTATGTTAGGGCAAGGTGGCCACTAAGCGAGTTAAACAAATGAAAGATATTATTTATATAAAAGATCTTAGAGTAAAAACTATCATCGGAATATTTGATTGGGAAAGAAAGGTTAAGCAGGAAGTTAGTATCGATTTAGAATTCCCATTTGACTGCAAAAAAGCTGCTGCAACAGATTCTATTGAAGATACAGTTGATTATAAAGCTATTGCAAAAGGCGTAATAAAATTTGTAGAAGAGTCATCATTTCAACTTCAAGAAACTCTTGCTGAAGGCATAGCCTCTCTAGTTAAAAATGAATACGGAGTTGAATCAATAAAGTTAAGGGTATCAAAGCCAGGCGCTATAAGAGGCTCGAAAGATGTCGGCCTAATTATTCATAGATAATGCAATATTTCTTATCGCTAGGAAGTAATATTAATGCAGAGGCAAATATCCTTTTTGCCATTGAGAAATTACAAAAGATATTAGATAAACCAAAGTTTTCTTCAATTCATAAAACTAAAGCCGAGGGCTTTGAAGGTGATGATTTCTTAAATTTAGTAGTCTCAGGTGAAGTTGATTTACCTTTTGATGATTTAAACAAAATTTTAAAAGAAATAGAAGATGAATCTGGTAGAAATAGAGACGCACCAAAATTTAGTGCTAGAACTCTAGATATAGATATAATTCTTCAGATTGATGAGGATGAGATACTTTTTGAAAGTGATGAAATTGAAAAATACTCATTTGTATCAGAGCCTTTAAAGGAAATACTTTAGATGTTAAAAATTAGCCTATTTAAAGTGATTTTCAACTATCGACCAAGCAAATTCTGATAGAGGATACACCTTCATTCCTCTGTCTTCAGCATGCTTGCTTGATGCAGTTCCGTCTCTAACCCTACCAAGAATGCCCTGACATATGGCGCCAACTTTAAATAAGCTGAAAGCCATATAAAACTCCCAATTAGCTGATAGATCTTTTCCAGTAATTTCAGAGTACATGTCGCGATATTCCATTTCATTAGGAATACCCATTTCTTTTAATTTTGCATGATCATAAAATAACGGCTCTGTTCTCCATGTAAGACAGTGGTAGCAAAAGTCTGCGATTGGATGACCTAAGGTAGAAAGTTCCCAATCAAGAACACCTATGACTTCTTGGTTTTTCATTATCATATTGTCTAAGCGATAGTCTCCATGAACAATTGAGGTTTCATCATCATCAGGAATATTTTCTGGCAACCACTCTATAAGATTATTCATTTCTACAATATTGTCTGTCTCAGATGCTAGATATTGTTTAGACCATCTTGAGACTTGTCTTGCAACATAATTGCCAGGTTTGCCATAGTCCTCTAATCCAACTTTTTTATAATCTACGCTATGGAGTGCAGCAAGTGTTTTATTCTTATTTTGATAGACTTTGATTCTTTGTTCTTTTGAAAGGGAAGGCAGCATATGGTCCCAATAAATATCACCATCCAAGCAATCCATTACAAAAAATGCTGTGCCTGCAACTTCTTCATCTTCGCATAAGCCATATGTTTTAGGAACAGGAACATCAGTTTCATATAGCGCAGTAATAACCTTATATTCTCTGTCGACAGCATGTGCAGAAGGTAATAATTTACCGGGTGGCTTTCTTCTTAAGACAAGATTTTTATTATCTGTAATAATTTTATACGTAGGATTAGATTGACCCCCTCTAAATTGCTCTATTGATTTTATTGAGCCGGCATCAGGAACATGAGCATCAATCCATGGCTGGAGACTTGCAGTAGCAATTTTTAAATTTTCTGCAACTTCTTTTGTTCCAGAAAATATTTTTTCATATTTTTGAGCATCGTTTGTCATGACAATGATCTTCCCCCATCAACTTTAATTATTTGTCCGGTCATATATTTAGAGCTAGCAACAAACTTAACAGCGTTAGCAATATCTTTTTCATTACCCATTCTCTTAAGCGGTATATTAGATATAACTTTTTCTTTTTGTTCTTCAGTCCAGGTTACATCGGGTGGCTCAAGCATTGCACCAGGTGCAATTGCATTAACATTAACTTCTGGGGCCAACTCCCTAGCCAGAACCTTAGTTATAGATTCTAGCCCACCTTTAGCAGCAGCGTATATAGAAAAATTCGCAACTCCTTTGCTTAAATTTGTATCAGTAATATTAATTATCGATCCCTTTGATTCTTTTAATTTATCGCTAAGTCCCTGTATTAAAAATAATGGACCTTTTAAATTGCTACCTACAAGCTTTTCCCAATGTTCATCTGATATTTCATCTAAAGTAGTAGGATAAAAAGTTGAGGCATTATTGACAATGACATCTATTGATTCAAAACAATCTCTAGATTCATTTATTAATTTTTGAACATCACTAGAAATATCTAAGTTTGCTTGAATAATTTTTGCACTTTCAGGATTCTTTGAATTAATCTCGTTAGCTAATTTTTCAGCATCATTTTTTGAAGAGTTATAATGAATGATAATATTCCAACCCATATCACAATAAGTTAAAGCTATCTCTTTACCAATTCTTTTCGCAGCCCCTGTAATTAATATAGTTTTATTCATAAACAGTCATCAATGATTTGTGTATATAGTTTAATCTTTTCTTCGCTGATTTTCTCTTTTGAAATATTAGATAGTACTGAAAAATCCTTTTCATTAGTATTTAGTAATAGTTTTAAGATTAAATCTTTTGAATATTTAAGTTGAGGCAAAATTAAAAGCTTCTTAATTAATTTATCATTTCTTTCAAGATTAATTTTAGGCAATGCAGTAATCAAATAATCCCTATTTTGATTATTATTAATTTTTAAAAGCATTTCTAAGACATATGCAGCATTTTTGTATGAATTTGGAACTGGAAGTTGATCACCGAGTAAAAATTTATTATTAATTTGAAGTTCTGACCATTTGATTTGATTTTCTAATGAAGAATTACATACAGGTACATTCAGTGCTTCAAAATAGGGTAGATGCAGTTTAAATTTTAATAAAACCTCAAAATAAATATTAGGATTCGATGATGATAATGCTCTTTCGGTTTCTGTCCAGACCCTATCAGGAGAAAGATTTTTAATTTCTTGAGATTCAACAATTATTTCAAGTAGTTTTTTTGTTTCTTCAGCAATTGAGAATTTATTCAAATGCTCATAGGTATGAAATCTAGCCAATCTTATAGCTCTTAACGGATCCTCTGAAAATGCATTTGAAACATGTCTAAAGATATTTTTTTTAATATCATTAATACCGCCATAAGGATCAATAAGATTACCATCTTCATCTTTAGCAATAGCATTGATGGTTAAATCTCTTCTTGAAAGGTCTTCTTCAAGCGTTACTTCTTTGCCAAAATAAAAATTAAAACCGTGATAGCCATGACCTGTTTTCTTTTCAGTTCTGGCAAGAGCATATTCTTCATTGCTAGTAGGGTGCAAAAATACAGGAAAGTCTTTACCAATCGGTTTAAACCCCTTTGATACCATTTCTTCAGGAGAGGATCCAACAACCACCCAGTCTCTGTCCTTTGCTTTTTTATCAAGAAGGGCATCTCTGACAGCCCCACCAACTTCATATACTTTCATTTTTTCTTAACTTGAAATAGCTTTTTATCTTCTAATCTTATAGCTGTAAGCTTATTTCCCCAAACACAGCCAGTATCAAGCCCAATAATATTTTTTATACCAGTCTTGCCTTCTAGAGATGCCCAATGACCAAAAATAATATTCTCGTTATCATTTAAGTTGTTAGAAGTTTGCTTAAACCATGGAATATATCCTTTTTTGCCTTTCTTACTTTTTAAATTTAGTCTTAAAGAGCCATCTTTTCCTAAAAATCTCATTCTTGTGAAGTAGTTAATGATCGTTCGCAGTCTTTTATATTTAACTAAGTTTGGATTCCAAATTTTGGGTGTGTCTCCCCAAATATTTTCTAATAAAGCTAAAGAATCTATTTTTAAGGATTTTTGTACTTCCTTTGAGTATTTTTTAGCCTCATGCATATCCCAAATAAAAGGAATGCCTGCATGAGAAATCCAAAAGATTTCTTCGGTTTCTTTAATTTTTATTTTTAGTAATAAAGGAAGCTTTTTTAACCAAGTTTGATATTTCTTAATATTCTTAGATTCCAAAACTTTTTTTAAAGATTTATCTTTTTTGTGATGCTCAATTAGGTAAAGTAAATAAAAATCATGATTTCCAAGCACGGCTTTGACTGAGCTTGTATTTTTAATACAAAACTCTAAGACCTTCTCTGATTCATTACCTCTATTAACAAGATCACCTGCAAAAACTAAGGTGTCTTGTGTAGAGTTAAATTTAATTTTTTTAAGTAGTGCCTCCAGCTCCGTAAAGCAACCCTGAACGTCACCAACAACATAATGAGCCATCTAATTTCCCAAATTTTTTGATATTTTTAAATAATCATCTAATGATATTTCTTCAGGCCTTAAGCTTGGATTGATATCAAGAACATCCCAGTCTAGGTCTAATTTTTTTAAGTTATTTTTAATATTTTTTCTTCTTGAAGAAAAAGACATATCAATAATTTTATATAAATTATCTTTAGTATGTTGATCAATATTATATTTTTTTTGAGGAGTCATTCTTATAAAGCTGGAGTTGACCTTTGGCTTAATATCAAAAGCTTCTGGCGGAACGTCGAACAGTATTTCGGTATTAAAAAAAGCAGACAGCTTTATCGATAGTTTGCCCCAATTCTTAGATGCAATTTTGCCAGCAATTTTTTCTGCAACTTCTTTTTGAACAAGGAAGTGGAGATCCCCAACAAGATGAGACCAATTTGAAAACATTAAAATTATTTGTGTTGAAATATTGTAAGGTAGATTGCCAACTATTCTGTATCTATCCTTCTCAAGAAAATCTAAAGAGGCTGATAAAACATCTCCATGAATGAAATCAAATTTGGCAGGAGCTAAATATTGTTTTTTCAGATATTCGATATTCTTATTATCTACATCAATCGCCTTGACGTTAATACCAGGTAAATTAAGAACATTTGTTAGTGCGCCCATACCGGGACCAATTTCAAAAAAATTATCACCATCTAGTGGAGATATGGCTCGGCTCATTTCAAAGATAATTGCTGGATCAGAAAGATAATTTTGACCAAACTTTCTTCTAATATCTCTTGAAGCCATTAGAGAATTTTTTTTGCCGTCTTTATTGCCTCTTTTAGTGAAGAGGGGTCAGATTTACCTGTTCCAGATATATCTAAAGCAACACCATGATCTACCGAGGTCCTTGTTATTGGAACACCTAGCGTTATATTAATAGCACTACCAAAACTAAGAGCTTTTATCACAGGGAGAACTTGATCGTGATACATTCCTAGAAATGCATCTGTCTCCTTGAGGTTTTTTTTAGTAAATGCAGTATCGGCTGAGATAGGGTATGAAATATTTATTTTCTTTTTTCTTAACTCTTTTACGGCAGGAATAAGAATATCAATTTCTTCTTTTCCTATTTTTCCACCTTCACCTGAATGAGGGTTTAAACCAAGAAGCTTGATGTTAGGATTTTTAATTTTAAATTTTTGTTTTAACCCATGATTAAGAGTTATGGCCTTACTTATTACAAGCTCTTTACTAATTTTATTTGCAACTTTTTTTAATGGTATGTGAGTAGTAGCTAATGCAACTTTTAATTGATCAGAGGCAAGAAGCATCAGGACCTTATCACTTTTTGTTCTTTGTTGTATGTATTCAGTATGACCCAAAAAAGCTTTATTTATAGAAATAATATTTTCTTTACTAATCGGACCGGTTACAAGGGCATGGTTCTTATTTTTAAAAGCCTCATCAATTCCAAATTGCAAATTATCTAATACATATTGAGCATTTGACTTATATAGCTTGCCACAATTTGTGTTTTTACAATCTGAAACACGAAGTACTTGTATGACATTTCTCTTATTAGCTTTTAACTCACTTAGATCCGAAAGTACTTCTAGTTTAATTTTTTTTTCTAAATCTGAAGCCCTGGCATTAAGAAGCTTAGGATCTGATAGACAAACAATAGGAATCTTTACGTCTGTCCAGAAAGTTGATTTACATAATTGAATGATAAGATCAGGCCCTATGCCCGATGGTTCTCCAGGAGAGTAAATTATTTTCTTCAATCTAAATCTTTTATCTCAACAAAAGCATCCGCTCTCATAGAACGAAGAGTGTTCTCAAGCTCTTCCTCATACTTTCTTCCATATAATAATTGGTATGCTCTATCTTCAATAAGATCTCTAGTCATGTCATAGTTTCTTTTTTCAAGCACCTCAAGAAAATGAAATCCAAACTGTGTTTGAAATACCTCAGAAACTATACCAATAGATGAATCAATCATAACTTTTTCAAATTCAGGAGCAAGAACATCTTTTCCAAGCCAATCAAGATTTCCTCCTTGTTTTGCAGACCCTGGGTCTTCGGAATACTCTTCAGCTAAGTCAGCAAATTCTTCACCATTAAGAACCCTATCTCTAATAGCATTAATTTCTAACTCTGTTGACTCCTCATCCCTTATAGCAGACGGAGATAATAATATATGTCGTGAAAACCATTGATCCTCATATTGAACAAATGGGCCTCTTTTATCTTCAACTTTAAGAATATGGAATCCTGCACCGCTCTTCAATGGCTCAGAAATAAACCCTATATCTTCATTTTTTAATGCATTTGAAAATAACTCAGGCATATCTACAATTTTTCTCCATGGTAACTCTCCGCCGTTTATTGAATTACTGCTAATAGAAACTTCTTTAGCAATCTCAAAAAATTCTTCACCATTCTCAATTCTCAATATTACAGCATCAGCTTCATCAGAACCTCGAACTAATATTTGTCTAACAAATAGTTCAGGTTCTAGCTCAACTAAAGATTCATCAGTTTCCATAAAAGCAGCAAATTCCTTTTCTGTTATATTTATTTCTGATCCAACTTTGCCTCTTTGAACTCTTTGTATAAGCATTTGTTTTCGAACATTTTCTCTAAAACTCTCATATGACTCTCCATCATTTTCTATATAAGCAATAAACTCTTCTAGTTCCATCTGACTATTATTAGCAATTCTGGTTATTGCATCATTAAGCTCGCTGTCGCTTATTCTTACTCCTGCCCTGTTAGCCATTTGAAGTTGTAGCTCTTCAATAATTAGTGACTCTATCACTTGATCTTTTAAATTATCTGTACCAGGTAGAGGAATATTTTGCTCTTCATACAAAGAAACAATTTCTTTAAAACCACTTTTGATTTGAGACTCCATTATCAAGCCATCATCAACAATGACAGCGATTCTATCTAAGACCTCAATAGATGCGTAGGTATTTGCAGATAGAGAACATGCAAGTATTAATATTATTTTTTTCATATTTAATTTTTTGATTATTAATAGTTAAAGAGTGAATTATTTAAAAATCTATTGATCTTATCAAATGATGAATTTAGGCCCTTTAGCTCAAATTCAAAATTAATTCTACCCTTGCTTTCAATTTGAATCATATTATCCCATGCATCAGCTAAATGGGGGTATAAAATTTCTTGATTTAATATATATCTCGAAAGATTTCTATCGGTTCCGGTGATTCTTAGAGCCAAGCAGCAGTTCTCGTACTCAATACCTACCAAGCTTTCTACATTTTTATTAATTTCATTATCTCGTTTGAGTTTTGCAATAATCTTAAAACTAGAATTTAAATTAATGTCAGCAAATAATTCTAAATAATCCAATTGATTGTTGAAATCTCCTGCCATCCTCCTATACCTCTTAGCAAAGCCAAGAGAGCCAGAATTAAATTTATGATTTACAGTTATTCCTCCAAGTGGGACCTTTTCACTTTCCTTTAAATACCCGCCATATCCCATAATCATTGTTTTCATAGTAGGCATCCATGAGCCCATTACTACCAATGGCCCCTCATTTGCATTCATAGAATCCATAGAGCTCATATTGCTCATGCTCATTTCATGATTCATTAAGCTTGGCATCCAGACTTTTCTATCTTTAAGGTAATATTTCTTTGAGATATTTAGAGATACTTTTTGATGGCCCATCGTCATCTTCTTATACTCCATACTTAATGTATAAAAACTCTGATCGCCAATACGATCCATTCCTGAAAATCTGTCATTACTAAAGAGCTCATTATTTGGAGAAACAATATCAGAATCAAAAATAGGATTATTGTATTGATCTTTATAAGCCGAATAGCCCAAAGTTAGTCTAGGTTCTATAAAGTATTTCGAATCAGAATTATTTTTTATAAATATTGTATTGATATCAATTAAGGCATTGGGAACATTTACGTTTTTTGATTCCAACTCTGTATTTGATAAATCATAACTAATGCTATTTAAACCAACATTTGAAGAAATATTAAATCCATTTATATGTGTGTATTTTGAAATTGAAAACTCAGAGAATATTCTTCTGCCTTCAACGGGGTTTTCAATTAGTCTTAAATATTTATTATCTGTAGTTTGGTAACCATAATAACCATGAATTTTATCAGCCCCAAAAGATGTGATGTTTATATTCTCAGATACAACAAAGCCATTAATATTTTTAAAAAATCTATAATCTATAGAGGGCGATTTTACATAACCGTTAGATAGAATTGGGTTAAGCGATTGGTATCCCTGATGTTCAATAGTTAAAGAGGAATTTCTAAATTGTGTGCTAAAAGAAAAACTTTGGTTTAAATTTTGAATTCTTTGATAGCCTATTGATGTTATGTCCCCTGGTATGTCTCTTAAAACAAGGCCATCAGATGACTTTGACCAATTTATATCTATAGATGAAGAATCAAAAGAAAATTTATCTTCATATTTATAAATCCATCTAGATGAATCTTCTTTAATAAACTCGTCCTGAAACTCATCATCTTTTGTAAAATATATAACGTCTAAGTTACGAAAATCATTATTCTTTCCATGCAAAGACCTATAGTTCATTTCAATACCAGGACCTCTTTTTGCTATATATCTGGGCGCAAAAGTAAGATCAGAATTTTTAGAAATAACTTTGTAATAAGGAATCATCACATCAATTCCATCTGATGAATAAGATATTGAGGGCTCTAAATAGCCACTCATCCTTTCATCCGATGTTGCAAATGGTAATAAAGGAAGGGCAAAAATAGTTTTATCTACTGCTTTAATCTTTATATTTTTAGCTAAGCCTCTATTTTTTTCAGTATTAATAATGATTTCTTTTGCCTCAAGAACCCAGCCCTGATCTGGATTTGCACAAGATGTCATAGATGCATTTTTAAGATAGATCTCTTTATCAAGTTCGCCATATAATTCTGAAAAGTTAAATATCAAATTCCTTTCACTAGAAAATGCCTTACCTCCGGACAGCGAAATAGATTTATCATCTTTATTTAGAAATCCATCATCGGCATTGAAATAAAAATCTCTGAGAAAGATTTGCCCTTTATTTTTGAATCTAATTTTTCCATTATCTCTGTCTAATTCAGCGCTCTGAGATCTAAGAAGGCCTTCTGGAAAATCTAGCTCTACATTGCCTTGTAAGATCAATCTCTTATCATCTGTAAATTGAAATTTATCAGAATTAACTTTTAAATCTTCTGCTTCTTTTACCTTCCCCATATTAGGCATATAGGATATACATGATTGATTGTTAGGTTGAGGTGCAGGAACCAGAACTCCATCCACAAGAAAGTCTTCAGATCCATGAATAGTTAGTGAAGCCCCCAATAAAATAGGTGCAATGAGATTAAATCTCTTCATTTTTATATTTTATACCTCTTAGCTTCGAAAGAGTATTTTTGAAAAAGTTCTATTATTTATTTGAATAAATATATTCTTCAAGCTGATGAAGGTGATCTTTACCAAAGAAAATTTGATTCTCAAAGAAAAATGTTGGAACGCCGAAGGCTCCTCTATTTACTGCATCAGTGGTATTTGCTATTAATTTATCCTTACAATCTTGAGAAGTAATAATTTCCATGATTGATCCCGCATCAATATTATTTTCAGATAGAGTTGATTGAAAAATATCTATGTCTGCTAGATTTAAGTTTTTTTCCCACATAGCCTCAAGAATAATTTCTAAATATTCATCAAATATGCCTAGTTCTATTGCGGCAAGGGCACCTCTTTGTATCTGAACAGTATTCATTGGAAAATTAGAATTAAATTTAAATTCTTTTAATTGATGTTGCTTAATAAATCTTTCAATTTCTATAAGCTGATATTTATTCTTATTAGGTATTTCGGCAAAAGCAACAAATGGAGGTTGATTGCCTGATAGTTTCATAATTCCTCCTAATAAACATGGGATGTATTCAAACTCAACTCCAGTTCTTTCTTTAAAGTCTGGAATAAGCTTATGACAGAAATACATATTTGGACTGGCCACATCAAAAATAAAGTCTACTTTCATTTGTACTCACAATTTTGTAAAGTTAACCAAACAATTAAACACTCTTATGAAAGATTTTTCAAAATATTCAGCAATCATTATTGGGGCAGGTGATGCAACAGGATCTGCCTTATGTAAAAAATTTGCTGCAAATGGATATAAAGTTTGCGCTGTAAGACGACCAGGAGATCTTGATAAATTTAAGAAACTTGAATCAGATATTGGACAATCAGGTGGATGGGTAAAAGGGTATGGTGCAGATGCAAGAGATGAAGAATCCATTCAAAATTTATTCAAAGAGGTTGAGGAGGATATTGCTCCTATAGATGTAGTTATTTTTAATCCAGGTGCAAATGTTTTTTTCTCAATAGAAGAGACTACCTCAAGAGTATTTAAAAAAGTCTGGGAAATGGCAGCTTTTGGTGGTTTTTTAACTGGAAGAGAAGCTGCAAAATATATGAAAAAAAGGAATCAAGGAAGTATATTTTTTACTGGAGCTACAGCATCAATGCGAGGAGGCTCTGGGTTTGCTGCTTTTTCAAGTGCAAAATTTGCACTTAGAGCTGTTTCACAAAGCATGGCAAGAGAATTGGGCCCTCAAGGTATTCACGTGGCTCATTTCATTATAGATGGAGCAATTGACACTGCATTTATAAAAGAAAATTTTCCAGATACATATGCGCTAAAAGAAAAAGACGGTATTCTACAACCTGACGCTATTGCAGATGCATATTGGTTTGCCCACACTCAGCATAAAAGTGCTTGGACGCATGAATTAGATTTAAGACCGTACATGGAAAAGTTTTAAAAAATTATATAAAGGAAAAAGAATTATGAGTTTAAAAGATAAAGTAATATTTATGTCAGGTGGAAGTAGAGGAATTGGTTTAGCGATGGCAAAAAAAGCAGCAGAAGATGGAGCAAAAATAATCATTGCAGCCAAAACTGCTGATCCCCATCCGAAACTTCCTGGAACCATTTATACAGCAGCCGAAGAGATAATTGAAGCAGGCGGCGACGCACTTCCAGTCGTTTGTGATATTAGAAGCGAAGATAATGTTAGAGACGCAATCAATACATCTGTTGAACATTTTGGAGGAATAGATATCTGTATTAATAATGCTTCAGCTATTCAACTAACAAATGTAAAAGACACTGAAATGAAAAGATATGATCTAATGCATCAAATAAATGGGAGAGGGACATATATGGTAAGCAAGTACTGTTTGCCTCATCTCGAGAAAGCATCAAATCCTCACATTCTTAACCTATCACCTCCTTTAGATATGAGTGCCAAGTGGTTTGCTGGATCAGTGGCATATACCATGGCCAAATATACAATGAGCATGTGTGTACTCGGAATGGCTCAGGAGTTTGCTGATAGAGGAATTGCAGTTAATGCATTATGGCCAAGGACTGCCATAGCAACAGCAGCTGTTCAAAATCATTTAGGTGGTGATGAAATTATGCGGCTATCAAGAAATGTTCACATTATGGCTGATGCTGCTTACGAAATTTTAATAAAAGATTCAAAATTATTTACTGGTAACTTTTGTATTGATGATTTGGTTTTACATGAAGCTGGGGTTAAAGATTTTACCAAATATGCCAATGTGCCTTTCGCAGAACTAATGCCAGATTTCTTTGTACCAGATGATACGCCTGTACCTGAAGAGGTTCAGAACAGTTGATTTGAAAGAATTAGAGATAATAGAGTTATCTAAGAGTTATGGATATTCTGCTATCAAGGCTGAGACATTAAAATTAGAGGCAAGTGGCAGAGAGTATTACAGAATATATTTAGATGATAATAAAACTTTAGTTATTTGTTATCTTGATCCTAAAACTGGTAATCATAGCCAATTCCTTCATGTTGCAACTTACTTTGATAACATAGGTATCAATGCGTCAAGAGTAGTCTTTTCTGATGTCGATAAAGGTATAACCATTCAGGAGGATTTAGGTGATCAATCATTAATTGATATTGACTTAAATACAAACCAAGAACTTTTAATTCAGTCCATGAAACTTCTTTCAGAAATTCAAACAGCACATATTCCTCAAATAAAAAAATTAGACGAAATATCATTAAAGCAGCAGATGAATGGCATGCAATCTATTTTTCTTGCAGAGTTTTTGGATATTGAGAATCTAAAAGAATTAGATAATTTAGAATTAAAAACAATTGAAATGTTAAATGATCAACCTTGGATGAATTGTCACTTTGATTATGAAAGAAGAAATTTAATTCTGGATTCTAATGAGAATTTAGCTGTTATCGATTTTCAAGATCTATGTATTGCACCAATTGGTATTGATTTAGCTGGAATTCTTATCGATCATTATCAAAGATACCCCAATGAACTAATTGAAGATTCATTGAAGCACTATATTGAAATTATGGAAATAAATGTTTCAATCAATGAGGCTTTTGAGTGGGTAAGATGGGGAGCAATTCAGAGAAATATGAGAATTTTAGGAACATTAAGCAAACTTTATACAAATGATAATAGAGCTTTCAGATTGAAAGATTTACCAGCTATTCTTGATAATTTAATAAAGCTTATTCCTCAAGATAAATTTTCAAATTTAAAAGATAGAATGCTATCTGAGGTTAAACCAAAACTATTAAGCGAGCTAAACAAAATATGAAAGCTATGATTTTAGCTGCAGGTCTTGGTAAGAGACTTAAACCTCTTACAAATGATATTCCAAAGCCGCTACTCAAAGTAGGAAATCAATCTCTAATAGAAAGAAATATTCGTTCATTATTACATTATGGTTTCGATGAGATAGTTATTAACGTTTCATATCTTGGGAATATGATCACTGAACATGTTTTAGAAATTTTCCCAAATAATAAAATAATTTTCTCCAAAGAGTCTGAGCCTTTAGGAACTGGTGGAGGCATAAAAAATGCTCTTAAGTTATTGGGAGATGAACCTTTTATGCTCATAAATGCAGATATTTATCACAATATAAATCTTGCAGCTGTTAAAACTGCTCCTAAATATGCACATCTGGTTGGTGTGAAGAATCCAGAACATAATATTCAAGGAGATTTTTCATTAGACAATAATATTGTCTTAGCCCGATCAGAATTAAATGATTTCACTTGGAGCGGAATATCTATTATTAACCCAACTATATTTAGTCAATTACAAACTCAAGAAATGCCATTTGATATTTGGAATAGCGTTTTAATGCAATTTATCAATAATAATAAGATTACAGCTGAAATATATGAAGGTATATGGATAGATACTGGCACTATCGATCGCTTAGAGCTTGCTAATAAAACTCATAAAGATGAAAATTAGCTTATGAGCGATTCAAAATACATTATTGCACCATCAATTCTGGCCTCTAACTTCGCAACATTAGGTGAAGAGGTTGTAAATGTTCTAAATGCAGGTGCTGATTGGATTCATTTCGATGTAATGGATAATCATTATGTACCCAACTTAACTATTGGTCCTATGGTTTGTAAGTCTTTAAGAGACTATGGGGTAAAAGAATTTATTGATGTTCATCTTATGATAGATCCTGTGGATGAGCTCGCACAAAGTTTTATAAAAGCTGGTGCTGATCTTGTTAGTTTTCATCCGGAAGCTTCAAAGCATGTTCATAGGTCTATTCATGCAATTAAAGATCAGGGCTGCAAAGCAGGGCTAGTATTTAATCCTGCTTCTTCACTAAATGTCCTTGAGAATGTTATTGAGGATCTGGACTTAGTCTTAATCATGAGTGTTAATCCTGGGTTCGGTGGACAGTCCTTTATTCATAGCTCTTTAGAGAAAATATCTCAAGTAAGAAAAATGATTGATGCGACTGGAAAAGATATACGTCTAGAAGTCGATGGCGGCATTAACAATGAAACTATTGGTCTTGCCTCAGAAGCTGGCGCAGATACTTTTGTTGCTGGGTCAGCTATCTTTAATACTGATAATTATGAGCAAACTATTAAAACACTCCGCTCTAAAATTATTTAGTCTTACCTTTTTATTTTTATTTTTTATCTCGGCCGAGAGTAAAGAAACTATTGATTTACAAAAATACCTTATTGATATTGAAATAGTTAAAGACTATCAAGATAGAAAAATTGGTTTAATGTTCAGAGAGACTCTTGCAGATGATAGCGGCATGTTTTTTATCTGGGATAGAAAAAAAATTCAATGCATGTGGATGAAAAATACTTTAATCCCATTAAGCGTTGCATATATTAGTGATACAGGTGAAATAATAGATATATATGATATGGTGCCTTTATCAAAAATATCAGTATGTTCTAAAGAGCCTGCTTTATATGCCTTAGAGGTTAATCAAGGTTGGTTTGATAAAAATGATTTACGTTCTGGCGATTTTATAAATATAAAAACATTATTACAAAATGATGACTAAAGAAGACTTTCAAAATTACGCAAAAGCTGGCTTTAATATCATTCCTGTTGCTAAAGAAATATTTTTGGAAGATCAAACTCCTTTAACTTTATATTCTCAAATTTCAAATAAATCTAATTCTTTTCTCTTAGAGTCAGTTGAGGGAGGCAATCAGTGGGCACAATTTTCAATAATTGGATTTGATTGCTTGGATACCATCAAAGTTACTGGAAATCTTGTTGAATTAAATATAGAAGGGGCCTCATCATCATTTGAATCAGATGATCCTCTGCGCGAAATTCAAAAAATCACTGATAATCATCAGGCTCCAGAAATTAACGGATTACCAAGATTTTATGGCGGCTATGTTGGCTTTTTTGCATACGAAAGCGCGAAGTATGCTGAAAAAAAAATAGCTAATCTTAAAAACAAAGATTCAAAATTCAAAGAACATATGCCTGAGATTTTTCTTGTTAAAGCAGATAAGTTAGTTGTTTATGACAATATTAATAAATCAACTCAGGTTATTATTAATGCTGACCCGTCCAAGCATTCTTATGAGGAAGTTTTAAAAGAGATTGAAGTAATTATCTCTTCTCTTAAAATTAAAATAGATACCTCAGAAGCATCCTATAAAGAACCAAGCGAGTTGATAGATTTTGAATCGAACTTTACTAAAAAAAATTACTTGAATGCGGTAAACATAGTAAAAAAATATATAGAAGAAGGAGATGTTATGCAGGTTGTGCTTGCTCAAGATTTTTCTTCCCCATTTAATAAAAATCCCTTTGATTTATATAAAGCTGTAAGAAAATTAAATCCTTCGCCTTACATGTACTATCTTGATCTCCAAGAATGTAAGGTCGTTGGATCATCACCTGAAATTTTAGTTAGGCTCCAAGATAAGAAGCTTACACTTCGTCCGATTGCTGGAACTAGAAAAAGAGGATCAAGTCCAGAAGAAGATGAAATAAATAAAAAAGATTTACTAAATGATCCAAAGGAAATCGCTGAGCATCTAATGTTAATCGATCTAGGAAGAAATGATGTAGGTAAAGTCTCTAAAATTGGTACGGTAAAAGTTACAGATAAGATGGTAATTGAGAAATATTCCCATGTGATGCATATAGTATCTAATGTAATTGGTAGCTTATCCGAAGATCTCAACTACCTAGATGCTTTAAAAGCAACGCTTCCAGCTGGAACATTATCTGGAGCACCCAAGATTAGAGCCATGGAAATTATTAATGAATTGGAACCCAGTTCAAGAGGCATATATGGAGGAGCTATTGGTTATATTTCTTGGAATGGCAATATAGATACTGCTATTGCAATCAGAACTGCTGTTATTAAAGATGGCGTAATTCATGTTGGTGCTGGTGCGGGTATTGTTGCTGACTCTATACCTGAAAATGAGTGGTTAGAATGTAAACAAAAATCGAAAGTATTCTTAGACGCTATGGAAATGATCTCATGATTCTTGTTCTAGATAATTACGATAGTTTTACATATAACTTAGTTCATTATATTGGTGCGTGTGATGAAGAAGTTCTTGTTGTAAGAAATGATGAAATAAGTATTGATGAAATTGATCATTTAAATCCAAAAAAGATAGTCATTTCTCCTGGTCCTTGTACTCCAGCTGAAGCAGGGATTTCTATTGAGCTGATTAAATCTTCATCTGTTCCTGTTCTTGGAGTGTGTTTGGGGCATCAAGCAATTGGCGCTGCATTTGGCGGCAAAATTATAAAAGCACCCGAAATATTTCACGGCAAACTTTCTGAGGTTAGACATAACCAAGAAGAGTTATTTCAAAATATTGAAAGTCCTTATTCTGTTGTTCGTTATCATAGTCTTATTATTGAAAAAGATTCTTTGCCTGATGAGCTAGAAATAACTGGTGTATTAGAAGAGAATCCAGATATTATTATGGCTGTGCAACATAAAGAAAGGCCCATATACGGTGTCCAGTTTCATCCAGAATCTATTGATACCCATTACGGCATGAAACTTATAGAAAACTTTTTAGCATTATGATTAAAGATATTCTTAAAAAATTAGATAATAAAACTGATCTAGCTAAGGAAGAAATGCAGACAGCCGTTGAAAACATCATGACTGGCAAGGTCAATGATGGTGATATAGAAACTTTTCTTTTAGCACTTAATGAAAAGGGAATACAAGAGCCAGAAATAACTGCTGCAGCATCAGTTATGAAGGATAAGTCTTTAAAGTTTGATATTGGTGATGGAACCCATATTGATACTTGTGGTACTGGTGGAACCGGCCTTCATACTTTCAATTGCTCAACAGCGTCATCTTTTGTTGCAGCTGCCGGCGGTGCTTCAATTACAAAACATGGCAATAAAGCTATATCCAGTAAATCGGGAAGTGCTGACTTCTTAACTGAAGCAGGGGCTGATATTAGCCATGACAGAGAGAAGTTAACTAAAGTATTTGATCAGGTGGGTTTTATATTTCTATTCGCACCGCTTCATCACCAATCTATGAAATATGTGATGCCCGCAAGACAGAGAATAGGGCAAAAAACAATATTCAATTTACTAGGACCTCATACCAATCCATGCGGAGCTAAAAGACAGATTATAGGCGTCTATGATAAAAAATTACTTAATACTTTTTCAACTGTAGCTAAAAATTTAGAAATGGAACATGTCATGGTTGTTCATGGTGATGATGGGCTGGATGAGATTAGCATTTCAGGACCAACTCAAATTTCAGAATATAAAAATTATAAAATTGAAGAATATACAATTTCACCCCAGGAATTTGGAATAACAACATCTCCATTTGAAGAGATATCAGCACAATCTTCAGAACAAAGTTTAAGAATGGTTCAGGAAGCATTTTCAGGAGAACAATCAGCAGTTCAGGATATGATTGCATTAAATGCTGGTGCTGGTTTGTATATCGCAAGAAAAGTAGATTCTATCTCAGATGGAGTGGAATTAGCATTTACACTAATGAATAACGGAAAAGCAGCAGATAAATTAGCTGCCTACGTAAGGGTATCTAACAGCTAATGACAATACTCAACGACATTGTAGAAAATACCAGAGCTAAGCTTGAGAGTAAAAAAGCTGAATTGCCATTAGCAGAGATCATTTCTAAACTTAATGAATTGAATTTACCAAAGGGAGCTTTTAAAGAGAGCTTATTAAACAAAGATGAAGCTATCATTGCTGAAATTAAAAAAGCCTCGCCGAGTGCAGGCATTATTTCAGAAGATTTTGACCCTATAAAAAAAGCAAAAGAATATGAAGACTTTGGAGCATCGGCATTATCTATTCTTACCGAAGAAGACTTTTTTCAGGGAAGTTCTCAATATTTACAAGATGTTAAAGCAATAACCTCTTTGCCAATACTTAGAAAAGATTTTATGATCGATGAGTATCAAATATACGAAGCAAAACTTATTGGCGCTGATTGCATTCTTTTAATTGCTAGTGTTTTAAATGATGACGAAATTCAATCTTTTGTAGATTTGGCTGAGTCATTAGAATTAGATTACTTAATAGAGATTCATGACTTGAATGAGCTTGAAAGAGTTAAGAATTTTTCAAATGCAATGATTGGGGTTAATAATAGAAACCTTAAAACTTTTGATGTTGATTTAAATAACTCTATTAATCTAAAAAATGCTTTTAATAGCAATAATCTTTTTGTTGCAGAGTCTGGAATTAAAAGTCAGGATGATATCGATACATTAAAAGCCCATGATATTCATGTTTTTCTAATTGGAGAAAGCCTTATGAAAGGGGACTTTGCTTGAAGTTAAGGCAATGGCAAGAAAAGGCATTCCCCCTATGGTGGGCTAAAAAAAGAGGTATTGTAAAAGTTGTCACCGGAGGCGGTAAAACCGTCTTTGCTATACATTGCTTGACTAAGTACCTTGAGGAACAAAAAGATAACTCTATTTTTATTATAGTTCCTTCAATTGCGCTTTTAGATCAGTGGTATGAAGGGCTTCAAAAAACCTTTGGAGATAAAGATATATCTCTTAACGGGGGAGGAGAACATCTTGAGAACATTTCAAAGATAACTATTTCAACAATAGATTCAGTAAAAAATATAATCCATAAATTTAACGCACCTAATACTCTTTTAATCGTAGACGAATGCCACAAGATAGGTACTGAGAAAAGAGGTGAGATATTAACAGGGAATTGGCACGCAACTCTCGGTCTTTCTGCTACGCCTGAAAGAGATTACGACGATAATTTTTATATTATTATTAAAAAAATATTAGGTGATATCATTTTTGATTATGACTATATAGATGCAAGAGAAGATGAAGTTATAGTTAACTTTAAGCTTTTATATGCTTATGCAGAAATGACAGAAGCTGAAAATGACAAATACAAAGACTTCACAAAAAAAATACAAAGAAGAGCTGCAACTATTGGTGGAAATAATATGAATGATTACCCACTGAAAATGCTAATTTTTAATAGGGCAAGAATGGTTAAAAATTCTAAGAATAGAATTCCTTTTGGAGTAGAGCTTTTACAAAAGCATAAAAGAGATAGCTGGATAGTATTTACAGAAAATAAAAAGCAAGCCAAAGAATTTAATAAAATTATTAACAAAAAAGGATACAAATCTGCTATTTATAATACTGATTTAGATAATAATGAGCGAGAAGAAAACCTTAATAACTTTAAGAGTGGAAACCTTAACGTTTTAGTAAGTTGCACCGCATTAGATGAAGGTTTTGATATGCCAGAGGCAGATGGAGCAATGATACTTAGCGCCTCTTCATCTAAAAGACAAAGAATTCAGAGAATGGGGAGGGTGCTTAGAATAACTGCCAATAAAGAAAATGCTTTAATAGTTACCGTTTACAGCTCTAATACTGAATACGTAAAACTTAAAGAGGAATCTAATAGATATCAATTAGAAAACGTTCCTATCAGATGGCAAAAAATGAAGTAAGACTAATCCATTGGATAGGCAATTATGTCCATAGGCTTGAGATCTTTTTTTAACTTATTAAAGTTTTTATAGTACAGCTTAAATCCACTGTCTTCGTATAGCCAAATATTTGATACCCTTGCCTGATATTCGTTATTTACTTTTCCATTCGAGTATTTATAACTACCAGTAAGGTAGTACAAAGTTAAATAGACTTTTTCAGAAAGCTTAATAATTCTTACATTTGAAGGAACTACATTTGATTCAACTCTAGAGTAATAATCTACAACTGATTCAAAGTCAGGTGGAGGATCTTCATAAAAGTGGTTTTCAGATGATGAGCCTGTAATTGCCCCGATTTTGCTCTCGTAGAAAAAGATTGTTTCAAAATCACGAGCGTTTCTTGCTTCCCAAAATTTTAGTAAGCTATCTTGTAAAGCTTTTTCGCTATTTTCTGCTGATAAATGAAAACTAAGAAGACAAATTAAGAATAATGATCGAATCATACATATTTGCTTGTAGAGGTCATCATTTTTGCAGTGTATTTCATAATTTGTTTTACAGGAATGTTTAGCTCCTCGCCACCTTTATCAACTGCTTGTTGAGCATGGAGATCTTCATCCTCCTTCATAGTTCTTAATATTTCTATTGTTTCTTTATCTTTAGGAGAAATCTTATCGAGATGCCTATCGATATGAGCTACTACTTGTTTTTCAGTTTCTTCAACAAAACCTAAGCTAACTTTTTCTCCAAACCTTCCAAAGATTGCTCCAATAGCAAAGGAACCAGCATACCAAATAGGGTTGAGAACAGAACCGCTTCCATCGAGCTCATCAAGACGTTTTTTACACCACACCAAGTGATCAGTTTCTTCGTCTCCAGCTTCAATAAGATGCTCTCTAATTTCAGGATCTTTACAGACTAGTGACTGACCTCTGTAGAGTGCTTGAGCCGCTACTTCGCCAGCGAGATTAACTCGCATCATTTGAATAGAACGTTTTTTTTCTTCAGCTGTTAATTCTTCAGAATTTTTTTCTGCAGGCTCTGGTGGATATGTTCTGCCTGTTCCAGATTTTTTATTTGATAACGTCTTAAGTGCAATATCAAATTCATTAACAATATTATTTAAAAAGCTCATTTAATTCCTTTAAAACCTATATCTCTTCTACAAAAAGCTCCATCAAAGGACACTTTATCAACGAGATTATAAGCTTTGAATTGAGCCTCTTTCAAGCTGTCACCCAGTGCTGTGGCACAAAATACTCTGCCTCCAGAAGTAAGAACTTTGCCATCTACTAATTTTGTTCCAGCATGAAATAGCTTTGTTTCTGCTTCTTTGTGCTCAGGAAGGATAACTTCTTTATTAGATTCATAGCTCTCAGGGTATCCTTCAGAGGCTATAACAACTCCACATGAGTGTTTATCTGTCCACTCAATTTCATATGAATCTAGATCGTTTTTAATAGCAGCCAAGCATAAGTCTACCAAGCTTGATCTAAGTCTAAGAAGAATAGGCTGAGTTTCAGGGTCACCAAACCTACAATTAAATTCAAGAACTTTTAACTCACCATTCTTGATCATTAATCCAGCATATAAAAAACCAAGATAAGGAGAGCCTTCAGATATTAGTCCCTGCATAGTTGGCTTCATAACTTCATTAATAATTTTTTGATGAATATCCTCATCTATAATGGGAGCAGGGGAGTATGCGCCCATACCACCAGTATTTAGACCAACATCACCTTCACCAACAGCTTTATGATCTTGACTGGTGGCCAAAGGAATAATTTTATCTTCACTAACAACAGCTATAAAACTAGCCTCTTCACCTTCTAAAAATTCCTCAATTACAACACTGCTACCTGCTTCCCCAAATGCTTGATCTTTAAAAATACTATCAAGTGCTGCAATAGCTTGATCTTTATTTTCACAAATAATAACTCCTTTACCGGCAGCAAGTCCGTCAGCTTTGACAACGGCAGGGTATTCGATAGTCTCAATATAGTTGATTGATTCATCATAGGAGTCAAAAGCAGCATAAGCTGCAGTAGGAATACCATACTTAATAAAAAAATCTTTAGAAAAAGTTTTTGAACCTTCGAGTTGTGCTGCAGCTTGAGATGGACCGAAGGTTTCCACTCCTCTGTCTTGAAGGTAATCAGCCATTCCCATCACAAGCGGTTGCTCTGGACCAATAATAACTAATTTAATGTTTTCTTCTTTACAAAAATTTTCAATAATTTCAAAATTATTAATATCAAGAGAAACATTTTCCAGCTTATCTTCCAATGCTGTACCAGCATTACCAGGACATACATAAACTTTTGAAACTGAAATGTCTTGAGCTGCCTTCCATGCTAGCGCATGCTCTCTTCCACCCGAACCAATTACCAATATTTGCATTAGTGCCTAAAATGTCTTGTATTTGTAAATACCATAGCAATATCATTTTCATCAGCTGCTGCAATTACCTCATTGTCTCTCATTGAGCCGCCTGGCTGAATAATTGAAGCGATACCGCTAGATGCGGCCTTATCTATTCCATCTCTAAAAGGGAAAAATGCATCTGAAGCCATAACAGCACCTTGAACTTCAAGTCCTTCTTCCTTGGCTTTAAGATTTGCAATATCTGCACTGATGACGCGACTCATCTGACCAGCGCCAATACCAATAGTTTGTCTATTTTTGACATAGACAATAGCATTACTTTTAACAAACTTTGCCACTCTCCAAGCAAACATCAAATCATTTAGTTCATCTGGTGTTGGCTGTCTTTTTGTTACACATTTTAAATCTTCGCTTAAAACAGCAAAAGTATCATCAGATTGGATTAAGATTCCCCCAGATACTTTTTTTATCATTCCTGGATAAGGGTTATCTTGTTCAAGATCAACCTTCAACACCCTTACATTTTTCTTTTTAGCAAATTCAGCTAAAGCACCTTCTTCATAATCTGTTGCCAAGATAACCTCAACAAATTGTCTTGAATTTATTTCTTGAGCGGTCTTGGTATCTAAGGTTCTATTTAGAGCAATTATTCCTCCAAAAGCAGAGGTTGGATCCGTCTTAAATGCTAAATCATATGCACCAAAAATATTTTCAGATTCAGCAACACCGCAAGGGTTAGCATGTTTAACAATAACACATGCCGGGTCATCAAAGGCTCTTACACACTCCCATGCAGCATCTGCATCAACTATGTTGTTATAGGACAGTTCTTTGCCCTGTAAAATATCGGCATTCGCAATATTTTTATGTTTAAGATCAGAAAAAGTAAAAAGATTTGCAGTTTGATGAGGATTCTCCCCATACCTTAGTGATGAGCTTGTTTCAAAACTATAGCTAGGTATATTATTTTTTGACTCTTCCTTAAGGTAGTTTGAAATTGAAAGATTGTAATCTGCCATTGTTTCAAAAACTTTTTGAGATAGCTCTTTTCTAAAATCATAAGATATTCCATCACTGTTTTTCCATTCTTGTATTAGTTGCAAATAATCTGATGGATTAGAAACTACAGCAACATCTTTAAAGTTTTTTGCAGCTGATCTAATCATGGTTGGACCACCAATATCAATTTTTTCAATTGCTTCATCAAAAGAACAACCCTGAGCAATAGTCTCCTTAAATGGGTAAAGGTTTACTACTACTAAATCAATTGGCTCATAACCTCTTTCCTCAAGAACTTCTAGATCTTGATCACGTCTTGCCAATATACCAGCATGTATTTTAGGATGCAGTGTTTTAACTCTTCCATTCATCATTTCCTCAAAACCAGTGAAGTCTGACACTTCTATAACTTCTGGTGTAATTTCCCTGATTGCTTTATAAGTTCCGCCAGTCGAAAGCATCTTTACATTTTCAGAAACTAGGAAATTTATAAGTTCTTCAAGCCCAGTCTTATCTGAAAGACTTATAAGAGCAGTTTTTGGTTTTATTGAATGCATTATTTAATATTATATTTTTTTAATTTAGTTCTAAGTGTAGTTCTATTAATTCCTAGGATTCTTGAAGCTTTAGATTGATTATTATTCGCAAATTTCATTACTGCATTTAATAAAGGTGGTTCAACTTCATTTAATACCAATTGATATACATCAATAGGAATGTTTTGTTGATCTAATTGAACGAAATACCTTTTCATAGCTTTTCTTACTTCTTCTTTTAAAGGTTTTTTAGAATAGCTATCAAATGACTTATTATTGTTTCCCAAGATAGATAAATAATTAATAAAGAGAAATATCAGTTTACAGTTGTTTAAAAATTGCTCAATAGGTTTTTAAAGATTTATAAGAGTTTTTTTCTCATCACCCAAAGAAATACTTATTGCTCTATTATTATGTAATGTAATTTGTGTAATAGAGGTGTAGTCAGGATAAAAGCACATAATCTCGGAGCGTTTCATTAAGCCACTCACGATGGCATTTATAACCATGAAGTGAGAAAAGATAATTGTATTGTTTGAAAAACTCAATGATTTGCTGATGATATTGCTCCTCCAATCTGAAACTTCTTGTGGCAAGTCAATAATATTCATTGCCATAATCCTTTTAAGCCATTCTCTTTTTTCTGAGACAACTACTTTTGATGAAGGAATCTCAGAAAAAGTACCATCTATAAGTAAGTTTTTTTTGTATTTTTCAATTAGTGGAGTTGATGTCATTTGAGCTCTAGACTTCGGGCTTGAAACAAATACGAAATCTTCCAATGATTGAAGTGAAATATTTGATATTAGTTTTTGTGATTGCAATATTCCATTTTCACTGAGACCAGGGTCAGGATGCTCACCCCAGCTTTCAGCAGCCTCACCATGCCTTACGAATATTAGACTTATCTCTGACATTTATTAGTGTCCTATAGCTATAATGTTATTGTGAGAATCCATAGAATATATTGTAAATCAGTATCAGCAAATGATAGCGTCTTTCAAATAGATCAATCGCAGTCTATCCATTTAATTAAAGTACTTAGATTAAAAGAAAAAGATAAGGTTGAGGTATTTGATGGTTTTGGCGCTTCAGCTATATGCGAGATTGAAGAACTTAATAGAAATTTAGCAAGTCTGAGAAGAGTTTCCGATTTACAAGTTTCGCAGGCATCTTCAAAAAAAGTCGTTTTTGTAGTCCCATTTATTAAAAAAGATAATTTCCATTTTATGGTTCAAAAGCTTTGTGAGATTGGTATTTCTGAATTTATTTTTTACAAGCCTGACCTAATAGATCAAAGTATCGCTAAAAAAGATACCTTAAAAATTTATTCCAAAATAGAAGAGGTAATTATTGGAGCATGTAAGCAATGCGGCTCTAACTTTATTCCTTCAACAAAGATAGCAACAAATCTCAGAGATGCGATAACTTTGATAAATAATATGAATGTTTGTGTATTTGATCTCAGTGCTAAAAGCTCTTTTAATCCGGCTGATAATTCTTCACAAGATGTTTGTATGATTACAGGCCCAGAGTCCGGTTTCTCTAAAACTGAAATTAGTTTACTAAATGAAAAAGAATTTGAGTTTAAATTAATAGGTAGTAATATTCTTCGAGCAGAAACAGCTCCTATTGTGATAGCATCTCTTATTCAAAACCAATTTGATAATATTTGATTATGAGCAAGACAATACTCTTTATCACCGACCCCATGAGAGAGCTCAAGCCTAAAAAGGATACATCTATTTTCATGATGGAAGAGGCTATTTCAAAAGGATTTAAAGTATTTCAGGCAGAGATGAAACATTTATATGTAGATGATGGATTTGTTTTTGCAGATGCTAGAAACATTATTGAGATAGGCGCTAGTCAGGTTCAGGGAATTAGAAAAGAACCCATCAAGGTTGCAGATTTTTCATACACTATAATGAGAAAAGATCCGCCAGTAGATTCACACTATATAAATTCACTTCACCTTTTAGGTCTAGCTGAGACCCAAGGGGCTAAGATTTTTAACAGACCTAATGCAATAAAAGAGTTCAATGAAAAAATATTTGCACTCCACTTCAAAGAATTTATTCCAAGAACTCTTATTACATCTAATATCGAGAAGATAATTAATTTCCAAGCAAATCATGAAATTATTATTGTAAAACCGCTTGATGGTATGGGAGGTGAATCGATCTTTAAAATGGAAGATATGGAAGAAGATAATCTAGATATTCTTCTAGATATGACCGAGGATGAAACTACCCAAATAGTCGTTCAGGAATTTCTACCAGAAATTTACAAAGGTGATTTTAGAATTTTGATTATCCATGGCAAACCTTTTGAAAAAACGCTAGCTAGAATTCCACAAGGAGAAAGTTTTAAAGGTAATCTAGCAGCAGGCGGAAAGGGTGTTGTAAAAGATATCAATGAAAATCAAAAAAAAGTTGCAGAAGAAGTCGGTAAATTCTTACTATCTAATGGTATAAATTTTGCTGGCATAGACATGATTGGTGATTATCTAACTGAAATAAACATTACCAGTCCAACTTGTGCAAGAGAAATCTTTGATCAGTCAGGAAAAAATCCTATCAATGAATACTTATCTGGATTATGAGCTCAATTTTACTAAATCAAAAAATAAGCAAAAGATCTTTAACCCTGAATAAATCATTTGTTCTATCATTAACCTTTCATACTATATTAATCTTTGGAGTGACTTTTACTACCTTTTATAAACTGCCCTTGATAGAAAATTCACCAATCATCAACGTTAAATTTGCTAATTCATCTCAGGATTCTTTTGGTAATGTTGGCAAATCCTCGGCAGAAGTTCCAAATATTAATAAATCCCAAGATAGTTTAATAAACAAAGAAAACAATCTAAGTGTATATCAGGCACAAAAGATAAAAAAATTAGAAGCCAATTCCTTGGTTAGCACCGAGGAGGCTATGTATCTTAATCTATGGCAAAGAAATATAGAGTCTACTGGGGATGAATTAATTTTATCAAAAGATATTGATTACCCAGATTCCAGAGTTCAGATTATGGCAACCATAGACTCATTTGGGAATCTAATTAAATCTGAGGTCTTAATATCATCAGGAAATTATGAGGTTGATAAGATGGCAATAGATATATTGGAAGAGGCGGCGCCGTTTGCACCTTTTGATTCAAAGATGCTGAATGAATATAGTATTTTAGAAATAATTAGAGATTGGAATTTTTCACCTAAGTAAATGCAAATAATATCTTTTGATTTTGGTACAAAAAAAATTGGGGTTGCTGTTGGTCAAACAAAGACCAGGACTTCATCGCCATTAGAGGTTATTTTTAATAAAAATAATGCTACAGATTGGAAAAGAATTCATTTCATAGTTGAAGAATGGAAACCTGAACTAATTCTAGTTGGAAAACCTCTTAATATGGATGGAACAGATAGTGATATTATGAAGACAGTTAATAATTTTTTTAAAAAACTAAATAAAACAACTAATATTCCATGTGAATATGTGGATGAAAGATTAACAAGCTTTGAAGCAAGGCAAAATCTTTCAGAAATAAAAACAGATCTTGTTGATGCACATGCTGCAAAAATACTTATAGATCATTGGCTTACAAATAATTAAATATGTCTATTCCATCTAGCTTTATTGATCGATTACTAACTTCAGTTAGCATCGTTGATATTATCAATAGAAGAGTTCAGTTAGAAAGAACTGGCGGAAGATATAAAGCAAAATGTCCATTTCATGGAGATGGCAACGAAAACACACCATCATTGGTTGTATATGAGGAGACAGGTTCCTATCATTGTTTTGCTTGCAAGGCTTCAGGTAATGCAATTCATTTTTTAAGAGAATACGACGGTATTGATTTTATGGAGTCTGTAGAATTATTAGCTTCTCATGTGGGCATGGAGGTGCCTAAACAAGAAAAGTCAGTTGACCTATCAGATGCCATTAATATCAATAGTAAAGCTACAGAGGTTTTTAAAGAGCAATTAAAATCAAACCCAGGAAAACAAACGATAGAGTATCTTAAGGCAAGAGGAATAAGCGGTGAAACTGCAAAGTTTTTTGAGCTGGGATATTCAATGGAAAGAAGTCCAACTTTATATAGTATTCTGTCAGGAGACTATGGCGAATTAGACTTAGCTGATTCCGGTCTTTTCGGATCTAATGATAATGGTGATATGTATGATCGTTTTCGCGATAGGTTGATGTTTCCGATTAGAAACATAAAAGGTGAGCATATTGCCTTTGGTGGCAGATTAATTACTGATAAAGACAATCAAGCCAAATATCTTAACTCTCCTGAAACGAAAACATATAAAAAGAAATATGAACTTTATGGTCTTTTTGAAGCAAGACTAATTGAAAAGAGACCGGAATCATTATTTTTAGTTGAAGGCTATATGGATGTAATAGGCCTTCATCAATATGGGATAAAAAATGCCGTTGCCTCATCTGGCACTGCATTTACTCAAGAACAACTCAGAAAAATCCTTAGCTATACAAATAATATTTATATTGTATTTGATGGAGACGAAGCAGGCCAAAAAGCATCATGGAGAGCTGTTGAAAATGCTTTACCTCTTCTGAGAGAAGATATAAGAATGAGTTTTATATTTTTAAAACCTGGGGATGATCCAGATAGTTATATTAAAGAAAAAGGTAAAGATGCATTTTTAAAGCTAGCAAATGAAGCCACTTCTTTTTCAGATTATTTTTTAACCACCATTAAGAAACAAGCTGATCTTTCTTCAATAGAGGGCAGGTCTAAGGTTGCTCAATTTGCAATACCTTTGGTTGATAAAATAACAAATCCAACTCTGAAAGAAGCGTATATTAGTGAAATTGGACATATTTGTGATCTAGATTTCGGAAAACTTCTTGATAGTGGAATAAATTCAGCACCAGATAAATCGGGTTCAGATGAGCCAGTAAAAAAAATCCCAACCTCTGTTATTAGAAAATCAGTAATGGGAGTCTTTACTGTTTTAATTCAATATCCAAGATTAGCTAGCAATAGAGCATTTGAGCTTATCAAAAGGGATTCAAGATTCTTATTCCTTCTCGACGTGAGAGATTTTTATAAAGCAAATCCAGAAGCTGCTCCGTCGATTTTATTTGAGCAGATTGAAAACGAGAAAATTAAAAATTTATTTGGAGAGGCGTTGGTGTCTGAAATTAAGCTTTCAGAGGAAGATGCAAGTATTATGCTTACTGATTGCATAGGCTTAATTTCGAAATCTGAAAAAGATAGACAGGAAATACTAAAAGAAAAGTATAATATGCAAGAAATAACGTCTGCTGAAAAAAGAGAACTACAACAGATCATTCTTAAAAAAGATGTAATGTCTCAGGAAGATCAGGCTTTATTGAAAAATTTAAGTTCTAAATAGATTGAAAAAGAAAAATTAATCACCAAATAGAGCTAATACATTTGAGGTACAAGAATTCGTGGATAAATTAAGCAAAAAAGGTTCTAAGATAGCTGAGCTTATCGAAAAAGGAAGAGAGCAGGGCTACTTAACCTATGCCGATGTTAATGACCATTTACCAGAAGATATATCTGATCCAGATCAGGTTGATGAAATTATTGGGATGATTAATGACTTAGGTCTTCAAGTTCATGAAACAGCTCCAGATGCAGACGATCTTTTATTAGCTGAATCAGAAGACTCAGACGATATTGCTCTTGAACAAGCAGCTGAAGCACTTGCTGCTGTTGAAAATGAAACAGGAAGAACAACAGATCCAGTTCGTATGTACATGCGAGAAATGGGAACTGTTGATTTACTTACTCGAGAAGGTGAAATTGAGATAGCAAAGAGAATTGAAGAAGGTATGAGAGATCTACTAGCTGCTAGTGTTCTATATCCTCGAACTGTTGAATTCGTAATTGACTATCATCAGATGGTTAAAGATGGTGAGAAAAAAATTAATGATTTCTTAACAGGTTTCTTAGAAGAAATGGAAGAAGTTCCATCTGCAGGACCTGGTAGTCAAAGAGCAAAAGAGGAAGCAGAAGCAGCTGAAGAAGCAGATGATGATGCGCCTTCAGGTCCAGACATGCAAGAGGTTCAGAGAAGAATGACTAACCTCAAACGACAGTATAACAAGACACTTAAGACTATAGAATCAAAAGGAAGGCATTCTAAAGAAGCGAATGCTGACTTTAAAAAGACTGCAGAAATATTCCAATTTTTAAAATATAGTCCAAGAATGTTTGATGATATTGCTGCCATTGCAAGATCTGGGCTAAGCAGAATAAGAGAAAAAGAAAAGTTTATTCAAGAGCAATTAGTTAGGAACGCACGCATGCCTAGAAAAGATTTCTTAGCAACTTATACAGATAACTTAACAAAAGTTAGATGGGTTGATTCTCTAATGAAAGAGAAAAAATATAAGAAAGATCTGCTTGAAAAAGTTAAACAAGACGTCGTGATTGCTCAAAAAGATATCATCGAGCTTGAGCAAAGAGTTGGATTAAGTGTAAAAGAGATTAAAGAAATCAATAGAAGCATGTCTATGGGCGAAACAAAAATGAGACGTGCCAAAAAAGATATGGTTGAAGCTAATTTAAGGTTAGTGATTTCAATTGCAAAGAAATATACAAATAGAGGTCTTCAATTCTTAGATCTAATTCAAGAAGGTAACATCGGCCTAATGAAGGCTGTTGATAAGTTTGAATATAGAAGAGGATATAAATTCTCTACCTACGCGACATGGTGGATTAGGCAGGCAATCACCAGATCTATCGCAGACCAAGCAAGAACAATTAGAATCCCAGTTCATATGATTGAAACTATAAATAAGCTTAATAGAGTTTCACGCCAAATGATGCAAGACATGGGAAGAGAGCCAACTCCTGAAGAGTTGAGCAAAGAGCTAGATATGCCAGAAGACAAAGTAAGAAAAGTTCTTAAGATTGCAAAAGAACCAATTTCAACTGAAACTCCAATAGGTGATGATGAAGATTCAAGCTTAGGCGATTTTATTGAAGATACTGTCATAGAATCTCCTCTTGAAAATGCTACTGAAGACAGCTTACATTTTGCTACAGATGATGTCCTCGCATCACTTACAGCAAGAGAGGCAAAGGTATTAAGAATGAGATTTGGCATTGGTATGAATACAGATCATACGCTTGAAGAAGTAGGTAAACAGTTTGATGTTACCAGAGAGAGAATAAGACAGATTGAAGCCAAGGCTTTAAGAAAATTAAGACATCCAAGTAGATCAAGCCATCTTAAAAGTTTTTTAGACGAATAAAACTACTTCCAGTCTCCTTGTCTACCAGTTAGATCCCAGTTAATTCTTGAGCGCATAAGTTCTATCCGTCTTTCAACATATTTTTTTGCAAAAAGATCACTAACTTGGGTTAGCGGTAAGTAAGATTTTGAGCCTAAACCATCTATTATTTTTAAAACAATTTTTTCACCCTCATAACCTAAAACTACATTATGAGGAATAATATTTTTTGTAAGAACAAGCGATGATCGCAGCCAAGACTCAAATTCATCTAAGGCAATTTTAATTTCATCAGTCATGCCATATGAAAATAAATAGGTCTCTAAAGTTGAAGCAATATTATTTTGATTATCTCTAATAAGTTCAGTTTCAGATGCTGGCCCTATGGATGTCTTAACCATGCCGTACCATTTAGCCAGATGCTTCCACTTGTCAGAGTTATCTTTTCTTAAAGCTCTTTGATCATATGCCTTTTGCTCTCTTAGGTTATCATCAAAGCTTTTTTCACTTCTAAGTTTTTTATACCAAGGAGCATTTTGTTTTACTTTTTTTGATTGCTCTTCCAAGGATACCTTTAGACAGCGATAACTATTATTAGGATGGATAAAACATCTTCTATTACCTCCTTCAGCAAAAGGTTGTAGCCCGTCTAAATTTATCATTTTGTAATGATAACTTATTTAAGAAAATCTCAAGATATAAAAGCTTCCCTAAATCATATATTCTTATATAATTGTTCGCTCTTAATTCGATAGATTTCGTTAAGGGCCTGTAGCTCAGTTGGTTAGAGCAGTGGACTCATAATTCCTTGCTACAACTCTAAACCCCCATTCCTACAGTGTTTATAGCCATGCTATATTTAGGTGTGTCAATTTTTTTGCTACACACTTAGTTCATAAAATGCTGATTGTGTCCACCGGAGCAGGAGTACCAGCCGAGTGGGGTGAGTATATATCTAGTAATCAAATATTTTGAGAGGTTTTTAGACATTCACTAGATTTAAACAATATATAAAAAATGTATATAAACAATTTATTTTTTTTTCCCAAACCGTTGTGTCATTGTTATAAGGTATATATTTAATGAGGAAAAATATATGAAAAAAGAATCTTTTTTTTTAGTATTTGTTGCTATCGGCGTATTTTTTGTTTCTTTGGGATACGGAATTTTACCAAACCAAACAATGCCTTTTTTGTATGATATTGAAGTAACTAATACAAATTTATTAAATATTTTAAGAGCTATTTCAGGTTTATATATAGCCTTAGTAACTTTTTGGATATTGGGAGCATATAACTCTAATCTCCAATTACCTGCTTTATGGAGTTTAACAATTTTTGTCACTGGGATAGCATTAGGAAGAATTGCAAGTATCATAATTGATGGTCTACCAAGTCCAATCTTTATTTTTTATCTTTTTTTAGAAATTATTTTTGCCCTAATAGGCTACTTACTTATAAAAAAACAGTAAAAAAATCATTCATATTTGTTTCCTAAGCAACCTATTTTGTTTTGCTTTAACAGTTGCCATTAGCAACCTGTTTCGTTAGTGCCAAGTCTGTAATATTTGTTTTTTTATACATAACAAATTTTGCATTACTGTCTATTACTTTTTTCTTTCATACGCACACTTAAATAGTGTAAAATTCATTTCTCTTTGTAGTAGCAATTATTATGGAGCAAGTGTGTCGGAGTGTGCTAAGTTTTTTGACACACCTTTTTTTAGAGAAATGCTTGCAAATGTTGATTTAACAAGGGGCCTGTAGCTCAGTTGGTTAGAGCAGTGGACTCATAATCCATTGGTCGTAGGTTCGAGTCCTACCGGGCCCACCATCTTCTTTTGTTAAGCTATACTCTCTATCTTTATGGGGTAATTAATGTCTAATCTAATAAATGAATCTTTCACATTGCCATGCGGGCAAGTAATAAAAAATCGTATTTGCAAAGCAGCTATGACAGAAAGAATCGCAAAAGGTAATAATTTTGCTCATCAAGGACATGTAAATTTATATGAACGATGGGCAGATGGTGATATTGGTATTTTATTAACAGGTAATGTTCAAGTTGATCATCGAAATTTAGAAGGGCCGGCAAATGTAGTTATAGATTCAAATAACTATAAAGATCAATATGATGCTCTTAAAGCATGGTCGGCAGCAGGAACAAAAAATAATACACAATTATGGATGCAAATTTCTCATGCAGGCAGACAAACACCTGGTGAAATAAATTCTTCACCCTTGGCCCCATCAAATATTGGACTAAAGATTCCTGGAAAAAATTATGGTACTCCAACACCCATGACGGAGGAAGATATTCTTGATGTAATTGATAGATTTGTTTTTACTGCAAAAATTGCTAGAGAAACAGGATTTACAGGTGTTCAATTTCATTCAGCTCATGGCTATCTTTTATCAGAGTTTTTATCACCTGATATCAACAATAGAAATGATTCCTGGGGCGGCAGTCTTGAGAATAGAGCTAGAATTCATTTAGAAATAATTAATAAATGCAGAAAGGAAGTTGGAGAGGATTTCCCTATTTCAGTTAAATTAAATTCTGCAGACTTTCAAAAAGGTGGATTTACTCCTGATGAAAGTATTCAGGTAGCCCAAATGCTAGAAAATGCAGGCGTAGATATTATAGAAATCTCAGGCGGTACTTATGAGCAACCAAAACTAATAGGTGTTGATGACTTAACCATTAATCCAAAAAGAAGCGAGCAAAGAAAAGAAAGCACAATTGCAAGAGAAGCTTATTTTCTTGAATATGCTCAAGATATTAGAAAAGCAGTTTCTTTGCCTCTTATGGTTACAGGAGGTTTTAGAACTAGAGAGGGTATTGAGGATGCTCTGCAAAGTAATGTTTGCCAAATAGTGGGGATTGGAAGACCTTTATGTGCAGATCCTTATTGTGTTAAAAAAATGATAGCGGGAGAGCTAGAGGTTCTTCCAAGTTTTGAGAAGACTTTATCCTTAGGACCTTCAATCCTTTCTCCCTCAAGCCCATTTACTATAATTAAAGTGATTAATGCATTTGGAGCAATGGCTTGGTTTTATCAGCAAATAAAAAATATGGCTAAAGGCCTTATGCCCAACCATAAGCAAAAGCTTTTTAATGCCTTTAGAGCTGATATGAAAGCAGATAAGCTTGCTATAAAAGACTACTTAGATAATAACTAGTATTTTAATTTGCACATTGGATGCTAATAAATCCATAGAACAAATATTTTGTTAAAGCTTTTAGTTGTGGCATTCTCTTTAATTAAATAATTTTAAGCAGCAATTGATATGATTTTAAAAGCATTCATGAATTTTATGTCTCGACGTACAATTTTTGCACCAGTGAGAAATAAAGTTATAAATAAATATACTAGTGATGAATATGTCAAAGGCATTAGGGAAGAGGCTGAGACCGAAAGAAAAGAAGATAATAAGTCACATACAGTTATTTATTTCCATAAAGTTAACGATCCATACTCTGCCTTAACAATTGAATATGTAGATAAAATTGCTTCAGTTTTTGATATTATTTTAAAACCTGTACTCGTTGGTGAAGAAAATCCTGAAACAGTTCATGAGCCAACTTTATATAGTGAATATTGCTTAACGGATGTGAATCGTATTGCAGATTATTATGGAGCAAGCTTCTCGTCTAAGAATTATCCAGAGAAAAGTTTAGTCCATATAGCAAATTCAATACTAGCAGCAGTTGATGAATCAGAATTTATATCCACTGCTAGGTTGGTTAGCAAAGCGTTATGGAATAATGAAAAAAAAGCTCTTGAAGAGCTTTCAATTAAATTTACAGCAGATCATGACTTGGTCATAAAAAAATTAAATCAAGGAAACACAATTAGAAACGAAAAAGGTTACTACTTTGGGTCAGCTTTTTATTACGGCAAAGAACTTTATTGGGGAGTTGATCGCATTCATTATCTAGAGGCAAGATTAAACGAGCTAGGTTTAAGAAAAGGTTCAACAAATGATCCTATCTGCGCCCCAAATCTAAAAGCACCCGAAAAATTTGAATGTGAGGAAAAGGTTAATTTTTATTACTATCCATCTTTGAATAGCCCTTACACTTTTGTTAGCGCAAAAGGCGTAAAAGAGCTTAGTGATAACTATCCAATTAATATCATAACAAAACCAGTTCTACCGATGCTTATGCGAAAAATGACCATTCCTAGTCATAAAGTAAAATATATTCTTTCTGATGCAGCAAGAGAGGGGGTAAAGAAAAACAATCCAATTGGTAATGTATATTCTCCAATAGGTAAGCCAGCTAGGAAAGCTTATTCCATATTCCCAATTATTGATGAGGCTGGAAAAGGTTTTGAGTACATCAATGAATTACTTCAATCCTCATTTTATGATGGGATTAATATTGGAGAGGATGACTACCTAAAGTCTTTAGTTGAAAAGCTTGGTCTTGATTGGAATATTATCTCTAAAAAACTAGGAACCAATGATTGGAAAAAAGTTTTAGATGATAATTTAAAAGATATGTACTCAGGTAATTGTTGGGGCGTACCAAGTTTTAAAATAACCGACACAAATGACGAGAACCCTTTTTATGTATGGGGTCAAGATAGAATGTGGCTATTAAAAGAGGAAATATTTAAAAGGATGAAGTCCTAACTATTATTTTCTAACCTCGGCATAAACTTTGCTAGATCCATCTTTATAGAGAATAAGGACGTCATAGGGCATAAAACGATTATCAAATTCCATACCAGGCGATCCCAACGGCATACCTGGAACTGATAAACCGATAGCATCATCATGATTTTCTGAAAGAAACTGTGTTATGTATTTGCTTGGAATGTGGCCTTCAAAAATAAAACCATCTGAAGAAACTGCGGTATGGCATGATCGATATTCAGGTTTGATATTATGCATATCCTTAATGTCATTTAGGTTTTGATGATCTTGTGGATTGGTATTAAAACCATTTTCTTTAAGATGCTTCATCCACTTCTTGCAACAACCACAAGTTGGAGTTTTATGAACAACTAATGTATTCTCAAAATTAAAATTTTCATTGATCACACTAGAAGAAACTGCTGAAATTGAAAATGAGCAAATTATAATAAGAAGATTTTTTCTATTCATATATTAAGTTATTAGTTTAGGTATTATTCCCAACTGAGAAAGGATCCCTAATATGATCATACATAAGAAAGTAAATAAAATTTTTAAATTTTTCATTTGAATCCATTCAAATACGTTATCTAAAACTTTTCTTATCCATTTATCGGCTAGATCTATAAAACTAACAGCTTTTCTTGTCCATTTATCAGTCACGTCAATCAATGGAATACAAAATGCAACAATGATAAGCCAAATAATCCCATTTAAAATCATATCAATAATCCAGCCTAAAACTGCCCAATTTAATTCCATTAGCTAATCCTAAACCATCATTTTTATTTAAACAAATCACTGTTTTAAATTGCATACATAAGTGCTTTAAATTTTGATTTACAAACTAAAAAAAAAGGCGTAAATTTATTAAAAATGCTTCTTATTATTTAATATAAAAAGCGGATATAAGTTATAAAATACGGGGGAGTAAATATGACAAATCCAAATCATCCTAGTGTTGATCAAAGTGATCGCGTAGTTCCAATAAATCTTAGACAAAGTGGTAGAACACCTACTGAGTTATTGATTTCAACTCGAGTAAGAAAATCGCCTTTTTGGCATTTATCTCATGAAGCTGGTTGCTGGAGAGCAACGGTATATAACCGCATCTATCATCCTAGAGGTTATGTAAGGCCTGAAGATGGAGGAGCTATGGTTGAATATGATGCCCTAGTTAATAGAGTAACCATGTGGAACGTCGCTGTTGAAAGGCAAATAAGAGTTAAAGGACCAGATGCAGAGGCATTCACAGATTATGTAATAACTCGTGATGCAACAAAAATTGAACCAGGAAACGGTAAATATGCAATCTTGTGTAATGAAAAAGGAGGGGTTTTAAATGATCCTGTTTTATTAAGATTAACAGAAGATGAGTTTTGGTTTTCTATTTCAGATAGCGACCTTTTGCTTTGGCTTCAAGGTGTAAATGTTTCAAAAAAATATGATGTTGAAATTGATGAAATTGATGTTTGTCCTGTTCAAATTCAAGGCCCTTTATCTGAAGACCTTATGGCAAAGTTAGCTGGTGAAGAATTAAGAGAAGTTCCGTATTATGGAATTTTAGAAACTAAGGTTGGTGGAGCTGATTGTGTTATCAGTCAAACTGGTTTTACAGGCGAAAAAGGCTATGAAATTTATGTTCGTGATGCACATGAGAATGCAGAAAAAATGTGGAATGCTGTTCTTGAGGCTGGCGAAGAATTTGGTTTGATGGTTATAGCCCCTGCGCATCATCGTCGAATTGCAGCTGGAATTTTGTCATGGGGACAAGATTTAGATCATGAGACTTCTCCATTTCAGGTTAATTTAAGTTATCAAGTGCCAAGAAATAAAGCAGCTGATTACATTGGCAAAGAAGAGCTTGAAAAACAAAGAGCAATGATGGATGAAGGAAAAGCGCCTTTCAAAATGAAAATGGTTGGCTTAACTCTTGGAGGAAAGGAAATCACAGATTATGCTCCTGATTTTTGGATAGTAACTAATACTGATGGAGATGAAGTGGGTTATGTAACATCTCCTTGGTGGTCACCAGAATTAGAGACAAATATTGCTCTTGCCTGGGTCCCATGGGAAGCATCTGAGGTTGGAACTAAGTATATGGTTAAACTACCTGATGAGTATGCTCAATCACCAGGTGTGGCTGTAAATGCAGAGATTGTAGATGTTCCTTTCAGAGAATCAGTCAATCCTAATAAAAGAGAAGTTCAAGCTGCGAAAGGATTAGATTTCGCTGATTAATAAGTATTATTAAAGAATTGAGTCCTTAGGGACTCAATTCTTTAAATTAAATTCAATAATATTTCGTTTTAATATTCTGGTATGGCAGAATGATTTTATGAAAATATTAATTTCAACCCTTAGTCTATTTTTTTTATTTTCTTGTAATATTCCGTTAGTTCCATTCATCTAAATATTTAGAAGGTTATGTTCTTTGATCTAACAATTATAGGTGCAGGTGTTGTCGGTTTATCAATTGCAAAATCCTGTTCTGAGTTTGGAATGTCTGTTGTAGTTCTTGAAAAAGATTCAAGAGCAGGTGAGGGCATCTCCTCAAGAAATTCAGGAGTTATTCATGCTGGTATCTATTATCCAAATGAATCATTAAAAACTAAATTTTGTCTTTTAGGAAATAAGCTTTTATACGATTATGCAAAAGCTAAGAATATTAATCATAAAAGAATAGGTAAATATATAATTGCATCATCAAAAGACGAGTTAGAAAAATTAGAAGGAATTTATAAAAAAGGTATTTTGAATTCTGTAAATTTAGATTTTCTTTCCAAAGAAAAGATGAAATCAATTTATCCTGATTTGAACGTTGAAGCAGGAATTTATTCACCAAATACTGGAATTATTGATGTACCTGAATTGATCAATGCTCTTGAAGGAGATATTCAGCATAACAATGGACTGATATCCTTAAATACCAAATTTATTTCTGCACAAAAAAACAACAGTGGCTTTACCATTTCATGCGATGATGGAAATAAATTTTTAATAAATTCAAAATATCTAATTAATGCCTCTGGCCTAAACTCAGATTTAATTTCACAACAAATAGACACCCTGGATAAGAAATACTATTCATCAATAAAATATGCCAAAGGACATTACTTTAAGTATAGCGGTTCCCATCCTTTTACAACTTTAGTTTATCCACTAGGAAGTGAATTCTCTTCAGGGCTGCATGTTGGTTTTGATTTATCCGGTCAGATTAGATTTGGTCCAGATATCACCTGGGTGGATGACATAGATTATTCTTTTGATGATAGTCTAAAAGATAATTTTATGAGCTCAATAAAAAAATATTGGCCTGATATCGATTCAAAGAAACTTCAGCCAGATTACGTTGGAATAAGGCCAAAGTTACAAAATATGGATGAAAAGATGAAAGATTTTTCTATATGTGATTCTAAAGTTCATGGAGTTGAGGGACTGATTAATATTCAGGGTTTAGAAAGTCCAGGTGTTACAAGCAGTCTAGCAATAGGCGAGTATGTTAAACATATGATTAATTCAAAAGATGATCCTTTAACCTACCTTTGAATTGATCAAGTATCTCTTCTTCGATAAGGTGTCTCATATTACCAATAATAATTAGCTCGCTGTTAGGTATGAGCTTATGCATAAATCTTGAATTTTCAGCATTTAATACAGGGTCTTGCTCCCCATGAATAATTAAAGTTTTTGCTTGAATATTTTTAACTTTTTTAATTCTATTTTTTGACGAAAGTATTGCTATCAGTTGTCGAGCATAACCAAAACCATCTTTTATATCTTTAATTCTTTTATAGTTATTGATAGTATCTTCTCTAAATTTAGGTGTATCAATTTCTTTGCCTTCCATTCCAATCAATCCAACCCATTTCAATTCTCTTTGATAGACCTCATCCATTGTTGGATTAGTGCTTTTAGACCTACTTACCATCATCTCTCGAACTTCTTTTGATGCACCATTTAAAGGACCTGGAACCGAAGCAGTAGAAGCAATTAAGGTATATGTTTTGACTCTATCAGGGTACTTTGCACAAAGTATTTGACTAATCATACCTCCCATAGATGTTCCAAGAATATGAGCTTTATCAATATTTAGGTGATTAAGAAGATTTATTCCATCACGAGCCATATCATTAAGACTATATTCAGGCTTTATTGGAAGCCGAAAGAAATATCTTAAATACCCAAGAACAATAGAAGGTTTATTAGTAAATCTTGAGGATAATCCCGCATCCCTATTATCAAAAGTTATAGGCCTAAGGCCATTCTCAATAAGAAAATCTATAAGAGGCTCAGGCCAATGAACTAATTGGGCACCTAATCCATGAACTAAAAGAATAGGGGTTGCATCAGCCGGTCCATAATCCCTATAAAAGATTTTCACTCCATTATTTTCTGTATACCCCTCTTTAAAACTCATAAGCTTAGTCTTACATATTTCAGACATGCAATACACTGCTTTTTCATATACATTAGAAACTTAAATAACTAAAAAATTTTTCATTATCCTCATGCAATACGTTATCAATCTTTTTAGAGCTAATAAAATTAGAGTGGCATATGGTATTGGTGATTATGCTATTTGTCTTTACTGGAGCGGAGTTAGCTTATATCTCCTTTATTTTTATACTGATGTTGTTGGCATTTCACCATTGATGGCAGGCTGGATTTATGCTCTGGGCATCGCATGGGATGCAGTAACAGACCCTTTTATGGGCTATATAGCTGAAAGGACTAGAACTAAAATGGGAAGTTACAGACCATATATTTATTATGGATCAATACCGCTAGCATTATCATTTATTTTACTTTTATGGATGCCGCCATTTGAAGGTACGTTTTTATTCATATTTCTATTAGTAGTCAACTTATTTCACAGAACTTGTTTTACTGTTGTCAGCGTTCCATATTCGTCTTTAACTGCAAGAATTACAGATGATAGCGATGAGAGAACAAAACTAACTACAGCAAGAATGCTTGCAGCATCTTTTGGAACATTTTCTATTTCAGCACTAGCATTTCCAATTGTTTTATTTTTTGGTGGTGGTGAAGAGTCCCTTGGTTTTATTTACCTTGGCATGATAGCTGGATTAGCAGCAATTATAATTCTTGGAATTACTGTTCATTATGTTCAAGAAAGACCATTTAAATTTTCTAAAGAAGAGCTTCCAAGTTTTTCAAAAGTTTTAAAATCTGTATCAAATAATTATCCATTCTGGATTGTTTTCTTTGCAATCTTAATTCTGATATCTACGTATTTGATGTTCAACAATAATTTAATTTATTTCTCTAAATATGCATTGGGTTTTCACGAGTATCAGGGATTAATTTTAGGCGTCATGAGCGGCAGTACATTATTAGCAATTCCTTTATGGGCATATTTAGCAATTAGATTAGGGAAAAAAAATACCTGGATGTTATCTATGACATTTTTATTTATTGGATTTTTTATATTTTATATCTATCCAATTTCTGAGCTTAAGGAATTACTTTATATCTTAAGTTTTATTGGTTTTGGTAATGGTGCTACTGGAGTTTTATTTTGGTCCATGCTGCCCGATACCATTGAATATGGTGAATGGAAAACTGGGATTAGAACAGAATCATCATTATATGGTTTTATGACGTTTGCTCAAAAGGGTGCTATAGCAATTGCTGCAGTTATATTAGGAATGATTTTAACCAATATAGGGTTTGAACCAAATCAGGAGCAAACACAAGAAACTTTATCTTCTTTAAAGGCTTTAATGTCTTTGATACCACTTATAGGAGTTTCGATCAGCTTGATATTAGTATATTTTTATCCAATAGATAGGAACTTCCATAAAAAACTAATAGAAGACATAGAAAATAGAAAGATTCAAAATGTCTAAAATTAAATGGGGAATCATAGGTACTGGTTCTATAGCTAATGCTTTTGCTCACTCAATTAAATACTGCGATCATTCGAACTTAATTTCTGTTTATGGAAGAAATGAAGCTACCTTAAGACAATTCTCTAAGAAGTTTAATATTCAAGCACACTCTGATATTAATTCACTGTTATCCTCAAATGATATTGACGCTGTTTATATTGCTACTCCTCATAATTCTCATTTTGAGTATGCTTTTCAATCCATAAAAAATAAGAAACACGTACTTTGTGAAAAGCCTATTACAATTAATCATATTGAAAGTATGGTTTTGTTTGGCCTTGCTAAAGATGCTGAAATTTTTTTGATGGAAGCATACATGTATAGAACTCATCCTCAAACTATAAATATTCTTAATAGTTTAAAAATTTTAAGAGACACAAAAGAAGAGATATCTATTAATTGCTCATTTGGTTTTAATGCAGAAATACCTGAGGACCACAGGTTAAGAAATTTAATGATGGGTGGAGGAGCCATCTTGGATGTGGGGTGTTATCCACTATCCATGGTTAAACTTTTAGCAGGTCAAATCCTCAGTAAACCATATGCTGACCCAGAAAGCATTGAAGTATCAGGAGAGCTTGATACAACAGGAGTAGATTTAAACTCTAAAGCGCATATTGTTTTTACAGATAATATTAAAGCCAATATTTCATGTGCTATAAATGAAGAGTATGAGAATAATTTAGAGGTCGTAAGCGGCAACTTTAAATTAGAGGCAAGTCAGCCATGGCATTGCGGTCAGTTCCAAGAAGGTCTTTCTTCTATAAAAATTTATAACAAAGAAAGCCTTGTTGAAGAGATTGCATATAAAGATGATGTTGGTCTTTTTACTAGGGAAATTGACCATGCTTCTCAATCTATATTACAGGGCAGCCTAGAATCAGAATTAATTTCACACAATGATTCACAAAGTATTATGTTGTGGCTAGATAGGTGGAGACAAGAGACCGGGGTGGTTTGTCCATTTGAATCAAAAGATGTCTCACCTATGGTCAAATCTAATTTTTATTCAATACAAAAAAGAAAATTAGATAGTATTTCAGCAAACAACACAGATAAGCAATTTTCAAGGCTTGTTCTTGGTTGCGATAACCAAACATCAGACATTCATGCTTATGCTATGTTTGATTATTTCTATGGAGCGGGTGGGAGAATTTTTGATACCGCTTATATTTACAATAATGGACTTGGGGATAAGTACTTAGGTGATTGGATAAACTCAAGAAACCTTCAAAATGATGTGGTTGTTCTCGGAAAGGGTGCTCATACTCCAGATTGCAAACCTGAGCTTATTAAACCTCAAATAGAAGAATCTTTAGAGCGATTAAAAATTTCAAAAATAGATATATATTGCCTCCATAGGGATAATAATGAAATTCCTGTATCTGAATTTGTTGATGCACTTGATGAGATTAAAGCAGAAGGGTTGATTAATAATATTGGTGCGTCTAATTGGAACCTAGATCGTTTTTCAACTGCAAGGGATTATGCTTTGAAAAATAATAAAGAACCTTTTACTGTTTTAAGTAATAATTTTAGTCTTGCAGAAATGCTTGAGCCGGTATGGCCTGGGTGCGTTGGGATTAATAATCAGTTCTTAGATTATATTAAAAGTAATGAAATTAAATTATTTCCTTGGTCAAGCACAGCAAGAGGTTTTTTTATCAGAAAGAAGGAAATCACAACTAAAGAGCATTTTTCTAATCCGTCATTAGAAGAAGAGAAAAGAGTTTGGCATAGTAAAAAGAATCTTAAAAGAAGAGAAATTTGTTTTGAAATCGCAGATAAAAAAAATGTGGAGCCTATTGAGATAGCTATTGCTTATGTAGTACATACCTCATCATTAGTATTTCCACTTATTGGTCCTAGGACAATAAATGAACTAAATAGCTCTATTTTTGGCTCACAGATAGATCTCTCAGAGGAAGAGTTGAGTAGATTGTCTATAGATTGATACTATCTTTAAGTTTTATGTCATTTGAAGAAGACCCAATCAAAATATTAAATACACCTTTTTTAATTTCCCATTGATGATTTTTAATATCCCATGTTGAAAAACTTTTTGAATCTAAACATATTTCAATTTTTTTTATTTCACCTGAATTAATATAAGTTTTATCAAAGCCTTGCAGTTTTTTTATTGGCTCATCTTCGTCGCAATTCATGAAGGAGATATAGCATTGGGATATTTCAAAACCTGATATATCTCCAACATTTTCGATATTAAATGAACATGTAAAATTATTTTTATCACTATTACTAATTCTAAGATTTGAATATTCAAAATTAGTATAAGAAAGGCCATGTCCAAAGTGGAACAAAGGCTCTATTTTTTTTCTGTCATACCATTTATAACCAATTAAAAGCTTTTCATCATAGCTCATTTGTAAATTTTCTCCTGGGTAACAGGAATAGGCTGGAGTATCTTTGATATGCTTAGGAAAAGTTGTTGGTAATTTACCTGAGGGATTTACCAAGCCTGTTAATATTTCAAAAAGAGCATCGCCATATTCTTGGCCTGCATACCAAGATTGTAAAATTGATTTAGCTTTATTAACCCAGGGCATATCAACTGGAGAGCCGGTATTTAGAACAATAATTGCATTAGGATTGATTTCTAAGACTTTTTCAATAAGTGTGTTTTGTTCTCCTGGTAAGTTGAAATCAACTCTATCATTTCCTTCTGTTTCCCAGTCTGAATTAGTACCCACCAAGAGAATAACTTCATCTACTTCTTTGGCAATGTTTAAAGCTTCATCTAGTAAATCAATCTTGTCTGGTGGCTGACAACCAATATAGATAGCAGGAAAATTACCTTCAAATTTATATTGTATTTCTATTTGATACGATTTATCTTTTTCTAAGTATGAAGCACCTCGTTTTGGTGATGAGCCATGAGCAAAGAAAGCATCCCCAGGCAAAGGATCTGTCCAGTTATCAATTATTTCTTCGTTGTTTATTAATAGTTTACTTTTGCCAATGGCAAAGATTTCAAATGCATGTTCCCCAGAAATATCTGGGACATAAGTACATGAAAATTTTACAAAAATATCAGGCCTATCTTCTGTACCTATAATATCCTTTGCAAATCCCTCAAATATCCAAAATTTACTCCCTCTTAAAACTTTGCTAGAGATGAAATCATTTTTATTGTCAGTAACATTAAAATATTCGACTAAAAACCCATTTTCTTTTGTCAGTGATTTATTTATTTCTGGTAAATAGCGATATGTATGACAACCTTTAGCAGATTTAACAATAGTTTTTTCACTAAAATTATTTTGAAATGAGCTTACAGGATGAGATTCATGATAAGGAACAAGAGTTGCGCTTCCTCCTCCAATAATTTGTGCTTTTTCTGCATTGGGACCAATTATTCCAATTGATTTTATATCTTTTTTCAATGGTAATATGCCATCATTTTTTAGGAGCACCATACCTTCTTGAGCTGCGTCTTTTAAAAGTTTTCTTTTAAGTTTTGAGTCATTATCTCTTTCTGGTTTTCGAATTGGGTTTTCAAATCTTTTGCAGAAACTTGCGACATTTAGAATTCTCTTTACTTTGTCATTAATTAAATCCTCTGGAACTGCCTTATCATTAATAGCAGTTATTAAATTTTTCCCCCACGACTTAGCTGGACCAGGCATTTCAAGATCAAGTCCACCAATTGCATTTTCAACAGTGTCTCTTGCAGCACCCCAATCACTGACTACATAACCATCAAAACCCCATTCATCTTTCAAGATTTCAATTAAAAGATTCTCGTGAGAGCTGCAATAAATATTATTAAGTTTGTTATAAGCACTCATAACAACTTTTGCATTTGCTTCTTTTATAGCCATCTCAAAAGGTAAGAGGTAGATTTCTCTTAGTGTTCTTTCATCAATATTTGAACTCACGGTGTATCTTTCAAACTCAGTATCATTGCCAACAAAATGTTTAAGACAAGCTGCAATATTTTTTGATTGGACACCTTTTACATACTCAATAGCAATTTTTCCTGTTAGAAATGGATCTTCAGAGAAGCACTCAAAATGTCTTCCACCTAAAGGATGCCTGTGAATATTTATTGTTGGACCAAGGAGAACATCAACATCTTTAAGCTTTGCTTCAGAGGCTAACTCTTCTCCTAAAGTGTTTATAAGATTTAAATTCCAAGAAGAGCCTATGGATATGGCGCATGGAAAGCAAGCAGAGGATTTTCCTGAATTACCATCTCCTCTAACACCGTTCGGACCATCTGACATTTTTATACTTGGTATTCCAAGTCTATCAATCTTATTAGTTTGCCAGGCGTCAAAACCACTTAATAATTCTATTTTTTCTTCAAGAGTTAAATCTTTTATTAATTGTTTAATGTTTGGCATTGTGAAATCTTAAATGGTTAGCAATCAATCCTCAATACACCTTTTCATTAATTGCTGTTACTATGAGCGCATGATAGACAGGATAAAAAAATCAATGATGCTTTTTAATGCTCCAATACAAAGAGTTTACGAGGCTAATCGCGGAACAATTATAAGAACTGTTATATACACAATAGGTCACTTTATAATTGCTGCATCCTGCGTCATGTATTTTACTGGAGCAGAATTTTCTGCAGCAATTACTGATGCTATTGTTGAGCCACTTTTAAATAGTGTTTGGTACTTTGTTTTAGATAAATATTGGGCAAGCAAATACCCAAACTAATTTAAAAAAAATTCTTTACAAAAGTATCTATATTGGTAGAAAATACACATATCGTGATTTGATCCTATTGCCGCGATACAAAAAAAAGAGCTAAAACGGAAATTATTCCCAGGATTTAATAACAGTTCAATGTCTCTACTTTGAGTAGTTTCTATTTGAGCTATTTATGGAGATAAATTAATGAAAAGACAATTAATAGAAAGATTAAACCATGGTCCTGTAATTTGTGCTGAAGGATTTTTATTTGAAGTTGAAAAAAGAGGATATTTAGCAGCTGGTGAATTTGTTCCAATGGTTGCGCTTGAGCACCCAGAGGCTTTAGAAAATTTGCATAAAGATTTTCAACATGCTGGATCAGATATTGTTCAGGCTTTCACTTATAACGGGCATAGAGAAAAAATGAGAGTGATAGGGCAAGAAGAGCTTTTAGAGCCCTTAAACAGATCCGCTCTAAAGATAGCAAAAAAAATTGCTGACAACCCAATAGATGGCGGAGAACCAAATCTAATGTCTGGCAATATTTCTAATTCAAATATATGGGAACAAGATGATAAAAACTCTCACCTTGAAGTAGAGCGCATGTTTACTGAAATGGTAGATTGGGCAGTCGATGAGGGCGCAGATCTTGTTATGGGTGAGACTTTTTATTATGCAGAAGAAGCTTACAAAGCACTTGAAATAATCAAGAAATCAGGACTACCTGCAGTAATTAACATAGCTCCAATGGCTGAAAATATAATGAGAGATGGTGTTTCGATTGTTGATACATGCAAAGAGCTAGAGCAAAGAGGAGCTGATGTTGTCGGGATGAATTGTTTTAGAGGGCCTGCGACTATGTTGCCATATCTTAAAGAAATAAGAGAAGCCATAACTTGCCATATGGCTGCATTACCTCTTCCGTTTAGAACAACAGAAGAAAACCCTACATTTTTTAACTTGCCTGATAATAATGGTTGTACATGCCAGGCACCCCATGGAAGAACTTTCCCAACTGCACTTGATCCTCTTTATTGTAATAGATATGAGATGAGAGCTTTTTTTGAAGAAGTTAATAGAATTGGAATCAAATTACTAGGTGTCTGCTGTGGAGCAACACCAATGCATCAAAGAGAGGTTGCTGAAGCTGTAGGTAGAACAGTTCCTGCAAGCAAGTATAGAGAAAAAATGGCAAATCACTTTATGTATGGAACAAACGAAAGAACAGCTAAACATATGCAAGAATATGGAGACAAGGCTTAACTAAAAATTGGTTACTTTGACTCTTCATTTTTATGGAGAGTCATAGTATTTATATATCTTATAAATTAAAATAATTCTATGAGATTCCTTCTAATATTTATTTTAGCCTTTCCATTAATAGGTGAAACTAACAAGATTTTATGTGAGCTAGAGGGCACTTACTCAGTAACATACAAAGACATAAAAAAAACATACCTTTCAGAGGGTATAGAACTTTTCAAAAACTTAGCACGTCAGACACAACAATCATTATTCTTACTTCAAAGAGCAAAAACAAATTTTGCTGAAGAGGATTGGCAAAAAGATAAAATCTATATCGTTCAATACTGGGAAGTAGACTCAGAAAAGGAAACTTTCAAATCTTTAACTCATACAATAGAGCCATCACCTGCATGGATAAATAGTGATGCAGAATGGTCGGCAACTAAATCTAAGACTGGTGTTACAGTAGTTCACTCAATGGAAGCTGATGATACTCATCCAATTTTTACAGATTATAAAGTTGGTGCCTATAGAGTTTCTAATACGTTTAATTGGTATACAGGAAAAGGCCAAATGTCTGGAGATATTTGGTTAAATAAAAAAGATGGTTCTAAGAACAAAAATCCTAAAGTTGAAATAATGGCTTCGGGTAAATGCGAGAGCCAAAAAAAGAAATTTTAGTTAGACCTGGGTTGCAATAAATAAAGTTAGTAGAGCAATTATTAATGGAATATATTTGTCTACCTTTTCACCAATCGATTCTAATATTTTATTTATCATATTTAAGTTATATAAATCCCTATTACTTTTTAAAAGTACAATCCGAATACTATGTTCAAAGCTTTACTTTATTTTTTTCGAGCTTTTCGTAATTCTCTGTAAATCTTATTAAGCTTTTTTTTCTTAATTTCTCTTACAGCTTTTCTCTTTGAGCTAGCATTTGCTGATTTTTTTGCTCTTTCACCTTTATCTATAAATAATCTCCAAAAAGAATTTTTAATGATATTAATTTAATAGTAACAAATTTTTATAAAATCTCTACAATATTCTTATACATATGATTGTTGATCAAACTCAAATACCTAAAACATTAATAATTTTCTTAGAAATAGAATCTCTTAAAACTGGAGATGAGCTAGAAAATATTTTTGAAGAATTTAACGAGTTAGTGAACTCGGCTGGAGCAGAAATAGTTGGCAAAAGCATTAGCAAGCAAAGTAAGCCATCTATAAGTCATTTTATTAGCAAAGGTAAATTAGATGAAATTAAACTTCTAGTCGAATCCTCATGTGCCGAACTTGTAATTGTTAATCATCAACTCTCAGCCTCACAGGCTAGAAATCTAGAGCTGAAACTAAAAGTAAGAGTCATAGATAAGGCTGAGCTGATATTAGATATTTTTGCATCAAGAGCAACAACTCACATTGGCAAGCTTCAAGTTGAGCTTGCTCAATTAAACCATCTTTCAACAAGACTAATAAGAGGGTGGACTCACCTTGAGAGACAAAAGGGTGGTATTGGTCTTAGAGGCCCTGGTGAAACTCAGCTTGAAACAGATAGACGTCTCATTGGTCACAGAATCAAACGATTAAAAGCTCGTCTTGACAAAGCACACAAACAGAAACAACTTAATAGCTATTCTAGAAAAAAGAGTAGAAATAAATTAGTTGCCTTAGTTGGATATACAAATGCCGGCAAAACTACCTTATTTAATTCTCTAACTAATAGTTCTCAACAAGCCGAAGATAAACTTTTTGCAACTTTGGATTCTGTTACTAGAAAAAATATTGATCCTGAGCTAGGGCCAATACTATTCTCAGATACTGTTGGGTTTATCTCACAATTACCAACCCAATTAATAGAGTCTTTTAAAGCAACTCTTGATGAATTGAGATCTGCAGATTTATTACTTCATGTAGTAGATATATCTGATATTGATAATAAACAAAAAGAAGTAGAAGTTAATAAAATACTTGATGATCTAAATTTACAATCTATCCCTCAAATTAGAGTAAATAATAAATGCGATTTAAAAGAGGGTTATACACAGAAAAAAATTTTTAATAAAGAAAAACAAGAAGTCTCGATATCTGCAGAAAAGAATATTGGTATCGATGATCTTAGAAATTTAATAAATACAGAACTATTTAATGGTATATACAAAGGATGGGTTTCACTTGAAGCATCAATGGGAAGCATAAGATCTAAATTATTTAGTATGGGGTGTGTTAATGAAGAAAAGGTATCAGCAACTGGACAAATTTATGCACACATTAATATTGGTCATGATGAGTTAGATCGTTTTATTGGAATTAATGGATTTGCTCTTTGCAATGACAAGGATATACTTTTAGAAAATTAAAAATAAATATGAAAAAAATTAATACCAGATTAGATTCAATAACGAATCCCTTTTATAACTTAGCTCCTTGGTTTTTTAGGATTGCTCTTGGAGTAGCATTTTTTATTCATGGTTATAAGAAATTACCAGCTCCATTTATGATGGAGGAGCAACATAGGATGGTCACATGGTTCGAGAGTATGTTTATGCCATTTCCAGAGCTAATTGTTTCCCTTGTTATCTTTATTGAAATATTTGGTGGAGTAGGAATTATCCTTGGAGGATTAATTGGATTATTTGCAACTCAAGCAGGGCATTTCATCACAAGGTTATCAGGCTTTGCACTATTCATTTTAATGATTAATATTTTCTATTTTGGACACCCTGATTGGTTTGTATGGCCTCCTATAAAACTTCTTACAAGTGAGCAAATATTCTTATTTATGCTGTCTATATATTTCATGATTCGTGGAAATAAATAATTTAATTCGCTCAAACCCTTACATTTACGGTATTTTTAAAAAAAATATAACTTTTTTATAAATTCTACTTGCAAATGAGAATCATTCTCATTATCATTTACATCTCTTGAAGGTTACCGGCTATTGTTCCCCTAAAAATAGTGTGCTTTTTTTTGGTGATTTAGTCTTTAATGATCAAAATATCTGGAAGAGTTGGTAACTTTTAAGAGCTATATAAAATAAAGGAAAAAAAATGAATAAAGTTTATAAGAAAGTTGCAGAAGAAATATCACCTTTGATCTTAGTAGCTGCATTAGTTTTAACATCAATATTAATAACTTTCACTGCAAATGCTGAAACGAGCATGGAGGTTGAGTCAGTAACAATAATAGGCTCAAAAGAAGACGTAAAAAATCTAGCAGGCTCTGGTGCAGTTATTTCAAATGAAGATTTAGAAAAAGCTATGGATACTGACATTGCAAAAATATTATCTGCAGTGCCTGGTATGTATATGAGAACTGAGGAAGGCTATGGTTTAAGACCAAACATTTCTATAAGAGGAACGGCAATAGAAAGATCAGGAAAAGTAACTATTATGGAAGATGGTGTTCTTGTAGCTCCTTCACCATATACTTCTTCTGCTGCATACTACTTCCCAACAACAGGCAGAATCCATTCTGTAGAAGTCCTTAAAGGACCCGCTGCAGTGTCTCAGGGCCCACAAACAATTGGCGGAGCTATTAACTTAATCAGTACTCCAATACCAGAAGTTAACTCAGGTAAATTCATTCAAGAGTTAGGCGAGAATGGAATGACTAGAACACACGCATTATTATGGTGGAACTTCAGGCAACTTTGGCGGCCTTGTTGAAATTCATGATCATGCAAGTGACGGTTATGACTCTATTGCAAATGTTGGTGGAGATACTGGTTTTGATAAGTCTGATGTTGTCATTAAGGCAAGATATGAATCTGGAAATCACTCTTTAACATTTAAAATGGTTGATTTAGAAGAAACTTCAAACCAATCATATGTAGGTTTATCACAAGCAAGCTTTAGAGCAAACCCAAGAATGAGATATGGAGCAACTGCTTACGACAAAATGATGAATGATGGTGAGCAAACTTCATTAACTTATGTTGGCGATTTTGATAATTTTGATGTTGTATTTACTTCATGGCAGAACGACTATCATAGGGATTGGTTTAAAGTTAGTGATTTCAATAATGATAAAGAACATGGAGAGCAAGACGACATAAATGAACTCATTAGTGATGCTAATAATGGTAGTGCTAATGCTCAGGCAATTTTAGATGGTCAACTTGCTGTTGAAATAGAATATAAACACAATAACAGGTTCTACACTAATGAAGGTTATCAATTTAATGTTTCAACACAAATGGGTATACATGCTTTAACTCTTGGATATAGAGATATGGAAGATTCAGAGAGTAGAGTTCAGGCTCATGAATATGCAGATCAAGCTGCAGATGGCTCTTTATCAGCACTATACGGCTATGTTGGTTTAAGTGGTAGTAACAACAGATTAAGAGAATCAAGCGCAACTTCATATTATTTAGAAGATACGATGGACTTTGGCAAGCTTGCTGTAACTGTAGGATACAGGTCAGAAGATTATGATCAACGTCATAGAAGATGGACAGATGCCTGCAGGACCAAATTTAACACTAGTTAGAACTGGCGAAGCTGACAATAGAGATACCTTTGCTACAAACGATCATACAACATCAAGTTTTGGAGCTACTTATGAGCTTAACGATAATGTTGTTCTAGTTGCTGGCTTCCATGAAGGAATGACTCCTATGTTTGGAGCGGAACCTGAAAAAGCAGATAATATGGAATTAGGTATGAGATATTCTGATGGCCCAACTAATTTAGAAGCATTCTACTTTTCAAGTGAATACTCAAATCTATCTGCCGAATGTACACAGGTTACTGGTGTTGCATGCGATCCAGCGGAATCAGCTGTATTTTCTGGAGGTGAGGCTGATGTTTCTGGTCTAGAAATAAGTGGTTCATGGATATTTGAAGGTGAAGGGGTTTCTTACCCGATAGCATTAAGTTATACGTCAACTGATTCAGAATTTCAAAATAGCTCTGATAGTGATTACTTCGGAACAGTTGCTGCGGTGATGATTTACCATACATACCAGATACTTCCATGACTTTAGTTGCTGGTTTTGTTGCTGATAGTGGTTTGAGCGGTAATGTGAGATTAATTGATGTTGGGTCTTCTTGTTCTATTGCGGCATGTGGAACTTATAACATTATAGAATCTCATACTATTATTGATCTAAATATAAGAAAAGCTATAAATGATTCTATGGATGTTTATATGATTCTTGAAAACATTACAGATGACGAGAATATAATATCTAGAGCTCCATCTGAAGGTGCGAGATCTCAAAAACCCAGAACCATGAAAGTTGGTTTTTCATATAAGTTTTAATTTTTGTGGAGAGGGGTGTTAGATATCCCCTAAAATATTAAGGGGTGACATTGTTCACCCCTTTATTTTAATAACTATACAAATTTAAATAATTTCAAGTACAATACTCATTCAAAAAATGGGGCTATAGCTCAGCTGGGAGAGCACCTGCTTTGCAAGCAGGGGGTCCGCGGTTCGATCCCGCGTAGCTCCACCATTTTTTTCATACATTTATATATATATTTAATATAAATTTGATACTATATTTACTAGTTAAAATTAGTTTAAATAATAAAAAGAAAATCGATTTATTCTTAGGAGAAAAAGCACACAATGAGTAATGACAATCAAGGTAAATGTCCAGTTATGCATGGCGCTGCAACTACTAATAGCAGTGAAAGCAGTACATCTGTTCGTGATTGGTGGCCAAATAACTTAAATCTTAATATTCTTCATCAGCACGATGAAAAATCAAACCCTATGGAAAATGGTTTTGATTACAAAGAAGAATTTGCAAAAATTGACTACGATGCATTAAAAAAAGATTTAAATGATTTAATGACAGATTCACAAGAGTGGTGGCCTGCAGATTATGGCCATTATGGACCTTTCTTTATTAGAATGACTTGGCACGCTGCTGGTACATATAGAAGTACAGATGGAAGAGGCGGCGGTGGTACTGGAGCACAACGTTTCGCACCTCTTAATAGTTGGCCAGATAATGGTAATTTAGACAAAGCAAGAAGATTGCTTTGGCCAATTAAACAAAAATATGGACAACAAATTAGTTGGGCTGATTTATTAATTCTTGCAGGTAATGTTGCTATAGAGTCTATGGGAGGTAAAACCTTTGGATTCAGTGGCGGGCGTCCTGATATATGGGCTCCAGAAGAAGATATACATTGGGGTCTAGAAAAAGAGTGGCTTGAAAATAATCGTTATGAAAACAATGACGAAAGAGAATCATTAGACATGCCTCTTGGCGCTGTTCAAATGGGTTTAATTTATGTCAATCCTCAAGGACCTGATGGAAATCCAGATCCATTAGCAAGCGCACATGATATTCGAACAACCTTTGGAAGAATGGCAATGAATGACTATGAGACTGTAGCTTTGGTTGCTGGTGGCCATACATTTGGCAAAGGCCATGGAGCAGGTCCCGATTCTAATGTTGGAGTAGAACCAGAAGGTGCAGCACCAGAAGAAATGGGCTTAGGTTGGATGAGTTCTTATGCTTCAGGCAAAGGAAGAGATACCATTACCAGTGGCTTTGAGGGTGCATGGACTGCAAATCCTACGCAATGGGATAACGGTTATTTTGATTTACTATTTGGATATGAATGGGAGCTAGTTGATACTCCTGCTGGAGCAAAAGTGTGGCATGCAATTAATCCTGCAGATGAAGATTTAGCCCCAGATGCAGAAGATGCTTCTGTAAAAGTCCCAACAATGATGACAACTGCAGATATCGCTCTTCGTGAAGACCCCGAATATAAAAAAATATCTAAACATTTTCACGAGAATCCTGAAGAATTTGCAGATGCTTTTGCTGAAGCTTGGTTCAAACTTCTTCATAGAGATATGGGCCCGAAGACAAGATATGTAGGACCAGAAGTTCCTAGTGAAGAGAGAATATGGATGGATCCAGTTCCAGCTGGTAATACAGATTATGATGTAGATTCTGTATCAGAAGCTATTAAAAATAGTGGTTTAACTATTCAAGAAATGGTTGAAACAGCATGGGCTAGCGCTTCAACATACAGACATTCAGATATGAGGGGTGGAGCTAATGGTTCTAGAATTAGATTAGCTCCACAAAAAGATTGGGAAGCTAACAAACCAGAACAGCTAAATAAAGTATTAGGTATTTATGAAAATATTTCATCAGATACTGGAGCTTCAGTTGCAGATGTTATCGTTTTGGGTGGTAATGTGGGTATTGAAATGGCATCTGGTTCAAAAGTTCCATTTACCCCAGGAAGAGGCGATGCAACTCAAGAACAAACAGATGCAGAATCTTTTGCAGTACTTGAGCCACACTCTGATGGTTTTAGGAATTTCCACAAATCAGGTGTTAATGTTTCACCAGAAGAGATGATGTTAGATAAAGCACAGCTTTTAAATCTTACTGCACCTGAAATGACAGTTCTGGTTGGCGGTATGAGATCTTTAGGTATAAGTGCATCCGGATATGGTGTCTTCACTGAAAATACAGACACAATGACTAATGACTATTTTGATACTTTATTGGATATGTCTGTAGAGTGGAAGCCGAACGGAACTGGAAATTCATACGAAGCATTTAATAGATCTTCGGGTGAAAAGGTCAGAGCAGCCACAAGATCAGATCTTGTTTTTGGATCTAATTCACAATTAAGAGCATTAGCGGAAGTCTATGCATCAAGTGATTCGGGTGATAAGTTTGTTTGTGATTTTATTTCTGCATGGAATAAAGTGATGAATGCTGATCGATTTGATATTCAATAAATAATATCTTGGGTGCTTTATTAGCACCCGAGCTTTTTAAATTTCATAATAAGCATATAATCCTTTAATTATGGATAGAGAGTTGTGGACAAAAATTCAAAATGAGATAACTCTCAGGGTTGATGCTGAGCCATCTTTAGGGGCTTTTTTGTATTCACTAGTCCTTTCTCAAAAAGATTTACTAGGTGCTGTTGCCTCTATCCTTGCATCAAAACTTCATAGTGATGCATTGTCAGCAATGGATATTAAAAAATTTATTTTAGATGTATATAGAGACTGTGATGGTATTGAAGAAGCGTTAGAGCAGGATATTAAATTTTTTAAAGATCATGATCCCGCATGCAAATACTTTTCGACACCATTATTGTTTTATAAAGGTTTCTTGGGCTTAGCAACTTATAGAGCCGCACACTGCTTATGGAATAATGAGCGCCATACAATGGCACTATTTCTTCAGAATAGGGCTTCTGAAGTTTTTGGAGTTGATATTCATCCAGCTGCAAAAATTGCTGGAGCCGTAATGATTGACCATGCTACAGGAGTTGTTATTGGAGAAACAACTGTAATTGAATCTGAGGTATCCATTTTTCAGGGAGTGACTTTGGGTGGAAAGGGTTTTGAATCAGGTAAAAGACACCCTAACATTAAAAAAGGTGCTTCAATTTTTGCTGCAAGTACAGTCCTGGGCGACATTACAATTGGTGAGGGTTCTATTGTTGCTGCAGGTAGTTTGGTATTGAAGGATGTTCCAGAAAACTCTACTGTTGCAGGAGTTCCTGCAAAACCAACATCAAAGTAAAGGGATAAATTTTTATCTTATTCTAACAGCAGAATAACTTTGATAACCTTGGTAAATAAATAACAAGCTAACCGCAATAATATTTACATATAACTGACTAGTTAATAAATTTGTTGAAAGAATATTGGTATTAAGAACTCCTAAAAATTCTATTGCCAATATACCTGCAATAGAAACATTGAAGATTACAAAGTACATATATCTTTTACCTTCCAACAATAACCCAGTCATAGAACTAAGCAGTGTTATAGCCAAACCAAAAACTATAATTTCATTGTAATTATATTCTGCAAAGAAAAATAAAACAGACCCAGAAACAATGCTGGTAAATAGAAGTTGAAGGAAACTAAATACTTTTATGTCATTGGTAATAACTGGATTAAATTTTACATAGAATTCTTTAGGATCTTTTGTTTCAATACAATCCTCTGGTCTCCAATACGTTTTAGAAAACCATACCTTAACCTTATCACTATACTTTTTAGTTTTAATAGTATCTTTGACCATAGTTGTAAATATCTGAAAATTAGCCCATATAGGATTCCAACTCTGAAGAGCGCTAACAGTTCCATAAACTGGTTCTACATCTGGCATTCTGGCTGTATACGTTCCAAACATTCGATCCCATATAATAAAAACCCCACCATAGTTAGCATCAATGTACTCTTTATTTTTTGCATGATGAATACCGTGATTCATAGGAGTTATAAAGATCTTTTCTAAAAAACCAAGGTGTCCTATATGCTCAGTATGAACCCAAAATTGATAAACTAGGTTTATACCTGCTACGGTTATAAAAACCTCACCTGGAATACCTAGAATTATCATTGGTAAATAAAAAATCCATTTCCATAGCCATCCAGTACTTGTTTGTCTTAAAGCTGTTGCTAAATTATAGTCTTCGCCATGATGATGAACGCTGTGCGTGGCCCACAATATTTTGATTTCATGATGCATTCTATGCATCCAATAGTAAGATAAATCGTATAAAAGAAAAGCTATAACCCATGTAAGTGGGTTCTTTACAGATAAAAGTCCAACATTAAGATATTTGCTTATATAAACAAAAATTAAACTTTGCATTCCAAGGTTTAACATTGTTGGGTATCTACTAATCATCCCCAAGGAAAGACTAGTGAATGTATCATTCAATCTATATGTATTCTTACCTTTATATTTACCATAACAATACTCTATAACAATCAGCAGGAGAAATACTGGGACTGCAAAAGTGATTATTGATGACTTATCTGTAACGATCATTATATATTTATGGTAATTATTTACATTTTAGGTATTGGCATTCAAATATGCAATAGCACCAACAGCATTTCCAAATTCTCTGTTCTTTGCATACTGCCCTGAAATATTTACAAGCTTTAGTCGTTTATCTATTCCACTCCTCACTGAATCCAATAAAGAAACTCTTCCTATAAAATAAATTTTTGATACATCAATCATTAAGCCATTCAAATATGAAACAGTTCCAATAACTTCACCAACCATATTACATAAAGATGAGCTTATATCTTCTTCTGAAAAATCATTACTATATCTAGCTTTAGCAAAATTAGATGCTGTAATTTCTGGATGTAAAGAGCCAATATCATTAACAACCTCACCTATTAATGAGTCTAATTTATCTTTATTACCTTCTGCAGCCAAAGTATTCATTTTTTCTGCATTATTATTACCAATAATTAGATTACTAAGTCCTTGAAGTGTGCCGCCTCCAACTGATATTCCGCCTAAATGATTAAATTTATTATCAATTGATGCAACACATGCTGTGCCTGTTCCACAACTTACAACCAGGTATTTAGATTCAGAAATGCCATATATATATTTTGCACCATAACCTATTGCCTCAACTTCATTAACTTTAACTATCGGAATATTATTAAAAGTATCCCCCAAGTCACTAGATTTGCCACCAGTCACTGCAATAACATTCAGCTGATCTAAATCAATCTCTGCATGTAGTAGTAATTTTGTAAGAAATTTTTCATTAATTTCCTCAGATGGATGTGAAAAAAATTTCATTTTTCCATCCAAATAAGAAACTATATCTGTATTTGTTATGCCGAAGTCAAAGGCCAATTTCACAATATTTTTCCTCTAGACTAATGTCCTGAGCTTGATTTTGGCCAAACCATTGGAATTTGTTGTTGTGGATTAAAAACCATAGGACCTTGAAAAGGATAAGCATTAGATGCTTGATCTATTTCTTTTTGGCTTAAAAATTCACTTGGGACCAATCGAAATACGTCAAGACCTCTTGTAATTTCAGTGCCATAAATATACCCATCATAATAATATGCTGACCAATAACCACCTGTTATTAAAATATCTTTATCTATTGGCCCTCTATCAAAATATGCTATCTCTTTAGGGCTTGAAGAATCTGTAAAGTCCATTACTGAAATACCACCTTGATACCATGCCTGAACAAAAATATCTTTATCTTGCACAGGAATAATGGAGCCATTATGAGCAACACAATTTTCTGTTTCAACCTGTGGTGCGGGCATCTTGTAATGACTCCTAAACTCAAGTTTATTATCTACAATGTCATAAATGGCATCTGCACCCCAATCTAGTGGATCCCAAGCTCTACATCTTGCTCTTCCTCCGCCACCCCATTCATCAGTAAAAACTATCTTAGTACCATCATTATTAAATGTAGCAGAATGCCAATATGCAAAACCGGTATCAGTGACCACGTCTAATCTTGAAGGATTATAAGGATCGCTTATATCAAAAAGTATGCCATTACCTGAACAAGCACCAGCAGCAATATTTAAAGAAGGGAACACAGTAATATCATGACATTGATCAGTCCTTTTAGTATCTTGAGTATCATCACCATGATCTCCACCTTCCCACAAACCACCGAGTGCACCAGTTTCTGGATCAGCAAATACCGTAGGACTACTTACTATTTTAGATTTTGATGGATCAGATATAGGAATTTCAATTATATCAATCCTAAATAAAGCAGTTCTTTGATCTCCAGGAATATTACCAATACATTCTTCCATCTCTTCTTCATCTCTCACACTTGATGTTCCTGAGTTATAAACTATTATTTTTCCATCTTTAGATGGACCAGATACAACAGAATGTGTGTGAGAACCTCTGCAGGTTTGAACTGCACCAACTTGTTTTGGTTTTGCAAGATCAGAAATATCAAAAATTCTAATACCTCTAAATCTATCGGAGCTTGCATCCTTTCCTACGCCATTTGAGCCGCAATCAATTCTGCTTCTAATTTGCTCAACTGACATAATTAATAAATTACCAACAATTGATACATCACCTTGCCCTCCAGGACAAACTATTGATGAAATAAGGTTGGGTATACCATCCTCATTAATTTTATACATGTTAAAACCATGATAATTCCCAGCAACTAAGAGATCATCTCTAAAGGCCATATCAGTATTAGCAAAACTTAGAATAGGAGATTTGAGCGCTCTTGATTTCTCTAATGTAGTTAATTCTTTGTCATCATCAAGATCTTTTGTAGGATCTTCAGCACCTCTTGATTCGGGATTATCTGGATCAAAAAATCCTGTTGGTTTTCTTAAAGAGGCAATTAGTTCAAGATTTGATATAGCTTCATCAGCAATAAAAAGACCTGGAGTTAATCCAGACCTTGGATCATCTGATAAATTAACAGCAATTACATTCATTCTCTCAATTTCAACGCCCTGATCATTAATTAAATCAGAAACAAACTCATTTAATAATGGTTCATTTGCTGATCCAGGATATTTCTTTAATTCTTTAACCATCTCAAGAGCCCCATCATGATGAGCTATCATTAACTGAAGAAACAATCTGTCAAAATCAGTACTCTCTGAATTTTCTAGACTTTTTAGTTGTTGAGGTGAAGCCATACCAGCCATTTCCATATGCATATGATGATCATGAGACATGTGAGGAGTTATTTCTTTTCTTGAATTTAGCCAACTTTCCATAAAATTAATTTCATCTTCTTGAGAAACATCAATTCTGTTTGCTAAATCAATAATCGTCTTATTATTAGTTCTCTTACCAGCAAGCTTAGACATAACTATTGCTTGTTGATGATGAATAATCATCCCTTTTAAGAAATTTACATCTGCTTCAACGTAACTAGCTCCAGCTATATTTGATGCAATGCTTGGATCAAGAATTTTTGAGTCCTCTCCAGGAGCCCCTGGTTGAATTATTGGAGCATTATCAGCATTGATATTTTGTGAAACTATCACAACCAATACGGCTAAAAAAAGAAATTTATTTATCTTGTTTTTCATTTTCAATAATTTCCTTTGATTCTCCTTCAATAATATTAGTTTTATTGCGATTACCAAATCTATTTATTCGATTTGATCTGTCTGTTTGTTTCCTTGATGCTTTAACCTTGCCCAGATTAAAGAAAACAAAAAGAGAAAGAATTGCTAAACCGCCAAATATTATAGTATTCAAATTTCTTTACCGGCTTCTTAGCTTTGCAAGCAGTCTTAATATTTCCATGTAAAGCCATATTAACGTGACCATTAACGAGAAAGCACCATACCACTCCATATACCTTGGCATTCCTTTTTCAGCTCCTTCTTCTATAAAGTCAAAATCTAAAACTAAATTTAGTGCAGCAATAGCAACAACAAACAAAGAAAAACCTATTCCTGCTAGACCATTAGAATGAATTAAACTAATGCCAGCACCACCAAATAAGTTCATCATGATACTAATAACATAAAGTAGAACAATACCCATGGTGGCTGAAAAAACCATTAATTTAAAATTTTCAGTGGGTTTAATTAATCCGCTTTTATAACAAAATAATAAAGAAGCTAGTATCCCAAAAGTTAATCCAATTGCCTGGATTGCAATACCAGGGAATTGAGCTTCAAAAAACATGGTAATGCCCCCTAAAAAAATACCTTGAGAAAGAGAGTATAGAGGAGCTGTTGATCCAGCTTTTGAAGGACTTCTAAAGATAGTCACCATAGCTAAAATAAAACCAATAATGGCTCCAGGTATCATTAATGCTGGAATATTCCAACCTATAAAACCGCCAGTAAAACATAATGCAAGCAAAATTCCTGTTTTATTTACAGCCCCATCAAGTGTCATTCTTTGTTCTAATGGCAGATCATAAGACGAACCAGTAAAGTTTTTTGTAAAAGCAGGATTCCCTGATCTACCAAATGTATTTAATGCAGAATGTTTAGACATATCAACTTCTCCTTAATATTAGGTATATATAATAAATAGATATGGTCTTTATACCAAATTTAAAGCTATTTTAAAGGTTTTTAATCCATTTGCTTACTAGTTCTATGGCTTCAGAATGCTGTAAGGCTCTTCCAGATTCAGGCATCATTATTCCTGGATCTAGTGATTGCATTCTATAAAGTAAAATAGATTCCTCTGGTTTGCCAGGAACTATAGAATATTTAAGATTATTACTTGCTCTTCCAGTTGCTACTGGTTTTTTATAAAAACCAAGATTTATTTTTCTATCTTCATTAAAGTTTAAATAAAGACCACTTGTATCTGCTGATCCACCCTCTATGTGACAATGACCACAATTAATATCAAGGTATGATCTTGCTCTGTCATCTAAGCTAGCATTTTGGTTTGCCCAATCGACCATTGATGAGGTTTGATAATCATTACCAATCCATCCAAGTTCATGCCATTTTTCTAGCTGATTCATTGAACTTTCCTTATAGGCATAAGTTGTATTTAAATTTCTAGCCTTAGGTCCTATTGGAGTAATTTCTTTATTGGCCTGATGACACTCTTTACATTGATTAATATTGGGAACTCTGTACCTAACATCTTGCAGCTCACCATTATTGTTAACAAATTTTGTTGGTATAGTTTTTCCAGCAATACTTAAAAATGCTTCATTTTGATCCTCATTCCAGACATAGCTAATGTTTGACCACTCTCCGTCCTTTTTTATAAGAAGTCTTGTTTCTAGCAATTGAGAAGATAGGTTGGATTTAATATGGTTGTTAAGATATGCAAATGTTTTAATTAATGCAGTGCCATTTGGGAAGTCAAACACTTTATCAGGTACATTTTTAGCAAATCCTTTGTCTGGCAGGTAAATAAATCTTAGCTTGTCTGCATAATCTGAAAATAATGCACTTTCTAAAGTATAAGGAAGAACATCTTCAGATGGCAGCTGAGATCGCATATCTTTAAAAAAGCCATATGCTGAAAGCTTTAGCGGCGGCTTGTCTAATCTCAGAATTTCATCTTGAACAGAAGCAAATGATTCAAAACTTAATGTAAAAAGAAAAAAAAATAAAGTATATTTTTATAATTCTTCACTAAATGTAACTGGTGGTAGAGGGTTAATTTTGCCTGAATATTCCTCACTATTTCTTTCAACAGGGTCAAAAAAAGGGAGCATATACTTAATAGGATTAATTGTTAAAAAAGTTGCATCACCATTTTTATTAAGTACTATTTTTTCTTGAGTTGGTTGACCAAAAATCATTTGCTTTAAAGGAATAATGCCATCCCAGAATATATCAGGCATATCACCTTCGGATAGTTCAAATAATATTTTTGCTAATTCTCCTGTTTGCAGATCAGGATTTAAACCTGATTTTGTAAAGCGATTATTATGTATTTGAATATTTTTTGGATGAGGATAATAGTTTTCATCATTAGTTTCATAACCATAAGTCACTACAGCTATATTTACAGTATCGTTGCCACCAATATCATTATCAAAAATCTCGACATGGGAGTTAGCCTGGATGATTATCCCAGTTCCCCTTGGAACTTCACCAACAATATTTCCTTCGGGTGCAAAATTATCAGTATTATTATTAATAGATTTATTTTTAAAGACTCTTACGTGATGCCCACCTTGTTGAGGTATATCGGGTAAATCAAATACTAAGATACCACCAGTATTATTTTCAGCATGATTATTATAAACATCTGCATAATAAGAGTTTTCAATTTCAATTCCAGCAACATTAAATTCCGCTCTAGAATTTTTAACTATTATATTTTCAGATTGACCAACATAAATACCAGCATCAGATGCACCAATGGCAACACATGAATCTATGAGAACATTTTTAGACTCAACTGGATAAAGCCCATAAGCGCCATTAAGTTCATCTGGACCGTTTGTCCACTCAGTTCTAACTCTAATAAAGCTAATATCAGTAACACCCTTTACCTTAATAGCATCTCCTTTTGCATCTTCAACAGCAAAATCACGAAGCGTAACCCTGTCTGATGTTACTGAAAGTCCTTGCGCGCCCGAAAGTTGATTTTTAAAGGATAAAATAGTTTTATTTATTCCATCTCCTTCAAGAATTAACCCATCAACATCAATTGATAGACTATCTTCAAGTTCATATAAACCCTCGGTTATTCGAATGATATCTCCTGAATTAGCAAGAATTAAAGCCTCTTGAATTTCAGTGTAAGGATCTTCAGATGGATAAATTATTATAGTTTCAGAAAAACTATAAAAGCTAAAGAGAAGAAGAAAGAAAAATCTAGATGGCTTCTGGTATCTTATCAAAAGTTTCTAAAGGTTTTTTTAACTCAGTCCAATCGCATTCAAAATCATCAGGAGCATGCTCATACTCAAGCAATCCTAACGCTTCAAATTTTGGCCTAACATTATCTGTTAAGAGACCTATTCTTGAGAGATTAGGAATCACTCTAGAAAATAGGAAATTTCTAAACATATCAAAAGTTTTTGTATTTAATTGAAATTCTCGCGCTTCCTCAGCAGACATTCCTAAAAACTTTTGTTCTGATTTTGTATTAATTAACCTTTCTCTAGAAATAACACATGCCTCATATGCAAACTCGGCCCTATCCTCAATTTCTTCAGGAGAAAGTGTTTTTATATAATCTTCAAGATAGTTAATGCCAAAAGTAACATGCCTTGCTTCATCGCGAACAACATAATGAAGTAATTGTTTTAATAATGGATCTTTTGTAATTGTTTTAAGCATTTGAAATGCTGCAAGTGCAAGTCCTTCTATAATAATTTGCATGCCAATGAATTTTAAATCCCATCTTTCATCAGTAAGAATTTTATCTAGCAATGTTTTTAATGCTGGATTTATTGGGTAGTGGATGCCTATTTTTTCTTGAAGATATCTATTAAAAACCTCTACGTGTCTGGCCTCATCAAATGTTTGTGATGCTGCGTAAAGCTTTGCGTTATAAGTGGGAGCACATGATGCTAATTGAGAAGCTACAAGAAGAGCGCCTTGTTCCCCATGAAGGAATTGGCTCATGAGTTCAGCAGTAGAATGACGATCAAATAAAATTTTCTCTTCTTCAGTCAGATTTTGATATGCCTCTAAGGTTTCATGAGGAAGCTCTTCATCTGGTTCAACGAGTTTCTCATCAGCTGGATGAGTGTAATCCCATTGTAAATCTATAGAACCATTCCAGTTAAGTTCTTTTCCGAGTTCATATAATTTCTTAATTCTATTGTCAGCAATCGTATAGTCCCAATTATAGGAACCAGTAAGAGGGGTATTAAATATCTCAACAACATCCTCAACTTGAAGTGGTGTTAAATTGACCTCGTCATCAAAATATAATAAATCTTCTGGTGGGCCTGCTTGTTTAGTAATTTTCATTTGTTCTCCTAATCAATGTTTACAGTGTAAACATAGAACAATTGTAATATAGATATTAATTCTTGAAAAGTTTTGTTAACTCTTCGAGCAGAACTTCACCGAGTTCTTCTGCTCTGTTGATAGTAATGGCGTTGTTATAGTATTTTGTAACATCATGACCAATGCCTATTGCCTGAAGCTCTACAGGACTTTCATTCTCTATTTGATCAATAATTTTTTTTAGGTGGTTATCAAGATAATCTTCTCTATTAGATGAAAGGGTGCTGTCATCAACTGGAGCTCCATCAGATATAACTATTAATATTTTTCTATCCTCATTTCTTTTAATTAAACGTTCATGCGACCAGGCAAGAGCTTCGCCATCTATATTTTCTTTAAGAAGTCCTTCTTTTAACATAGCACCAAAATATTTTCTTGCTCGTCTCCAGCTATTGTCAGCACTTTTATAGATGATATGTCGTATATCATTTAGACGTCCTGGATTTACAAAACTTCCACCAGCAATCCATTTTTGCTTTGAATCTCCGCCTTTCCAATTTTTTGTTGTAAAGCCTAATACCTCTGTCTTTATTTGACACCTTTCAAGAGTGCTCCCAATAATATCTCCACATATCGCAGCCAAGCTTATAGATCTGCCTCGCATAGACCCAGAATTATCAATTAATAATGTAACTACCGTATCTTTAAAATTAGTTTCTGTTTCTTGCTTATAACTTAAAGGGTGACCTGGCTCTGCAATTACTCTATGCAATCTTGCAGTATCCAGCATTCCTTCATCAAGATTAAAGTTCCAGTTAGTATTTTGTTTTGCTAGTAAGAGTCTTTGAAGTCTATTTGCTAACTTACCAATTGTGGTTTGATGGGGTTTTATTAAGTTATCTAACTGCGCTCTTAAGCGGATAGACTCGTCTGGAGTTGTTAAATCTTTTGCTTCAATAATTTCATCAAATTCAGTTGTAAAGATTGAATAATCATTATTACTAAATCCTTTATAATCATTTTCAGGATAGGCTAGAGCATCAATTTCTTCTTCAATAGATGCTCCATCTGCTATGGCAGAGGCTTGTTCAATAGATTCATCAAAGTCTATACTTATATCCTCAAGAGACGTTTCAGAGTCTGAAGTTTCATTTTCATCAGTATTAATATCTTCCTCGATATCATTAGTACTGCCCGGAGGATCAATTGGCTCATCAATATCATGATCATTATCATCTTCAATAGATTTAAGAAGTTTGATAGCTTTTAAAAAATCTAGTGATGTTTTTTCAAAGGCATTTTGATCTTCAATATTTAAAATTAATTTATCTTTAATAGCATCAAGATCGATATTTTCATATTTTTTATTAAATTCATTAACTAGATCTTTAGATGATTGTTTTAAATTGAATCCCATTAGATCTTTAAGCCATAAATTGCTGCATAAAGCTAAAAAGTTTGGAGATTTTCTGTCTTCAATATTTAGACTTTTATTATCTAAATAATTAATAATATTTGTCTTTGAACCCTTGTAAAGATTTGCTCCCAATATCTCTGTGCGAGACATTTCCAGTTCATTAAAAATAATTCTTGCAGCTAAAGTTAGGGGAGGGTCATTTTTTTCTTTATGAAATAAATGCCAAAAAGATTGAAAATCTGCTTCACCTCTCCATGATGGTAAATCTTTTGTAGATCTTGGTGTCGATGAAATAGTAGCTTGATTTAATGATGGCGGTCTTTGGGCTATACCATTTTTTGATGAAAGATCTTTCTTCTTTGTGATTGATTTTATAGATGATAGAGCTGCTTCATGAAGTCTATCTCTATTTTTAATCCATCCCATAAAATCTTTTAATTATTGATCTCAATATCAAAGCACCTTTGAAAATATTCAACAATAATTGGCTTTTCTAGGTCATCGCATTTATTAAGAAAAGTTAATTTAAAAGAATCAATAATATCTTTAAATATTTTGTAGTTTTGTGCCCATGAAATTACTGTTCTAGGAGACATAAGGATTGATATATCACCATTTTCAAACCCGTTCCTTGTAAGGTTTGCTAGCTTAATCATATTTTTTAATATTTCTTTGTTCTTAGTTTGAATTAAATTCATTTACTTTTGATAAAACGACTTTTAGCTCTTGATTTTCATCTAAATAATTTAAGCTTGATAAGATATGCCACCTATCCATTTGACCTTGATTTATTTGCTGAGTTCCATGATAGAGACCTGTAACGTCACCAAGGCCAACAGTATTTGTTGTAGCAAATAATCTGAATGATGGATGAGGTTTTATAACTTTATTTTGATCAAGTAATGTAAGTTTGCCCTCGACTTCAAGAATTCTCTGAATAACAAACATAACATCAGGCCTTCCAGCATCATATTCATCAAATACTAACGCCACTGGATTCTGAATAGACCATGGAAGCATACCTTCTTGAAATTCAGTTATTTGTTTCCCATCTTTCAATTTAATTGCATCTTTACCTAGAAGATCTATTCTGCTGATATGACTATCTAAATTGATTCTTACACAGGGCCAATTCAGCCTAGCAGCAATTTGTTCTATATGTGTTGATTTACCTGTGCCATGAAAACCCTGAACCATAACTCTTCTATTATGATTAAAGCCAGCTAGAATTGAGAGAGTTGTATCTTTATCAAAGATATAACCCTCGTCTATTTCAGGGACCCACTCAGTTTTTTCTTCAAACCCCTTAGCTGTCATCTTGGTATCAATATTAAATACTTTTGATACTTCAACTTTATGATTGGGTTTATTTGGTAATTCTATATTTTTATTAATTGTCATTATTCAATCATTATAAACTTAGATGGCCATCATACTTTTTGAAATATGAAAGTTCTAGTTTTTTTATAAAACATGTAAGATGTGCGCATGTGATTCAATCATTAAATTTGTCAGTTCAACTGCTCGAGGCTTTAGATATTATGAGTGAAAAAAGAAATCTCCTTGAAAAATCATTAAATCTATTCACATTAAATAAAGTAGATAGAGATATTTATAGTTGGAATGGAAAAAATGTTGGCTGGGGAAGAGTATTTGGTGGTCAGGTTATGGCTCAGACGTTGATTGCTGCATATAAGACTATCGATGTTGAGCATTATGCTCATTCTTTCCACTCTTATTTTTTAAGACCTGGAGATATGGAAAAACCTATTATTTTTACTGTTGACAGAATTCGTAATGGTAAAAGTTTCTCTACAAGAAATGTTAAAGCACTCCAAGATGGAGAGGCTATATTCAGTTGCTCTATTTCATTTCAAAAAGACGAAGAGGGCTTAGAGCATGAAATCTCTATTCCTGATGTCCCAGCTCCAGAAGAACTTAAAGATGAATTAGAAAATAGAGAAATACTTTTAAAAAAGTTAAACATTGACAGTAAAGACATGCCCGTGTTTTTAAAACAAAGAGAAATAGAGATGAGACCTGTTGAAATTCAGGATTATTTTGAACCTAAAAGGATGCCTCCATATAAAAATACCTGGATAAGAGCAAAAGGAAAACTACCTCATGATCAAGAAATTCAACAAGCATTCCTTTTATACATATCAGATATGGGATTAATAGCTGCTGCTAACAACTCGGTTGGAGTAAATTTTTTAACTAAGAACCTTCAAAATGCCAGTCTTGATCATGCAATATGGTTTCATAAAAAACTTAATTTAAACGATTGGTTCTTGTATTCAATTGATAGCCCGATAACACGAAATGCAAGAGGATTTTCTAGAGGATCTATATTTACTAAGAGTGGCGAATTAATAGCTTCTTGTGCACAGGAAGGCTTAATAAGACTCTGGCCTGAAAAAAAATAAAATATCTATCTAGATCTTATATGGTCAGTTAAAAGTTTAATTTTATCTGGACTAATGTTTGGCGTAATTCCATGACCTAAATTAAAAATATAGCCCTGATAACCTTTAAATTTATCTAATATTCTATTTGTTTCTATCTTTATTATGCTATCTTCTTGAAGAAGAATTTCAGGATTAAGATTTCCTTGAAGTGCTACTTTTCCGCTTAAAAAGTTTAAATCAATGTTTTTAGTGCTCCAGTATAAACTTAGACAATCAGCTTGAGATTGAACCATTTCATTGCAACTAAACTCAGGCTCTCTTGCAAATAAAATTACTGGAATTTTAGAGGTTATAGGATCATTCTTTAGTTTTGATATTAAAGATTTAATATATATTAGCGAGTATGTTTCATAATCTTTTTTGGTTAAAAGATTTGCCCAAGAATCAAATATTTGTATTACATCAGCGCCAGCCTCAACTTGTTTTTTTAAGTAAATAAAGCAAGCATCTGTTAGTTTCTGTAAAAAGATATGAGCTTCTTTTTCATTGTGCTTGATAAAGTTTTTTGTAAACTCAAAGCTCTTTGATGACCTTCCTTCAATTGAATATGCCGCTAAAGTCCAAGGGCTTCCAGAAAAGCCTATCAATGGAATATTTTTTGGTAGCGACTCTTGATGTTTGATACAGCCTTATATACATAAGAAAGTTTATCTGGATCAAAGGTGGGAATATCCATAACATCCTTAGACGTCTTAATTGGATTTTCAAATACCGGGCCTTCGCCTTCTAAAAATTGCACACCTAAACCCATAGCATCAGGTATTGTTAGGATGTCAGAAAAAAGTATCGCAACATCCAAATCAAATGCATCGATAGGCTGCATTGCAAGTTCACAACATACATCTGAGTTCTTGCACATATCTAAAAAATTCTTAAAGTTTTTTCTAACAGCCCTGTACTCTGGCATGTATCGACCAGCTTGTCTCATATACCAAATTGGAGGAGTACTTAATGGTTTTTTATTAAGCGCTTGAAGGAATATTGAATCTTCTGTTTTCATGAAACATATTTTATTATACTTTTTGCTGCTTCACGTCCTTCCCATATTGCAGTAACGACTAGATCAGAGCCCCTGACCATATCACCACCTGAAAAAATCTTATTATTTGATGTTTGAAATTTATATTCTTGATGCTCTTCTGCCAAGACTAATCCATTTTTTTGAGTATTAATATTAAAATCTCCAAACCAATCTGATGGACTGGCTCTGAAACCAAAGGCAACAATTACAGCATCAGCTTCATAAATTATTTCTGAGCCTGGTATGGGGATTGGGACCCTTCTTCCATTTTGATCAGGTTCGCCAAGCTGAGTCTTAACTATCTTCACTCCTTCAACATCTTTTTCACCAATAATATCTATTGGTTGAATATTAAACTCAAATTCTACACCTTCTTCTTTCGCATTTTGGACCTCTCTTTTAGAGCCAGGCATATTTTGTTCATCTCTTCTATAAAGACATTTAACAGATTTAGCACCTTGTCTAATAGCAGTTCTATTACAATCCATAGCTGTATCTCCACCACCCAAAACAATAACCTTTTTACCTTTTAAATTGATGAAGTCATTCTTATCTTGTTTAAGCTTCAGTAATTTTTTTGTATTTGAAATTAAATAATCAATTGCCTTATAGACCTGAGGTAGTTTTTCGCCGGCAAAACCGCCCTCGAGTGAGGTATATGTTCCCATGGCTAAAAATACTGCGTCATAATCAGAATATAATTTCTTAAAGGGAATATCTTTACCTATTTCTTTTCCTAAATTGAACTTAACACCCATGCCTTCCAAGATTTTTCTTCTTCTTTTGACAACAGATTTTTCTAATTTAAATTCTGGTATACCAAAGGTTAGCAAGCCTCCAATTTCTTCATTTTTATCATAAACGTGGCTGTGAACTCCAGACCTAGTTAAAACATCGGCACATGCAATTCCAGCAGGACCAGCCCCAATAATGGCTACTTTTTTATCTGTCCATTTTCTTTGTGACATATCAGGCTTCCAACCCATTTCAAATGCTTTTTCAGTGATGTATTTTTCAGTTGAACCAATAGTCACTGCTCCAAAACCATCATTCAATGTGCAAGCACCTTCACAAAGTCTGTCTTGAGGACATACCCTGCCACAAACCTCTGGCAAACTATTTGTAGAGTGACATAGCTCTGCAGCTTCAATAATATTTCCCTCATTTACAAGTTTTAACCAATCAGGAATAAAGTTATGAACTGGGCATTTCCATTCACAATAAGGGTTTCCACAATCTAGACATCTATGAGCTTGATTGGAGGCCTGTACCTGATTATATTCATCATAAATTTCTACAAAACTGATCTTTCTTTCTTCTGTACTCTTTTTAGCTGGATCAAATCTCCCAACCTCAAGAAATTGGAAATCATTTTCAAGCTTCTCATGAGATAAATACTCATCTCTGTAATTTAAAGTTTTTGTATTTGCACCAATCGTAAAATTGTTTTCTCCAGAACTAAAAATATCATCGCGCCACTTAAAGAGCATATCTAACGCTGCATCATATTCTTCAATTGGAGCAAATGATTTTGTAATGTATTTTCCATTAACTCTTAACTTACCGTAAAAGTAAGGGGACCGAGGCTGGGTGAACAACAAAACTCCTTTCTCAATCTGATATTGCTTATTTTTCTTATTCATATTAAATTGTGTGCTAACGTATGACAAAGTATGACACTTTTTAAATATAATTGAAATGTCTATATGTTATAATTAACAAAAATTTTCTGTATATGCCTGGTTTATTTAAAAAAAACGAATTTAAAGATAATTGTGGTTTTGGTCTTGTTGCTAATATCAATGGGGTTAAGTCGCATAAAATAATTATCAACTCTATAAATGCACTTATTAGTATGACTCATAGAGGAGGAGTTGGTTCTGATGGTAAAACTGGTGATGGGTGTGGATTATTATTTGATATTGATCATAAATTTTTTAGAGATACTCTTTTAAAAGAAAAGAGTATTGATCCTGAAGATTATTTTGCGGTAGCTCAGGTTTTCTATAAAGATGATCTTGTTAACATTCTTCCTAAAATTAAAAAGATTCTTAAAGATGAAAATCTTCAACTGATAACTCATCGTCTTGTTCCTACAAAAAAAAATATTTTAGGAAAAATTGCGCTTGATTGCATGCCGCAAATATATCAATTATTTATAAAACCAAATAGCAAAGATTTTAATCAAGATATTTTTGAAACAAGCTTGATTCAAGCTAGAAAATTTATAGAAGAAATATATTTAGATGATGAGGTTTTATATATATGTAGTATGTCTTCTAAGACAATAGTTTATAAAGGCTTAATGCTACCCAATGCAATTAAAGAATTTTATATTGATTTAAACGAAGAAAATTTTAAGGCATCTACTTGTGTTTTCCATCAAAGATTTTCTACAAACACAAGTCCAAGATGGCATTTAGCTCAGCCCTTTAGACTCCTTGCACATAATGGCGAAATAAACGCAATTAGAGGAAATAGGAACTGGGTCAAGGCAAGATCGTCTAAATTTTTGACTCCATTTATTCCAAAAATTCAAAAGTTTAAACAACTTGTTAATGAGACAGGATCCGATTCGTCATCTCTTGATAATATGATTGAATTGCTTGTTAAAGGTGGAGTAGATATATTTAGAGCAATTAGAATGGTGCTCCCACCTGCATGGCAAAACATTCAAACTCTTGATCCAGATGTCAGAGGTTTTCATGAATACAATTCAATGCACATGGAGCCATGGGATGGTCCTGCTGGAATAGTCATGGCAGATGGAAAATGGGCCTTATGTGTTCTTGATCGAAATGGCCTTAGACCAGCAAGATTTCAGTTAGATAAAGATAATATTATTACAATTGCTTCAGAGACTGGAGTAAATCCTGTAGAAGAGCATGAGATTGTAAAGAAAGGCAGAGTAAAGCCTGGAGGTATGTTAGCAATAGATACTTCAAAAGGCATAATTCATGATGAATCTTCGATAGATAACGATTTAAAGCAGAAGTTCCCATACAGAAAATGGCTGAAAGAAAATGCAATATATATTGAATCTAGACTTGATTCCTATGAGGGTCCAGGTTTAAAGAAATTTGAATCATCAAAATTTTTTCAATCATCAAAATTATTTCTTTTATTTAAAGAAGAAAGAACATCAGTGATTAAACCTCTTGCAATTGATTCTCAAGAAGGCACTGGATCAATGGGAGATGATACGGCATTAGCAGTTATGAGCAAAATGCATAGACAAATATATGATTATTTCAGGCAGCAATTTGCTCAGGTGACAAATCCACCTATTGATTCTTTGCGTGAAGCAGCTGTAATGACTCTTGAAACCTGCTATGGTCCTGAGCTCAATATATATGAAGAAACAGCTGACCACGCTAAGAGACTAGTAACAACTTCACCGGTTCTATCTTACAGAAAATTAAATTCAATTTTAAATAATCCCTATTTTGAATCTGCAGAAATTAATTTATCTTTTAATGACAATTCTAACCTTCAGGCTGAATTGAAAAAACTTCAAGATGAGGTTGTTAGAAAAGTGAAGAAAGGAGCTTCAATTATTCATCTAATAGAAGACTTACCAAAACAAGGCAGTTTACCGATTAATGCACTATTGGCTGTTGGATCGGTTCATCAACGTCTTGTAAAGCTAGGTCTAAGATCAGATGCGAACATTATAGTTACAACATCTTCTGCAAGAGATACCCATCAGATTGCATGTTTAATTGGTTTTGGAGCTACAGCTGTATATCCAACTTTGGCATATCAAACAATACTAGATCTCACTGACAGGAATGAATTAAAGGGAGATGCTCATGAAAATTGTTCACGTTATAGAAAGGGTATTAATAAAGGTCTTTTAAAAATTATTTCTAAGATGGGTATTTCGACTATCTCAAGTTATAGGGGGTCACAACTTTTTGAAATAGTTGGATTAGATAAAGATGTAGTTGATTTATGTTTTACAAATACTGAGAGCAGGATCAAGGGTAAGAAATTTAAAGATTTAGATTTAGAATTAAGGTCCTTGAACGAGTATGCAAGATCTAATATCGCTGACATGAAAGTTGGCGGACTACTTAAGTACATTCATGGGGGCGAATACCATACTTATAATCCTGAAATTGTTAAAAAACTTCAAGAAGCAGTCAACTCTGGCTTGAATAGCACTTATCAAAATTACTCTTCATTAGTTGATAATAGGCCACCAGCAATGCTCAGAGATTTATTAGAAATTAATACTGGTAAAAAACAAATTGATATAAACAAGGTTGAATCTCAAAAAAAGATATTAACTAGGTTTGATTCAGCAGGAATGAGTTTAGGTGCTTTGTCTCCGAAGGCTCATGAAACACTTGCGGAGGCAATGAATTCTCTCGGAGGTCGATCAAATTCTGGTGAGGGCGGAGAGGCTGAAGAAAGATACGGAACTCTAAAAATGTCAAAAATTAAGCAAATAGCATCTGGAAGATTCGGAGTAACACCTCACTACTTAGTTAATGCAGAAGTTTTGCAGATTAAAATTGCACAAGGCGCTAAACCAGGAGAGGGTGGACAATTACCTGGTGGAAAAGTTAATAAACTTATTGCAAAACTTAGATATTCAACACCAGGCGTAACTTTAATATCTCCACCACCTCACCATGATATTTATTCAATCGAAGATTTAGCTCAATTAATTTATGATTTAAAAGAAGTAAATCCAAAAGCTTTAGTGTCTGTAAAGTTAGTATCTGAACCAGGCGTAGGAACTATAGCATCAGGTGTTGCCAAGGCTTATGCTGATTTAATCACAATTTCTGGTCATGATGGTGGAACTGGGGCTAGCCCTCTAACATCTATAAGATATGCGGGATCGCCATGGGAATTAGGCTTAGCCGAGGCACATCAAAGTTTAAGAGATAGTGGTTTAAGGCATAAGGTTCGTCTTCAAACCGATGGAGGAATGAAGACCGGACTTGATGTAATCAAAGCAGCTATACTTGGCGCTGAATCATTTGGTTTTGGCACGGGCCCAATGATAGCAATGGGATGTAAATATTTACGAATATGCCATTTAAATAATTGTGCTACCGGAGTTGCAACTCAAAGAGATGATCTTATTAATCATCATTTTGTTGGTGAGAAAGAGCGGGTTATGAATTATTTCAAATTTATTGCTGAAGATGTCAGGAATCATTTAAGTATCATGGGAATTAGCAAGCTTGAGGATATTATTGGGCAAACGCAATATTTAGAAACAATCAAAGGTTTAGATAAGCAATACAAATCAATTGATTTAAATGATCTTCTTTATAAAGATGAATCGTTAAAGGAGTCATATTATTGTACTTCTAAAAAGAATCAGCCATGGGATAAAGGATTATTGGCACAAAAGGCTCTAAAACAAGTCAAAACAGCAATAGATAATAATGAATCAATTGAAATAAATACAAACATAAGTAATGTAGACAGATCATTTGGGGCATTAATATCAGGATATATCGCAGATAACTATGGAGAGGCTGGCCTAAAACAATCTGTAACTGTTAATTTAAAAGGTTCTGCTGGGCAAAGTTTTGGCTGCTGGAATGCCAATGGATTAATTTTAAATATAGATGGTGATGCCAATGATTATGTTGGTAAAGGCATGAATGGTGGAAGGATTGTAGTTAAAAATAGTTATGAGTATGCTTCATCGGAGAATAATCCTTCTTTAGTTGGTAATACTTGTCTTTATGGAGCGACTGGCGGCGAGCTATATGTTTCTGGAAGAGCTGGAGAAAGGTTTGCTGTAAGAAATTCAGGTGCAAATGCAGTTCTAGAAGGAGCAGGCGATCATTGTTGTGAATACATGACAGGAGGTCATGTCACAGTTCTTGGTTCAGTAGGCGCTAACTTTGGAGCTGGAATGACTGGAGGTTTTGCATATGTCCTTGATGAAGACAAAACATTTTTTGATAATTGCAATAGAGGACTAGTTAATCTTGAAAGGATTACAACTGAAGATATGCAATCACATAGGAAGCACTTAAAAGAGATTATTAAAAGACATTACAAATATACAAATAGTGAAAAAGCTAAAGATTTAATGGATGACTTCGATAAATACGAACCTTACTTTTGGTTAGTTCTTCCAGCAGCATCAAATATACAAGATCTATTAAAGGCAACTACTGCAAATGCAGCTTAACTGAAAGCTTTTCTTAAATTATTAATTTTATAACGATCAGTTTTGAAGGCCTTACCTTTATCATTAACTAAAATTAAATTTAGTTTACCCTTTGAAACCTTTTTATCATTAAGAATATAGCCTTTGAGGTCGTTATATGAATATTTTGAATAATCTACTTTTAATCCCAATGATTCAATTAGATTAATCATATCGTCAAGTTGATATGCCTTAATATGCCCTTCAAAAAAAGATATTTTTGAAGCTATAACCATGCCCAATGTCACAGCAGCTCCATGTGTTAGCCCCTTATATTTGTTATGAGCTTCTATAGCATGGCCAAATGTATGACCAAAATTAAGAATTGCTCTTATTCCTTTTTCCTTCTCATCACTTGTAACTATTTTTGCTTTAGTTTTAACAGATTCTTCAATTATTTCTTCAAGCACATTTAGTTTCTTTAATTTAATATTTTCTGCATTAATTTGCATAAATTTATATAATCTCTTATTCCCAATAAATGCGTATTTTGCAACCTCACCAAGGCCAGATTTATATTCTTTATCTGAAAGAGTTTCTAAGAATTTAGTACTAATAAGCACAAGAGTTGGATTATAAAATGCACCTACAAGATTTTTACCTTGCTTAATATTTATAGCAGTTTTTCCACCCACAGAAGAGTCAACTTGAGCTAATAGAGTTGTAGGTATTTGTATAAAATCTATTCCTCTTAAATATGATGCTGCGCAAAATCCTGTTATGTCACCAACAACTCCGCCACCAAGAGCAATCATACAATCTGAACGATCAAATTTTAGTTGAGCTAGTTTTTCTGTAATAACTTTATATGTGTTGAAAGATTTTGACTTTTCGCCTTCCTTAATCGAATGAACATAGACTTTTTTCTTGTCTAAAATTATCTTGAGTTCTTTAATATATTTTTTAGGAATACCCGAATCAGTAATAATTAGTACTTTATTCTTATTCTTTAAATGATTTGAAAGGTTTTTTTTATTCATCGCATTCTTTGCAATGATTACGTCATATCTTGAACTGCCTTTACCAACTGAAACTATTTTAGCCATAGTTTTTTACTAGCTTTATGATTTCTGCAGAAACTTCTTGGCTAGATTTACCTTCTGTATTAACAACATAATCTGAAACTTCTTCATAGAGGCTTTCTCTTGCAATATGCAGTTCTTTTAAAATTTTTCCAGGATCACCATTTTTCAAAAGTGGTCTGTCTTTATCTTTGGAAGTTCTTTCAAGCTGAGTCTCTATAGGTGTTGCTAAGTAAAATACAGTTCCTCTAGAGGAAAGAAGTTCCCTATTAGGCTCAGAGAGAATAATCCCACCACCAGTAGATAACACAATAGAATTTTGTTGAACCATTTCTTCTAGAATTTGACTTTCCCTCTTTCTAAAGCCTTCTTCGCCCTCAAGATCAAAAATCCAGTCAATTGATGCACCTGTTCTTGATTCTATTTCCTCATCAGTATCAAAAAAATTCAAGAATAATTCACTAGAAATTATCTTTCCAACTGTTGATTTTCCTGATCCCATAGGACCTACTATAAATATATTCATATATGATTTATCTTATGATTATGTGAATTTTACCATTGAACTATATAAAATAGTTTTTTTGATAATAAAAGATGTAATCTAAAGTAATAACAGTTCTTATAATCTTATGTTAAAAATAATTAAATTTCTTTTTTGGACCAGCATTTTAAGTTGTGTATTAGCAATACTTATTATTTTAGGCACATACTTAACTTTGAGACCATCCTTACCAGAAATTTCTTTGGTTGATGAAGGACAACTTCAAATGCCATTAAAAGTATATACAGAGGATAGAGTACTAATTGGAGAATTTGGAGAAATAAAAAGAAGAACCATAAGTTTTGAAGATATCCCCCCATATATAAAAGATGCTTTTTTAGCAGCAGAGGATGATCAATTTTTTAATCATCAGGGAATCAGCTATACCGGCCTAGTCAGATCAGTTATAAGGTGCTTGGGCCCTAAGGGGTGCTTTGGCGGAGGTGGAACTATATCAATGCAGGTAGTTCGAGGATACTTATTAACTAGGGATCAAACAATTGTAAGAAAAGTTAAAGAAATATTCCTAGCGCTGGAGCTAGAAGGAAAATTAACCAAAGAAGAAATTTTTGAGTTATATGTAAATAGAAATTTTTTTGGTAATAGGTCATATGGTATTGAGGCAGCTGCAAATACTTATTTTAATAAAAGTAGCCTGGACCTTACACTGGCTGAGGCAGCGACAATTGCAGCAATGGCTCAATCTCCATCGAGGATAAATGCAATAAAGGCTCCTGAAAGAACAAAGCAAAGAAGAAATTGGATTTTATCCAGAATGCTTAAACTTAGAATGATTAATAAAAGCCAATTTGATAATGCTGCTGAATCATCATTAGTTGTTTCAAGAAACGTTGATTTATATGATGTTGATGGAAAATTTTTAGCTGAGCTTGCTAGACAAGAAATTATTTCAAGATATGGATTGATGGCCTATAAGAATGGCTGGTCAATTTTTACTACTATGAATTCAACATCTCAAAAAAATGCCAATATAAAAGTGATAACTCAACTTGCAGAATATGATAAAAGACATGGCTGGAAAGAAGCTCAAAATTTTGAAGATATATTTACACAAGAACAACTCAACAGCTTAGCTGAATTGAATATTGATTTTATATCAGATGAAATGTTGGAGTTGAGTTCTTTTGATGATGAAACAAAGCTATCAAATAGGATAAATATAATATTTGAAGATTTTCCTTTTTATAAAACTCATTCCAAAGGCATAGTAATTAATCTTAGCAATAATAGTCTTTATTTTATCAATGAGGACTTAGAGATAGATTCAATTCCATGGTCATCTGAATATGAATGGGCTAGGAAAAGAATATCAATAGATGAAAGAGGGCCAAAGCCCAATTCATTTAAAGATTTTTTAAATATAGGAGATTTTGTTTACTTTAAAAAAGAAGTGAATTACTTATTATTAGATCAAATTCCAGAGGCAGAGTCAGCGCTTATTTCAATGCATCCAACTTCTGGGGCAGTTAGGGCGTATATCGGTGGTACCAGTTTTAATAAAAGCAATTTTGATAGGGTGCGTCTTTCATACCCTCAATCTGGCTCAAGCTTCAAGCCATTCATTTACGCTACCGCTCTTGCGGATGAATATAATGCATCATCTTTAATAAATGATGCACCAATTGCCTTTGAGGATAAAAATCTTGAAAGCATTTGGAGGCCGCAAAACTATACTGGTAAATTTTATGGCCCAACTTCTATTAGAGATGCATTAATCCGCTCTGTAAATATAGTTTCTATAAAGCTATTAAGAGAAATGGGTATTAGCTAAATCTCATGATTTTATTCAAAATTTTGGATTTGAAAAATCAAGACTACCATCTGATCTTTCGTTAGCATTAGGGTCTGGAAATTTCTCACCTGCAGAAATGGTTCGGGCATTTGGTGTGATAGCAAATGGCGGGTACTTAGTTGACCCTTATTATATTTCTAAAATTGAAGATCGGGATGGAAATATTATTTATTCTCATAATGATTATGTAAATCTTAATGATAATGCAGAAATTAAAGCTTTTCCTTGGTTAAATACACTTGAAATGAATATCAAAAAACCATATTTCTTAATTAATCCCAAACTTCAAAAAGACCCAGTTATAGATGAACGTATAGCATTTCTTATAAAAGACATATTGCAGGAATTCATGCAAAAGGGAACTGCTGGAAGAAAATCTTCTTTCTTAAATAGAGATGATATAGCTGGAAAAACTGGGACTACAAATGATGCAGTAAGTACTTGGTTTTCTGGTTTTCATGAAGATCTAGTTACAACAGTATGGGTGGGGACTGATGATTTTTCTTCATTAGGAGAAAATGAATATGGATCAACAATTGCTCTTCCAATATGGTTGGATTATATGAATGAAGAGCTAAATACTTTAGAGATAAAAGAAAAAAATATACCTGAAGGATTATCTTTTATTAGAGTAAATAAAAAAACAGGTAAGATCGATGGCCTGGAAAATAAAAATACTTACTTTGAATTGTTCTTAGATGAGAATATAGAAGATTAGCTTTTAAATATGTTTATACTAAGTAAATCCCATATATTTTCTATGTAATTGCTTGGTGAGTCCTTAAATTTTGATCTGATATACCTTCCAACATTGCCCTCAAGACATGTGACTATTAATTGAGCAGAAACTCCAGGTTGAGCTATAAGATTATCAGAATCCTCAGCAAGCATTTGTTTAATTGATAGCTCCAATCTTTCAAAGAATTGATTAACCGCATCAGAAACATTCTGCTCATCAGAAGAAAGAGCTTCTCTTGATATTAGTCTGGCAAAGCCTTTATTTTTTTCAATGAAAATCATAAAAAATAAAAATGTATTTTTTACTTTTTCTTTAGATCCTATATCAGATTTTTTTAGCTCAGAGCATTTACTAAATATTGCTCCATCACAAAAAGAAAAAAGTTCAGCATAGATTGCTCTTTTGCTTGGAAAATGTCTGTATAAAGCTGCTTCAGTTATTTCTGATTTCTCAGCAAGAATCGCTGTAGTAACTTTTGATAAATTTCTTTCCTCAAGTAGGCTTGCTAGAGATTGTAAAATAATATTTTTTCTATCATTTTTCATTAGTTAATCTAAATTTATATCAATCTCCGGACAAATGCGAGAGAGTTCTGAAATAAATTCTTCTTGAATTCTATTCATAGACTCAGATGAGTCCCCTTCGAACCTTAGAACAAGTTTTGGTGTTGTATTAGATGCTCTTAATAGGCCCCAACCGTCTTTAAAATTTACTCTTAGTCCATCTATTGTAATTTTTTCACCCTCTAGTTGAGATTCCTCAATAAATCTCTTAACTATCTCAAATTTATTTTCATCTGTAACGGTAATATTTAATTCTGGAGTTGAGAAAGAGTCAGGGAATTTTGAAAATATATCAGAGATTGATTCACTTGATTTTGCTAATATTTCAGCAGCTCTAACTGCAGCATAAGGACCATCATCAAAGCCATACCATTTATCATTAAAAAATATATGACCACTCATCTCTCCACCCAATAATGCATTATTCTTTTTAATTGCATTTTTAATATGAAAATGTCCTGTTGGAGACATGATAGGTTTGCCACCATTACTAGATATAATATTTTCAAGATGATTGGAGCATTTAACATCAAAAACTATCCCTCCACTTTTGTCTTTCAAAATATCTTTAGAAAATAACATCATTTGCTTATCAGGGAATATCATTTCACCTTTATTGGTAATTAAGCCAACTCTGTCTCCATCTCCATCAAATGCAAATCCTATATCGGCATTCTGTTTTTTAACCTCTAATATAATATCTTTTAGATTTTCTAGTTTGCCTGGATCAGGGTGATGGTTTGGAAAATTTCCATCAACATCACTATATAATTCAATTACTTCGCAGCCTAATTTTTTAAATAAGTCGGGAGCAATATGCCCAGCCACACCATTACCACAATCAAGAACAACTTTTAAATTACTTAAATCTTCTTCAACATTATTAATGACCTCTTCAATATAAATATCTTTAATATTGTTATAAGTAATTTGGCCTTGATTTGTAGTTCCTAACTCTTCATTGTCGTTAATCAAAGTTAATATCTCATTTCCTGAAACAGAACTATTATTAACGACCATTTTAATTCCATTATAATCTTTGGGATTATGACTTCCTGTGATCATTATTCCACTTTTAGAGTTTTCTTTTTTTGCAGCAAAATACAGCATAGGACTTGTTGCCAATCCAATACAATTAACATCTAAACCATAGCTAATCATAGCTTCACAAAAACTAGAAAGAAGGGACTCACCTGAAAGCCTGCCATCTCTAGCAACAGCAATTGAATTTACTCCCTCAGCCTTACATTTTTTTGCTATACCCTTAGCTATATCTTTAATGACTAATTCATTTAATTCTTCAGGATATGTCCCTCTAATATCATTCTCTCTAAAAATGGACTCATGCATTGTTATTCAATCCTTTTGTTATTTTGTTTAGTTTGTCATAATAGCGACTCGTTATTATATCTTGTAAAAATGTTTGTAAACACCGATTTAAAATATATATGGAAGAATGGTTCCTATGAAAAATGGGAAGATAGTTCAGTTCATATTTTATCTCATACGGTTCATTATGGAACAGGCGTGTTTGAGGGAGTTAGGGCATATGAAACAGATGAAGGAGCGGCAATATTCAGATTAAATGATCATACAAAAAGATTATTTGATGCTGCTAGTAAGATTGGCGTAAAGATTCCATATTCCAAGGAAGAGCTAAATCAGGTTCAGAAAGATATATTCTTAAAAAATAATCTATCAGAAGGATACCTACGTCCTATAGTGTTTTTGGGGAGTGAGTCTTTAGGAATTAGAGCAACAGAGTTATCTGTAAATGTTGCAATAGCTGCATGGGAATGGCCATCATATATGAGCCCCGAATCAAAGAAAAATGGCATATCCATAATTAAGTCATCTTATGAGCAATACAGTAATCCGTTGCATTCAGGATACAAAATTATTGGAACATATATTAATTCTACAATGGCACTTCATGAAGCTATAGAGAAGGGTGCAGATGAAGCTTTATTACTAGATAAAAATGGATATATATCAGAAGGAAGTGGAGAAAATATATTCTTGGTTAATAAAAATGTTATAAGCACTCCAAAGACCGACCATTGCTTAAATGGAATAACAAGGCAATCAGTTATTCAAATAGCTAGAGATCTTGGCTTTGAAGTGATAGAAAAAGATATTACATATGATGAACTAGTTAGCAGTGATGAGGTGTTCTTCTCAGGCACTGCAGTAGAAATAACCCCAATATCAAAGATTGATGAGATTACTATTGGCGCTGGATCAATTGGATCTATAACAGAGAAACTTCAAACAACATATGTTGATATAGTTAGTGGCCGTAATAATAAGTATAAAGATTGGCTAAGCATAGTCTCTGAATAAATATTTTGAAAAAGCTAAAGATAGCAATTCTTAGTTATAGAAGCGCACCTTTTGGTGGAGGCCAAGGAATATACGTTAATGATATTTCTAGAGCATTGATGATTATGGGCCACGAAGTAGATGTAATTTCTGGTCCCCCATATCCTTATCTGTCTGATCAAGTAAACCTTATTAAATTACCCGGCTTAGATCTATTTCAAACATTTTCTTTCAAAGAAAGATTAAAAATTTTTTTAAATAAAAGGGATAAAAAGCTTATAGATTTTTATGAATTTTTCTCTACTCTTTTTGGCGGTTTCCCCGAGATGAGAACATTTGGTCATAGAGCAAATAATTTTTTAAAAATCAATCATAATTATGATGTAGTTATTGATAATCAGTCTCTAAGTTATGGCATGTTGGAAATACAAAAACGATTTCCATTTATTGAAATCATCCATCATCCAATATCGAAGGATTTTAAATTTGAACTAGAATCAGCAAATAATTTTTCATATAAACTTTCTAGATATAGATGGTACTCATTTTTAAAGATGCAAAACAAGGTAGCTAAAAATATTAATAGAATTATTACACCTTCAAAAAATTCTTTAAGAGATATCGTAGAAGATTTTGGTGCTAATAAAGAGAATGTAAAGGTTATAAATAACGGATTAGATATTGACATTTTTATACCTTACAAAGAAATCAAAAGAATACCATTTAAGTTGATCACTACTGCAAGCGCAGATGTTGCATTAAAAGGCCTTGATTACACATTAAAGTCTTTGTTTGCATTAGCTAAAGAATTTCCTGAAATATCTTTATTGGTTATAGGTAAAATGAAAAATGATGGCCATACCTCTAGATTAATTGATGAGCTTTCAATTCAAAATAGAGTAACCTTTAAAACAGATCTTACTAAAGAAGAAATTGCAAAAGAATATGCATCAAGTTCAATTGCAATTGTTAGTTCGTTATATGAGGGCTTTGGGTATCCAGTTATTGAAGCAATGAGTTGTGAAATTCCTCTTATTGCTACCAATACAGCCTCAATTCCAGAATTAGTTGGTGAGTTCGCTAATCTAATTACTCCAAAAAGTGAGAATGAACTATCTGAATCAATTAAAAATATTTTTAATAACTATCAAGAATTTGAAAAAATTGCAGAAAGTGGCAGACAACATATAATTGATAACTTTAATTGGCTAAAAATAACTCAAGAGTATGAAGAGATGATCTTTAAAACAATTCAAGATTTTAAAAATGCTAACCTTTAATTTTTCTAAAATAAAGCTAGATAAATTTGAAGGTATTATGCTTGATCTTGGGTGCGGAGAGGGTAGGCATATTTTTGCTTCAATGGAGGCATTTCCTAACATGCAATGCGTTGGCCTAGATCCTCATTTAGAGTCATTAGATAAATCCCTAGAAGGCCTTGAATTTTTTGAATCGATCTCAAATAAAAAAACAAGTTTTTTAAGTGGCTCAGCTTATAAACTTCCTTTTAATGATAATACTTTCGATCTGGTTATATGTTCTGAGGTTTTAGAACACCTCCACGAATATAAAGAGGCTATAGATGAAGTTTATAGAGTCTTAAAGCCTGGTGGCAAATTTTTAGCTAGTGTTCCTGCTGAATTCCCGGAGAAAATTTGTTGGGCTCTATCAAAAGAGTATCAAAATCAGCCAGGGGGCCACCTAAGAATATTTAAGAAAAAATCTTTAATACAAGATATAACATCAAGGGGATTTGTTTATCTTGACTCTGAAAGATTTCATTCAATACATTCTGCATATTGGTGGCTGAGATGCATGTTCTGGAAAAATCAAGATACAAATATACTTATAAATTGGTATAAAAAATTACTTGAGATTCATATTTTAAAAAAACCAATATGGATAGATTTTATTGATAGACTTTTTAATCCTATTATGGGTAAAAGCATTGCCTTCTATTTCGAAAAGAAATGAACTGGCTTCAGGCAAAAGATAAATATGAAAAATCTAAAGACTGGATTATTGCAAATCAATCTTTGAATGGTCATATTTCATGGGATAAGAAGGGTAAATGTGATTCATGGGATCACTGCGAATGCTTAATTGCACTCAGCATATATGAAGAGTGGGATTCGTTTTGGAAAGGAGTGAAATGGTTTTTTGATAATATCAATGACGATGGTTTAATTTTTGCAGAATTTCAAAATGGTAAGCCCTCAAAAGAATATTTTGAAAGTCATCATGCTCCATATATTATCTTACCCTTATTGCAAGCCTCGCTTATAGATAAAAAGCAGAGCTATAAAAATATTCTTACCAAAATAGAACTTAATAAACTCGACAGAATTTTTAAAGAACTTAACAATTTTAAAGATAAAGATGGATTTTATTGTTGGGCAAAAAATGACGATGGATATTCTGATAATTCATTAATTACTGCCTCAATGTCTATTCATTTATCAATTATGGCAAAAGAATCTTTAGCTCCTGATTTAAATGTAAATTTATGGGATGAAAAATTTGATCGAGACGGTGTTGATAGGTCAAGATTCTCAATGGATTTCTATTATCCATATTTAGCAGGCATAAAAAAAAGTAAAACCGAATTTCTTAAAGTATTAGAAAATTTTTATATCAAAGGACTTGGCATTAAGTGTGTTCAGGAAGAGCCTTGGGTCACAATAGCTGAGAGTTGCGAGTGTGTAATAGCTGCTCTCGTGCATGGAAATATACAAATAGCAGAAGATATATTTAATGATATCCAACAATTTCAAGATTCAGAAGGTATTTTCCCTACTGGTTATCAGTATGATTTAAAAATATTTTGGCCTGAAGAAAAATCAACCTGGACAAATGCAGCAGTAATAATTGCAGCACACGCTCTTTCGTGTTCAAAAAAACCTGATTCAACACAAAAAAATGTGTTTTTAGAATTATCCAATTTTTTCAAGAGCAACTAAACTATTAACTCTTTTTACTAACGTAAAATCTTCTGTAATAGCTTTTTCGAATATTTCTCTTGGAGCTTGCCCACCTTCTTCTTCTGAGTCATAAATGTCGTGAATTGTAAGAATTCCACCAGCTCGTATTTTATTTTTCCATGACTCGTAATCATTTCTAGCTGATGCAAAGGTATGGCTACCATCTATAAATAGAAAATCAATTTCACCTTTAATTTTTTTTGAAGCTGATTCTGAATTATCTACCACTGCCTTTATATGCTCATCTAATTCAAATTTTGAAATGTTTCGTAGCAGAGTAGGAAGTGTATCGACTCTATTATTTTTATAATCATATTCTTCAGAATCAAAGTATTCCTCACCAAATTGTTGCTCTTCTGAGCCTCTATGATGATCGATAGTTACAAGATGTGTTCCTTTTTCCTTGCATGCTTGACCAATGTAGCATGCAGATTTACCGCAGTATGAACCAATCTCAACAGCAAAACTTTTTGTGCAATATTTTTTTGCCATTTCATACAAAAGAATACCTTCTTCATGAGCTAAGAAACCTTTAACCAAATTAAATTCTTTCAATAGACTAGGCATAAAAATTTTCCTTTCCTAAGGTTGATTTAAATCGTCTATGCTGCCATAAGTATTCTTCTGGGTGTTCTTTAATTTTACTTTCCATAAAAATATTTAAATCTTTTGAAAAATTAATATCACTAGACTGATCAAGGTTGAGTTGCTGAACATCTAATATATATTTATCGTCCTGAAAAAAACTATTAATAAAAAAAGTTTTGCATTTAGTGCTTTTAACAATTTTTAATGGTGCTGAGATTGTTGCAGCTGGATGGCTAAAGAAATTAATAATATTTGACTGGCTAAGTCCATAATCCTGATCTGTTGCGTATAGAACAGTCCTACCTTTTTTAAGCCATCTTATAAACTTTATCGGATTATTTCTATCACAAGTATCTTTCACACTTTTGAGACGACCTTTTTTTTGAATTGAATCAAATGAATCAGAATTATGAACTCTTTCAACACCATATATTTCTGAATTCATGCCAAGTAATCTTGCATCAAGCTCAAGATGAAGAGAGTGCTTAAAAAATAACAATATTCCATTGTTATTTTTTTGTTCATTCAAAAGATTTGATAAACCTTTGATTTCATAATGAATAAACCTATTTATTTTTTTATCCGACCAAAACCATGCAATGCCTGAATCAAAAATTACTTTTGCTGAAGCAAGAACATTTAACTTATGCAATCTATTTCTTTCCATTTCAGATAATGTTGGAAAGCATAAATCAATATTCTTTTTACTTATCTTATTTCTTTTAATTGGCATTAAATATATTAAATTGCCTAAAATATAGGCTAATCCTTTATGCATAGGCCTAGGGAAAAGCAAAAGAAGCTTCCAAAAATTTATAAGAAGTGCCAATAAGATTCTATTCATATATTATTAAGCTGTAATATTACATTAATCATTAGAATGAATGAAATATGAATTTATTTTTATATAATTTTGCGATGTTTTTGTTGCTTCCATTTATAGCAATAAGAATTCTGTTTAAGAGTTTAAGAGATAAAGACTATCGTGCTAATTTTTCTAATAGATTTGGTTTGTATAAAAATAAATCTGAGATTAATAATGCGGTATGGTTCCATGCTGTTAGTCTTGGAGAGGTAATTGCCTCTCAAAGAATTGTTAAAACTATCTCAGAAGAATATGACGTAGTTTTGTCTGTATCTACACCAACAGGTCTAAGAGAAGCAAAAAAAATATTCGAGTCAAATATTGAAATTGTATATGCGCCTTGGGATTTCTCTATATTAGTTTCTAATTTTTATAAAACCTACAAACCTATTGCATTAATATTATTCGAAACAGAAATTTGGCCCAATATGATTGATAAAGCATTTAATAAAAAAGTGCCTGTAGTTCTATGTAATGGGAGAATGTCAGATTCTTCTCATAGAAGGTATAGAGGGTTTAAATCGTTATCTCAAAAGACGCTTAACAAAATATCTTTTCTCTTTGTGCAAAGCAATTCTCACCTAGAAAGATTCCACTCGCTTGGATTGCCAAAAAGTAAGATTAAAAATGTTGGTTCAGTAAAATTTGATATAGACGTTCTCGACATCAAAGATAATATAAATAATCAAATAATTCTAGCTGCAAGTACTCATAAGAAAGAAGATGAATTAATTACCCAAGCATATAAAGAACTTAAAAATGAAATACATGATTTGAAACTTATCATTGCACCCAGACATCCTGAAAGAGCCGAAACAATTAAAACATCTATTGCAAAAATGAATATGAAATCAACAATATACACATCATTGCCCTCAGAAATAAATGATAATGATATTGCGATTGTTAGTGCGACCGGACTTTTAAAAGATTTATATTCAATGTCCACAATAGCTTTTGTAGGCGGAAGTCTTTTTAAGGAGTACGGTGGACACAATATTATTGAATCAGCTGCACAAAGATGTCCATTTGTTGTTGGTCCGTATATGAAAAACTTTGAAGATATTCTAGAAAATTTCATACAAAATAAAGGATGTATCCAAATAAATAATAAAAAAGACCTTGTTAATGCCTTTAAAGCCTTGCTAAATGACGAACAATTAAGAGATGATATGTCTACTAGAGCTGCAGAAGTCTGTATGAAGAGCAAGGGCTCTTCTCAAGAACAATGTACTACTATTTTAAAAATTATTAGAGGAGATAAAATTGAAATTAGTAACAGCAATAATTAAACCATTTAAAGTTGAAGAGGTCAGAGCATCTTTGGATAAAATTGGAGTATCTGGAATGACAATGACAGAGGTAAAGGGCTTTGGCAGGCAAAAAGGACATACTGAGTTGTATAGGGGAGCTGAATATACAATTGATTTCCTTCCTAAAATTAAAATAGAAATAGCTATTTCTGATGAAATGGTTGAGCAGGTCAAGACTGCTATCATTGAAGCTGCCGGGTCTGGCAAAATTGGCGACGGTAAGATATTTATTTCACCAATTGAAGAAGTCATCAGAATTAGAACTGGAGAGACAAACGAAGAAGCTCTATAAATTTGATTAAAAATAACAAAAAGCCAATTGCTTTTATTCTTGGACCCACAGCTTCAGGTAAAACAGATCTAGCAATTAATATTTGTGACTCAATTCCAGCTGAAATCATCAGCGTTGATTCTGTAATGGTTTACAAGGACTGTGATATTGGCTCTGCAAAACCATCTAAAGATATTTTACTTAAACATAAGCATCACCTAGTTGATTGTATTGAACCAGAAGAAATATATTCAGTAGCAGATTTTTATGAGAGCTCTCTTAAATTAATTACAGAAATTCATAATAATAATAAGCTACCTCTCTTCGTTGGAGGCTCAATGATGTACTTCAAGTCATTAATTTATGGACTTGATAATCTCCCTGAGCGAAATGATGCATATAGAGAAGAACTAGAAAATATCAAAAACGAAAATGGAATAGACACGCTTTACCAGATGCTTAAAGAGTCAGATCCAAAATATGCAAAACAAGTAAATATGTCTGATGAAAAAAGAATCATAAGAGCCTTAGAAGTTTTTAAAGCATCAGGCAATAATTTTAGTTCAATGGTTGGGTACAAAAATAAAGATTATTTAGCAAGCACATTTTCGATTCATCAATTTGGAATTCTTGATGAAGATAGATTATTACTTCACTCAAGAATTGAAGAACGGCTTGAAATGATTATTCAAAATGGTTTGATAGATGAAGTAAAAGGCTTATTAAATAAATATAAGATTCCTGAAAATCATCCAATAAGAAGATCTGTAAACTATAAACAAGCTATTTCTTTTTTAAATAATGAATATGATTCAGATGAATTCTTTAAAAAGGCACTGTATGCAACTAGGCAACTAGCAAAAAGACAAATGACATGGCTTCGTTCTTGGGAAGATTTGGATGCATTTAATATAAAAACAAGCTATAAAATTCAAGAATCCATCAAAAGATTAGCAACTTCCCTTTAAATATAAGTATAAGTCCATAGATACAGTTTATAATATTACAAAAAACGAGGTAATTATTGTGAATTGGGATAATCAAAATAAAGATCCATGGGGTGGAAAAAATGACGCTCCTGACTTTGATGAGCTAGTTAAGAAATTTTCTTCGATACTTGGTGGAAAAAAATCATCATCAAATGGTTCGGGTGGCAGTTCAGGCGGAGGCTTTAAAATTCCAACTACAAGAGTACTTTTGTATGCACTTTTTGGATTCTTAATTGTCTATGCATCTCAATCAGTTTATCAGCTTGATGCTTCTGAAAGAGCAGTAATTTTAAGATTTGGTAAGTTCTATGAAGAGCAACAAGAAGGACTTAATTTTAGACTAGCTGGAATCGATGAAAGGTATATAGAAAATGTATCACTTACAAGAAGATACACTCAAACAAATAGTATGTTAACTAAAGATGAAAATATAGTTGACGTTACCGTTTCAGCTCAATATAGAATTGCAAACCTTAAAGATTTTGTTTTAAATGTTAAAGATCCAGAGGCTAGTCTTAGGCAAGCAATTGAAAGTGCTTTAAGGCACGTAGTCGGAGATAATACTCTCGAACAGACATTAACAGTAGGTAGAGAGAATATAGCACAAGAAGTTCAAACTCGATTGCAACAGATTCTAGACATATACGCTACTGGTTTACTTGTCCAACAGGTAAATATTGAAAAAACCGACCCGCCAGCAGCAGTTAAAGATGCATTCGATGATGTTGTTGCCGCTAGAGAGGATAAAGAAAGATTACAAAATGAAGCTGAAAGATATGCGTTAACCATTGTTCCTGAAGCTAGAGGTCAGGCTCAAGCAAGAATTAGAAATGCAGAAGGTTATTTATTAGAGGTAGTTGCAAATGCAGAGGGTGAGGTTGGAAGATTTACTCAACTCCTTGAAGAATATCAAAAGGCACCTGAAGTTACTCGAGATAGAATGTATATAGATGCTATGCAGAAGGTTTTATCAAGCACTACTAAAGTGATGATAGATATTGATAGTGGAAATAATTTAATGTTACTACCTTTAGATAAGATGATGGATCAAGGAAACAAAATAGATCTTAATACCCTTAGATTAAGACAAGGAGACTCAGATGAATAAGAATACTTTTTTATTAGTTTTTGCTGCATTAATAGCTGGGCTTGGTTTTAATAGCTTCTTTATTGTTAATGAAAAAGAGAATGCAATAGTATTCCAGTTTGGTGAGGCTGTCAGAACAGATATATCTGTTGGTTTCCATTTTAAACTTCCAATAATTCAAGAAGTTAAGAAATATGACGCAAGAATTCAGACTCTAGACGAAGAGCCAGATAGAATTCTTACAGTTGAAAGTAAGTATTTATTAGTAGATTCATTTATTAAGTATAGAATTTCAGATGTCCTAACTTTTTATAAAGCGAATAATGGAAGTTTTAATAGCTTGAATAGCTTACTTGGCCAAAGACAAGAATTTGTATTGAAGAATAATTTTGGTAAAAGAACCGTTAAAGAGCTGGTTTCTGGTGAAAGAGATGAACTTATGAATATTATGTTAAATACTCTAAATGATTCTGTTTCAGACTTGGGTGTTGAGATTATTGATTTCAGAGTTAAAAGAATAGATTTACCATCCAATTTAAGTAATTCGGTATATGAAAGAATGAGAACTGAAAGAAACAGATTAGCTGAAGAGCTCAGATCAGAGGGTAAAGAAATCTCAAGAGAAATTAGAGCTGTTGCAGATAAAGATAAAGTAGTAATTTTGGCAGAGGCTTATAAAAAAGCAGAACTACTTAGAGGTGAGGGTGATGCTGAAGCTGCAAGAATATATGCAGAAGGTTTTTCTCAAGATCCAGAGTTCTATGAATTTACAAGAAGTATTAAAGCGTATGTTGAAACATTTGAGAATAAGTCTGACATGATGCTAATAGATGCAAATTCAGAATTCTTGAAATACTTAAACCAGAAAAAAATATCTGATTAAGGAAATAGTGGCATCAAACACACTAATACTTGGTCTTCAATGGGGAGATGAAGGTAAGGGCAAAATTGTTGATGCTTTAAGTCAGGAAGTACACGCGGTATGTCGCTTTCAAGGTGGACATAATGCTGGCCACACAATCAAAGTGAATGGTAAACAGACTGTTCTTCATTTAACACCATCTGGAATTCTTCATCCAAATGTCAATTGTGTAATTGGTAATGGAGTTGTTCTATCTTTAGAGGCTCTTGATGTTGAAATAAAGGAACTTGAGGAAGCTGGAGTTAGTTTTAAAGATAGATTTTTTGTTAGCTCAGGTTGTGCACTAATTCTTCCAAGTCATATTAGTATTGATAAAGTTAGAGACAAAAAAGAATCTATTGGAACAACAGGAAGAGGAATAGGCCCATCATACGAAGACAAGATAGCTAGAAGGGCGGTAAGATTTGGTGATATAGGCAACGAAAAATTGCTAAGAGATAAGATTTCTTTACTTGTCTCATATCACAATAGGCTATTGGTCGAGCTCTATGATGCAAAACCTCATGATATTGAAGAAGTTATATCTGAAGTTATGTCCTATAAATATTTATATGATAGTTATTGTTCTGATACACAAGGCCTGGTTTATGATTGGGTTAAAGAAGAAAAACCACTTTTATTTGAAGGTGCTCAGGGAACTCTTTTAGATATAGATCATGGCACCTATCCATATGTTACATCTTCAAGCACAACAGCTGGAGGCGTTTCAACAGGACTTGGCCTAGGACCAAAATATATTGATAAAATTATTGGTATTTCAAAAGCTTATTGCACAAGAGTTGGCGAAGGTCCATTTATCACAGAGTTATTTGATGATAATGCTAAAATGCTCGCTGAAAAAGGTCACGAATTTGGAGCTACTACCGGAAGGCCAAGAAGATGTGGTTGGCTTGATTTATTTGCACTTAAAAAAGCAGTTTTTACTAATTCAGTAACTGATATTTGTTTAACTAAATTAGACGTTATGGACGAATTTAAATCAATCAACGTTTGTATAGACTATAGAGATAATTTACCAGTTTATAAAACTTTTGAAGGCTGGCAATCAGCAACAGTGGGGACAACAAATTTTGAAGACCTTCCTACTAAAGCCCAAGAGTATATTAATTTTATTGAAAATTATGTGGGATGTTCTATATCTTATGTTTCAACAGGACCCTCTAGAGACCAAACTATTCTTAGATAAGCTATATTGATTTGAGATATTTATCTAAATTAGCATTTATGAATTTATATGAATCTGGATTAGAAAACTTCTTTGAAAGCCTCAATGACTCGTCAATAACAACAGGTTTATCTAGATCACCATAAACCATTTCATTTAAAGCAAAATAAAGAATAGATTTATCAATTAGATCCATATTCGAATCTTTTACACCAAGCGAGTCAAGAATTTGTTTTAAGTCCATTTCATTGTTTTTTATAGACTCTAATGAAGACGAAAAGGTATCAAAATCTACTTTTTTAGTTTTATGTTCATCTTTAAATTGGTCAACGATATCTGATGTATCTTGCTTGCTAAAAAAATATTGATATATAGCCTGAACTAGATATTCTCTAGTTCTAATTGCTACCTTAAAGTTAGCTAGATTTTTCATGTATAAGCTTAATTAATGATTTTGTATTATTTTCAGTATTATCTATCAGCCTCTTTTGTAACTGATCTTCATTTTCTACACAAATGACATTATTAATTATAGAAATATGAGGAAAATCCATAGCCATATTTCCAATTGATCGAAATGTTTCTTCCGTGACAAGTTCATAATGGGAAGTCTCACCTCTAACAACAATCCCCAAAAATAGAATCCCTGAATACACACCTTCATTTTTTAATAACTTATGTTTTGCTAGTGCAGGTAATTCTATACTCCCAGGAGCAACTGAAATATCCCATGAAAATTTATGTTCTGACAAAACTTTACATGAAACCTTCATCATTTCATTAATATAATTCGAATACCATGAGGTTTGCAGTATTAGAATTTTATTCATTAACAAAACCAGTTATTTCTATATTAAAACCGGAAACAGCATTATATTTAGTAGGCGTTCCTAAAACGGTAATTTTTTTTAAATCAAGAGCTCTTAATATTTGAGATCCCACACCTATAACTCTTCTATTTCTTTTTGGTTCTATTTCTTTATCTTCTAATTTATTAAGCCAGTAGCTTTTAGCATCTCTATGATTTATAAGAACAAAAAGCCCAGCTTTTTCTTTTGAGATTCTTTCCATAGATTTTCTAATTGACCAGTTTTTCCCAAGTTCCTCTATGCCTAAAGTATCTTGCAGAATACTTTGAGTTTGAACACGTACTAACGGCGATTCAACTTCCAATAAATTACCTTTGCTTAGAGAAAAGTGATATTCATCCTTAATAATATCTCTCCAAACAATTAAATTAAACTCACCAAATTCATTTGTAATTTGTCTTTCACTTACTACTTCAACAGTACTGTCTGAAGACAGTCTATAATCTATCAAGTCTGCAATAGTGCCAACTTTAATATCATATTTTTCACCAAATTTTATAAGGTCATCTCTTCTTGCCATAGTTCCATCTTCATTCATGATTTCACAAATCACACCCGCAGATTGAAAACCAGCAAGCTTAGCTAAATCACAAGCAGCTTCTGTATGTCCTGCTCTACTTAAAACACCACCTTCCATGGCTTTAAGAGGAAATATATGTCCAGGCTGAACAATATCTGACGCCTTAGAATCCTTATCCATTGCAGTTTTAATTGTATGAGCTCTATCTGCAGCTGAGATTCCTGTAGTAATACCTTCAGCAGCCTCGATTGAGACAGTAAAAGCAGTTCTATTTGCAGCTTTATTATTATTAGTCATCATTTGCAGATTATATTTTTTGATAAGACTTTTATTCATAGGAAGACATATCAAACCCTTGCCTTTAGAAGCCATAAAATTAATTATTTCAGAAGTAACCTGATCAGCAGCACAAACAAGATCGCCTTCATTTTCACGAGATTCATCATCAAGAATGATGACCATTTTCCCTTGTTTAATATCCTTAATAATGTCAGTAATATTATCTTTTAACATTTTATGTATATTTTTTTTGTATCTGTTTCAATTTTATAAGAGGATTCTAGTTTAAAACCAAGTTTTTCAACAGTATTATCTTCTTTAAACCAATTCACACCATTTGGTCCAAGATTATTTTGTGATTCATAAATAATGACTTTATCCACTAATCCAGAATCAAGAAATGAATTAACAAGTTTTGGGCCCGCTTCAACAAGAATAGATGTAATATCAGTTTTGCTATATTTTTCTATTATTTTATGTATGTCTGTTTCATTTAATATTTCATAATTACAATCTTTAAAGAATTCAGCACTTAAATCAAGATTACTTTTATTACTAAGTAGAATTTTCTTTGGTTGATTTAATGGAAAATTAACCCTAGCGTTCATTTTTGGAAGATCATTAACAACTGTATTACCACCAGTTAAAATAGCATCATGAATTGCTCTTAGTTCTTGAACATCTTGCCTGGATTCTTTTGATGTAATAAAAGTCCTATCCCCATCTAGCTAGATGTGACTTTCCATCTTTTGATGAGGCAATTTTTATAGTTATATACGGTCTTTTATTGGTGTTCTTAAAAAAAAAGAATTTATTTTGTTCTTGAACCAATTCAGCACAAACCCCAGTTTGAACGGCAACACCATGGCTGATTAAATTTTTTATGCCACTTCCTGAAACAAGTGGATTAGGATCTTCTGCGCCAATTATTACATTCTTAATTCCTGAATTAATTATTGCTTCAGTGCAAGGTCCTGTTTTACCTGAATGATTACATGGTTCCAAAGTACAAATTAAGGTTAATTCTTCAAAAGAAACAAAAGAAATTCCTTGAAGTTTTTTTGCTTCCTCAATCGCATTTACTTCTGCATGATGTGATCCAAACTCTTTATGAGCACCTTCAGAAATAATAGTTTTGTTTTTTACGATAATGCATCCAACAACAGGATTTGGTTTAGCCGTATATTTATATTGATCAGCAAGAGAAATAGCTCTCTTCATCAAATCTTCGTAATTCATTTTTTTGGCTTTTTCTTAAATTCTTTTTTTGGCCTTTCCTTACTTAGAGAACTTATCTCTGTTGAGAAATCTTTAATATCCTGAAAATCTCTATAGACAGAGGCAAACCGAACATAAGCAACCTTGTCTACTTCCTTGAGTGCGTTCATCATAATTTCACCTATCTTAAGTGATGGTATTTCGCGAAGGCCACTTGTACGAATTTCATTTAAAATCTTTCCAAATACAGTATCTATTTCTTCAGATGATAAAGGTCTTTTTTCAAGAGCTCTGAGCATACCCTTTTTTAATTTTGAACCATTAAAAGGTTGACGCTCACCATCACTTTTGACAACCCTAGGAAGGGCTAAATCCGCAGTTTCAAAAGTAGTAAATCTAGAATGACATACCTCACACTCTCTTCTTCTTCTAGTTTGAGATCCATCTGCAACTAATCTTGAGTCTATAACTTTAGTATCTTCAGCTTGGCAGAATGGACAATGCATCTATAAATTATAGACTGGATAATCTTTGGTCAGCTTAATTACTTTATCTTTTATTTCTAACATTGCATTTTCATCATCAATATTTTCAATCACATCGCATATCCAGTTACTTAGTTTTGTGATTTCATCTGTTTTAAAACCTCTTGTGGTAACAGCAGGAGTACCAAGCCTAACTCCTGATGTTACAAATGGAGATCTTGGATCATTAGGAACGGCATTCTTGTTAACAGTAATATTTACATCTCCAAGAGCTTTTTCTAGATCCTTACCTGTTATATCTTTGTTTCTAAGGTCTACTAGAACTATATGATTGTGAGTACTGCCAGTAACAACGTCTACACCTCGAGACATAATCACATCGCACATAGTTTTTGCATTATCGACAACTTGTTGCATATATTTTTGAAATGCAGGCTCCATTGCTTCCTTAAAACAAACAGCTTTTGCAGCAATAACATGCATCAGGGGGCCGCCTTGAGAACCAGGAAATACTGCTGAATTTAGCTTCTTTTGGAGTGTTTCATTTTGTCTTGCAAGGATTATTCCCGATCTTGGGCCTCTAAGAGTCTTATGAGTTGTTGATGTAACCACATCAGCATAAGGAACGGGTGAGGGGTAGTGTCCTGTTGCAACAAGACCTGAGATATGAGCCATATCAACTAAAAAATATGCTCCCACTTCATCTGCAATTTCCCTAAATTTTTTCCAATCTATAATTCCTGAGTAGGCAGAAAAACCTGCAATAATTAATTTAGGTTCATGTTCTTTTGCAAGACTTCTGACTTCTTCATAATCTATCTCATGAGTATCAGGATGCAAGCCATACTGAACGCTTTTATAATTTTTACCGGAAAAATTTACTTTCGCTCCATGAGTTAAATGACCTCCATGGTCTAAACTCATTCCAAGAATAGTATCATTTGGTTCAAGTAATGCTAAAAATGCAGCAGCATTTGCAGAAGAACCAGAGTGTGGTTGAACGTTAGCGTAATCAGCTTTAAATAACTTCTTCGCTCTTTCGATTGCAATTTCTTCAGCAATATCAACAAATTCACAACCACCATAATATCTTTTAGAGGGATATCCCTCTGCATACTTGTTTGTTAACAAGGAGCCCTGAGCTTCCAATATTCTGTTACTTGCATAATTTTCTGAGGCAATAAGCTCTATATGGTCTTCTTGTCTATTAGCTTCTTTTTCAAAGGAATCCCATAAATCTTTATCATAATCTTTTATAGATTGAGGGTTGCTAAATACAGAATCACTTTGTGAAAGATTGTTATCTTTTGAATTAAATGTCATTTGAATATCCTGAGTGTTAAATCATATAAAACTGAGAAGTTCAATATTTTAAATCATCTAGGGCTTCTTGTGTGCAAATGGCTTTATTCTTTTTGGATAACAGGAGGTACAAATTTTACATTCAAGACCATAACAGGCTTTTGCTTGACAAAATTCACGACCCCAAAAAATAATTTGTAAGTGAAGTTTATTCCAGGTAGATTTATCAAATAACTTTTTTAAATCAGCTTCAGTCTTTTTAACATTTTTCCCATCTGTTAGACCCCATCTTTGAGCTAATCTATGAATATGAGTATCTACAGCAAATGCTGGCACACCAAAGCCCTGACTCATAACAACAGATGCAGTCTTATGACCTACGCCTGGAAGTTTTTCAAGATCTACAAAATTATCAGGGACAATACTGTTATGTTCATTCACCAAAATTAGTGAAAGATCTTTAATAGCTTGCGATTTTTTTGGCCCTAAACCACAGGGCTTTATAATTTTATATATTTGATCTTGCGACAGCTTACTCATTTTTTTTGGAGTGGAGGCTAATTTAAATAATTTTGGTGTAACTTGGTTTACTCTTTCGTCAGTACATTGAGCAGATAATAAAACAGCAATAAGCAATGTATATATATCCTTATGATCTAATGGTATTGGTGTTTTAGGATAAGTTTGATCTAATATTTTTAATATTATTTCAGCTCTTTCAGATTTCTTCATGCTGACAAATGTAGCATAATAATCTATTAAAAAATGAATACTAAAAAAATACAAAAGTATCTCCTAAAATTAAAAGATAGTTTTTTAGAGGAATCTGAAGAAAATAAAAAAATGTTAGATGTTTATATTAAATCTATTGAAGGAGAGGCATCTGATGACGAAATTGATTATGCGAATAATCAACTGAATCAAATTTTTAAAAGTCTGGGACTTGGTGTTCTAACTGTCTTGCCTTTCAGTCCGATAACAATACCTTTTGTGATAAAGAAAGCACAAGAGTTGGGCATAGACATAATACCGAATTGGTATAAGAAGCTTTAAGTCGTCATTAGTATAGATTAGAATGATAGTGTAAATTTTACCCAATGGAGATATTATGAAAAACGTAGTTATTGTAGATAGCGTAAGGACTGGTCTAGCAAAATCACACAGAGGTGGATTTAACATGACAAGACCAGATGAGATGCTTTCTCATATCATAAATGCGATGTTAGAAAGAAACCCCAATCTTCCACCTGAAGCAGTTGAAGATATCATAATGGGTTGTGGAAATCCTGAAGGAGCTCAAGGTCACAATATAGCAAGAAATGCTGCAGTTCTATCTAATTTGCCAACTTCAGTAGGTGGTACAACTATAAATAGATATTGTTCATCAGGTTTACAATCAATTTCTATGGCTGCTGGGCAAATTATGGCAGGTTGTTATGACACTGTTATTGCTGGCGGAGCTGAAACAATTTCAATGATGAAAATGAATATGGATAATTTTGTTAATGAAAGATTGGCAGAACAATCTCCTGGCATATATTACCCTATGGGTATGACTGCTGAAGTAGTTGCTAAAAGATACAACGTTTCAAGGGAAACTCAAGATGAGTTAGCTTTTGAAAGTCAGAAAAGAACTGCTGCTGCTCAAGAAGCAGGATTATTTCTTGATGAAATTGTACCAATGGATACAAAGATGTTGCTTACAAACAAAGAAACTGGGGAATCTAAAGAGGTTCAAGTAACTGTAGATAAAGATGAATGCAACAGACCAGGAACTACATTAGAAGGTTTGGGAGGATTAAAGCCTGTATTTGATCCTGAAAATGGAACTGTGACTGCAGGTAATTCATCACAATTATCTGATGGAGCTTCTGTAAATTTAGTTATGTCAGAAGAAAAAGCTCTTGAGCTTGGATTAAAGCCAATAGCATATTTTAGAGGTTTCACTACTATGGGTTGTGAACCAGATGAGATGGGAATAGGACCAGTTTATTCAGTACCTAAGCTATTAAAAAATTATAATATGTCAGTTGAAGACATTGATTTATGGGAGCTTAATGAAGCATTTGCTGTTCAAGTTGCTCATTGTAGAGATACTCTAGGCATATCAATGGATAAGTTAAATGTTAATGGTGGTTCCATATCTATAGGTCATCCGTTTGGAATGACTGGATCAAGATGTGTTGGCCATTTAACAAGAGAGCTTGTTCGAAGTGATAAGCAGTTTGGTGTTGTAACTATGTGTGTTGGTGGGGGCATGGGAGCATCAGGCTTATTTGAAAGATACCCTAGCTAGAATTCTAATTGAACTCTGAATTTGAGCTAATTGATTTATTTAATCAAATTGGTTCTAAATATTACAAAGAAAATGGTGTAATCGTCCCTCCTGGGGATGATTGTGCTGTTTTTGAATCAAAAAAAGAGATAGTTACTTCTGTTGATGCTTCTGTTGAAGGCATACATTTTTTAAAGGATACAGCAGCCCAGGATATTGCATACAGATCCATAGCAATTGCCATTAGTGATATTGCTGCAATGGGATGCAATCCTCTGGCATTTAGTTTGTCTGTTACATCGCCATTTCAAGATAGAGAATGGTTTGAAGATTTTGCTAAAGGAACTCGTGAAATATCACATCAATTCAAGCTCCCTTTGATTGGTGGAGATTTAACCAGGGGACCATTAAACATCAACGTAATAGTATATGGATCACCTTTTAAAAAAAATATTTTAAGAAGAGACGGAGCTATGCCTAGTGAATATATATGCATTAGTAAAGAAGTTGGAAGAGGTGCAAGAGGGTTGAAAGATTTGAAGAATAATATTTTAGATTCTCCCTATATAAAAGATTATCTAAGACCACTACCAAAAATTGAATTAGGAAAAAAAATATCTGGATTGGCTAGTGCCTGTATCGATACTTCAGATGGATTACTTGTTGATATGCAAAAGATGCTTAAAGCTTCAAGTTGTGGGGGTGAGATTTATTTGGATGATATACCTGTTATATCTGATATTAATGATGTCAATCTTGGTGACGACTATGATTTGTGTTTCACAATTCCCAGTAATAAATTTTGTGATGATTTTATTAAGATCGGTGTGGTTTCTGAATCAAGAGAAATTAAACTTATTTCTAATAAAGGTTATGATGTAGAAATTAAAGGTTATGAACATTTCTAATAATGAATAATTTTCCAAATTTAAAAAACCCAATACATTTCATAGCAACCCTGGGTGGAGTTGGAAAGATTCCTTTTGCTCCTGGAACTTGGGGATCTCTATTTTCTTTTTTATTATTCATATTTCTTTCCCACTATATTGATATGCATGCAGTTGTTTTTTTAATCATTTTATTTTCTGTATGGATATGTGAAAAAGCATCCGCAGACTTAATTGAAAAAGATCATAGTTCAATAGTAATTGATGAGTTGGCTGGCATGTGGGTAGCATTATTACCAGCACTTTATATGACTACCCAATCATCTAGAACTACCTATGCAGTGTTAGCATTTATATTTTTTAGAATATTTGATATATGGAAACCTTTTCCAATTTCATATTTTGATAAAAACTTTAAAAATGGATTTGGAATTGTTTTAGATGATCTTATAGCAGGGGTCTTAGCAATTATTCCTGCAATGTTTTTAATTTATTTAGGATTTTTTTAGCGTTAAGCCCAGCCTGGTCTAACATTTCTTCTCTTGAAGCATGATCAATAAATTCATCAGGTATACCAAATAACATAGATTTGATAATTATATTATTTCTTCCACAAAATTCTTGAACTGCGCTTCCTGCTCCACCTGATATTGAGCCATCTTCAAGAGATAAAAACATTGAAGCATTATTTAGGTATTTGCAAAGTAATTCTTCATCTAAAGGTTTAACAAATCGCATATCAATTAAAGTCATATCCATTTCCTTTGAAACTATTTCTGCTTGATCTAGCAGAGCACCAAAATTAAGGAAAACAATACTTGAGTTACCTTCTCTTACAAGTCGAGCTTTACCAATTTCTAAAGACTCTAAAGTAGGATCAATAGATGAATTTGGTCCAGTACCTCTTGGGTATCTAACAGCAGCTGGTCCTTTATGATTGTATGCAGTTGAAAGTAATAACCTGGTCTCATTTTCACTTGAAGGTGTCATTAAGATTACGTTTGGAATACATCTCAAATAGGCAATATCATAGTTTCCAGAATGTGTAGGACCATCTTCGCCGACTAAACCAGCTCTATCTAAAGCAAAAGTTACATCAAGGTTTTGAACAGCAACATCATGAATAAGTTGATCGTATGCTCTTTGTAAGAATGTAGAATATATAGCAACAACTGGTTTCTTATTTTCTTTTGCTAGGCCAGCTGCAAAAGTTACAGAGTGTTGTTCTGCAATTGCCACATCAAAATATCTTTCAGGATATTTTTTACTAAATTCTACAAGGCCTGAGCCTTCTCTCATAGCTGGTGTTATAGCAACTAAATCCTTATCATTTTTTGCCATATCAACAATCCAGTCGCTAAAAATATCTTGATATTTAGGTTTTGGAAGTACATCAGATGTAATACTTTTAATTTTACCAATGGCATGAAATCCAATTCTATCTGCTTCAGCAGGATCTAATCCAGCACCCTTTTTTGTAATTACATGTAAGAATTGAGGGCCGTCAAAGTCTTTTAAATTTCCAATCACATCCAATAATTCTTTTATATTATGGCCATCAATTGGACCAATATAGTTAAACCCCAATTCTTCAAAAATTGAACCAGGAGCAACCATAGCCTTCATCTGAGTTTCAACTTTTCTTGCTAGGTGATATGCCTGAGGAAGAGGTTTTAAGACGCTTGCTCCACTTTTTTTAATTCCTTTGTAGGTTTTAGAGGCCCATATTCTGGAAAAATAGTTGGAAAGACCGCCAATATTTTCTGAAATAGACATGTCATTATCATTAAGAATCACAAGTACGTTAGGCTTAAGATGGCCTCCATGACTTAATGCCTCAAAGGCCATACCAGCAGTCATTGCGCCATCTCCGATAACGGCAATATGTTTTTTATCTGGCATATTTTCTTTCGATGCCATTGCCATCCCTAATATTGCACTTATAGAGGTGCTAGAATGCCCAACTCCAAATGCATCATACTCACTTTCATGAATTGCTGGGAATGGAGCAAGGCCATCTTTTTGCCTTATAGATTGAATTTGGTCTTTTCTTCCAGTAAGAATTTTATGAGGATAGGCCTGATGGCCAACATCCCAGACCAAATTGTCATAAGGAGTATTAAATAAATAATGAAGGGCTACCGTAAGCTCGACAACACCCAAGCCACCCCCAAGATGACCGCCACTTTGGCCTACAGAGTATAATAAAAATTCCCTCAACTCGTTTGAAAGAGTTTCTAATTCGGATACTGAAAAAGATCTGATATCAGCAGGGTAGCTAACTCTATCTAAAATAGGAGTTAACGGCTCTTCTTGTGGAATTTTCTTAAAAATTTTCATTAATTCTGCCTACTAATTAAGTATTTAGCTAAATCCATTAATTTATCTTTTCCAGAAATATCACATGCGTTTATGGTTTTAAGTGCTAATTCTGTTAACTCTTTAGCTTTAGCTTTTGCAGCATCTAATCCTAGAACATCAATGTATGTAATTTTATTATTTTTAATATCAGAGTTTTTATTTTTTCCTAAAACATCTTCTGGCTGAGTAACATCTAAAATATCATCAGTGATTTGAAATGCTAGACCAATTTGTTTGCTAAAACTATCTAATACATTGATTAAATCTTTTTTTGCAGACCCACCAATCTGACCAAGCATAATAGAACATTCAATTAATTTCCCAGTTTTAAGATTATGAATTTCATCAAGCATATTCTGATCAATATCTTTATTATTTTCATTTTTGATATCTAAATATTGACCATAAACCATTCCATTTTTACCACATGCTTTAGATAAAATTTTAATGCTATGAACTTTTTCATCAGCATCGAGGTGAAGGTCCTCACTAATAATTTCATATGCAAGTGCTTGAAGAGCATCTCCAGCAAGAACAGCATTAGCTTCTCCATATTTAATATGACTAGATGGTTGATTTCTTCTGAGATCATCATTATCCATACATGGAAGATCATCATGAATTAATGAATATGTATGCATAAGCTCAACAGCAGCAGCAAGTGTAGTTACACTATCTTTATGAAGATTATTATTAGTTTCAGAAGATGCAAAAACTAAGCCGGCCCTCACCATTTTACTTTCAGCCAATGCTGAATATGACATAGCATCCTCAATTAAGTTTGAAGTACCAATAGATATACTAATTTTATTTATTACAAGTTTTTTTACTCGTGATAAATATTCAGACTGCATTGTGGATTTATGAGTTATCTAATTCTTGTGATGATCCATCTTCAAGCAACTCTTTTACTTTAAGCTCTGCTTTTTCAAGTTGTTTCTGACATTCTTTAACAAGATTGATTCCCGCTTCAAATGATTTAACTGAATCTTCTAAATTAATATTCTCATCCTCTAGTTTTGTGACAATCGATTCAAGCTCCTTCAAAGAGGATTCAAAATCAATTTTTTTATTTGAATTAGACATACTTTATTGTAATTTATTAATTAGTAGTTTTTAAAAACTTTTTAAAATCTTTTCTTAATGCATATGGCAAGGACAGTATTGCAGGAGTTAGAATTAGGGTTATAAAGGTGCTAAAGGCCAAACCAAAAACAATAGATACCGCTAGGTTTGACCACCAATCAACAATAGGACTACCGATGGCCACATCTCTAGAAATAATATCAAGACTTACCCCCATAGCTAGAGGCATTAATCCAAACACAGTTGTCAATGATGTTAATAAGATAGGTCTAAGTCTTTGCTTGCATGCGTTTATAATATGAATGGTATGTTCTAAATGTGGTGATTCTAGTCTTAATTTATTAAATGTATCTATTAAAACAATATTGTTGTTCACCACTATTCCAGCCAACGTCACTATAGATAAGCCTGTCATGGTTGTACTAAATGGTTTGCCGGTTATTAAAAGTCCTAATAGAACTCCAACAAATGAGATGGTAACTGATGTAAGAATAATAAAAGACTGATAAAAACTATTAAATTGAGTTAGTAACATTAGTAGCATAATAAAAACTGCCATAATGCCAGCCGCCACCATAAAGTTATTAACTTCTTCAGTTTCTTCCGCCATGCCAGCAAATTTATACGTTATACCATTTCCAAGATCGGTAGATTTCATCCAATTATCAATTTCTTCCACTTTCTCTGAAACTTGAGATTCATCTATTGTTGCTGCACCAACTTGTTGAGTAAATTTTCCATTCCTCCTATTGACTGATTGCACATTTTCTTTTGGAATAACAGAGATAAAAGAGCTTACTGGAACGAGCCCCTCAAGAGTTGTCACATTTAAATTCTGTATTCCAGTGATTGTTCTATCTGACTCAGGGAATCTTGCCCTAATTTCGACCTCATCTCTTGAATCATCAGGTCTGTATTCTCCAACTTTAAAACCATTTGTAAGCATTTGAACTAACGCTCCAACATCTGCAACACTTACACCCAATTGTGCAGCTTTTTGTTTATCTACTTCAACACTCCACTCTACCGATGGATATGATTTAGATGAAGTTATGTTCTTAAGACCAGTAATTTTTGTTCTCATGTGAGATTCAACTTTATCAGCAGCATCATTCACACTATCTTGAGATACTCCAAATAAGTTAAGTTCTATTGGGTTATCAAAAGATGGCCCTCCTAAATCAGGTGCAATCTCTACAAATATACCTGGCAAATCATTTACAGATTCGTTAAGTAATTTCATAATTTCTAGTCCTGAATTTTTTCTTTCAGAAGCGGGGGCAATTTCTATAAAACCTCCACCTATTTTATCAGCCTCTGAATTCCACCATTCACTTCCAGCACTTAAACCAACACTACTTAAACCGGAGATTTGCAGAAATCTTTTTTCAACTTCTTCAACGATATCTTTTGTTTCAAGAGCTGAATAATTGCCTCTAGCTTTAATAGTTACATTAGCTTCTACAGGATCGACCAAAGCAAAATAAATTGTTCCTTTACCAAAGTAGGAATAACTCATTATGATAACTAATAAAATTGATAAAACAGCTAAGCAGGTTTCAATTGGATTCTTAACGAATTTTTCAATTCTGTTTCCATAAAATTCAGTTAACTTTTTAAAAATAGATTCTCTTCCTTCATCTTGGTTTAGAGCAGAATTTTGTTGACCGAGGTATGAACCTAATACTGGAATCATTATTAACGAGTAAATTAATGACCCTACCAAAACAGTAAAAACCGTTATTGGAAGATATCTCATAAACTGACCGGTAAATCCTGGCCACAACATTACCGGTATAAATGCAGCCATAGTTGTTCCAGTAGACGCTAATATAGGATAAAACATTCTCTTTGATGCCATTTTATAACCCTCAGATCTTGAAAGACCTTCGCCAATTTTTTTATCAGCATATTCGGTTATAACTATTGCGCCATCAATTAACATTCCCATTCCAAGCAATAAACCCATCATTACAAGGAAATTAATCTCCATTCCAAGCGAAAAGAAAATCAGATATGTGAATAAAAAACAAAAAGGTATTGATAAGCCAACCAGCATAGATACTCTAAAACCCATACTCGCAATAACAAGAACCATAATCAAGACCACAGCAGCTATAATATTTCCATTGAGCTCCTTGACCATATCGATAGAATAAAGAGTATCATCTTGAGTAACTAAAATTTCAAGATTCTCAGGAAGCGATTTTTTATAATCATCTAAAATATCTTTAATAGCATATGAAGCATCTATAGAATTAGCACCAACTCTTAATTGAACCTCAAGAGTTACGGCATCTTGACCGTTGATTCGTGCATATGATGTGAAGTCTTTAAATGTTCTCTTAATGTCTGCAATATCTCCCAAGGTCACAATTGCATCTTGCGTAACTTTTATTGGAATAGAGTAAACATCTTGTGCTGATTCAATAATGCTAGGCACCTTAATATTAAAGCTGCCTTTTCCCGTATCTTGGGTTCCTCCTGGAATAATAAGATTATTATTCGAAACAGAATAATAAATATCACTGAGCGTTACCTCATAAGACTCCATTCGAGATTTATTAATAACTCCTTCAAGAACTTCCTCAGGTGCTCCTGAGAGATTTGCTTTTAAGATTTCCTCTAAACTTTCGACCTTATCTTTTAGCTCTTTTGCATAGAAAACTTTTTGCCTTAGAGAGCCTTTACCAGTAATGCTGATGTTCATGACAGGAAAGCTTGCCTCAGAATATTCAGATATTTGTGGGTCCTCTGCCTCTCTAGGCAAGTCATATTTTGTTTCTTCAACAGACTGCTTAATATCCACAAGAGCTTGATCCATATCATAACCAACCTCAAACTCAAGAAAGATTCTTGCAAAACTTAACGTACTTCTAGAACTTATACTTTTTACTCCAGAAACTGTCATGAGTTTATTTTCTAAAGGTTTTGCAATTAATCTTGATGTATCACTTGGAGAAGCACCATCTAAGTATACTGACACACTTATAAATGGCAGCTGAACGTTAGGCGATGCAGCAATAGATATTTCTTGTCTTGCATATGATCCCGCAATAATTATCATGAAGGCAATCATTAGGGTTGTTTTTGCTTTTGATAAAGCAAAATCTATAATACGCGTCATAGTTTATTGGTTAAGACTTTTTGATTATCTTCAACAAAACCCTGGCCTTGAACAATTAATTCAAGATTTTTAGGGATATCGGTTATCCAAAGGCCTGACTCAGAATCCTCAAGAATTGTCACGTTATGAAATTTAACCAAATTGTCTTCTACTGACCTAATTCCAAGCTTACCGTTATCATTTAAGATTAATATTGATGGCGAAATTTTATGAGCCATAACTAATTTTGTTTTAATTGTTATTTCAGCAGTTATACCATCGCGAACCACACCCTCTTCATTTCCTATTTGCGATTCCACTTTAAATGTTCTAGTAGAGGGGGAGGCGCTCTTAGAAACGAAAGTTAACTTACCTTTTATAAATTCACCAGTAACAAGTCTTATATCTACATCTTGTCCAGTTTCAACTTTATTAATACTAAATTCAGGAACTTCAGCAACAAAAATTATAGGGTTTAGCTGGATAATAGTTGCACAAACCTGACCTCTTTCTAAAAAGTTACCAGGCTTTACAATCTGTTCTATAAACCCAGAAAAGGGAGCTTTAACCTCAGTTCTGTTTAGCTCCACTACTCCTAAACTGCATAATATCGAATCTTTCTCAACAAACTTTCCTTGAGTCGATCCTATTTTTACAACCTCTCCTGAAGTTTTTGCTCTTACATCTACTCTTGCCTCTGACCTTGATGTCGCTTTTAGTTTAATTGTTGGCTGATAAGAAACAGCTTCAGTCAAAATTGTTCCAACAGTGAAAAGGTCTTTTTTCGGAGCTTCATTATTGTTAGTATCTTTTACAAATAATCCAGAAATCATCCACAATAAAATTGGAATAAGTATGTATAAAGAGATTCTTATATTTTTAGTCATATATGCATTTTATCACTTATGGTTAGACAAAACCCCCTCCAAAGAAGTTCAGTTTTATCTTATACGTTGTGCTTTTTTCGCAAACTTTCAAAAAGTTTTTTATTTAAGGGAGTTAGCGAGGGTTGATTCGCAGTTTGTCTCAATTTTAAATTCATTACCATTGAAAGCTTCAAGTTTTAATTTGTTAAATATTTTTTTAAAAGAAAAAAATAATTCTTTACTATCTTTTTCATCTAAAAAATTCCAACCAATTTTTTTTCCAGCAAAATAGACAATTGGGTGGCTCCAAGGATACTCAGCTCTAGGTGAAAAAGATTTTCTTGCTTCGATGTATGCCTCTTCAACTGATGGAAACCCATCTTGATTATTAATTTCTGAACAAGCTTTTATAAGATCTGTTAGAGTTGGTAAATATGATTGTGAGCCAACAACACTTTCTATGCCTTCCAAAATTGTCTCAGTTGAAAAAGATTTTAAACTTGTAGCCCAAAGTTTTTTACCTTCATTCAACCTATCGTCAGTCCCAAAAACCTTGTAAAACTGGTAATGATACGCAAGCTCAAGCTTTAAAAATAAACTATCTATACATTCAATAAATTCTTCTTTATTAGAATTTAATTTCTGATGCCCAAGAGGAGTCACCTTTTCTTGATGAGAAATCTTTTTTATATTTTCCTGGCTCAATATGTTTTTTATTTTCTTCATTATCTGTACTTTGATTTCCTAAATGCCTTCTTTTCACATGTTCAATAAATTTAGAATTCCATGTAGAAAAAGCAGCACCATTTTCCTTCCAATATAGTATAAACTCTCTTAAATATTTTATTGCTGATTCTTTCTTAATATCAGACAATTCAAGAATATCATACACATCTTCACTTGGTACCCAGTCTGAACTTATTGAAAAAGGAAGTCCTTTATTAGAACTTTGATCCTTAGCCCATTCTCTTCTAATGTAATCAATAAATGATGTATTCCAATTATTTCTTTCTTGGCCTCGTTCTTGCCAATATAATCTGAATTCCCTAAGTTTATTTTTATGAAATTCATCTGAAACTTGACTCATTTTTAATATTTCTAATGCTTCCTCTGATGGAACCCATTCTGGATCAATTTTAGTTTTATAAGCATTATTTATTCGTGGAGATTGAATCTTATAATTCGCAGCTTTGTTACTATTATCTGCTTTAGGAATAAGTTTATAGTTAACTAATTTATTGATACTTATTTCAGCAATTTTATGATCTATAAAAGGTAAATCTTTCTTTACTAGATCTATAAGGTCTTTAATATGATTAGAAAAATTTATTTTTTTTGATTTGCAGTACTCAAGTATGATCGCAGACTCTAGCCCAAGTGTTTCAGCAACTTCTCTTGAAAATGAGATCTTATCGTAATCTTTCAATCGACTAAGAGCCTCTCCTTTTTTCAACTGCATCACTAAGATTTTTAAGGCATGAAACCGTATCTTCCCAGCCTATACAAGCATCGGTAATACTTTGACCATATGTAAGACTGTCTGAGATCTTCTGATTACCTTCAAC
>CAXYDN010000002.1:0-51693 GCA_964276145.1 uncultured SAR86 cluster bacterium | reverse complement strand
TCTCAAGAATAACTTTTTTAACCGCAGCCACAATTGGGTTAGATCGAGATAACTCATGTTGAATTAGGTAGAACCCTATTTGAAAAGAGTACTCATCCTTCTCGAAAGGAATAAGCCTTTCATCACTTTCGCCATCAAGATCTGTCAGAAATGTAACTCCATTACCGTTTGAAACCATAGAGTGAGCATCTTGATATGAGTTTGATGAAACTATTATATTTGGATTTTTAAAAAAAGATTTAATAATAAAATCAGTATCAAACTTATCATTCCTTTTGTAAGCCACCCATTCAAAATCATTTGGATTTTTATTCTTATCGAAATAATCTTTTGTACCATAAATTCGCATGTCTATATTTGTAAGCAAAGTTGCTATTGAGTCCTCAGGCGGTCTTGTTGTTCCGATAAACCCAATATCATAAACCTCAGTGCTCATATCAGAATCATCTGAAGCATTCATTATATGAATCTTGAGATTAGGGAAACGGGATCTTAATTTTGTAATAAGATTTGTCATATTACTACCACCCTCGCCTTGCTTATAAATAACAAGCTTTCCATTCATAAGTTCTGGGTTTGGTATGAATCTTTCTTTTAGTTCTGAAATTTTATAGTCAATCTTTGCAACTTCTTTGTATAGATCATGACCATGAGTCGTCAAGGTATATCCAGAATTTTTTCTTTCAAATAACTTTAGAGCTAATTCTTTTTCTAATTTTTCAATCTTTCTAGATACCGTTGAATGATTAACTTCCATCTCTTTAGCACAGCCACTTAAAGTGCCATGATTTGCGCAAGATATAAAGTATTCTAAATTTCCCCAATCAAGCATTACTTTTCGGTTAGTTGAAATATGAACACAATATACTATAGATGTTCATATATCATCAAGTGGGCCGCTTATTTTTCTTATACCATGATAAGGATATGTGTAATAAAATTATTTTGAGAAATAAAAAGGGAGAGAACTAAATGCAAGTCTTAAGAACACCAGATTCATGTTTTGAGAATATCAAGGACTATCCATTTGAACCCGTTTATACAAACATAGAAACTGAAGATGGGACTACTTTGAGAATTCATCACATTGATGAGGGGCCAAAAAATGGTCCTATACTTCTAGCAATGCATGGTCAGCCTGTTTGGAGCTATCTTTACGCTAAAATGATTCCAATTTTAACTGAAGCAGGAATAAGGGTTATTGCTCCTGATTTAGTTGGGTATGGAAAATCAGATAAACCGGCTGCTAGAGAAGACTATTCTTATCAAAATCAAGTTGATTGGATGGGAGAATGGTTGAAGAAAAATGATTTCAAAAATCTAACTTTCTTCGGACAAGATTGGGGAGGTTTAATTGGATTAAGGATGGTTGCAGCAGATCCAGATAGATTTATAAAAATAGCTATGGGTAACACAGGCCTTCCATATAATCCAAATGCTCCTCAAGAAGTCATAGATGAAGTAAAAGAATTTAGAGCATCCAATAAAAAAATAAATTTCTTTCAAATGTATAAAGAAGTTGGAAAAATGGATAATACCAAACACTTGGCCACAAAGTTTATGTACTGGCAAAAATTTACATGGGATTCAAATAATTTACCTATTGGATTTATCAATTCAATGCAAATGGAGGCTCTGCTAGCAAAATCGCCTGTTAAAGCAAGTATTCATCTTTTTTTACAGAGCCTTGGGCTTGAAAAAATTTCACCCTTTTCTACTGATTTAATAAGAGCATATGAAGCACCCTTTCCCAACCCGACATACAAAATGGGCCCAAGAGCGATGCCTAGCCAAGTTCCAATGATTCCTGATCAATCTTTAGATGCTCAAAAAAAAGCTAGAGAATTTTTTAAAACATCAGAAAAACCTTTTCTAGCAGTTTTTGCTGGGAATGATCCTGTTTCAAACGGCGCAGAGAAAGATGTTCTCAAGATGGCTCCAAATGCGATAAGCGCTCCGCACATAGGTGGGGGCCATTTTTTTCAGTGGACAAAATCTAAGCAACTATCTAAGGTATTAGTGGACTTTATCAAGGAGTAATTTTTTATGATTCATCTATATACAGCATCTACACCTAATGGACATAAAGTGTCTTGCACATTGGAGGCACTTGAAATGCCTTATGAATTTCATTCAGTGAATCTGGCAGAGGGTGATCAAAAAAAACCTGATTTTTTAAAAATAAGTCCTAATGGAAGAATCCCTGCAATTATAGATACAGATAATGATCTTTCTATTTTTGAATCGGGTGCAATCATGCTTTATTTAGCAGATAAAGCTGGGAAACTCATACCAGATGATGTTGTGGGTAGAGCAAAGGTTACAGAATGGTTAATGTTTCAAATGGGTGGTATTGGTCCGATGATGGGTCAGGCAAATGTTTTTTTTAGATACTTTCCTGAGAAACTACAACCTGCTATTGATAGATATCAAAATGAATCAAGACGGCTTTTTGAGGTCTTAGATACTCATCTTTCTAAAAATGAATGGCTCGCAGGAGAATACTCAATAGCTGATATAGCTAATTGGTGTTGGGTTAGAACACATAATTGGTCTGGGGTATCTCTTGATGGGTTAACTCATTTAGAAAAATGGAAAGATAGGATGTATAAGCAACCAGGCATGATTAAAGGAACTAAAATACCTGTAGATAGGGAAAGTATATTAAAAGATGATAAAGACAAAGAAGAATTTATAAAAAATGCACAAAAAATGGTAAAAAAATAGAAGGAGATTATTTATGTTAAAGGTTCATTTTACTGCTGGCACTAGAGCTGGAAGAGTTGTTTGGCTTCTCGAAGAATTAGGATTGGATTATGAAGTAAATATCATGCCATTTACCAAGGAAGGATTAAAATCACCCGAACATAGGTCGAGACATGCGTTAGGAAGAGTACCAGTGTTAGAGGATGGAGAAGTTTCTATTTTTGAATCAGGAGCGATTATTCAATATGTTCTTGAGCGTCATAAAGACGGCGGTCTAAAACCCGACTCTAATTCTGACGAGTTCCCATATTATCTTCAATGGTTTCATTATTGTGAGGGGATGGTTATGCCTCCAATGAATCAAGTTGTGGTCCAAACAATTTTATTGCCGCCTGATAGAAGAGATGAAAATGTTTTAAGACAAGCGCAAAATCTGATAGCCAAATCTCTTGTACCAGTTAACGACAACCTTGCAGATAAAGATTACTTAGTTGGGGATTTCTCAGCAGCCGATCTTATGCTTGGGCATTCATGTTTTATGGCTAACAGACTAGGGTGTGTTTCAGATGATATGGATCATATTAAAAACTATGTAGCTAGAATTGAAGCCAGGCCAGCGTTTCAAAAAGCTATAACATTGGGAGAATAATTATGGAATTTAACAACAGTGTTCATCCCACTAAAGAACAAATGGAAGGATTTCTTGAAGGTGATACTGATACTCCAATTGCTATGGTTAACCTTTTAAAGTTTAAAGAAAAAGCTGAATACGAAGATGGAAGAGATAGCGATCTCACAGGCGAAGAAGCCTATGCTATATATGGCAAGGAAGTCCTTGAACACTTAAAAAAAGTTGGCGGCGAATGGTCTTTTGGTGGCTCTGTAAGTCGCTTGATGCTTGGAGGAGTGGAAGAGCTTTGGGATAAAGTTGCTATTGCAAGATATCCAAGTAGAAAGGCAATGCTCAAAATGGTAACAGACCCTGATTACTTAGAAAGTAACAAACATAGAGTAGCAGGACTAGCTGGACAGCTTAATATAGAAGTTAAAGAATAATAATTTTGAAGCAATTACAAACATTTAAAAATGATCTTTCAAAAACAAGGATTATTCAGACACAAAGCTTAGAAATTGAAGAAGGAGAAATCTCGGTATCAATAGAAAGTTTTGCGTTTACATCAAACAATGTTACTTATGGTGTAGCTGGCAACACTATAGGTTATTGGCAATTCTTTAAAGCAACGGAAGATGAAAATGATGATTGGGGCTGCATACCAGTATGGGGATTTGCCAAGGTTATCAAATCAAATGTAGAAGAAGTGATTGTTGGAGAGAGGTTATTTGGATGTTTTCCTCCAGGTGATATCTTAAATTTAAAGCCTATAAAAGTTACCAATCAAGGATTTGCAGATGGCAAAGAACATCGAAAAGATCTACCCGCCTTGTATAACAACTACATAAGATTATCAGGTGATGCTAATTATGATGCCTCTATAGATAACATTAGATCTTTATTATTTCCCTTACATGTAACATCTTTTTGTATATGTGATGCATTGGAGGATGAGGCCTATTACGAGGCAGAACAAATTCTCATAGTAAGTGCGTCTAGTAAAACTGCAATTGGTGTTGCTCAAGGACTTCAAGAGACTTCTAATACCCCATCAATAATTGGCCTTACTTCTCAAAAGAATTTAGATTTTGTTAATAACTTAAATTGTTATGATGAGGTGATTACCTATGATCAACTATCTAAGGTAAATTTTAATCTTAAGTCTGTGATGGTTGATATGGCAGGAAGTCGTGAAATTCTCGGGACTCTTCATGGCTCTCTTGGAAATAATATGCTCAAATGCCTTACTGTTGGAATGACTCATTGGGACAATGAAGTTACTGCAGAAGATGCCCTTGGTCAGGCCATGCTTAGAGAAAGAACAGAATTCTTTTTTGCTCCAGCTCATATTCAAAAACGAGTTAAAGATTGGGGCCATGCAGTCTATAACCAAAAGATAAATGAATTTATGAAAACTAGATCTAATCAAAGCACTGATTGGATGCAAGTGAAAAAAATTATTGGTCTTGAAGATTTTATATCTACTTATGAGAAATTTGTAAGTGGAGATATAAATCCAAACGAAGGAATTATTGTGGAGTTAGAAAATGAATAAAAAGATAAAAGTTTTTGGAGTTCCTGCCTCACCTTATACACAGAAAATGATCTCTATTTTGAGGTATCGTCATATTGCTTATGAAGTTTTTATGGGAGATGTTCCTGGGAGATTAAGCAGACTAGAAGGCATAGAGCCTCCAAAACCTGTTTTGCTGCCAACTCTTCTTTTAGAAGATGAGAATGGTGAATTAAAAGCAACTACCGATACTACACCTATTATTAAAAGATTTGAAAATGAGTATCCAGATAGAAAGTTATTACCAGATGACCCTGCTCTATCTTTCGTAAATTATTTATTGGAAGATTTTGGTGATGAATGGGTTACTAAATATATGTTCCATTACAGATGGTATTTTGATGAGGATGCTGATAATGCATCAACCCTTCTTCCACTGACTGATCTTGCTGTAAATATGCCTAATGAAATACTAAAGGATGCAAAAAAATATGTTCATGATAGACAGACTGGAAGATTGTGGGTTGTAGGTTCAAATGAGACAACAGCTGATTTAATCGATGCTAGTTTTAAAAGATTCTTAAAATTGATGGATGATCATTTATCTATTAGTAAATTTCTTTTTGGTGAAAAGCCCTCTTCTGCTGATTTTGCTATCTATGGACAATTAACCCAGCTCATTGGTTTTGAACCTACGTCAAGAAAAATTGCCTATGATAATTCGTTAAGGCTCGTTTCTTGGCAAGATGTAATGGCTGACTTATCTGGTCATGATGTTGAGAATAGTAACTGGACTCCTCTTGAAGAAAGCCCAGCTTCTTTAAAAGAAATTATGAAAGAATTTGGCAGAATGTATGTTCCAGCTTTAATTGCAAATTCAAATGCAATTATGAAGGGTGAGGAAACATGGGAAACAGAAATTGATGGGTCTTTATGGACACAAAAAGCCTTTCCTTATCAAGCCAAATGTTTGAAGTGGATTAAAGAAGAATTCGAAGCACTTAGTGAAAATGATCAGTTAAGAGTTAAAACTTTTCTTGACGGAACTGGGTGTGAAATATTACTAGGATAAAAATATGGAAATAAAAAACAAAAGAATCGTAGTAACTGGAGCTGCAAGTGGTATTGGGCTAGCTCTATGTGAAGAATTTCATGCAAGCGGAGCTCAGTCAATTGTTTGCGTTGATATGAATGAGGACGGTGCAAAAGAAATTGCAGAAAAAATTAATGGTATTGCTGTAGCTGCAGATGTATCTAATGAACAAGATATTATTAATGTGATTGAAAAAGCAAATAAATATTCAGGTGGAATAGATATATTTTGTTCGAATGCAGGAATTAGCGGAACCCCGATGCTTTTAGAAACTACAGCTGAGGAATGGAATAATACTTGGGGTGTTAATGTAATGTCTCACGTGCATGCAGCAAGACATGTGTTACCTCAAATGCTTGAACGAGGTGAGGGCTACTTAATGAATACAGCATCAGCTGCGGGACTCTTATCACAAATAGGTGCAGCTCAATATGCCGTTACTAAATCAGCGGCCGTGAGTTTTGCTGAATGGGTAAAGATTACTTATGGTCATAAAGGGATTGGTGTGTCGTGTCTTTGTCCCCAAGCTGTAAGAACTGCTATGACAGCTCAAGGTGCTGGGGTTGCAGGAGTAGATGGCATGCTTGAACCAGATGTGGTTGCAAAAGATGTTTTAGATGCAATTGAAAATGAAAGATTCTTAGTACTACCTCATAAAGAAGTTGGCGAATATGTGCAACGAAAAGGCAATGATAGAGATAGGTGGATAACTGGCATGCAAAGACTTCAAAAACAATATGAAGATTTTTATGAAAATTGGGTTAATACTAATAAAGGAGAAAAGAATGAAAACTAAAATAACAGAACTATTTGGAATTGAGCATCCTATTATTCAGGGTGGCATGCATCATGTTGGTTTTGCTGAGCTTGCAGCAGCTGTTTCCAATGCAGGTGGACTTGGAACTATTACAGGTTTAACTCAAGGCACTCCCGAAAAATTAGCTAATGAAATAGCTCGATGCAAAGAAATGACTGACAAGCCTTTTGCAGTAAATCTAACATTTTCTACCCTCTTTAACTCCGCCAGATTATCCTGGTCTTATAAAAGAAATTATTGACGCTGGTGTGCCAGTTGTTGAAACTGCTGGAAGGAATCCTGCAGAATATCTGCCCGCCCTTAAAGAAGCAGGAATAAAAGTAATTCATAAATGCACTTCGGTGAGACACTCTTTAAAAGCACAAGATATTGGTTGTGATGCTGTTTCAGTAGACGGTTTTGAATGTGGAGGCCATCCAGGTGAGGATGATATTCCTAACTTTATTCTCCTACCTAGAGCTGCGGATGAATTAGAAATACCTTTTGTTGCATCAGGTGGGATGGCTGATGGAAGAAGCTTAGTTGGAGCTATGGCTCTTGGAGCTGAAGGTATGAATATGGGCACTAGATTTATTGCTACCCAAGATGCACCCGTTCATCAAAATGTAAAAGAAGCTATCGTAAATGCATCTGAATTAGATACTAGGCTTGTTATGAGATCATTAAGAAATACTGAAAGGGTTCTTAATAATGAAGCTGTAGAACGTCTGATGGAAAAAGAAAAAGCACTAGGCGCTGATCTGAAATTTGAAGATATTATAGATGAAGTGGCTGGTGTCTATCCAAAGATTATGCACGAGGGAACTATGGAAGCAGGAGCTTGGTCTTGTGGAATGGTAGCTGGGCTAGTCAATGACATCCCAACAGTCCAGGACTTAATTGATGGAATTATGTCCCAGGCTGATGAAATTATAAATTCAAGACTTAAGAATTTTTAAAGTTTTACTTTTTATATTCTGCGGCCTCTTCTGAACCATCCGTGGCAGTACCCTTTGTGTATGAATGAGCTCCCATTCCTGCAAGATCACCATTTTGTACAATTAAATATGGATCTCTAATAGGCTCGCCTGCAAAGAAGCATTCAAGAATCTCTCTTACACCTGCAGCATATCTTGCTTGAGCAGATAAAGAAGTTCCTGACGTGTGAGGAGTCATTCCATGATTAGGCATTGTTCTCCAAACATGGTCATTTGGAGCTGGTTGAGGAAACCAAACATCTCCAGCGTACCCACTTAATTGACCCGATTCTAAAGCTCTAGCTATAGCATCTTTGTCGCAGATTTTTCCCCTAGCAGTGTTAACAATATATGCACCACGTTTCATCTTGTTGATCATGTCATCATTAAATAAGTGTTCAGTCTTTGGATGCAATGGGCAACTAATATTTACTACATCGCAAACAGCAACCAATGACTCAACAGAATCATGATAAGTGAGATTTAATTCTGCTTCTACTTCGTCAGATAGTTTATGAATATCAAAATAATGAAGATGAACATCAAAAGGCTTCATCTTTCTTAACATATCAATACCAATTCTTCCAGCAGCTACAGTTCCAACATGCATACCCTCAACGTCATATGATCTTTGAACTGCGTCAGCTATATTCCATCCACCCTCGTTAACAATTCTATGTTGATTGTGGTAATCCCTAACCATTGAAAGAATCATCATTACAATATGCTCAGCAACTGATCTTGAATTACAGTAAGTAACTTCAACCACATCTATGTTGTGATCCATAGCACCCTGAAGGTCAACATGATCTGATCCAATTCCAGCAGTAATTGCCATTTTCAAATTAGGAGCAGTTTCCATTTTTTCTTTTGTTAGGTAATAAGGAAAGAAAGGTTGAGAGATAACAATATCAGCATCAACTAATTCCCTGTCAGCTTCACATCCTTCCCCATCTTTATCTGAAGTAACTACCAAAGTATGACCAGCATCTTCTAAAAATTTTCGAAGACCTAACTCACCTGAAACACATCCCAAAAGCTCGCCAGGAGTGAAGTCTATTGCCTTTGGTGAAGGCAAAGTCATACCATCTGGATACTTCTCAATTGTCGGCAAATCATCTCTTGCATACTTATCTGGCATGCCAGTTTTTGGATCATCGTATAAAACACATAAAATCTTCATATTTTCTCCCCATATGTAAAATATTTACTATTAACTAGAACAGAATTTATTTAAAAAAACAAGAAAAATATATTTAGTTTTATAACTTTATAAGAGGGTTATATTTAACCCTATCGGGTATGTCTTCTGCGCCAGGAACCTTTCTTGCAATTAAGAATGGCTTTAAAGCTTCGATAGCTTTAGGCTCATCATAATGACCAATACCCGGGTGAAGATGGTGGACAAAATGAAGCTGCATTGAATGATTTAAAAATCTAGGCATCCAATGACTCCAAAATCTAGTATCTTTATATCTGCCAGTATCGGTTTGGTAGTGAGGATACCAGCTAAAAAAAGTCCCGAAAAATTAGCTAATGAAATAGCTCGATGCAAAGAAATGACTGACAAGCCTTTTGCAGTAAATTTAACATTTTTACCCTCTTTAACTCCGCCAGATTATCCTGGTCTTATAAAAGAAATTATTGATGCTGGTGTACCAGTTGTTGAAACTGCTGGAAGGAATCCTGCAGAATATCTACCCGCCCTTAAAGAAGCAGGAATAAAAGTAATTCATAAATGCACTTCGGTGAGACACTCTTTAAAAGCACAAGATATTGGTTGTGATGCTGTTTCAGTAGACGGTTTTGAATGTGGAGGCCATCCAGGTGAGGATGATATTCCTAACTTTATTCTCCTACCTAGAGCTGCGGATGAATTAGAAATACCTTTTGTTGCATCAGGTGGGATGGCTGATGGAAGAAGCTTAGTTGGAGCTATGGCTCTTGGAGCTGAAGGTATGAATATGGGCACTAGATTTATTGCTACCCAAGATGCACCCGTTCATCAAAATGTAAAAGAGGCTATCGTAAATGCATCTGAATTAGATACTAGGCTTGTTATGAGATCATTAAGAAATACTGAAAGGGTTCTTAATAATGAAGCTGTAGAACGTCTGATGGAAAAAGAAAAAGCACTAGGCGCTGATCTGAAATTTGAAGATATTATAGATGAAGTGGCTGGTGTCTATCCAAAGATTATGCATGAGGGAACTATGGAAGCAGGAGCTTGGTCTTGTGGAATGGTAGCTGGACTAGTCAATGACATCCCAACAGTCCAGGACTTAATTGATGGAATTATGTCCCAGGCTGATGAAATTATTAATTCAAGACTTAAGAATTTTTAAAGTTTTACTTTTTATATTCTGCGGCCTCTTCTGAACCATCTGTGGCAGTACCCTTTGTGTATGAATGAGCTCCCATTCCTGCAAGATCGCCATTTTGTACAATTAAATATGGATCTCTAATAGGCTCGCCTGCAAAGAAGCATTCAAGAATCTCTCTAACACCTGCAGCGTATCTTGCTTGAGCAGATAATGAAGTTCCTGAGGTGTGAGGAGTCATTCCATGATTGGGCATTGTTCTCCAAACATGGTCATTTGGAGCTGGTTGAGGAAACCAAACATCTCCAGCGTACCCGCTTAATTGACCAGATTCTAAAGCTCTAGCTATGGCATCTTTGTCGCAGATTTTTCCCCTAGCAGTGTTAACAATATATGCACCACGCTTCATCTTGTTGATCATGTCATCATTAAATAAGTGTTCGGTCTTTGGATGTAATGGGCAACTAATATTTACTACATCACAAACAGCAACCAATGACTCTACAGAATCATGATAAGTAAGATTTAATTCTGCTTCTACTTCGTCAGACAGTTTATGAATATCAAAATAATGAAGATGAACATCAAAAGGCTTCATCTTTCTTAACATATCAATACCAATTCTTCCAGCAGCTACAGTTCCAACATGCATGCCCTCAACGTCATAAGATCTTTGAACTGCATCAGCTATATTCCAACCACCTTCGTTAACAATTCTATGTTGATTATGGTAATCCCTAACCATTGAAAGAATCATCATTACAATATGCTCAGCAACTGATCTTGAATTACAGTAAGTAACTTCAACCACATCTATGTTGTGATCCATGGCGCCCTGAAGGTCAACGTGATCTGATCCAATTCCAGCAGTAATTGCCATTTTCAAATTAGGAGCAGTTTCCATTTTTTCTTTTGTTAGGTAATAAGGGAAGAAAGGTTGAGAGATAACAATATCAGCATCAACTAACTCCCTATCAGCCTCACATCCTTCCCCGTCTTTATCTGAAGTAACTACCAAAGTATGGCCAGCATCTTCTAAAAATTTTCGAAGACCTAACTCACCTGAAACACACCCCAAAAGCTCACCCGGAGTGAAGTCTATTGCCTTTGGTGAAGGCAAAGTCATACCATCTGGATACTTTTCAATTGTTGGTAAATCGTCTCTAGCATACTTGTCTGGCATGCCAGTTTTTGGATCATCGTATAAAACACATAAAATCTTCATATCTTCTCCCCATATGTAAAATATTTACTATTAACTAGAACAGAATTTATTTAAAAAAACAAGAAAAATGTGTTGAGTTTTATAACTTTATAAGAGGGTTATATTTGACCCTATCGGGTATTTCTTCTGCGCCAGGAACCTTTCTTGCAATTAAGAATGGTTTTAAAGCTTCGATAGCTTTAGGCTCATCATAATGTCCAATACCTGGGTGAAGATGATGGACAAAATGAAGCTGCATTGAATGATTTAAAAATCTAGGCATCCAATGACTCCAAAATCTAGTATCTTTATACCTACCAGTATCGGTTTGGTAATGAGGATACCAGCTAAAAAAAGTAGACAGATAAATTATCCCAACCTTACTTGGCATCCACCAAAGGAGCAAAGTCTCTAGTGGAAAAATTACAACAAGGGTTAAAAGAATAACTCTATAAAACATTCCAATAGCAACTCCTTTGTTGAATGATTTCATAAACGCAGCATCACTTGAAAAGTTATCAGCTATTGCCTGATATTTTGTTATGCCTGCTTGAGTAGCAACAATGACTTCCCAAATTGATTTAGCAGATGCCGTATCATAATCTGGATCTTTTTCAGGGTTGTTGGTGTATGCATGATGCTTCATATGAGTACATCTCATTAAATCATGAGGAAACATTATGGTTATTAATGTGTAGTGACTTACAAAAGAATCTATCCATCTTCTCTTTGGATTTCCTCTTGAGAAATTGCCATGTTGCGCTTCGTGAGATGGAAGGTATGCAAAGCATGCACAGATAACTGCCAAAAAAGATCCAAAACCTAAAGAAATATATCCGTTAATAACTAAAGGCCATAAAGATAGCCATATGGTTGCCTGGCCCACACCAATTAACATCATTTCCCATTGGAAGCGCTTAGAAAAACTTCGAGCAATTTCTTTTTCTTTCTCAAAGGAAAATTCTTCTGATACTTGATCTAAACCTTCCATAACCAAGTCCCCCTAAACTTTGCAATGATTCCAAAAAGTAAACCGATTGAATACCATAATAATGAACTACTTAGAATTTCATAATGATTTGCAACAGCATTAAATACACTTCCCCAAAAAATTAGACCAAACCAAACCATATTCCATTTAGCAATATGATCTGAAAGTATTTCATTAAATTTGGCCATCGTTCTTATATGTTAGCAATAATAAAATAATGTGTGCAATTTTGGCATGTATTGAAGGATGGGGCGTTCTTTAATTATCAGAAACTGCTAAAAATTAATCAAGTTACGCAAACTTATAGAAAAATAGAAAGATTTCTCTTTAAATCATCTAAATTAAGAGATTTTTCATCATAGATTGATGTTTCAATTAAGCAAATCCTCCATATATAGTCACAAAAATAGGTAAATTTGACCCATTTTCTTAAAATTTCCATATCTACTTCAGATTTTTTGCCATATCCACGACATAGACTATCAATCTGTTGGTCATTAAGGCTGTATGAAGAAATAATTGAGGCTATATCAAAAAGAGGATTATTTAGTCCGGCATACTCCCAATCAATAAAAACATATTGCATGATCCCAAATTATATTTTCTTGAGTTAGATCATTATGAGAAAAAACCTTTGGGTAAGATTCATGATTTAGATCTTGATATATCTCAAAACCAATTTCTAAGATTGGGTCTTTTTGAATTTTGTATTTGAGTATTTGTTGGTATCTATTAATTGAATTACTAAAATTATCTATTAATTGCATGACTAAAATTATTAACAGAATCTTTTTCATAATTGGTTTTATGAATTTCTTTTACCGCTCTTCCTAATAATTCTAATTGTTGATCTGAATTTATTTTATTTAAAATAAATTTATTGCCCTCGATAAATCTTCTTATGAGAATTCCTTTTTCTAAATTATGATAAAGAATATTTTTTTCTGACCTGTCATTGTTGTTCAAGTCTAAGATTCTAATTTCTGAGTCTCTTTGAATTTTTAGCCAGCCTGGTATTTCTAAATCTAATCTAATAACAGATTTAATATTATTAAAATTACACAGATAAATTTCAGATATTTGTCCTTTTTTTAAAGGGCAAATTATTTTAATTTCATGAGGAATATTTGAAATAATTTTCTTAAGTTGTTCCATTCATTTCGTCTCTGATTTGAGTCCAAGATTTATATCCAAAATAAATAATAATTAAATAAAAAAGGAAAAGCATTGAAGTTAAAAACAAACCTCTTGAATAAAATAAAAAGACTGAGATTGAATCTATAACAAACCAATAAATCCAATTCTCTAAAAGTTTTTTTGCAACCATATAAGTCGCGACTATCGCTCCCCAAGTTGTTAAAGAATCAATGAAGGGCAATGCCGCATTTGTAAATCTTTCTAATGCTAATCCAGAAATAAAAGCTAGAAAAAATATTAGACTTATAACTTTTATATGTTGTGTCCTAGTCCAAGTTCTCACTAGAAATTTAGAATCATCAGTTATACTTATTCTCCATTGTGACCAGCCATATACAGCCATAACGCAATAAAAAATTTGAAGCCATGCCTCCATATATAGTCCAGCAGAATACATTATAAAGAAGTATAGCAATGAGCTAAAAAACGCCGCAAACCAACAACTTATGTTCTGTTTAATTGCTAATAATAAGTATATTATTGCTAGGATAACAGCCATGGGCTCTATCCATGAGGAAGCAATAAAGTTAGAAATCATATTTTACTGTAGCACCTATATGTCTTGGGTCACCATGTCTCTCATAAAGTGTCTCGGTAAAATTGGGAGCTTCGTTACCAAAATAAAAACCTCTTGTTGAATAATACTTATCAAAAATATTTCTTCCCCATATTGAATAAGTCCACTGACCGCTTATGTAGCTATAATTAATATTTGTTAGCGCATAAGATTTTGATTTATTATTGTGAGAGTCTGAGTAATAAAAATCACTTTTACCAACAAAGTTAATTGATAAAAATGAGTTTTCAAAAGGATTCCAATTAAGACCTAATGCATAACTTTTTTTCGGAGCATGTGCTTGTGCTCTGCCCTCAAGATCAGGTCTAGATTCCCAATTTTTTATTTCTGTTTTCAAGAGTCCAAGATTAAAAAAAACATCTAAGCTATTAGATACTTGCATTGTCATGTTTAGCTCTAATCCTCTATTGATTCCTTCGGCTGCATTCTGTGTTAAAAATGTGAAAGTATTAGGGTCACTTGGATCAACTTGAGTAGATATTAAAACTTGTTGGTCTTCTCTGTTGGAATGAAAGATTATTCCGGAAATATTAATTTTTGAATTTGATATTTCTGAATTAAAACCAATTTCATAGTTGGTTAAAAATTCAGGATCATAATATAAGTTATTATTTTGAGAGTTTGGATCAAGTCCAAGATTTAGATTAAATCCACCCTGATTAAATCCCTTAGCCAAATTAAAAAATATATTTGTTTGCTCATTTATATTTTTAGTTAAAGAGATTTTTCCTCCAGACATTTTATCTGATGGATTAAAGTTTTCATTAAATGAGTCTGAGTATTTTGATTCATAATCTTCCCATCTAGCTCCGAATGAAATTTTCGTAGATGCATTTAATAGATAATCAATATTTGCATAAATTGAGATATTGTCAGATGAAAATTTGCTAGATGATGAGGATTGACTAACATATGGACTATAAGGATCCGACGGATCTCCATAAATACCATCATCTTTTTTTAAATTTTCTTCTTTTATATCTAAAAAACTTAAACCAACAACCCATTCAGTCATATTTTGACTACTAAAATCAGCTGAATCTGATACAAATCTTAGTTCTTGGCCAAAAGTGTCTCTATTTCTAAGTGTTTCAGAGAAATAGTCATAAATATAGGGCATATGTGAGTCTGAATTACCCCAATCTGCGTCATAACTGAGAACAACGTCTGTGTTAGTAACGCTTGTGAAGCTTTGAAACTCAAATCCATCAAATTGGTGGAAGACTTTAATGCCATAAGCATTTGTTTTTTGTGAGTCCATTCCAGGTCTGTCAGACAATGTATTTAAACTTCCGTCTATTGTCCATATGTCTGCAGGATCATCTAAATCTACTTGAGTTATCAAAAATTTAACTAATGTTTTATCTCCTGCATCCCAGTCTAGTTTTAGTCTAAAAGTACTTTCATCTTTTTTTGATGTATTTGATTTACCAGAGAATAAATTCTTTCTAAACCCATCTGAATAATCTTTTCTAAGAACTAATCTATAAGTTAAGTCTTGGTTAATTGCACTTGGTCCACCAAAAGCAACGCCTGTGTTTATTGTTCCATATGTTCCTGATGTCATTTCACCAACACCTTCAAATTCTTTGGTTGGCTCTTTTGTTTTAATATAAATTAATCCTGCTAATGCATTTGAACCAATTCTAGATCCCTGAGGTCCTCTATGAACTTCGATCTGTTCCACGTCAAAAGTTGTAGCAATTCCTCCTTGGCCAGAAAAATCTATATCATCAATTAAGAAACCTACTGCTGAGTTTGGCGTTCTTTCATACCCAGACCTTTCTCCAATACCTCTAATTTGGAAATGCCTAGCCCTTGAGTCACTTGCTGCAAAATTTAAATTTGGCACTAAATAAGAAAGATTTTCAAAGTGCTTGATGGGTTGAGATTCAATAATCTCATTTCTTAACAAAACTAAACTAGAGTCTTCTTCTAGTAATTTAGCTTCCCGCCAATCACCTTTAACAATAATTTCTTCAATATCTTCAGATATAAGATTGATTGTAAAAAATGATAAGAAAGAAAGAAATAAATAATTTTTAATGGTTTTCATGCAATTCCTCCGCCATTATTGTATGGATCAGGTTCAAAGGATTTCTAAAAAGATCTCAGGCAACAGAGCCACTCCTTTGCAGTTAGACTAGATGATATTATTTTTTGTGATTATTGGCTAGATTTAATTAATTAAATCTTAATTTAAATCATTTTCAAAGGTTTCAGTTAAAAACAGAACCGACATCAAGGTCAAGAATGAAGCAAATGCTATATATACTGAGACCCAAATAATTCCATAATCATTCCAAAGTAGAGCAGCAATGGTTGGCGCAAATGCTCCACCTAAAATTGCACCAAACTGATAGCCCAGGGTTGCACCCGAATATCTAACTTCAGTGCTAAATAGTTCAGTGAAAAAAGCTGCTTGTGGTCCATACATCATAGAGACAAATACCAATCCACCAGTAATAGCCAAAACTATGAGCCAGAAATTTCCAGTATCAACTAGTGGGAAAATAGCAAAGGCCCATAAGCCAGTTAAAACTGCACCTAACATGAAAATACCCTTTCTGCCGTGTCTGTCGGAGTATGAGGAAAAGTAGAACTGAAAAGGTATCATGATTGCAGAAGCTATTAAGACTGCCACCAACATATCATCTCGAGTGGTATCAGCACTTGCTACGCCATATGCTAGTAAGAAAGCAATTAATATATAAAAAGTTACCTGTATTGAAAGGAATGCTCCTGCAGCTAGAGCAATTTTTGTTGGGTACTTTGTTATTGCCTCTATGATTGGTGATCTTATTATTTTTTCTGCACTACCAGTTTGTCTTGATGCTTGAAGTTCTTTAAATGCTTTTGTATCTTCTAAATTTAATTGAATATACATACTGATACCTATCAATATTGCACTTGCTAAGAAAGGTATCCGCCAGCCCCATGAGAAGAAAGCTTCCTCAGAAACTAGTGCTCCAGTAATAATAAATGCAAGATTTGCTAGGATCACGCCAACCGGTACTCCTGCTTGAGCAAAGGCTCCGTAATAGCCTCTTTGATTAGACGGAGCGCTTTCTGTTACAAGTAGCATTGCCCCTCCCCACTGACCACCTATTGCTAGGCCTTGAGCAAAGCGCAAAGAAGTTAATAGAATTGGTGCAGTGACTCCAATCATGGCATAGGTTGGAAGTAGGCCAATTAGTGTTGATGAGACACCCATTAAGATTAATGCCATTATCAATGTTTTTTTTCTACCAACCTTGTCGCCAAAGTGGCCAAAAATTATTCCACCTATTGGTCTTGCTATAAACCCAGCTGCGAAAGTAAGCAAAGACAAAATTAATGCTGTGGAAGTTGAAGCCTCACCAAAAAATACTGTTGGGAATATTAATGCAGCTGAAGCGCCGTAAAGGAAAAAATCATACCACTCGATACTTGTCCCCGCTAAAGAAGTAAGTGCAACTTTTTGCATATTAGATTCTGAGTTAATGCTCTTTTCCATAATAAACAAGTATGCCAAATATTTAATAAAGTGAAAGAAGTATGATAGTTTTAAAGAATGTCATTTGAAGAAATAAGATATATAGCTATTGTTTATGCAAGTTCAATTATTCCAATTCTTATTTTAATAAAATATCGCTTCGAGCTTCCAAAATGGGTGCCTTTTATTTATCTAGGTTCTTTTATTGTGTGTGCTCTTGGTTGGGAGATATGGTTCACTTATGGATTAATAAATGGCGAATCTGTTATTGAAAGAAGGTCTGAGGTTTTAAATCAATGGATACCGCTTCATATTAATTGGATTGTTAACTCGCTTGCTGATGCGGGCACAGTTTGCCTTGGCGGTCTGTGGTTAATTTGGATGATGGGTAATAAGAAAAATTATGTATTTAATAATTGGAGATGGGGTTCTTTTTTTATATTGGCTATATGGTGTATTGGGCAAAATATATTTGTTGAGCTTTTCCTTTATTATGATCAACTTAGTGAGGGTAAAAATTTATCATGGGCCCCTCTAATTCCAACAGGAAATATATTTAATCCAGTTTTATTTGAGATTAATGGGAGGTCTTTAATGTTTCAGACACAACTTCCATGGATGATATTGCCGCCACTACTATATTTAGCTGCTATTAAATTAACCAAAAGATTTGATTAAATCTTTTCAAGTTTTCCTGTCATTTTTATCTTCTTTTAAAACTAAAAATGCTAATTATGTAAAGTATTTACATATCATAATTTACATATCATATTAATTTAATGGTAAGTTATTGATTATGAGCAAAAAATTTCTTAAACATGCAAAAAGTGTTTCTAACTTAAATGCGCTCATTTTAAAAGAAAGGATGGGTGTCGGGCATTTTCTTCTTTTAACTGAAATTGTTGCTAGAAGAATTAAAGGAAAGTCACTTCCAAATGTTAAATGGCTTCAAACTGAGCTTCGGATATCCTTTACAAAGGTTAAATCAATAATTGAATCTCTTGAATCTAAAGGGTTAATTACTAAAATAAGTGATCCATGTGATAAAAGGAGAAAGTTTCTAGATGTAACAGATGAAGGTCATAATTACATCAAAGAATTGACTATAAGCGTTGAGCAATATTCTCCAAAACATTCAATAAAAAAATCCATTTCTAAATTCTAAAACAAGTAACTATTAAGTGGTTCAAGGGCATTGATATTAAATTTAGGGCAACTTAAAGATCTACATCAAAAAAGCTTTCAACAGTCATGTGTGCAATATCTTGTAAAAATTTTTTATCTGCATCACTTATCTTATTAAAATAGTTATAGTGAATTCCTTTTGGTGTTTTTTGTGTGATGCTTGCTAGCACAACGCAAGAGGCTAAATATGTTCCCAGCATGCTTGGATGACTGCCATCAAATGATTTATGTAATTTGATATTTGGTTTCATTTTGTATGCATTTTCAAATGCAATACCCACAGGAATAACTAAGGCATTATTTTTGATGCCAGCATCAATATACATTTTTTTAATATCTTCAATCATTTTAGGATTGGCTTTGTCATGAGGTTTTACATAAGCATGTATCATATATAAAGCTGCTTCAGCTCCAGATTTATGAATTTTATTCACAGCCTCTTCCACTTCATTTGAAAATATTTTTCTTTCTGCTTTCGTATTAGCTTCCTCGCTTCCTCCTTGCAAAATGACTAGTTGGAATGGTTTAGCTGCTCCAATATTTTTATGATTGAGCATGTAATCTATGTTGTGATGCATTGATCTGGAGCCACTTATAGTTACAGACTTATAGTTACTTGTGTCTATTTCATTTGGATAGATTTCTTCAAACATTCGTCTCACATGATTGTGAAGACTATCATTGTAATAAAGGTAGCTATTGCCAATATATAGCACTCGCTCTGGCATTTTGTTAACTAGCGAATTAACTTGTGTATCTGAAGCTAATAAAAGATTTGTGGCAATGAAGAAGTAGATTAAAAGATGTTTCATAAAAAAAATTCTATATCATATTTAAAGAATTAAAATAAAATGCTCTCAAAACTGAAGAAACCAAACCTGATTAGGATAGGTTTGGTTTCTTCAGAAAGATTTACTTTTTTTGGGGAACTTTTAATTCCATGTTAAGTGTCACCTAGAACGATTGGGTCAGAGACATATAAACAGTTCTTCCTAAAACATTATGCATGAGATTATCGTAACCTGGACGGACATTAGCACCTAAGCTTGGAGGGTCTTCATCCGTAACATTTTTAATACCGACCGAAAATCGAGCATTGTCATTAAATAACTGTGTTGAATATTGTGCATCTATTGTTACTAAACTATCAATAGTTGTATTTGATTGATCATTTTCATAATCATCAATATATCTAAGATATGTGCTTATTGTGTGCTCACCTTTTTGGAAAGTTGCACCCAGGTTGCCTCTAATTTTTGGCATTGAGCGGAATTGATTTTTAAAGTTTCTTGACCCTGCGCCATCAAAGGCAGCAGATGAGCTGTTGGTCTGAACTTCAAACTCATTTATGTAGGTAGCTGCAAAATTTAAGTTTACTGCATCAAAAAACTTAGATGAATCTATTGAGTGAGCTAAAGCTATATCAAGACCATTAGTTTTTACAGATCCAGTATTAATAAACTCTGATGTGATTTCAGCCACCGTTCCATCTGGACGACGACGTATTCTTGAATCATCAACAACACCATCGTTACAGTCGTTGGCTAATATTGCCTGTGCTCCTTCGTCTGAGGTTATAAGATCAGTATAGTCAAAACTCCAATAATCAAGACTAATATCAGTATCATTAACTTCCATAACAATTCCAAGCGTTAATGAATCAGAACTTTGTGGCTTAAGAGAGTCTCCGCCTTGAGTTGTTATAATTGCAATGTTGGTAACACCTCTATCATTACACTCCAACTGTCCTGTTGTTGGATTTATAGAAGCTGGATCGTCAATAATTGAAGACTGACTTGAAACACTCATTTGACGAACCGATGGAGCTTGGAATGAAGATCCCCAGCTTCCACGAATGCCTAAACTATCAGATACCTGATAACGTATGGCAAGCTTTGGATCAGTAGTGTCAACATTCCCATAATCTTCATACCTAACAGCTGCTTGAACTTCAAGAGAATCGCTTACTGGTAAAATTCCTTCAACAAATAAAGCATCTACATCCTGACCTCCGACTATTGGTTGATCAGGGGCATTACCTATACCTGATTCATCTAATGGGTCAGGTGAATAGCTAAATGATTCTGTTCTATGTTGCATTCCAGCTGCAACACCTATATTTCCACCAGCTAAAGCTCCAAGCTCTCCAACAAATTTAATTTCGGTTACTTCTTGTTTAGCTGTTGATGCATTTACATTTAAAGTCCAAAGACTGTTAGATACATCATCAGAGTTAGCTGCAACACTCACACCGTCCTTTGGAGAAACAAGTGTTGGGTTAGCTAAACGAGTTCCGAATGGGTTCCATGTTCCATTTAATAAACTTTCATTAACTACACTTTTAATATAGTTAAATGGTCTCGTTTGGTCTCGCTCTGAACGAGAGAACATATAAGAAGCTTCAACGCTCCACTGGTCTGATAGGTCAGCCTTTATTCCACTAAGCATTCGTAAATAAGCGAGATCAATTTCTAGATCTGCTGGCCCTCTTCCGCCATTATATTCCTCACCAAATGGTCGTCCACGTAACTCAAGGTCTGCCCCAGTATGAACTGCGTTATCCCAATTTGTTGGTCCAACATATTCTATACCTCCAGCACTATTGTTAACAAAAAAGTTAAAAGGATGGCTTCCTGGGATAAACATCCTTCCTGCAGCTAAAGTCCCATGCTTGAACAAGTAAGGACCTAGAGTTCTAGAAATTTTGTTAGAAGAATAACTTGATTCTACAAAAGCGGTAACTCTATCACTAACTTCATGAGTAGCTTCTCCAAATAACTGTACCCTGGACTCTGCTGGTATTACTGAAACCTGATCAGCAAAACTAAATCTACAGAAGGGTGCTTTTAGGATTCCGCCTGCTGCTTCACAATCTGGATCAGGAAAATTACCTCCAGTACCTGCAGTTCCTGTTGAATTCACTGCACGATAAGTTCCGGGAGCACCAAAAGCTGAAAGTGTTTTAGAATCTGATGGGACACCATTACCTAGTACTCTTTCGTTAATAAAATCAAAATCTGAGCGGTCTGCTCTATTTCTTTTTGTATACCCACCATAAATATTAACTTTCGTAGGGCCTTCGGCTGATGAGCCAAATGCAAAACCAATCTGAGTTTGATCGATACCGGGACCGTCAGAACTTTGACCATCTATAGTAAATTCCATACCTTCAAAATTACTACGAGTGATGATGTTTGCCACTCCAGCAACTGCTTGTGATCCATAAACCGCTGACGCGCCATCTGTAAGAAATTCCACTTTTTCAATCATGGACATAGGTAACTGATTGATATCAAAAAATTGATTACCGCCACCGTCAGCAACTGTTGAGATACCTCCTCTTCGACCGTTTATTAGCGTCAACGTTGAACCAAGACCTAAACCACGTAAGTTAAACTGAGCTGTACCAATTAAATCACCTGATTCAGTTTGAAACTCAGAACCGATATTAACAGGAAGATTGATTGCAAAATCAGTAATTGTTTTGGCACCTTCTGCAAGCATCTCATCTCGATTTTTAACTTGAACAGGTGATATAGCAGTATATCCAGATCTTTGAATGTTTGATCCAGTTACAACGACCTCCTCTACATCTTTATTAGTTGATTCTTGTCCATTTGTATTTATAGACAGGAAAAATGGTAAGACAAATACTAACCCTAGTATATTTTTATTCATTAGGTACCTCTTAAATTAAAATAATGAAATTAAAAAAATTATATTATTGAAAATGCAAGAGATGTTTTTAAAATGATTGCTTTATATAAGTAATTTAAAATAACTTATATAAAGTAAGTTATTTCGTCAGAGGCTGCAAAAAGCAGTGGATAATATTGCCACCAATATTGTATTTAACTCTTATTAGATTGGTTAAAAAATATAATTAGATTTTTTGGATACTATCCTCAAAATTTATTCCATCGAAATGAATGACTTTTTTAACCTTTGGTGGATTTTTAACACAACGCAGATTAACACTGTACATATCTGGATGAGATCTTGGTTGATAGAAACTTTTAATTCCACATATTTTACAGAAGGTATGATCTGCATTTCCTGTACCAAAGCTATATGAAGAGATTTGGTCTTCACCGTTTGTAATTGATAAGTCTTCATGCTTTATAAACAAGTGCTCATAATCATAAATATTACAAATAGAACAATTACATTTCCATATTTCTACAGATTCTTCTGATTGGAATCTAAAACTTACAGCCTCACAATGACAGCTTCCATAATATTCGTTCATTAATAAATATTACACGAAAATGGTGAGTTTGGGTGGACTCTAACCACCGAACTCACTCTTACCAAGTCTGACACTCAAACACTTAGAGGGGGCAAAGTGTGATAAACATTAATTCTAAAAAAAATTTTGTTAAAATCACCAGTATAAATAAAAGTCACTCCATATTTCACTTAAATTTCTCATACAAACATAATCGATTTCGAGGATGTATTTTGTGTAGGGAAAAATAATACAATTATGCTAATATACTCCCCATGGGTATATATAAAATTATAATTTTTTCTTTAGTCTTTATAATAAATATAGATGCTAGGCCTATTTCTTACTCTGGCGGCTCTACGATTATGTATAAATCAAATAGTATGAGTAACTCTATTTATGCTCATTACTCTCCGACTTATAAATACTCAATTGGTATTGAGAACGTAGATGATAAATTTTTTAATAAAAGTTATAACTACTTGCGACTTACTTACTTATTAAATAGAAAAAATACTGACATTTCGCAAAGAAACTTGTATTTTCAATCTGGTATTTCAATAAATAATACTAATAATCTCTTTTATGGTATTCATGGAGACTGGGAGACAAGAAGATGGTTTACCGGTTTTGGTTATAAATATGTTGAAAATTCATTTGGCAAGGATTACGAGGACAGATTCATCCAGCTTGGTGTTGCTCCCTATTTGGGTGACTACGGAGACCTGCATACATGGATAATGCTTAAATCAAAAACTAATTCATTAACTAATAATAGGTCCACTTATCCAGAACTAAAATTTTTTAAAGGCAATGCTCTTCTTGAATTTGGTTATAGTGATAAGACTGAATGGGATCTACATTTTATGTATAGATTTTAAAAAGGAGAACTTATGAAAAAAATATTATTAACTTTATTTCTTGTCAGTCCATTGATATGGGCTGAGCCGGATCATTCAGATATGCACGATCACTCTCACGAAGGACACTTGCATGACACCATGGTAGATGGAAAAAATCTTAATGTTGATCCAGATAGGTTTGATAAATTTATGGAGGATTTAACTGAGGTTAAAATAGCAATTGTTAGTGTAAAAGGAATGGTCTGTGATTTTTGTGCTCGTGGAATTGAAAAAACATTTTTGAGGGATAAGTCTGTAAAAAAAATTGATGTTGATTTAGCTAATGGGAAAGTAATAATTGCTTACTTAAAAGCAAAAAATATCAACTACGATGAGATAGAAAAGAAAATTCTTTCTAATGGGCAGAATATGTCAGATTTACAAGTATTAGAGGTTTAATGAACGATAAAACTTCAAATTTCTTCTCTTTATTTGCCTCGTCATCAACACTTATCTGTTGTGCATTGCCTGTTATCTTTGTTGCATTAGGGGCTGGCGCAAGTTTTGCGAGCCTTATTACAACCTTTCCATTTTTAATAGTTCTATCTCAATATAAGACGTATATAACCCTCTTCGCGGTTGTCATGATCATTATTGCTGGTTATGTTAACTATAAAACTTATCATATGCCCTGTCCTGCCGATCCTGAACTTGGAAGAGCCTGTGAACAAACAAGAAAGAGATCTAGGTATATTTATTATGTTTCCGTAGGTATATTTATTTTTGCATCAATTTTTACATATATAGTTCCGAGGTTTATATAAAATATGAAACATCCATGTCATAAAGAGCAACTAACAAATCTTCGGAGGATTGAAGGCCAAATTCGAGGAATTCAAGGAATGATAGAAGAAGGGAGATATTGTGTTGATATTCTAAATCAAATCAAAGCGGTTAAGAATTCGATTACAACCGTCGAAGGTAAAATCCTAAAAACTCATCTTCATGAATGTATTAAAAATTCACTTAAAGGAAATGATGAGTTTGACTTAAAGATGGATGAAATCGTGAAAGTTTTAAAACGATGAATTTTTTGGTTCGCAAGATTCACAAGTATTTAAGTTTCTTTATCTCATTACAACTATTACTCTGGACAGTTTCAGGCATCTACTTTGCTTTTAACAAAATTGAATTAGTTAGAGGTGAGCAATATCGTAAACAAGTTGAGCATCCTATTGATCTAGGTGACTTTGATTTTGATATTCCTAATGCTACTGATGTTAGTATCCAAAAAAGACTAGGCAAGAATATTGCTGTGATCAAGGTTGATGGCGCAACTAAGTACTTAAATAGATCTGGTAAGTCGATATCAAAACTAACTGTATCTGAGGCAATGAATGCGGTTATCTTGAATACAACTTTATCTCCGATCTTGGTGGAAGAAATAATTAATGATCGCCCAGGATCTGAATACAGAGGAAGATCACTGCCTATGTACAAGGTTGAAAGTAAAACAAATAAAGGTCTTGATATTAATGTTTATCTCAATGTTTACTCTGGTGAGGTGGTGGCAATTCGATCTAATAAATGGAGAATTTGGGACCTGATGTGGGGACTTCATATTATGGATTGGAAAGAAAGAGATAATATCAGCAACATATTACTTAAGGTTTTTTCTATCCTAGCATTAGTGAGTTCAATAACTGGAATAATGCTTTTCTTTAAATTAGATTTTAAAAACTCTAATCAAATATAAGTAATTTATTAAAATGGTGGGTCTGGGTGGACTCGAACCACCGACCTCACCCTTATCAGGGGTGCGCTCTAACCAAGCTGAGCTACAGACCCGTTTTGAACGGAAGCGCATTTTAACTTTTATCTATGAAAGATAAAAGAGATTATAGATGATAATTTTTATTGACTTTTTTGAGACTGATAAAGACTGAAATACACGTAAACCCATGGAATAATTATTACATATTCAAAAATACCTAAAATTAATAACTGGACAATGCCTTGATCTAACAATGAAGAAAATATTGACGATGGTATTACAGTTAGTAATACAAAAAGTAATGTTAAGCCAAATAATGCTCCACCATGTTCATCAGTCTTTTCCCAAGATAATTTTAAAGAATCAATAACGCCTTTATCTTCTAGCATTATAAAAGCTGGAAATAGTGCCAGTCTAGCACCAAGATATATTCCTGGAAGTATTAATAGCAAAAGGCCAAAAAATACAGCAAAAATGCTTAAAAAATAGGCTCCAAACAATGGAAAGAATTTTTGCACACCAGCAAGTAAAGCGCTCATTGGCTCTAATTCTGAAGCAGAGCTTTTGGAATTAAAAGCTAAATAAAGACTTCCCAAGAAACCAACGCTTAGGACGGTTCCAACTGCACTTAGTATGCCAATGGAAAGAACATTGCCTCCAAAATACTCAGCTATATTTTCAGGAGAGATATCTCCAAGAGGCAATAAAAAGTATGCAGTTGCTATTTCAACTGCAAAAACAGGTGCAGCAAGAACAGCAAAATACTGCCAATTATTAAAATAAAAATTCCATGCATTGTTAAATTGGTTCATGAAAGCATTGTAAAGTATTATTAAGTTTATGAATAACAAAATAATTACATGTTTTGCACTAATTTTTTTATTAGCTAACTGTTCGAATCAGTCTTCTGATCTTTCATATCCAGGTTCTAAGAAAGATAATCTTACTGAAACCATTCATGGCTATGAAATTATGGATTCTTATAGATGGCTTGAAGATTTTACTAGTGAAGAATCAAAGGATTGGGTTAATCGACAAAATCAATATACTCAGAAGTTTATTGGTAAAAATAAATACAAAAAATCTATTAATAAAAACTTAAATAAAACCTGGGAGACTGAGTCTATAAGCACTCCGTACAAAGTTAAAGATAAAACTTTTTATTATTTTAATGATGGTACATGGCAACAAAGTAAGCTTATGATTAAAGATTGTGAGGATTGTGAAGCGCGTGTTCTTTTAGATCCTAATACATTTTCAGAAGATGGAACCATATCTCTTGGTGGCACTAGCGTTAACAATAACGCATCTTTATTAGCCTATTCTATTTCTGATGGAGGTTCTGACTGGAGAACTTGGAAAGTTCTTAATATTAATACAGGTGAAGCTCTCCAAGATGAAATTAATTGGGCAAAATTCTCGAGTGCTACGTGGGAAAATGATGATTCTGGTTTCTATTACCAAAAATATGAAGAGCCTAAAGATGAACTTTTAAGAGAAGTAAACACATCGCCAAAATTAATGTTTCATAAATTAGGAACTCCTCAAACAGAAGACCAAATAATTTTTGAAAATCCAGATCAGCCAAGATGGGGTTGGGGAATTAATGTTTTAGAAGATACAGAGGTCAAATTTCTTTCTATTTCTAACGGAACAGACGAGAGAAATAGATTGTATGTTCAATTAAAAAAAGGTGGTTCGTTTTTACCCTTGATAGATGAACTAATCGGGGCATATCAATATTTAGATCATAAAGATGATCTTTACTGGTTTTATACAACAGAAAGTGCAAAAAATGGAAAAGTTGCTTCTTTACAAATTAAAAATGATTCTTTTATTTGGAATGATTTAATCAATGAAACTGCTAATTCTATAAGGAGTGTTAATTTTATTAATAACTCTATAGCCGTAATTTATTTAATGGACACCTTTTCAGAAGTTCAGTTTTTTTCTTTAGACGGGACTTATTTAAAAACCCTATCGATGGCAGAAAAAGGAACTATTGCAGGTTTTGGTGGTGATTTAGAGGACACTTCAACATTCTTTTCTTACACAAATTTTGTAACACCAAGAAAAATATATGAAATAGATTTAGAAAGTATGTCAAAAAAAGTTTTTTGGGAAGAGAGTCTTAAAGGGTTTAATTCAAATGACTATATTTCTGATTTTACCTTTTATGAATCAAAAGATGGAACCAAGGTGCCCATCCACATAAGTTATAAAAAATCATTAGATATCAATCAAGATACGCCCCTTTTAATTTATGGGTATGGGGGTTTTAACATTTCAATTCTACCTAGTTTTAGTAAGAGATTTTTATCTTGGATGAATCAGGGTGGGGTGGTTGCTGTTGCAAACCTTCGCGGAGGTGGTGAATATGGTGATATATGGCATGAAGATGGAATGCTTTTTAATAAACAAAATGTATTCGATGATTTTGCATATGCTGCAAAATATCTTCATAGCAAGGCAATTGGATCGCCAGAATCAACAGCAATTCAAGGGGGCTCGAATGGAGGTCTTTTGGTTGCAGCTACAATGCTCCAAAACCCAGATTTATTTAAAGTTGCTATTCCTCAGGTAGGCGTCTTGGATATGCTCAGATTTCATAAATTTACTATTGGCTGGGCTTGGGAAAGCGATTATGGATCGCCAGATAATAAAAAAGAATTTGAAAATCTTCTTGCTTATTCTCCTCTCCATAACATTAAAAAAGATCAGTGTTATCCAGCTACATTAATAACTACCGCAGAAAGAGATGATAGAGTTGTTCCCTCTCATTCTTTCAAATTTGCTGCCAAGCTTCAAGAATATCAAGGCTGTGATAAACCTATACTAATTAGGATAGAAGATAGGGCTGGTCATGGAGCAGGAACTCCAAAAGATAAACAAATAAACCAAATAGCAGAAATATATGGCTATGCTTTGTCTGTAATAAATGGGTAATTACTGAATATCTAGTAACTCGATATCAAAAATTAAAATTGAATTTGAGGGAATGCCTGGCCTACCCTCATCTCCATATGCCATACTTGGATCAATATATACACGCCATTTATCATTCTTTTTCATTAAAGAAATAACTTTTTGACATCCTTCTATAAGTCCAGAAAGTTGAATGGTAAGGGGCTCATTTGATTCAACTGAACTCCAAAAAACAGTTCCATCAGTTAGTGTTCCATGAAAATGCGCGGTAATTGTGTCTGATAGTTGTGGTGATTCGGAGGTATTATCTCCACTTTTTAGAACAGCATATTGAAGGCCTTTTTCAATGACATTTATACCTTCATACCCCTGATTTTCAATAAAAAATTTTAAGTTTGCTATTTGTTTTACATTTGGGCTATCTTGAACGCAACCAACTATAAAAAATAAGACTGAGGCTATAATTATTCTTTTCATTATTTGATCTTTATTTTTAAAAATTTTCTTTTCCCGACCTGATAGATAGCCTCAGACCCACTTTGAATTTCAAATTTTGGATCTGCTACTTTTTCTGAGTCAATTTTTACACCGCCTTGTTTTATTAACCTCATTGCCTCAGATGTACTTGAGGTCATTTCAGTATTTTTTAAGAGATTGGTTAAAGGAATTGAATTCCCATCTATCTCTAGTGAAATTTCTTTAATATCTTCGGGTAAACTTCCTTTTTGAAATCTTTGTAAAAATGATTCTTTGCATGATGCTCCATTCCCTTTTTTATGAAATCTATCAACCAACTCCTCAGCAAGAATAAATTTAATATCTCTAGGATTGGTGCCATCCTCAACTTGTTTTCTTAAATTTTTTATCTCTGCTTCTGATATAAAACTTAATAACTCAAACCATCTCCACATCAGTTCATCTGAAATAGACATAATCTTTCCAAACATTTCTTCTGGTTTCTCATCAATGCCAATAAAATTATTTAAAGACTTAGACATTTTATTAGTGCCATCTAGGCCTTCTAATATAGGTACGGTCAATACAACTTGTGGTTCTTGGTCGTATGATCTTTGAAGTTCTCTACCAACTAATAAATTAAACTTTTGATCAGTCCCTCCACATTCAACATCTGCATTCAGAGCAACTGAATCATAACCCTGAACTAAAGGGTATAAAAATTCATGGACTGCAATGCTTTGATTGGAGTTATAACGTTTATTAAAATCATCGCGTTCTAGCATTCGTGCAACGTTATATTTTGAGGCTAAACTAATAAGTCCTGCAGCTCCAAGATCATTACACCACTCTGAATTAAATCTGACTTCAGTTAATTCTTTTTTAAGAATTTTAAAAACCTGTTTCTCATATGTTTTTGCATTTTTAATAAGCTCATCAGAGTCTAGTGTTGGTCTTGTTTTGTTCTTCCCAGAAGGGTCACCTATTTGTCCAGTAAAATCGCCAATTAAAAATATCACCTTATGTCCCAGTTCTTGGAAATGCCTTAATTTATTTAAGAGTACAGTGTGACCAAGATGAAGATCGGGCGCAGTTGGATCAAATCCAGCTTTTATAACTAGCTGTTTACCAGATTCTAGTTTCTTTTTTAGATCAGATTCTGTAAGAATCTCATCTGTTCCTCTTTTAATTAATGATAGGGCTTCATCCATATGTCTATCATAGTATTTTTCATCAATTAATAGAATGAGTAAGTTGCTACTTAATGCTATAAGATTAAAATATTCATATGTCGATGTTTAAAAGTAAATTTGTTCCTGAGTCAAAAATTGTTCCAAACCTGATTAAAGAAACAGAGTTTTTGAATGACCCATCTATCTCAAACAATGCAAAAAAAATAATAGATGCATGTAGAGAAAATAAACGCGAAAGAACTAAGTTAGATGCTTTTTTGAGTGAATATGGTCTAGACAATCAAGAAGGTGTTGCATTGATGTGTCTTGCTGAATCAATTTTAAGAATACCAGATAGCAAAACTAGGGATTTAATAATTTCAGAAAGGCTCTCAGAAGGCAGGTGGATAGAGCATTTAAATAAAGCAGATAGTTTATTTGTAAATGCTTCTACGTGGGGTCTCTTATTAGCCGGAAAAGTTGTTAAAACACCATTGGAATGGTCTCAAAATCCAAATACATTTTTGAAATCAATAGTATCAAAATCTGGAGAATTCCCCATTAGAAATGCTGTTATTGCTGCAATGCATATACTCAGCCAAGAGTTTGTTATGGGTAGAGACTTCAAAGATATTAATAAAATATCAAATATAACTGAATCTATATATTCATTCGACATGCTTGGTGAGGCAGCAAGAAATCAAAAACAGGCAGATGTCTATTATTCTTCATATGAAAATGCTATTGAGGAAGTTGGCAAAATAAACCTTATAAAAAATACTAATAATGGTGTTTCAATAAAAATTTCTGCACTTTGCCCTAGTTACGAAATGAGAAAATATGAAGACATTAAGTATAATCTTGTTCCAAAACTTATATCCCTAACTGAACTTGGAATATCTAAAAATGTAGAAATCACTATTGATGCCGAAGAGCAAGATAGGCTAAGTATAAGTTTAGAGATAATTAAAATAATGGCGCAATCAAAAAAAATAAAAGATTGGCCTGGGTTTGGTATTGCGCTGCAAGCATACGGAAAAAGATCTATGGATTCAATTAACTTGCTTGAAGAACTTCTTAAAACAAGATCTCCAATGCATCTTAGGCTTGTAAAAGGAGCTTATTGGGATTATGAAATAAAGCACTCACAAGTTCTTGGTCACGAGGATTATTCTGTATTTACAAAAAAATCAATTACTGATTTATCTTATCTAGCTTGTGCAAAAAGAATATTTAAAATTGATTCAATTTATCCCAAATTTGCTACTCATAATGCTCACACGGTCTCTGCTATCAATTATTTAGGTAAAGATAAAAAGTATGAATTTCAAAGATTATTTGGAATGGGAGAGCTGTTATATAAGTGTGCTGATAAAGTCATAGGTAATACTAATAAAACTTCTATTTATGCTCCTATTGGCAAATATAAAGACCTGTTACCATATCTTGTAAGAAGACTTCTTGAAAATGGTGCTAATAGTTCTTTTATTAATAGATTATTAGATCCAGAAACGGACTCTTCATGGTTGGCTTCAGGGCCGCATCTTAAGATTGAAAATGAAAAAAAAGATATACCACTTCCACAGAATATCTTTATTAATAGAAACAACTCCAAGGGAATAGATATATCAGAAATGGAAAATCTAGAATTAATTAATAATCGAATTAAAGAGCATAAAAACAAAAGTATTCATGCCAAATCAATCTATAGCAATAGATTGTCAGAAGGAACGTCCAAGCATGTCATTCTATCTATTGCTGATAATTCTGAAATTGGTTCTGTGACTTTTGATGATATTACTAACCTTCAAGATTGTCTTAATTCTGATTCCAGGTCTGATTGGAAAAATATTAGCGTAAAAGAAAGAGCAAGAATATTAAAAGACATTTCTAACAAGATTGAATCCGACCCCTATGAGATTATCTATTATTTGATGCATGAAGCTGGTAAAACAATTCAAAACTCTATTGACGAAATAAGAGAGGCAGTTGATTTTTTGAGATATTACTCAAATCAGATGATTAATATTGAAGAAAATGAAGGTGAACTTGAAGGACCAACAGGGGAGCTAAATACTTTATCTTATTCAGCTAAAGGTCATTTTTTATGCATAAGTCCATGGAATTTCCCAGTAGCAATATTAATTGGGCAAATAAGTGCAGCTCTTGTAACGGGCAACAAAGTAACCGTAAAGCCATCTGAGCATACCTCTATATTGGGTTATATAGTTGTTAAAAAATTTCATGATAATGGAGTGCCATTAAGTGCTCTCGAGCTAGTCCTTGGTGATGGCAAGTATGGGGATGCTCTTTCAAAAATTAACAATCTTAGTGGAGTTGCATTCACAGGCTCCCTTCCTACAGCAAAAAAAATTCAAAATAACTTAAATCAAAATCAAAAAGAGATTCTTTCGCTTATAGCTGAGACCGGAGGAATCAATGCAATGATTGTAGACTCAAGCGCCCTTCTTGAACAAGCAACTGATGATATTGTGAGATCTGCATTTGATAGCTCAGGACAAAGATGCTCGGCATTGAGAGTCCTGTGCATTCAAGATGAAATTTATGATGATTTGCTTGAAATGATTAAGGGAAATATGCAAGAACTAAAAATCGGTAACCCAGAAAACTTAGATACAGATATTGGACCGATTATTAACTTAACTTCCAAAAGAAAGCTTAATGAATATATTGAAGATAATATAAAAAAGGGTTTCAATGTCTATCAAAGTCAACCCATTACTATGGAAAGATTTGTGTCACCTACCATTATTGAAATTAATAAGCTGCATGATTTAAGTGAGGAGCAATTTGGCCCAATTCTTCATATCATAAAATTTAAATCTTCTGAAGTTAGTGATCTTATTTCTGATATCAATAATAGTGGATATGGTTTAACAATGGGCATTCATTCAAGAATTGAATCTAGAGCAGATTTATTTAGTCAAGAATGTAATGTTGGGAATGTTTATATCAATAGAGACATAGTAGGAGCTGTCGTTGGTTCTCAACCTTTTGGTGGCAGAGGTTTATCAGGCAATGGCTGCAAGGCAGGTGGACCAAACTATTTAAAGCAATTTCTTAATGAAAAAGTTGTCTCAAAGAATTCTGTTGCTTTTGGTGGAAATGCAGAATTGCTTAATATTCAAGAAGAATAATGATCGGATTTAAAAAAGTACCTGTTAAAAGTGTTTTGATTGCATTTTTGTTATCTATTTTTTTAATCATGCTTTTATATGCTGATTTTATTACTGACGATTCATTGCCTGAAGAGAAAATAGAGATAACTGAATCATTTAATGAAGAAATTTCAGAAGTTTTATCATATAGAATCCATGAGGTTATGGACGGTGAAAATTTATCAATAATATTTGAAGAATTTAAGGTGCCATTAAATACTGCTTATAGAATTTTTAGGCTTGATAAAAACAATTTGCTTTCAAAGATAAAGCCAGGCGATGAAATGAAGTTTACATACCTTGGCGAAGATATTACAGGCATTGAAATTATTAAAGACAGTATTAATTCAATACTAATTGAAATTACAGATAAAATTTCTATAAAAAAAATATCTAAAGACGTTGAGTTAATTCAATCATTTAAGAGTGGGGTTATAAAAACATCTTTTTATGAGGCTGCGCTTGAAGCAGAAATTCCTGACAGCGTCATCATGGATTTCGCATATATTTTTGGATGGGACATTGATTTTATTTTTGATATTCGCGAGGGGGATTCGTTTAATGTCATTTATGAGACGCCCTACTCTGAGGGTGAAAAAGTTAAAAATGGAGATATTATTCTTGCTAAATTTGTTAATAGAGGAGAAACATATTCTGCAAATAGATTTTTTTTAAATGAAAATGATAAAGAATTCTTTGACGATAATGGAAATAATCTACAAAAAGCTTTCTTAAGGGCTCCCCTTGATTTTGCTTACATAAGCTCTCATTTTAATCCCAATAGAATGCACCCTGTTCTACATACAATAAGAGCGCATAATGGCGTTGATTATGCAGCAAAAACTGGCTCTCCCGTCAGAACAACTGGTAATGGAACTGTGCACTATGCCGGCCGAAGAAATGGTTGTGGTAATGAAATAGTGATTAAACATTCAAATGATTACTCAACTAGATATTGTCATTTAAACAAATTTAAGAGCGGTATTAAAAAAGGAACAAAAGTAATACAGGGTGAAACCATAGGCTTTGTTGGGAGCACTGGACTGGCAACAGGTCCTCATCTACATTATGAATTCAAAATAGGTAATAAACATGTTGACCCTGTAAAACTCCAGCTTCCCTCAGCCGAACCAATCAGTCAAAACTTAAGGCCTGATTTTGATAAAATATTAAAAGATAATAAATTGTTGTTATCTAAGCTAGAATCTTTGTATCCTTATAAAAATGAATAAAAAAATTTATATAGGAGCAATGTCAGGCACAAGCCATGATGCGGTAGATGTCTCAATTATTGAAGTTAATAATAATATTAAACTTAAATACTTTTATTCATCAAAAATACCAACTCAATTAAAAGAAAAAATTAGGACTGTAATAGAGTTAAATAAAATTTCTTTAACTGATCTAGGCAAACTTAATAAAGAAATTGGGTATTTATTCTCTAAAGCTATTAATAAAGCAATTATAAAAAGCAAAATAAAAAAATCTAGCGTGGCGTCTGTTGCCATTTCAGGACAAACAATTAGGCATGAGATAGAAAAAAAATATCCTTTTTCAATGCAAATTGGGGATCCAAATATAGTGGCTAGTGAAGTAAATATTCCTGTTGTTAGTGATTTTAGAAATATGCATATTGCACTTGGAGGCGATGGAGCTCCGCTTGTCCCTGAATTTCATACGGAAATCTTTTATAAACCAAAATGTACAAGAATAATTTTAAATATAGGTGGTATTTCAAACTATTCATATATTAAAAATAAAAAGGATATATGGGGCTCAGATGTTGGGCCAGGTAATGCCATTATGGATGCTTATTGCAATAAATTTCTTAACAAACCTTTCGATATGCGTGGGGCTATTGCAGCAAAAGGTGCTATAAATAAATTAGAACTCAATAGGTTGCTAAAGAACCCTTTCTTTAAAAAGTCATTTCCAAAATCTACGGGCAAAGAGTTATTTAATTTAAATATCTTATCAAAAGAATTTCTTAAGTTACCTGCTCAGGATATTTTAGCAACACTTGCTGAATTTACAGTCAAATCTTTAGAATTGGCTATTAAAAAAAATAAGCACACCTCTAGTGAGCTAATAATCTGTGGTGGGGGAAGTAAAAATAAATACCTTGTTGAAAGAATAAAAAAAGAACTTGATACAAAAGTACTTTTATCTGATGATTTACACCTAGATGCTCAATCAATAGAGTCTATGGCATTTGCTTGGATGGGCTATAAAAGAATGAATGAACAAACTTTAAAAGTTCAATTAGGTAATTCTAAATAGCGCCTCAGGATTGCTAGGCTCAATTGTAAAATCTAGACAGTAAAAGATTCTCCACACCCGCATGTAGTTTTGGCATTTGGATTTTGAATAACAAATTTAGCTCCAGATAAATCTTCAACAAAATCTAAAGTTGAACCATATAAATATGGGTAAGACATAGAATCAATTAAGACAGAAAAGTCTTTAAATTCGACAACATCATCATCAAAAGCTTCATCATTATCAAACTTAAACCCATATTGAAAGCCTGAGCAACCTCCGCCAGTTACATAAACTCTAAATTTTGAATTAGTAGTATCTTTAAGAACATTCAAAATTCTCAATGAAGCCGACTCTGTTAATGTGATGGACTGCGTTTCCATATTCTAAATATACCACTTAATATTTTTTGTATCTCAACCTATATTATATTAGAGAACAATATAAAATATTAATAAAATAACAATTCATATAAACAATGCATCAAAATTTAATAATTTATTCTTCAACCGATGGCCAAACAATAAAGATCTGTAAAAGAATAATGAGCATAATTGGCGATAGTAAAATAGTATCTATTGATGAAGCTAAAAATGAAAATCTTTCTAAATATGAAAAAGTAATAGTTGGCGCAAGTATTCGTTATGGCAAGCACAAGCCTGAGCTTTATGAGTATATAAGTGAAAATTGCGATCACTTAATTGACATAAATGCATCTTTTTTTTCAGTAAATGTAGTGGCACGAAAACCAGAAAAAAATACACCTCTTACAAATCCATATGTTCAAAAATTTTTATCCATATCACAATGGCATCCATCTTTAATTGGAGTATTTGCTGGTAAAATAGACTACCCAAGATACGGTCTCTTAGATAAGTTTATGATAAGACTTATTATGTGGATTACAAAAGGCCCCACTGATACAAAAAACGTTTATGAATTCACAAATTGGGATGATGTAGACAGTTTTGCCAAAAAGATAAGCACATAAAAGATATAATATTGATATTATATTACTATTAAAATAACTCCTTAAAACATCAAATTGAATAAGATAGATAAATCAATCGCACTTTTTAAAGAAGCTAAAACATTGATGCCTGGAGGAGTTAATTCTCCAGTTAGGGCATTCAAAAATATAAATGGCAATCCAATATTTTTTGAAAAAGCTCATGGTGCTTATTTATATGACGCTGATGGCAATGAATATATAGATTATATTGGTTCATGGGGTCCTATGATTATGGGTCACTCTCATCCTAATATTGTTAATGCTATTAAAATGCAGGCAGAAGTAGGAACTAGTTACGGTGCTCCAACAGGATTAGAGTCTAACGTTGCATCATTAATTATGAAATGCGTTCCTTCTATAGAAAAAATTAGAATGGTTAATTCTGGAACTGAAGCAACCATGAGTGCTATTAGGCTTGCAAGAGGTTTCACTGGAAAAAATAAAATTATTAAATTTGATGGGTGTTATCACGGACATGTAGATTCATTATTAATTAAAGCTGGATCGGGAGTATCGACATTTGGGCTTCCAGACTCTCCTGGCATTCCAGAGGAGTTAGCCAAACTCACAATCACATGTCCTTATAATGATGTGGAAGCTTTCACTAAAATATTTAATTCAACAAAAGACGATCTCGCTGCAATTATTGTTGAGCCAATCGCTGGCAATATGGGATTTGTTCCAGGAACAGACGAGTTCTTAAATACACTTAGGGATTGTGCCACATCAAGTGATTCGTTATTAATTTTTGATGAGGTCATGAGTGGCTTTAGAGTGTCTCTTGGTGGTGCGCAAGAAATTTATGGAATAACTCCTGACCTGACAGCACTGGGTAAAGTTATAGGTGGAGGTCTTCCTGTCGGAGCTTTTGGTGGCAAAAAAGAGATTATGGAATACCTCGCTCCTGAGGGGCCTGTATATCAAGCCGGTACTTTATCTGGGAATCCCCTTGCGATGGCAGCTGGATCAGCCCTCTTGAGATTAATAATTGATGAAAACCCATATAAATCATTAGAAAATAAAGCAAGAACAATGCTATTAGGTATACAAAAACTTATGTTTTCTGCAGGAATACCATTCTCGACAAATCAGATTGGAGGAATGTTTGGGTTCTTTTTTTTAGAAAGCCTTCCTCAAAACATTCAAGATGTATCCAAATCCAATGACAAAATGTTTTGTTCTTTTCTTAATGCAGCTATTAGCAATGGGATATACTTTGCTCCATCTAAATTTGAGGCAGGATTCATATCATACAAACATGGCGATAAAGAAATAGATAAAACACTTGAAATAGTAGAAAAAATTATTAAAAACAAAGGTATAAAAAAATGAAATATGACATAAGTGCTCTTGGAAATGCTCTAGTAGATACTCAATATAAAGTTGATCATAATTTCCTGTCTGAAATTGGTCTTGAGGCTGATTCAATGACCCTGTCATCTGCAGATGAGCAAGCTCCAATAATAAATAAACTTATTGAAATGGGATCGGAGTCTATGTCCGATTGCGGTGGCTCTGCTACGAACTCTTTAGTGGCTGCAGCAAATTATGGATCTAAGTGCCATCACGTATGTAGGGTTGCTGACGATGAAGATGGAAGAAAGTACCTTGATAGTCTGCGCTCTGCTGGAGTAGAGCATATTGGTATTAGTTCAGAAAATGCAGATATGCCTACCGGCAAATGTTTGATATTAGTCACTCCTGATGCGAAACGAACAATGAGCAGCATGTTAGGTGTAAGTGCTTTTCTTGGGTCTTCAGATATAAATTTTGAAGTTGTTGAAAATTCTAGAATTTTTTATATAGAAGGTTATATGGTTACAAGTGATGATAACTTTAATGCTGTTATATCTGTTTTAGAGCACTTAAAAGGAAAAGATACGATTAAAGCATTGTCTCTTTCAGATGCTGGAATTGTTCATGGCTTTAGAGATAAATTTGAACTCATAGAATCATACGGAATTGATATGATTTTTTGTAATGATGACGAGGCTATCGCCTTTTCAAATAAAGAAAATCTTAATGAAGCTGAAGAGTTTTATAAATCTAAATCATATATGACTGTTATTACCAAAGGGTCTGAAGGAAGTATAGTCGTAGAAAATGGAGTTACGCATATAGCTGAAGCTGAAAAAATAACACCCATTGATACTAATGGTGCTGGAGATATGTTTGCTGGGTCTTTTATGCATGCATATATTCAAGGTATAGATATTTCAGACTGTGCAAGGTTTGGTAACTTCGCATCTTCTAAGGTTGTTGAAACATTTGGCCCTAGATTAGATTCAAATGGATATCAAGAAGTTTTAAATAAATTGAGAAAAAGCTAGCTAATTTCTTCAGTATCTGATATTTTCTCCACCCTAAAAATCTTATAAATTCTTTAATTTAATAAATGGCAAAAACAAAAACTGTAGCAGCAAAAAAAGTATCAACTAAGAAAGCACCAGCTAAGAAAATAGTAGCTAAGAAAGCACCAGCAAAGAAAATAGTAGCTAAGAAAGCACCAGCAAAGAAAGTGGTAGCTAAGATAGCTCCTAAAAAAATTGCAAACAATAAATCTAAAATTGCTCCATATAAGTCTAAAAAAAATGAGAAATATATGAGTGCTGCCATGAAAAGACATTTTGTAGCTGTTTTACTCCTATGGAAAGAGCATCTTCTTGATGAAATGCAAAAAACTTTTGATCATCTTAGGACTAAAGGTGAAACTTACGCTGATCCTGTTGATAGAGCTTCTCAAGAAGAAGAGTTTGCATTTGAACTTAGAACAAGAGATAGAGAAAGAAAACTCATCAGTAAAATTGGAGTTTCGTTAGAAAAAATAAAACAGGATGACTATGGTTGGTGTGATGCATGTGGAGATGAAATTGGAATTAAAAGGCTAGAAGCCAGACCAACTGCAACTCATTGTATTGATTGCAAAACCTTAGATGAAATTAAAGAAAAACAACTTAATGGTTAAGATTCTTAATTAACTTGTGAATCCATTTGATTGATAATAATAAGATAAGCAAGTTTGCAATATCCGTAATTCGAGACCTTCAAAATAACAACTTTCAAGCATATCTAGTAGGCGGATGTGTTAGAGATGCTCTCTCTGGAATAGAGCCAAAAGATTTTGATATAGCAACCAATGCTACCCCCGAGCAAGTCAGAAAGATTTTTAAAGCCTCTAGAATTATTGGCAAAAGATTTAAACTAGTGCATGTTTTTAATAGATCTGAACTCCTTGAAGTTGCGACATTTAGGTCTGGAAATAATCAAACCAATGATGATGCAAATTTAATAAAAGATGATGCGGGAAAAATTCTAAGAGATAATGTTTGGGGAACATTAGAGCAAGATTGTTATAGAAGAGATTTTACAATTAATGCTTTATATTACTGTCCCATTTCAAAAAAAATAGAAGATAAAAATAACGGATTAAAACACATACATAAAAGAATTATTGTGTCTATTGGGGATCCTCAAAGAAGGTTTGAGGAAGACCCTGTAAGAAGTCTAAGAGCAATTAGGTTTAGTAATAAGCTTGGATTTAAAATTGACAATGCAGTTAAAGAAGCTATTTATGATAAAGGGCATCTTTTATCTAGCATTTCAAATGCAAGGCTATTTGATGAGTTTTGTAAAATATTTCTTGGGGGAATGGGCGAACAAAATTTTATTAAGCTATGTTCGTTTGGTCTCAATAAATATCTTATTTCATCAGACCCAAATAAAAATGATTTTTCAAATAGTATTATGATTAAAGCATTAAGAAATACTGATGAAAGAATTAAAAATAATCAATCTGTTACGCCTGGATTCCTGATGGCAGCTCTTCTATGGCCGATACTAATTTCTAAGTGCTCAAAAGATGGAGAAGTTAATATTAGGAAGTTTTTTAGGTCGATGGATGGCGTGCTCAGGGAGCAACAAAAGCTTACAGCAATACCAAGAAAATTTAATAGTTATATAAAAGATATATGGGTTTTACAGTTGAAACTTCACAGCAGAATAAAAAGTCAGCCTTACAAAACTATTAGACATCCAAGATTTAGAGCAGCATACGATTTTTTACTAGTTAGAGAACAAGCTTCTGGTGATAAAAACGGCTTAGGCAAATGGTGGACTGACTTCCAAAAAAATGATGATTCTTTAAGAGGCTCATTAATCTCAAGTATGAATGAAAAAAGTGATGAAGAATCATCTAAAATATTTGGTTTCTTTAAAGAGTTGAGATAATCTAGAGTAAAACTTATATGTAAAAAATGAAGCCAGCTATTAAAGAAGTACCACTTCCTAAATACATCGCCATCGAAGGTCCTATCGGTGTAGGAAAAACAACACTTGCAAATAAAATAGCTACTACATTTAATTATGATGCTTTTCTTGAACAGCCTGCTGAAAATCCATTCCTCAAGAACTTTTATAGGAATCCAAGTCAATCAGCCCTAGCAACACAGTTATTCTTTTTATTTCAAAGAATGCAACAGATTCAAGATTTAAAACAAAGGAGTCTTTTTGAAACCGTAAGAGTTGCTGATTTCTTGATTGAAAAGGATAGATTGTTTGCAGAAGTTACTTTATCTAATGAAGAAATGGATCTGTATGACAAAGTTTATGATCATATTACTCTTGATGCCCCTTCTCCAGATCTCGTAATCTACCTTCAAGCTCCAATTGATGTTTTAAAAGATAGAATTACAAAAAGAGGAAATATTAACGAACAATATCTAACACTTGAGTACCTAGAAAAACTTAATGATGCTTATTCAAGATTTTTCTTAGATTATAACGATGCACCACTTTTAATTATAAATGCAGCTGACATAAATTTAGAATCTAATGAATCTGATTATGAATCTTTAATAACTAAAATAATGTCTAATCCAAAAGGTAAAAATTTCATAAATCCTCAGCCCTCAATAATATAAAAAAATAATATGTCGAATGGTATATATCAACCAAAAGATGGAAATAATCCTTTTATAGAGAATATTGATGAATATAAAAATTTATATGAACAATCTATAAATAATCCTTCTAAGTTTTTTAGCAATCTCGCTAAAGAGGATTTATCTTGGATAAAAGATTTTACCTCTGTTCATAATGAGGAGTTTGCTAATACAAAATGGTTTGAGGGTGGAAAAATAAATATTAGTGTTAATTGCATTGATAGGCACCTTAAAGATAACCCAGACAAGATAGCCGTTATCTGGGAAGGTGACAATCCAAATGATTCAAAAGAACTTACCTTTCAAGAGCTTCATGATGAAGTCTGTAAATTTGCAAATGTTTTAAAAGATCTTGGAGTAAAAAAGGGTTCAAGGGTTTGTATTTATATGCCAATGATTTTAGAAGTAGCATTTGCAATGCTTGCATGTACTAGGATTGGAGCAATCCATTCAGTAGTTTTTGGTGGATTTTCACCTGAATCGCTAAAAGATAGAATTCTTGATGCTAATTGTGAAATGGTTATTACGGCTGATGAGGGATTAAGGGGTGGTAAAGTAGTTCCTCTTAAATCAAATGTAGATGAAGCATTAGAAAAATGTCCTGATGTTAGAAATACTCTTGTAATTAAAAGAACTGGGGGAAGCATTGCATGGAATGAATCTCGAGATGTATGGTACGAGGAAATATCGAGAGGGATGGCAACTACATGCGAGCCTGAGCCCATGGATTCAGAAGATCCATTATTTATTTTATATACCTCTGGCTCCACTGGAAAACCCAAAGGTGTATTACACACCACAGCTGGTTATCTTTTGGGTGCTCATATAAGTTTTAAATACCTCTTTGGAATTAAACCTGAAGATAAATATTGGTGTACTGCTGATGTTGGCTGGATTACTGGTCATACATATATTCTGTATGGTCCTCTGTCAAATGGAGCAACTACCCTAATGTTTGAGGGAGTTCCTACCTATCCCTCCGCTTCACGATGTTGGGAAATATGTGATAAATATGACATTACTATTTTTTATACAGCTCCAACGGCAATAAGAGCTCTTATGGCACAAGGTGATGATCCTGTGTTAAAAACTAATCGAAATAGCTTAAGAATATTGGGGACAGTAGGTGAACCTATTAACCCTGAAGCATGGGATTGGTATTTTAAGGTAGTTGGCCAATCTAAGTGTGAAGTTATTGATACTTGGTGGCAAACTGAAACTGGCTCTGTCTTGATCTCTCCTATTGCTGGAGTTACACCAACAAAACCTGGCTCTGCTACCCTTCCTTTTTTTGGAGTCAAACCAGCTCTGTATGATGAGGAAGGCAATACTCTAGATGGTACAAATTCAGGAAACCTAGTTATTGAACAATCATGGCCCAGTCAAATTAGAAGCGTCTATGGAGACCATAAAAGAATGATAGATACTTACTTTAGTATGTACGAAGATATTTACTTTACTGGGGATGGAGCTCGCAGGGATGAGGATGGATATTATTGGATTACAGGAAGAGTTGATGATGTTTTAAATGTGTCAGGACACAGACTTGGTACTGCTGAAATAGAAAGTGCTCTTGTACTTCATTCCAAGATTGCTGAAGCTGCCGTAGTGGGGTTTGATCATCCAATTAAAGGTCAAGGTATCTATGCATTCGTAACTCTTATGATTGGAGAAACCTTTGATGATGAATTTAATATTGAGCTAAAACAATTTGTTTCAAAGGCTATAGGCGCTATTGCTAAACCCGATCTTATACAAAATGCACCAGGCCTGCCAAAAACTAGATCTGGAAAGATTATGAGACGAATACTAAGAAAAATAGCTGAAGGAGATCTATCCAACCTTGGTGATACAACAACTCTTGCAGATCCATCTGTTGTTGAGGCTTTAATAACAAATAAACAAAGCTTATGAAAAAATTTGCTGTAAGCTGTTTACTAATTGGAATAGTTAGCTGCTCGGTATCTCCAAAAAAATTAGATGAGCTGAACTCTGAAAATAATTATTACTCACCGGCTCAAACTATCAAATGCATGCAAATGCAGACTCCTCAAAGACCCCATCCCATTAATAAAAAGGGTGAGGTAAGAGAATCATATGACCAGGGTGATTGTTATGATGATTTACTAACAAAAAATACAAGAGAATTAACTATAGAATTTGGGAAATCCTCTATTGATCTAAATGTTGATAAGGAACAAGAGATATTATCTGTTAATGATAACTCTATAGACGATATAGACATAGAAGCAATTGAAACAAAAGTGCTTAAGAAACCAAAACAAAACTAAATTTTAGTAAAATTATTTTTGTTTTTTTTAATAATGCCCTCTTCCAATAATTTTATTAAATGCGCCTCTAAACTAAACTTAGCTATAGGGTGAAGATGCTCTGATACATCGTCATAAACAAGCGCTGTTAGGGCCTCTAGATTAGTTTCTCCAGAATCCTCTAACTTTCTTATAACCTTAGCTTCTCTTGAAAGCCTGTGTCTAATAATAGATTCAATAGTCTTCTTAGGATGATGCATGAAATTACCATGTCCAGGAGCAAAATAATCAATCTTGTATTTAAATAATTTATTCAGAGAGTCTATATAGCTTCTCATATTTCCATCAGGCGGCCCTATAACAACAGTGGAGCCATCCATAATATGATCGCCAGTAATAAGGCAATTTAATTCTTTGATTAAAAAACATAAATGATTAGATGCATGCCCGGGTGTATGAATGACTTCTAAAGTGTATTCATCCGTTTTAATAAGGTCTGCATCATTTAGAACTACGTCTGGAATAAAAGTTTCATCCTCCCATGCAGATTCACCATCAACCAGTCTTCCATACATTGGAACTTTTAAAGCTTTTGAGATTGGTAATGCTGCAGGCGAGTGATCGGTATGAGTATGTGTAACTAATATTCTTTTTATTTTGTTCTTCCCCGCTCTTATGATCTCGTCAATATGTTCTTTGATGTTAGGGCCAGGATCTATTAAAGTAAGGTCTTCTTTACCAATCAGATAAGTATTAGTGCCTCCTCCCGTGAAAACTCCAGGATTGGGTGCTGTTATTTTTTTTATTAATTCCATATATTTGTCCTAATGGTTTTCATAACCCTCATCACCTGGGAGCAGTCCATGCCATCTACCATCCTTTTTAAAAAATTTTGGTAATATCGGAGGTATATCACTACTGCTTAGTTGATGCTGGTACTCAAGGAGTTCTGTGCATGAATTAGAATTTTCACATTTCTGAAGATTCTTGATTGTCGGCATTATCATAGGCATCTCTCCATTAAATGCTCTTTTTATAGCTTCTTTAGGATTAATCCAAATACTATGAGTAAGCTCAGTACCATCATGTTTTTCAATTTGATTATTGGGTAAGTGGGCTATAAAAAATCTTGTATCAAATCTTTTAGTTTCAATATCAGGAGTAATCCAATGAGAAAATGGAGCAATGTTATGCATAGTTAATTTGAGATCTTCTTTGATACAAATATCATAAAAACTTATTTCATTTCTAATCAGCTTATCACGATATTTATCGTATTTTTCTTTCTCAAAGCCTGTAAGGTCTAAATCTTCTCCGTTAGTTTTTTTAGCAAGTAAAATACCTACCTCTTCAAAACACTCTCTAACACATGCTACCCAGTAGCTCAGACCACCATGACTTAAACCCAGTTTTCTAGAGGCTTCTTTGTCATCAAGGCCATCACACAAGTTAGAAATATTTATATCTTTATCAGCTTCATCAATTTTACCTCCTGGAAAAACAAACAGATTTTCAAATGGTGGTTTTTTTGATCTTTTAACCATTAAAACCTCGATCTCATCATCGATGTCTCTAATCATTAAAACGGTCGCTGCCGGAATCAAGGAAAGTTTATTCATAAATATATTTTATATAGCTTAGAATAATGCTTATGCAAATAACTAACAATCTAAATCAAGATATTGAAAATGCTCCACAATGGTTTAAAGATGCAGTTGAGCTTAGACCTGTTGATAAAATTATAGAGCATCCCTTAGGGGATATCTCATATTCTAAATGGAGCTCATCTGTTGATACAAAAAATCTCATTGTCTTGATTCATGGAACAGGAGCTCATAAAAAATGGTGGGATCCAATTGCTCCTCAATTTCTAAATTACTCAAATGTTGTAGCCATAGATTTACCCGGTATGGGAGAGTCTGGTTTTAGAAAAAAATATGGAATTAAAGATTTTGGCGAATGCATAACTTCAGTTATCGAAAAAGAAAAATTAAATAGTGATATAGAGAATATTCATATTGTCGGTCATTCATTGGGTGGACAGGTAGCTGGTTATGTTGCTTCTGAGAAACAGGATCTTATTGATAATATAATTATAATTGATACCTTTATAAGGCCTCCAGACTATAATCCAGCTGAACACCAAGGTGGGCCTTTAAGAATGATTAAATACTATTCAGACAAAATTACGATATTAAATAGATTTCGTCTAATGCCCAAGCAGGACTGCAAGAACGATTGGTTTGTACGATATATTGCAGAGTATTCTGTTAAAGAAACTGATCAAGGGTGGAGATGGAGATTTGATGATGTAATGTTTACAAGTCTTGAAAGATTATTTGGTTATAAATTCTCGTTTAATTGTCCAGCATTATTTGTGCATGGTCAAAACAGCTTGCTAACCTCAGGAGATTTCCTAAAGAATATTAAATCAACCTATTCTGATACGATGGATTTTATTGAGGTGAGTGATGCCGCTCATCATGTGCCATTGGACAAGCCACTTGAAATAGTTAATATAATTAAAGAACGATTATTTTAAGTTTTTTATGAATTACTTTTATTTCTTTTTTTTCCTTTCTCTTTCTTTGCTTGTATGGTTCAAACCACTGATGTTTTATATATCTGAAAAGGTCCAAGAAGCAAAAAGTCTGAATGTTTTAGGCGTAATCACTTTTCTTACTGGTATCTCATTAGTTATTTTTTTTACTCTATATGAAAATTGGGCCGAGAGATTGTGGACTTTGGTCACAGTAATTCTTGGTTGTCTTTTATGCATAAGAGGCTTAGTTGTAATTTTTTACCTTAAGTCAGTAAAGAAAATATTGTCCTTATATTTAAATCATTACTATAAATTTACTTTCCCAATATCACTTACATTAATGTTTCTAAGTTTTTTTATAGTCTCAACGGACTATATTGGTGAGCAGAAAGATATTAGCAATTGTAAATCTGATGATTCTATTAGCGTTGTTTGTGGACTATCAAATCCGGAAGATATTGTAATAACACCTGATCAAAATTACTTTTTAATGTCTGAATTTGGTGGTATTAGTCCATACCAAGAGACAAAATCTGGTGGCTTTGCTTTACTTAGAATTGCAGACAATAAAAAAATATCTCCTAAGATAACTTTTGAAAGAAATACATGGGGAGATTCTTTATGTCGTAACTCTTCAAATAAAACCTTTGGGCCTCATGGCATAGATTTGATGGAGAGGAAAGATGGTCGTTTTCAGCTTGCGGTGGTGAACCATTATCCTAGTGAATCTATAGAAATGTTTGAACTAGTCTTATCTGCAGATGATGCGCAGTGGGAACTGGTATGGCGAGGTTGCATTGATGTTCCGGATCAATACTACTTTAATGATATCGCACTTAAGGATGATGGCGGCTTCTTTGCATCTCACATGTACTCTAGAGATATAACAATGGAAGAATGGCTAATAACCTCATTATTTAAAAGTAATTCTGGGCATATTGTTGAATGGTCAGATGGTTTTTTTAAAAAAGTAGAAAGCTCAGAGGGAAGTGGCCCAAATGGTATTAGCTTGGATAGATCGTCTAATATGTTATTTATAAGTTATAACCAAGGTGATCAACTTGTAAAATTTGATCTTTCGATTAATGAAAAGATTGATACTTATTTTGTTCAATCACCTGATAATATTTTTTTAACTGGAAACTCAGCATGGTTTACCTCTCTTGATTTCCAGCCGAATGATGCAGGAAACTGTATTGAAAGAGAAGCATGCTCTCTTCCCTTTTCAATCTATGAGATTGATAAAAATTCATTTAAGCTAAAAAATGAGTACTCTTTTAGTAAAACGGTCTTTGGGCTTCCAACAATAGCAATACCAATGAGCGATAAGATTTATATGGGATCTTTTCACTCCGATAGATTAGGGTATTTTATTAAGAAATAATCTTATGGCAGAGAGTTTTAATTTTGATAGCCTAGACATCGTCTTGCCAAAAAGACAAGCTCAATCTCATAAAGGTTTGTATGGCAGAGTTGCTGTTATTGCTGGATCGAAGGGTATGGGAGGTGCAGGGATTCTTGCATCAGAAGCTAGTCTTTTTTGTGGATCTGGTCTTGTTAGTCTCTATACCCATAGTTCAAATGCTCAGGCGTCTCTTCAAAGAAATCCTGAAATCATGACTCTTGGAGTAGACAGTCATGAAAATATCTCAGGAGATTTTGATGTCATATTGATTGGTCCAGGCTTTAGTGACAATAAATGGTCAAAAGAATTGTCTGAATGTATATCTTTAGATGCTCCATATGGTCTAATTATCGATGCGGGAGCACTGACTTACACAAAAAAAATACAATCACAAAATAATAAAAATTTAATTTTAACACCCCATCCGGGTGAAGCAGCGGCCTTGCTTGGAGTTTCTGCTGATGAAATTCAACTAAATAGAGAAGATAATGCTATTGATATTGCAAAGAAATATAACGCATCTGCGGTAGTTCTAAAGGGTCACAATACTCTGGTGTATATAAAGAGTGAGGATAAAACATTTATATGCGAAAATGGAGGCCCAGAGCTTGCAACAGGAGGTACTGGAGATATTTTGGCAGGAATCATAAGTGCTTTACTAGCTCAGAATCTACCTCTAAAAGAATCTTGTTTATTAGCAGTTGCTTCTCATGCAAAAGCAGGTGAAAACTTTGTTGAAGATTTAGGTGAAATTGGTTTAAATGCATCTTCATTAATACCAATGGTTAGAAAAATATTGAATAAATGAAAGAGTTGATCTTACAAAATGATGAAGCTACGAATAAGCTTGGCAAAGATATTGCAAATGAAATAAAGCTTATGAAAACTTCATCAATAGAAATTCATCTTGAGGGGGACTTGGGAGCCGGGAAAACATTTTTATCTAGATCTATAATAAAGAGCTGCGGTTGGAAAGATTTAGTTAAGAGTCCTACATATACTCTATGTGAAGAATACGATCTTGGTGAATATCTTTTTTTACATATAGATCTTTATAGAACAAATGAGGCACAAGATATAGATATATTTAATTTGAACAGAAAAACAGATTCAAAAAAAATTGTTCTTATAGAGTGGCCGGAAAGACTTAAACAAAAAAGAGACTACGACTTAAAGATTAATTTTAATCATTTAAGTAATGGAAGAAAGATAAATATTGAAACAGGCTCAGATTTATTTTCTAATTGGCTAAAAAGTTATGAATAAATTTCTATTAATATTGATATTATCTTTAGCTGCTCAGTCTAATGAGCTGGTCTTCAAAGAGATAAAGCAAGCAAGTGACGGGTCAATAAATGTTTTGTTTGGGCTTGAGAAAGTCTCATATATCAATTCATACACTTTGCAAAATCCATCAAGATTAGTTTTTGAGATTAATCAATCAAACGTTAAGGCTCCAATAGATGAGATATATAACTACCCCATAAGAAAAATAAGGGCCTCAAATGAAGAAGATAAAACAAGGATAGTTATTGATCTTTATGATTTTGTGTATTGGTGGAAACCAACTCAACTGCAAACAGATGAGGGCGTCTTACTTAATTTAAAGCTTAAAACTGATAGGAATCTTAAAGCAATGACTAGAGATATAGTTGTTGCTATAGATGCTGGGCATGGTGGTAAATATCCTGGTGCTGTTGGCCCAAATAATATTCTAGAAAAAGATGTAACGCTTCTTATTTCAAAGGAACTTGAAAGAACTCTAAGAGATACGAATGGGTATAAACCCGTGATGATAAGAAGTGGTGATGAAACCATTGGTCTTAATGATAGATTCCAAAATGCCCGAAAAATGGGCGCAGATATTTTTATTTCGATTCATGCTGATGGTTTTAGGCTATCTTCAGTTAAAGGTGCATCTGTTTTTATATGGTCTGATGAGGCATCTAGCACAATAGCAAGAAACTTATCAGAAAAACAAAGAAAAAGAATTCAAGCTGATATAAATAACTTGCAACCAAGTGATTTTAATGAAGACTTGGCAAGAGCGCTTTACCCAAAAATTTATGAAAATAAAATAAGTCAAAGCAAGATATTAGGCACAAAAATCTTAGACCAACTCAAAAGAGATCCATATACAAAAATTCATAAAAAAAATGTTGAGTTTGCAGATTTTAGGGTTCTTAAATCAATTGATATTCCCTCGGTTCTGGTCGAATCTGGCTTTATAACAAACCCCGAAGATGCACAAAGACTAAAAGGAAAACCAGGAAGAAGGATGATTGCAAGGTCTATCTTTCTAGGAATACATAATTATTTCTTAGAGAATCCAATAATTGGCACTATTGTTGAAAATAACCCTGAATTCTTATCATACAAAATTCAGAAAGGTGATGTGTTATCCGAAATAGCCATTAGATTCGGAGTATCAGTTGAATCTATTGATAAAAATAATAATCTTAATAATAAGCCTATATATCCTGGGCAGATTTTAAAAATTTATATTTAATTTAAATCTATGGGGTCTATATCAAAGGACCATTTTATTTTCTTAGTTTCTGGCCATTTATTGAATTGCTCAGTTAAGTACTTTAAAACTTTATTTAGGTATGGTTTTGAAGAGGTTTGGATGTGCAGAGTGATTTCTATAATTTCCCTTAGACTTAGATATTAAAGAGGGTATTGGCCCAATTACATTTATTTCTTTTCTATTTGATAAGACTATGGCAGCTCTTTCAAGAAAAGTATTATTACTTTTCTGAGTTGGTGAAGAGCATCTTAAAAGACAAATAGTAGAGAATGGTGGCAAGTTCATTTGTCTATTAGAGAGAGACATTGATTTGCAAAATTCATATAATCGCCTGTTTTAATTTTATTAAGATTAATATCTTCAGGATATCTAGTTTGTATAATCACTTTTGCAAGATTGTTGTTTCTTCCTGCCCTACCCGATACCTGAATTAGTAACTGTGATAGTTTTTCTAATGCATTTATTTCAGGACTTACGAGACCATTATCAGCATTTAAAATCACGCTTAATGTTACTTTTGGGAAATCATGACCCTTTGCTAACATTTGAGTGCCAACCAATATAGCTGAATCTGAAGCATGAATCTTTTCTACTATGGCTTGCATGGCTCCAACTTTTTTTGTTGTGTCATGATCAACTCTTATTATTGGAGTTTTAGAAAAACTATTCTGTAAAACCTCCTCAACCCTTTCGGTTCCAGAGCCATACATGTAAAAATCATCTGAATTACAAACAGGGCATAACTTACTCAATGCATAAGACGACTCACATCTATGACAAATAAGTCTTTGTTTAGAGTGATGGTAGACTAAATTTGAGTCACAAGATTTGCAATCAGCCACCCACCCACATGATCCGCATTGATATATAGGAGCAAAACCCCTTCTATTTATAAAAATAAGTACTTGCTCGCCTTTATTTAGAACAGACTCTATTGCACTTATTGTTTCAAGCGCAACTCCTCCCAGAAGTGGAAGATTGTTTATATCCATAGCTATAAGCTTGGGTGGTTTCCTGCCATCAACTCTACTTAAAATATCTACTCTATTAAATTTTTTTTCTTTAACTAGTTTTAGGGTTTGGAGAGATGGAGTCGCAGACCCTAGAATAATGGGTATCTTTTCTTCTTGAGCTCTTTTTATACCAATATCTCTAGCTGAAAATTTAAATCCCTCTGACTGCCTGAATGACTGGTCATGCTCTTCATCTATAATAATTAGCCCTATATCTTTTAAAGGCATTAGGACCGAAGATCTAGTACCTATTACTATTTTTATATCTCCAAACTTAGCTTTCAACCAAACTTTAAGCCTTTTAGATGGGGTTTGTCTCGAGTGATATAACCCTATTTCACCTTTAAATCTAGATTCAAACCTTAATAACAATTGTGGTGTTAAGTTGATTTCTGGTACAAGAATAAGAACAGACTTACCATTCTTAATACAATTTTCTGTGAGTCTAAGATAAACCTCTGTCTTACCAGAGCCAGTTACACCATAAAGTAATGATGG
>CAXYDN010000001.1:0-77206 GCA_964276145.1 uncultured SAR86 cluster bacterium | reverse complement strand
ATCATGACCAGATAAGTCAGCCATTACATCTTGCCAAGAAACGAGCCTTAATGCAGTATCGTAGGCAATTTTTCTTGATGTAGGATCAAAACCAATGAGCTGGGTTAATTGTCCATAGATAGCAAAATCAGCAGAAGAAGGCTTTTCACCAAAAAGAAATTTACTAATAGATAAATGATCATCCATCAATTTTAAGAATCTTTTATAACTAGCATCGATTAAATCAGCTGTTGTATCGTTTGAGCCTACAACCCATAACCTTCCAGCCTGTCTATCATGAACATATTTTTTTGCATCCTTAAGTATTTCATCAGGCATATTCACAGCAAGATCAGTCAGTGGAAGAACGGTTGATGCATTATCAGCATCCTCATCAAAATACCATCTGTAATGGAACATATATTTAGTAACCCATTCATCACCAAAATCTTCCAATAGGTAATTTATGAAAGATAAAGCAGGGTCCTCAGGTAATAATTTTCTATTTGGATACTCGTTTTCAAATCTTCTAATGACAGGGGTCGTATCGGTAGTTGCTTTTAATTTACCACTTTCATCTTCTAAAAGGAGAGTAGGAAGTAAAATAGGTTTTGGAGGCTCTATTTCTTCTAGTCTGCTTAATCTTCCTGGAACATCTCCCATGAAAACTTCATATGCAATATGGCGATACCTCAAAATAGAAATCATTTTCTGTGTGTAAGGTGAGGCAGGGACCCCAAAAACTTTTATTTTTTTCACTATTTCTCCTATTTTTATTTGAATAATTTATTAGTTAGACCAATAAATATATTCGTCACCTTCTTCGTATTCTTTTCCATCATATTTATCTATCATTATTGGAGCATCATATGATGAAGGGAATAAAGGATTTTTTTGTTCTGAATTAAACTTGGCTAAAAGCTCTTCGATTTCCTTTACTATTAAAGGATGACTGTGAAGTAGATTATTTTTTTCTGTTGGATCCACTGAAGTATCAAATAACCAGCGAAAATTTTCTTTTTTACTAATTATGTATTTCCAGTTTTTATGAAGGACCGATTGATGATTGCCAGATCGCCAAAAAAGAGTTGTGTGAGGCTTAGAAGAGCTTTCATTTTTTATAAAAGGCAATAAATCCACACCATCTAATGCATCACTAGACTCAATACCCGCAGCCTTAGCAATAGTAGGAAAAATATCAAAATGATGAACAGCATTATCTGATTTTTTTCCTGGACCGATCTCATCAGGCCAACTAACAATATAAGGAACTCTAATTCCTCCCTCAAAGAAGCTAATCTTCCAACCTCTATAGGGCTTATTAATATCATCTAGTTCAATATAATTAGCCCCACCATTATCACTGGTAAATATGATTAAGGTTTTCCCATATATATCTAAATCTTTTAACTTGCCAACAATCTTGCCAACACTTCTATCTAAAGCATTTATCATTCCTGAGTAAACTTGAAGATTATGACCATGCATATGACTCATTTGCTCGAAATCACTTCTTAATGATTGAAGTGGATTATGAATTGCCCAATGACTTAAATATAAAAAGAAAGGCCTATTCTTATTATTTTCAATTACTTTTAAAGCTTCATCGGTATAGTAATCTGTCACATATTTATCAGGAGCAAATGAATTGCCATTATTGAAAGTTGCAGAATATTGACCCATGCCCCAAATCATTTTATCAATTCTTGTATCAAACTTTGCGTTTACAACATTAGGATGATCCTCTGGTAAATATAGTGGTCCAAGTAAACCTAAAGAGTCTTGAAAGCCTTGACTTATTGGATCCATACCATTTGCGTAACCAAGGTGCCATTTTCCTATGTGCGCTGTGTAATACCCAGCATCTTTTAAAACCTCTGCTATTGTTGTTTGTTCATTTGGCATCCCTTGTTCCATATAAGAAGGCATTTTTGAAACCACCTCTCGATCGATCCTTTGTTTTAATTCAAAGTCATCTTCTTCTGCAAGCCAGCGCAGAACTGTTCTGCCTAAAGAAGGTATTGGGGTAAATTCATAACCAAATCTAGTTGAATATTTTCCAGTCATTATTGATGCTCTTGATGGAGCACAAGTTGCATTAGCAGCATAACCTCTTGAAAAAAGCATTCCACTTTTTGCTAATGCGTCTATGTTTTTAGTTTGAAGGGTTCCGTCAGCTGCTCCACCATTATGAATAGATATATCGTTATAACCCATATCATCGGCCAGTATTAAAATTATATTTGGTCTATTATCATCAATTGGTATATCTGGACCTTTAGACCAAGTGGTTGGAATATTTTCTTGAACGGTAACATTTGATACTTTGGGTATAGCCCATACAAGAATATTTACTTTATATTCCCAGGCAACAAAACCAGACACTATTAACACCATTAAAAAAATAGTGAGTTTTTTAGGCATCACTTAGCTCCACAATGATTCCTTCATTTGGGTTTATATCTCCACTTACAAATTTTTCATAAGTTGATATAAAATTTTCGAGTCCTGCAATTTCTTTTACAGTCATCCAATCAATGCTTTGATTAGATCGAGCTTCCATAAATTCATTTGTCTTTTGGTTATAACCATCATAGCCCCAATCTTTTACCCGTTTTTGAATATGAGCTGGAGCGAAAAAGAATTCTGTTCTTTCTCTAAGCATAGCTTGGCCAAGAGCATCTTCTGCAGTAACTTCATTGTCCCAATGAGTCATTCCAACAGTAAGGCATTTGAGCATATTATTTCCAAGAGAGCCATGAAGAGTCCCGAGAATTTCACGACTTCCTGCCATATCAACCATCACAGACTTAAGATTAAAATTTACCTTAGATAGTTGATCATAGGTAATCACCTCATCATAACAATTTAAGTTATTAACAAAATCTAAATTCTTTTGAGAAGTAAGGCCAATTATTGATGGGGTATTAGAAGTCTCTTGAAGTCCTTGAGCAACACCAATTGCAGTTTTACTAGACGCACTTACTATGAGAATTTGTTCTGCTTCGTAATAGGCCTCATCCTCCAATGCATCACATATACAAAAAGATGTTACATGTAAGGGAAATAATAAAGATCTAATGTTATCTATAGAGGCATCATAATTAGCATCACCTGATAATCTTATGTAGTTGTTATATAAGGCGGGTAGATCTTTTCGATGTTCTTTGCCATCAGCAAATCCTTGATTGGTAACTTTAATAGGTTTTAAATTTAAGATATCACCCGGAGGAAAACATCCAAACAATCTTTCTCCAACAATTAATTCCTCGACATTTGATTTAATAATTTTGGCAAATCCCCATACTGGTATGCAGCCCCAATCATTATTTTTATCTTCTGTTGCTTTAAAGAATTGCCAGTAACCTATCGTGTCGCCAGCTACACCATAAGTAACATTGTTTGATGTGAAAGCAAAACTTTCTATTAATACCGAGATTTCTCCTTCTTTAATTTCTATGTTTTGTGTTTGAACGATCCTTGTTTTTAAAAGATCATTTTTAAATGTTTGTAATTGCTTCAAAATTATTGTTCTTTAACTTCTATATTAAGCTGTCCAGCTAGTCCTGCTACTCTATGTTTATTACTTTCTAAGTAATCAGGATCTGTTACCATTTTGAGCATTGCCTTTCTACTTGGATATTTTGCAATAGCAACTTTGTCCCAAAGTTCTTCCACTTCTCCAAGCATTAAGCGGCTTATAGAGCCCCCAAAAGACCACTCACCGCCAACTTTTTTTAAGTGTCCAATGACTTCTTTGCCATATATGGCATAAGCCTCTTCGCCTGTCAGATCATTATCTCTTCCATCTTCATATTCAGCCTTTTCCTTAAATTTTAGAAGGTTAACCATAGCAATTGGAGTATCAGCATCACCCTCAAGAAATCCTTCCATTTGTTCTTTGGAAGGATGAACACTATTCTTATATTCCATTTATTCTCCTAAAGTTATTGCTGTTTGAAATGCTGGTCTAGCCTCAATTCTGGCTACATAGTTTTTAATATTCACCATATCATCCGAAACACACCCCAATCTATTAGCCATAAAACATGAATGCCCAAGCATAAGGTCGGCTGCTGAGAAATCACCAACTAAATAATCTTTATCTGCAAGGTTGTCGTTGACTGGTGCAAGAGATTTGGTTATTAGATTTTGTGCTTGTCTTAAAACATTCTCATCCCTTCTATCAGGCGGTAATAAAATTGTTTGAACAACAACTTGATTCATTGGAGGCATAACCATGCCTTCACAATAATGAAACCATTGAAGATAATATGGAAACTCTTCAGAACTAGAGTCGGGTTTTAGACCACCATCTTTATGACGTTCAAGAACATATTGAATAATAGCCCCTGATTCAAAAATAGAAATTTCTCCATCCTCTAATACTGGGACTCTTCCTAAAGCATGTCTCGACCTATGTTCGGGTGACTTTAGTCCTTCCTTGGTAAACGGCATTATATTTACTTCATAATCCAATCCTAATTCTTCGAGAAGCCAAACAACTCTTCCAGCTCTAGTGCCAGCAGTAAAATGAACCTTTAACATAAATAATCTCCTTTTATTTTTTTACCATTTTTTGTGCATTTTTTATAAATTCTTCTTTGTCCTTTTCATCTTTTAATATACTTTCCCTGTCTACTGGAACTTTAGTTCCCTTAATCATCCCTGGCTGTTCATACATTCTATTTTTCCAATCTTCTAGATGGGTTAGTCCATCAATTGATACACCTGACCAATTATGGGTTCTAACCCAGCACCAATTAGCAATGTCTGCAATCGAATATTCTCCTGCGAGCCATTCATTGTCTGCTAAATGATTGTCTAGAACCTCAAAAAGACGCCTTGATTCATTTTGATATCTATCTATAGCTGGCTGAATTTTTTCAGGAAAATATCTAAAAAAAACATTTGCCTGACCCATCATTGGGCCGATACCACCCATTTGGAACATAAGCCATTCAGTCACTTTTGCTCTCCCTTTATCATCGCTTGGGATAAGCTTACCCGCCTTATCTGCAAGATATATCATTATTGCACCAGACTCGAAGATTGAAAGATTATCATTATCAGTGTCCACAATAGCTGGAATTCTGCCATTGGGACTAATTTTTAAGAATTCAGGTTTTTTTTGTTCACCTTCAGTAAGATTTACTGAATGAACTTCGTAGGGCATCTCTAATGCTTCTAATAAACAAGAAACTTTATGTCCGTTAGGCGTTGAAGCTGTGTATAAATTAATCATAAAAAATTACTCTTTAATAAAATCAATTAATATCTTAGATAGAGGTTTTGCTTTAGTCCACTGAAAGAAATGACCTCCGCCAATATGAGGAGCACTTTTTGCATTTGGAGCCATTCTCAGAACATCTTTCTCAGCTCCATTTGTTACAGGGTCATTACCTGCAAAAACAGCTAAAAAAGGTTTATTGGAAGTTTTAAAAAACTCTCTTGCTTTTCTCTGAGCATCTAAAGACTGATCAGGTATCATTGGAACTTGGCTTGGCATTGCCCTAGGACCCATTTTATATGAAGGATCGGGGAAGGGTGCCTCATAAGCTTTCATTAAATCAGTATAAAACGGTGATATTTTTTCTAGTCCTATCTTTTGTAACAGAATATGGATATAGGCTTTGACCGGAGATTTTCTAAACTGACTCTCCATCGAGAATGAGTTAATTAATCCAATTGGAAGATTTTCTGAATCCCAGGCAAATTTTTGCCAGTACATAAATTTCGTTGCCATATGTTTGTTTTTATCCATTTTGCTAACTTCTTTATACATCGCAAAGAAGCTTATCTTTTTATTTGATGCCCTAAACTCATTTACTTCATCCATAACTTCTTGAGGAGCATTGGGGTTATACGGAAGACCTGTATTACCCATAGCAATTTTTATAAACCTATCCGGATCTGCTGCTACCATCCTTAATCCAATTAAGCCCCCCCAGTCTTGTCCGAAGAAAGTTAAATTTTTGAAATCATTTTTCTTCAACCATTCTCCCATCCAATCAACTTGATTTTGATAAGAATAATCTTCTCTAGCAGCTGGTTTATCTGATTTTCCATACCCAACTAAATCAGGAGCAATAACCCTTATTCCTGCTTCAGTTAAAATTGGAATCATTTTAGCGTAAAGATAGCTCCAAACGGGCTGACCATGCATTGCTAGAAGTATAGGACCATTTTTCGGTCCCTCATCAATATGATGAATTCTCAAAGTAGTTCCATTTTTTGTTTGTATATTTGTATAAACGGGCTCAAATGGATAGTCCTTGATATTCTCAAAACATGAATCTGGTGTTCTTAAGACTTGCATTTAGTTCTCTCCCTATTTATTTGCCAAAATAATTTTATTACACATATCTTTATCATGGTATAAGAAAAATAAGCGACCCACTTGATGATATATGAACATCTATAGTATATTGTGTTCATATTTCAACTAACCGAAAAGTGATGCTTGATTGGGGAAATTTAGAATACTTTATATCTTGCGCAAATCATGGCACTTTAAGTGGCTGTGCTAAAGAGATGAGAGTTAATCATTCAACGGTATCTAGAAAGATTGAAAAATTAGAAAAAGAATTAGCTCTAAAGTTATTTGAAAGAAAAAATTCTGGATATACCTTAACGACTCATGGTCATGATCTATACAAAGAAGTTGCAAAGATTGACTATAAAATTTCAGAACTAAAAGAAAGATTCATACCAAACCCAGAACTTATGAATGGAAAGCTTGTTATTTATAAGCAAGGCGAGGGTGGTAGTAATATGACAAATCTTATTACAAAATTAAGATCCCGTTTCCCTAATCTCAAGATTCATATAATGAATGCTTCAGATGATTCTGATATGTCTACTGAGGTTTATGATATTGGGTTTATTGGAACAACAAGACCGCCTGAGGACTCAATAGCAACTTTGCTTACAAATATAGACATGCGAATTTATGGTACAAAAGATTATTTCGATAAGAATAAAAATCCAAATGATTTTGAATGGGTGGCTTACAAAAGGAATGATAAGTTTGATACTGATTTTATTATTAAATCTTTTTTTAAAAATCCAAATATAATAGTTTCATCAAACTCATATCAAGATGCTCACTCTATGGTTTCAAACGGTAATGGAGTTACATTTCTGACAGATCTTGATGGCGAAAGTGATGAAAGGCTTATCCCTTTCGAGAAGGATGAGTACTCATTTCAAATAGGGTTCTACCTAATTCAACATGAGTTATCTCGATCTAACCCAATTGTGGCTGCTGTTAAAAAAGTTATTCTTGAGAATACCCATGACACACTTCAAGACACAAACTTCGTTTCTCCAAATAGCACAAAGAATAAATAATAATTTTTATCTTTTTGATGAGTTTTAAGCAGTATCTGATAGTATACAAACAAGACCAGCGCCTATGATTGCGCTATCTTAGTTAATTAAGAAAATTTTTATTGTCTTTAAGGGGGACACATTAATGAAAAATTTATTACAAACTAGTTTATGTATGGCAGCAATATTAATGCCATTCAGTTTATTAGCCCAAGATTCAGATGGAATCGAAGATGTTATTGTTACAGCAACAAAAACAGAAGCTAACGCACAAGATGTTCCAATGGTTGTAGAGGTTTTATCTGCAGCGCAAATTGAAGATATGAATATCACAACAGCCCGAGACATTGACTCAGCTTTACCATCTTTGATAGTTAACTATAATGTTGATCCATTTAATGCATCAATGAGAATAAGGGGTATTGGTACCAGCCAAAGTGATGCTTCACTAGAATCAGATGTAGCCTTGGTGGTAGACGGAGTTTATCTCAACAAAACAGGCCTGGGCTTAAACGACCTAATCGACATAGAAAGAATTGAGGTTCTTCAAGGACCTCAAGGAACTCTTTATGGAAAGAACTCAAATGCAGGTGTTGTTAATATAACAACAAAAACACCTAGACCAGGTGATTCAGATGGTTACGTGCATTATGAAAGTGGTGATTTTAATTCAACAAGAGTTACCGGCGCCATGAGTTTTGGTGTTTCAGACTCAACAGCTATTAGATTAAGTGCTAATGTTAATGAATCAGATGGCTACATGACAAATATCATTGATGGAAGTTCAGCCAATGGCGTAGACGATTCAGTTATAGGTATTAAAATTTATCATGAAAATGAAAACTTCAATCTTGTTTTCTCTCATTCTGATATATCAAAAAAATCAACATGTTGTGCAGTAGACAGTATTGCAACATCACAACAAACAGCTATTGGAATTCCCTTGTTGGGCAAAACACCTGCAGACAGTGATTATACTAACTATAGATTTGCTACGACTCCAGGTTCGCCAAAATTTGATCTAGATTCAACTTTAACGTCATTGAAAATTGATAGAGAATTAGAAAATGGAACATTCACTTATATTCTTGCAAAAAATAAATATGAAGCATATAGAGAGTGGGATGCAGACTTTACTTCTATCAATTTTGCAGAGCTAAAAAGAACCTTGCCAGGTAAATCTCTTACCAATGAAATACGATTTAGCTCAAACATGATTGGAAATAAAGAATATACAGTGGGCTTATATTTTTCAGACTCTGAATATGGTGAGATGGGCGCGGGTGCTAATATGGCCGCTATTGAAATTGGCAATGAGTTTTCTCCAGTATGGGGTACATGGTTTACTCAACTTAGTACTCAAGCTCAGCAATTAGGAGCTTTAGCTGCAGCCGGTCTTGCTAGTCCGGCACAACTGGCTGCGCTTCAAGGGCTTCAAGCAGCCATTCCAGGCGTTGGTGGTTTTACAGCTACAACTCAAGGAGGCGATGCTGTAGCGCAAGATATGAAATGGTCTGACAGAACTGCGGCAATATTTGGAAGAATGACCACCCATGTTTCTGACTCTCTAAGATATACCATAGGTGCCAGATATACATCAGAAGATAAAGAAGCAGATTTATATGCTCAAGCTATGCTAGGAGGGGTTGTAAGTCCAATGCTTGCTGGTGTTCTGCAGCAACCAGGACTGGTTGGGCTTCCTAGACAAATGGTTCTTGGAGATAATTGGCCTTTTAGTGGATTCTTACAAAATGTTGATAATACTTTTACAAGATCTGATAGCGCTACTACGTGGTCTTTAAGCGTTCAAAAAGATTTATCAGAGGATATTATGTTGTATGTTGCTGCTGCCACAGGCTACAAAGCTGGTGGTTTTAATTCTACCTCTGGTGCTACAGGAGATGCCAGAAATTTTGATAAAACAGAAACAGAGAATTTTGAAATTGGTATTAAATCAAGATTAATGGACAATAAAGTTCAAATTAATGCTACAGCATTTAGCATGGATACTGATGGACAGCATTTCATCACTCAAAACCCTGATGGCACAGGAACTGTTGTTGGAAACGCTACAGAGACTGCAGAAAGACTAGGTTTTGATCTTAATATGATTGCAAAACTAAGACCTAATCTTACTTTAAACGTATCATATATGACTATTGATGACGGTTCGCCTGATATCCTTTCAAATGCAGCACCTAGGCTAACACCTGTTGATGCGTATACAATCGGGTTATCTCATTTTTTCCCTCTTGGAAACGGAAATGTTTTCTCAAGAGTAGATTATTCATATGATGGACCATACGAAAATACATCTGCTCCATCACGATCACCACAATGGTTAGCTCAATTGCCAGCTAGCAATCCAGAGCTCGCTCAAAAAATTGATCAAGAATTCTTGAACTATAAAGTGGGTTGGAGAAATGATTCATGGGAACTTGCATACTCTGTGAAGAATGCTACCGATAATCAATATGTTAGATTAGTCTTAATTGCTAGTGGTTTAAGTGGAGTTAATGGGATGATGATGGGTGCTCCTGAAACTCATAGCTTCAGTGTTAAATATAATTTCTAAATAATTAGAATAATAAAAAAGGGAGCATTAGCTCCCTTTTTTTGGTTTAGTGTAAGTTACTTTCCTGACAAAGACCTCATGGTAAGTTTTGCAAGTTGGGACATATGAACCTCATCTGGACCATCTGCAATTCTACAAAATCTACTTGTTGTAAATATATGAGCTAATGGAGTATCTTGAGATACACCCATGCCACCAAAGATTTGTATAGCTCTACTAGAGACATCCTCACACATTTTTGGAGCTACTATTTTTAACATTGAGATGTAGTCTCTTGCTGCATCTATGCCGTAGTTATCCATTTTTTCAGCAGCAGATAGTACAAGTAATCGACATTGCTCAATATCACACCGGCTTTTTGCTATCTCATGTTGAACACTTGTTTTTTTACTTAATGCTTCACCAAAGGCAACTCTGCTCTGAGCTCTCTCACACATAAGCTCTAAAGATCTTTGAGCCATTCCAACAAACATCATTGCATATTGGAACCTGCCTGGGCCAAGTCTACCTTGAGCTATCTCAAAACCTCTTCCTTCGCCTAGTATCAGATTAGAAACTGGAACGCGAACATTTTTAAAGACCACATCGCCTTCACCGCCTGGCGAGTGTAATTCACCTAGGGATCTTAAAGCTCTAGTGATTGTAAAACCCTCTGCATCAGTAGGAACAATAATAGTTGAGTGTTGTGTATGACGAGGGTTTTCTGGGTTTGATTTACCCATAACCAACATAAATTTACATTTAGGAGTGATAACATTTGTAGTCCACCATTTCTTGCCATTTAAAACATATTCATCACCATCACGAGTAATTTCTAATTCCATATTAGTTGCATCTGATGATGCAACGTCAGGTTCAGTCATAGCATAGGCAGATCGTATCTCACCTGCTAGCAGAGGTTCTAACCATTGTTTTTGCTGTTCTGGAGTTCCATATTTAGCCAGACACTTCCATATTGCCTCTATCTGGCGCATTGCAATTAAAGATTTGTTGAGACCATGCAGACCTAGACATGGTTTCAAAGAGACCAGCTATCTCAAGGTTGGTAAGACCCGGACTCCAAGGGGCATATTCTTTTGGTAAAAATAAATTCCATAGCTCCTGTTTTTTTGCTTCTTCTTTTAACTCTTCATACCAATCTGGATACTGCCATAAATTGTTTTGATCATTAGTGAATTCGTCATAATCCCTTTCGCGAGGATAAATATGCTCTTCCATAAAGGCTTCTAAGCGCTCATTAATTTCTTTTGCTCTGTCACTAACTTCAAATCCCATCATGTCTCCCTTTATTCATTTACTTTTAAGTTTAACTTCATATAAAACTTCTTTATATATATAATTTTCATCAAGTCCTTCTTAATAATTACTGAATAAATTTTAATGTCAAAAAATATAGCAATAATTGGTTCAAGTGGTGCAATAGGAAATGCATTTGTTGAACATTACTTAAAAGATAGCTCCGTAGAAAATATATTTACATTCTCAAGAAGTGCCGCTGATCATGTATCGGAAAAAGTTTCTAGTTTTGAAATTGATGTTGAAAGCCAAGGCAGCATACAAAAAGCTGCAGACAAGATTAAAGATCATATTATCGATAGAGTTATTATTGCCAGTGGCATTCTTCATACTGAAAATTTTGGACCTGAGAAAAGCATAAAAGATCTTAATTATGAAACCTTTGCAAAGGTATATAGCATCAACACCATTGGACCGGCTCTTATTGGCAGGTACTTTATTCCTTTAATGAATAAAGATGAAAAGAGTGTTATAGCATTTTTAAGTGCAAGAGTAGGGAGTATCTCAGATAATCAACTTGGTGGGTGGTATTCCTATAGATCAAGTAAGACAGCGTTAAACCAAATAGTTAAAAATTTCAGTATTGAATTAAAAAGAACAAATAAAAATGCAATAGCTCTAGCGCTTCAGCCAGGAACTGTTGAGAGTAAGTTTAGTGAACCTTTTCAGAAAAATGTATCTAAAGAAAAACTTTTTTCTCCACAATACAGCGTTAAGCTTTTGTCAAAAGTAATTGAAGGTACCTCTGCAGAAGATTCAGGGAATTTAATTTCCTATGATGGAAATACTATTTCTCCATAGTCTTAATCGATTAGCATGCAAAGAAATCTTCTTGCAACAACTTCATTATTTTTATCATACTCAGCAACAAATGCATCTCTTGCTTTAATATCAAAATCATTTCTTTCATTTTGATTCCAATCCCACCATCTTTCTTGCTCAGAGGTATTGGCATGAATTACATGAGTGCTAATTCTAAAAACTTCATCTCTTGGCCCACTGTCATCTTCGCTTGGTAAGTACTGTATTGATGGAATGACTTTCACATCAAATCCTCTTTCTTTATAATAGGCCTGATGCATCTTCGCTGCATTTAGCCAACCCTCAATTGTTCCACCCTCATTAAGCTTTGCCACGTAATAATTGGCTGGGCTTCCCTCACACTCATTTGGTTTAGGTAAGCTCTTATGATCATCAGCAAGCGCTGAAAAAGATATAATAGCTATTGTTGTTAATAAATATCTCATATTAAGTCTCCATTTTAAAAACATTCTATTAAAAGAGTATTTTATTAAAGCATATTTTTAGCAACATTCTTGAAACATATTTCTAAAAATAAAAAACCCGGCATGTAGCCGGGTTTTAATTAACTAATTAAAGTTAGTTGATGCTAATGAGCAGACTCTTTAACAGCAACATGCCAGATAACTAAACCAAATAAAATCTTGTTAACAAAGTCAGCAAGGTTATATATAACGTTTAAATTCTGAGCATATACGCCATCACCACCCATTAGGTAACCAGCAGCATATCCAGCTGGGTAAATTGCCCAACCTACTACGATAATCAACATCATAGTATTGTATGCAGACATAACAGCAGGACTAGCAGTAGTAACTGCAGCCTTACCTTCACCAGCATATAGTTCATAAATCATGTAGAACCATGCTAAGCACCCAACAATGAATGCAGGCAATACTGGAAGACTTCCAGACTCACCCATATATCCTGCAATAAGCATTACAAGCGAACCACCAAGTAGTTTCTTAAATAATGAACCCGCAACATTTGTGCAAGCTGCAAGGATTAAGTAGAACTCAACCATTAGTAACGGAACAGTTAGCAACCAATCAATATATCTAAATACTGTTGGCGTTTCACCAGTTTCGATCCACACACCTCTCATATAAAGATAATGCCAGAATGCAATACCAGTAACTAAACCAGAAACTGTAAGTGATGTTTTCCATTTAGCACTTACTTGATCTCTTTCAACAAAAAAGAAAACAGTAGCAGCTAAAAGAGCAGCAGTAACAAGCCAAAAAGATACTCCAGTAAGATCACTGGAATCAAGATCGCCTCCACTTGCAGCAAAAGAAGGAAGTGCAATAACACCACCTAACATTAATAAAAATTTCATATTAAACTCCTATTTTATAAAGTAATAATTTACCTAACCTATTAGTATGAAGCTTTAATCATAGCTAAAAAACTGATTAGTATCAAATTTAAAATTGCTTAATTCCAAATGATTATTGCAATTATTATCAGTATAGGATAGCAATTAAACATTGCTTAAAAATCAATGTTTAGTATTATTTGTTTATGAGAGTAGCAATATATCCAGGTTCATTTGATCCTATCACCTATGGTCATATGGATATTATTGATAGAGGCTGCGGTCTGTTTGATAAGGTTGTAGTTGCAATAGCTAAGAGCGAATTAAAAAATCCAATGTTCTCCCTTGAAGATAGAATAAATTTAGCTACTTCGATTTATGAGAGTAACGAAAAGGTTGAAGTTGTTGGGTTCCCCAGAAAACTAACTGTTGATTTAGCAAAAGATTATGGTGCGTGTGCAATTATTAGAGGTCTAAGAGCTGTTTCTGATTTTGAGTATGAGTTTCAACTTGCAACTATGAATAGATCTTTAGCACCGGATATCGAAAGTATATTTCTTACCCCTAAAGAAAGCTTGATTTATGTTTCATCTAGCTTAATTAAAGAAATTTCAGATTTAAAAGGCGATATCTCAAAATTCGTTCACCCGACTGTAGAACAAGCACTGCGAGCAAAACTAGATACTTAGCTCTGGCAAGAAGAGCAATAGTAGGTAGCTCTTTGATTAATATTTGTTTTTGTAATCTTTGTTTTACATTTTTTACAATCCAAGCTTTCTCTCCCATATACATTCAACCTAAATTTAAAATAGCCAGGACTTCCATCTGCTGAATAGAAGTCTTTTAAAGTTGTTCCACCAACTTTGATAGCTGCATTCAAGATTTTTTTAGACGAACTAACCACTTTTTTACAATCATCAATGGTTAATTTACTAGAATCTTTTAAAGGATTAATCTTGGAAAGATAAAGAGTTTCTGAAGCATATATATTTCCTATACCAACAACATTTTTTTGATTCATTAACAAAGTTTTAATGTTTGTCTTAGACCTTGAGCACAAAGCAAGAAGGTATTTTGAATTAAAATCTTTTGATAGCGGTTCTGGTCCAAGATGATTTATTAATCTATGTTTATCAATATCATCTGTTAGATGAATAGATCCAAATCTTCTTGGATCGTTATATATTATTTTTTCATTCTCAAAGAGAAATTCTATATGGTCATGTTTTAAGAAATAATTATCATCATTACTAGCTATCCTAAGGCTGCCAGACATACCTAAATGAAGAATGATTGAGCACTTATCTAAATCAAATATTATGTATTTCGCTCTTCTACGAAGGTTCTTAATGATTTGATTTTTTGAATTTATTTCAAGATCTTTATCTACCTTCCATCTTAGGTTTCTATTATGAACCTTAATATTGGATAGGCGTTGATTTTTAAATTTCTCAATCGCCCTGAGAGTTGTCTCAACCTCTGGAAGTTCGGGCATAAGATATTATTTTAATAAGCTATTAATTCTCACAAGATCTCCTGGTGTAATTGTTCCAGAAGCTAGAGCCAACTTAAGATTTGATAAAATATAATCATATTTAGCGTTTGCTAGATTTTTTTCTGCAGAATAAAGATTCTTTTCAGCCTGTAAAAGATCAACTACGTTTCTCGTACCCACCTTGTAACCAACTTGAGTTGCCTCTAGAGCACTAGTTGCAGAAATAACTGCTTGCTTTTGTGCTGTTACGTTAGCAACAAGCGTAATAACATTTGAAAACTCTGATCTTACTTCTTGAATAATTCGTCTTTGAGTAAAGAGGGTGTTCTCATTAGTTCTCTCATATTGAGAATATGCCTGCTTTCTTCTGGAGTTAACTGCACCTCCTTGAAAAATGGGCATACTGAATTGGATAGCAAAGTTTCTTCGACCCGTGACTTCTGGGACAGGTATGCCTTGGCCATTGATATTAAACCCTTCATAGTTAAATTGATTTGTTTCAGACTCTGATTTTGAACCAACAATATCAATCTTTGGCAAATGATTTGAAGCAGAGCTTCTAGCATTATTTTTTGCTGCATCTTTTCTTAGATAGGCCGCTTTTAACTGGTAATTGTTTTCTAAAGCAAGATCTACCCATTGTTCCTTTGAGGTGGGTGTTGGAACTTCAACAAGCAACCCCTCGCCCAATTCATCAAGACTAAATATCTCTCTTCCAATGAGAGCATTTAAAGCCTCTCGCGCTGAAAATAATCTTCCTTCAATGCTTATTCTTGACGCTTTACTAAGATCATATGCAAGTTGTGCTTCTTGAACTCCTGTAATTGCAGATAGCCCAACTTCAAATCTTTGTTGTGCCTGATCAAGTTGTTTTTTAATAGCTTTTTCTTCAGATATAGCAGCATTTAAATTATCTATAGCTCTTAAAACTCCAAAATATAGCTCTGCAGTTCTAACCAAAAGGTTTTGTTGTTCAAAAGCAAACTCTGCTTCAGCTGCATTTGTAAGAGATTTAGATTGTTTGTATTGAAACCATGAATCTAATCTAAATAAAGGCTGCGACAACCTAGCTGAGCTTGAAAATGAGTTATATTCTTGTTGAAGTTGCTTGTCTTGATAGTATTCATTCCAATTAGTTGATCCACTTAAAGTAAGGCTTGGAAGTAATGCGGCTCTTCCTTGAACAACAAGCTCTTTGTCAGCCAAATATGAATATTCTGCTGATTTAAATGTTGGATCATTTTTTAAAGCTTCATTATAGATATCTAATAAATTCTCTGAATTAAGATTTAAAGATATTAAAAAAAGTATTAATAATGGCTTGGTAAAGTTGTTCATAATATTATTTTAACTCAATATTAATGTTTACAGTGTAAACATCTTTAATTTTTTATATTTTATAATTTTTTTAATATTTCTTAGAGTAGAATATCTTACATAAGTTCAATAAATAATAAAGGCTTCTTAAATTGGCTAAAAATTCATATGATGCAGAAGCAATCGAGGTTTTATCAGGCCTAGACCCAGTTAAAAAAAGACCTGGGATGTATACAGACACGTCTAATCCAAATCACTTAATACAAGAAGTTCTTGATAATTCAGTTGATGAAGCATTATCTGGCCACTGTTCAAATATAAAAATAGCTGTATTGAAAGATGGAAATATTAGAGTTAGTGATGATGGAAGAGGTATGCCAGTAGACATCCATCCTGAGCATAAAGTAAGTGGTGTAGAGCTAATATTATGCAAGCTCCATGCTGGTGCTAAATTCTCAGGAGATGACTATAATTTTTCAGGAGGTCTTCATGGAGTTGGGGTTTCTGTAGTCAATGCCTTATCACAAAGTCTTGAAGTTAGAGTTAAAAGAGATTCTAAAGAACACCAAATCACTTTCAGTAATGGTGACAAGGTTAGTGAGCTCAAAGAGGTAGGGGATGTTGGACTCAGAAATACTGGGACATCTATAACTTTTAAACCAAATCCAGAATATTTTGAAAACATTGAAGTCCAAATAAAAACATTAAAACATTTGCTAAAAGCAAAAGCTGTTTTGTGTCCTGGTTTAACAATAGAGTTCAACAATGAAAAAAAATCTAACGATAAAGAAAAATGGTATTTTGAAGATGGATTAAAGAGTTATTTAGTAGAGTCTTCTGAAGGTTCAGAGCTAGTTTTAGAAGACTCAATAGTATGTTCGAAAAAGGGAGATATTCAGGAACTAGAGTTTGCAATTAATTGGTCACAAAGAATCTTAAAAAATAAATTGGATGAAACATATGTAAACCTCATTCCAACCCCTCAAGGCGGCTCTCATTTGAATGGTTTTAAATCAGGTCTTCTCGATTCAATTAAAGAATTTTGTGATTATAGAAATTTATTACCAAAAGGTTTAAAGATTAATGCGGACGATGTGATTAATAGTGCTATTTTTATAGTTTCATCAAAGCTTCAAAATCCACAATTTGCTGGGCAAACCAAAGAGAGACTAGATTCAAAGGACCACATGTCATTTGTTTCAAGCACCACCAAGGATACTTTTAGTATATGGCTAAACACCCACACTGAAGAGGGCGAAAAAATTGCAGAGCTTGCTATTATTTCCGCTCAAACAAGAGCCAAAGTATCTAATATTGTAGAAAGGAAAAAGACCTTTAAAGGTCCGGCTTTGCCAGGAAAGCTTTCTGATTGTAATAGCCAAGATTTAAATGAAACCGAGCTATTCCTTGTTGAGGGAGACTCTGCTGGAGGATCAGCAAAGCAGGCTAGAGAAAGATCTTTCCAGGCGATAATGCCCCTGAGAGGAAAGATTTTAAATACATGGGATTTAGAAAGCTCTGAGATTATTAAGTCTCAAGAAATAAAGAATTTATCTACAGCAATAGGAGTACTTCCAGGTAATAGCGATTTATCTTCACTAAGATATGGGAAAATCTGTATTCTTGCTGACGCTGATTCAGATGGCCTTCATATAGCAACATTATTATGTGCTCTTTTTTTAAGACACTATAAGCCTCTAGTTCAAGAAGGCAGAATTTATATCTCTATGCCTCCACTTTATAGAATCGATTGTGGAAAAGATGTTTTATATGCCCTGGATGATAAACAAAGAGAAGAAATAGTCTCAACCTTTAAAGGTAAAAAAGGCAAATCAAAGATTAATATTCAAAGATTTAAAGGCTTAGGTGAAATGAATCCCTCTCAGTTAAGAGAAACTGTAATGGATCCAGCTACGAGGCAGCTTGTTCAACTATCAATAAGTCCAAGTGACAACGCAAATTCTATGATGGACCTGCTTTTGTCAAAAAAGAATGCCCCAGCTAGAAAAGAATGGTTAGAGAAGAAAGGATCCCTAGCAAAAATATAATTATGAAAGAGCAAGATCAAACAAACTCAATAAGCCTTAAGCAGTATGCAGAAGAATCGTATTTAAATTACGCTATGTATGTAATTTTAGATAGAGCGCTTCCAAATATTGGAGATGGCCTAAAGCCAGTTCAAAGACGAATTTTATATGCAATGTCAGAGTTGGGCCTTGATGCTGGATCAAAATATAAAAAATCTGCTAGGACAGTTGGTGATGTAATTGGTAAATTTCATCCGCATGGAGATAGCGCTGCATATGAAGCCATGGTTTTAATGGCTCAGAACTTTTCTTTTAAATATCCTTTAGTTGATGGGCAGGGTAACTGGGGCTCGCAAGATGATCCAAAGTCATTTGCTGCGATGAGGTACACAGAATCAAAATTAACAAAGTTTGCAGATTTACTTATATCTGAATTGAAATCAGGCACTGTTGATTGGCAGCCCAATTTTGATGGCTCTTTGCTTGAGCCAGTAATATTTCCCGCAAAACTCCCATCAATTTTACTTAATGGTACATCGGGAATTGCTGTTGGAATGGCGACAGATATACCTTCTCATAATATCAACGAAGTCATAGATGCAACTATCTATACTCTCGAAAATCCCAAGGCCGAACTAAAAGATCTAACAAAGATAATCAAAGGACCAGATTTTTCAAACGAGGCGCCAATAATCGCAAGTTCTGAAGAGCTTTTAGAAATCTATTCAACTGGAAGGGGTGGTTTTAAAGCACAAGCACATTGGGTGCAAGAAAAAAATGAGATCATTATTAACGCTTTGCCATATCAAGCATCCGGATCAAAAATACTAGAGCAAATAGCTGATCAAATGCTTAAAAAGAAAATTCCAATGGTCATAGATTTGGCAGATGAAGGCGATCATAAAGAGCCAGTGCGCTTAGTTATTACTTTGAAATCAAATAGAGTTAATGCTCAAGATGTGATGAATCATTTATTTGCATCCACAGATCTTCAAAAGAATTATAGAGCTAATATGAATCTTATTTCTCTTAAAGGAGGCCCAAAAGTATTCACTTTGGTTGAATTAATAAAAGAATGGCTTGTCTTTAGAAAAAATACAGTAACAAGAAAACTAGAGCATAGACTTGATCAGGTAAATGACAGGCTTCATATACTGGAAGGACTTTTAATAGTTTATTTAGATTTAGATAAAGTAATAAAGATTATACGTGAATCAGATGAGCCAAAAAAAGAAATTATAAAAGCTTTCAAATTATCTGATATTCAAGCTAATGCTATTCTTGAGATCAGATTAAGACAACTAGCAAAGCTTGAACAAATTAAATTAGAACAAGAGAGAGATACTTTATTAGAAGAACAAAATGAAATTGAAAAAATTCTTGGGTCTAAAACAAGATTAAAAACTTTAATTAAAAATGAACTCCTAGAAATAAAAGATGAATTTGGAGAAGATAGAAAATCACCAATTAAAGAATCATCAGAAGCAAAAGTATTCTCAGAGGAAGAAACACTTGTAACAGAATCAATTACTGTTGTCTTATCTGAGGCTGGCTGGATCAGAAGTGCAAAAGGCCATGAAATAGATCCAAGTTCTTTATCCTATAGAGGTGAGGATAAGCTTCAAGATTTTTGCAGAGGTAAGAGTAATCAACTTTCGGTTTTTTTAGACTCTAGTGGAAAAGCTTATTCATTACCAAGTCATTCACTTCCATCAGCAAGAGGTATGGGAGACCCAATTTCTGGCAGAGTTTCTGCTGATTCAGGGGTTAAATTTATATCCACATTAATTGGCAATGATGATGATAAATATATGATTATGAACACTGCTGGCTATGGATATATTTCTGAGTTTAAAAATATGGTTTCAAATAAAAAGTCTGGGAAAGCCTTTATGAAGTTACCAAATGAAGCCCAGCTTTTAAAAGCGCTCAGAGTTCGTGAAGATCATGTATATATTGCCGCCGTATCTAATATCGGTAGATTATTAATTTTTGAAATTAATGAATTGCCCGTTCTCCCAAAAGGTAAGGGGAATAAAATTATAAATATTCCAACACCTAAATTTGTAGCTAAGGAAGAATATATGGCACATGCGCAGCTAATATCTCCTTTGAGCTCTTTAAGAGTAGAAAGTGGAAAAAGGTTTTTAACTCTTAAATTAAAAGATTTAGAAAATTATATTTCTTCGAGGGCCAAAAGGGGCAATATGCTTCCTCAAGGTTACAGAAAAGTTGATAATATGATTGAAGAAGTTGAAACTACTGATTCTGTGTCTGAAGAATAGATTCTTTAAATATATTCAATCCTTTTGTTATTAAAGCATCTTCAATTATTAGGCTTGGTGAAAATCTTATTGTGTTGGAATTTGCCTTTAAGATCATAAGACCTTTTTTGTGTGCATTGCCTATTAAGGAATCAATACAGATAGATGCTGTCTGATCAAACTCTACACTTATCCATAAACCAGCTGAACAAATACTTTTAAAATAATTATGTTTAAGGTTTATTTTATCAAGCTGAGTTAAAAAAATATCTTCTTTCTTTTGAACCTTTCTTAAAAATGTTTTTTTAGAAATAATATCAACCACTGAATTTCCGATTGAACATGCTATAGGGCCACCCCCAAAAGTAGTCCCATGAGAACCAACATGCATGGCATTGCCTATCTTATTTGAGGTTAGAATACCTCCAAGGGGAAAACCATTCGCGATGCCTTTAGCGAAACATAGAATATCTGGAGTGATATTAAATTGCTCGTATGCAAAAAAAGTACCAGTTCTTCCAATACCAGACTGAACCTCATCGATAATGATTAAAGCATTATGCTTTTTAGCTAACTGTTTAATTTTAGTAATAAATTTTTGGTTAGCTTTTGTAATTCCAGATTGCCATTGAACCAACTCAAGTATTACTGCAGATGTTTTACTAGAGAATAAGCTATCAAGATCTTTTATATTGTTATAGGGGTGGTTCTTAATTCCCTTGGGTAAAGGAGCAAAACCATTCGTTAGATTTTTAGCTTTAGCCAGGGCTATGCCCAGCATTGTTCTCCCATGAAAAGAGCTTGAAAATGAAATTATCTCATTTTTATTTCTATTAAATTTTTCAGATGTATATTTTCTTGCTGTCTTAACAGCAGCTTCGATAGACTCACCCCCAGAATTACAAAAGAAAACTTTTTCAGCAAAAGTTTTTTGACAAAGTTTTTTTGCAAGCTTAACTGCTGGTTCGTTGATATATAGATTAGACAAATGCCATAGCTCTTTTGATTGCTTTTGCATAATCTTGCTTAATATCTCGTTGCTATGACCTAAATTTGTTACAGCTATGCCGGCTGTGAAATCAATATATTTGTTATTATCAACATCCCATACTATTGAACCTTTAGCTTTTTTTACAACAAACTCTGCTGGACCATAAAAAGGCACCGTATAATTGGAGTATTCTTTAATAATTTTTTTCATTTAATATATTGTATCTTGATTTCAGTTCAAAACATTAGCGAAGATAAATACGCAATTCATATTCAGCCAAATAGCTCGTTGAAAGGTAATTATAGGATATTTTTTATACTAAGCATTGCGTTAATATGTCTTGGTATAGCTACTGTATTTTATTTTGTTGGAGCAACTTTAATTTTGCCCTTTGCAGGATTAGAAATATCTATATTAATTTTTGCTTTCTATTTAAATTTTAAATGGAGCAGCAAAAGAGAAAAAATATTCATTTCTCAAGACAAGGTCACGATTGAAAAGGGGATTCATAAAGCTGATTATCGCTGGGAAGAGTTTAGAACTTTCACTTCTTTCCATGTTACGAAAGATATCAACAAAGTACTAAAACTAAGTTTTCGTTCAAAAGGTGAAGACGTTGAAGTGGGAGCTTTTTTAAACGAGGATGACAAGAATGTCTTAAAAGAGGAAGTATCAAATATAATTGATACTCTAAATGCTTAAGACATTATTTCCAATTCGGTAATTTTTTTTCGACCTTTTTAAGTTTAAATGCTTTTAAAAGCGGGATGCCATTCTTGAAAGGTGGATGCGATTCACCCTGAATCAGAGGCATTAAATAATCTATTGCTTTTTGTGTTACGTTCATACCATTTTTAGATATAAAACTCTTGGGTAATTTTTTTTCTAAATTTGCAATTTTTGACAAAGGAGCCGCCTCAACACCCCATTTATATTTTGATCCCTTCTTCCTTACAATTATAGGCATTACTCCATTCATGCCTGCCATAGCATATTTTATCGCAAATGATCCCACGGCTTGAGCATGTTCGAGGTCAACTCTTGATGCAATATGCCTTGCACTTCTTTGAAGATAATCCGCTACAGCCCAATGATTCTTAAGTTTTAATTTATTATTAATTAGATTGGAGATAAATGGCGCTACGCCACCAAGTTGAGAATGACCAAAGGCATCTTTTTTATCTGATTCTGCTAAAAATTTACCTTTGCTATTCTTTACTCCTTCAGATACAACAACAACGCAATATCCATGCTTATTCACATTATTTTTAACCAAGGATAAAAACTCTTTTTGATTAAAAATAGTTTCGGGCAACAAAATGACATGAGGAGCATCTTCCTTATTGGTTCTAGCCAAAGCTGATGAGGCAGCCATCCAACCTGCATGCCTTCCCATAACCTCTAAAATAAATACCTTAGTTGAAGTCTCTGACATAGATTGAACATCCAAGGAGGCTTCCATTGTAGAGGTTGCAATATATTTTGCTGCAGATCCAAAACCAGGACAGCAATCTGTTAAAACCAAATCATTATCTACGGTTTTAGGAATCGCAATGCATTGAATTGGATAATTAAGTTTTTTCCCTATCTGAGAAACTTTAAATGCTGTATCGGCAGAATCGTTACCACCATTATAAAAAAAGTAACCAATATTATGAGCTTTAAAAACTTCAATCAGCCTCTTATATTCTGCTTCATTAGCTTCAAGGTCTTTAAGCTTAAATCTACATGATCCAAAAACACCCCCAGGCCTATAGCTTAACGATTCTATTGCAGAAAGTGATTCTTTTGAGGTATCTATCAGCTCTTCTCTTAATACTCCTAATATTCCATTATTTGCTGCATAGACCTTGCCAATATTTTTATTTTTTCTTGCCTCCAAAATTAATGCCCCTGCAGTAGCATTTATAACTGCAGTAACTCCACCTGATTGAGCATAAAGAGCATTTTTTTTCATTTATTTCTCCCCAAATATGTCGTAATAAAACTTGTTAACGTATTATAGATTATATGAGAATACATATCTTAGGTATCTGTGGAACCTTCATGGGAGGCCTTGCACAAATACTCAAGGAATCTGGCCATGACATATCTGGTTCAGATGCACAATTTTATCCACCAATGTCAGATCATTTAGATAATTTAGGCATAGATATGATTAAAGGCTACTCTAAAGATACACTCCCAAAAGCTGATTTATATGTAATTGGAAATGCGCTTTCAAGAGGAAATGAGTGCGTAGAATTTATTTTAGATACTAAATTGCCATTTAAATCAGGTCCTCAAATACTGGGTGATATTCTAGAAGAAAAAAGAGTCTTTGCAGTCTCAGGAACACATGGGAAGACAACAACTTCTTACATGCTGACTCACATATTTTTAGATCAGGGTAAAGATATTGGATTTTTAGTTGGAGGTATTTCAGATGATATTGCTGGATCAGCATCTCTGGGCAAAGATAAAATATTTGTTATAGAGGCTGATGAATATGATTCTGCTTTCTTTGATAAGAGATCAAAATTTATTCACTACTCTCCAAGCACTTTAATTATTAATAATATTGAATTTGATCATGCTGATATATTTGATGGACTTAAAGATATCAAAAAACAGTTCCATCATTTATTAAAAATTATTCCTACCTCAGGAAATATCATTTATTTTGACGATGACTCTAATACTCAAGATGTTATTAATATGGGTAAATGGAGCAATCTAATAAAAATTAATGACGGTAAAATAAAAATTAATTATGACTCAAGAGAGATGCAGGTATCAGAGGAAACTTTTTCATTAAAAAATATGCCTTTAATTGGCGAACATAATTTTAAGAATTATATATGTGCGATTCTTGCAGCAAAAACAGCAGGAGTTGCAATAGAAGATTCTATTCGTTCTTTATTAAAATTTCAGGGAGTAAAGAGAAGGCTTGAATTTAAAGGCCTGCATTCAGACATCAAAATATACGATGATTTTGCTCACCATCCGACAGCCATACAGGCTTCCTCAAAAGCTATCAGAAAAGAGTTCCCATCAAAAAAAATTCTTGGAGTAATAGAACTAGCCTCGAATACAATGTCCGATGGAATTCATGGAAATTCTCTTATTGAATCATCTAGTTTTTTTGATGAAGTAGTTTGGCTAGATCACAAGAGTGTTATCAAAGAAACCAATAATACAAATATTGCAAATGATTTAGATGGGTTTATTGAGACAATTAAAAACATAATTCAAGACTATGATATTGTTGTGTGCATGACCAATAAAGACAGTCAAAAAATTACAGAACCTATAATTGATTATCTCAATGAAAAATAATATACCTATATTTCCACTTGGCCTGGTGGCTTTACCTGGAAGCATTCAATCTCTTCAAATCTTTGAGCCAAGATATGTAAATATGATTAAATCATGCATGTCTGAAAATCATGGCTTCGTTATAGTTCTTCAAAATAATGAAATTAAAGATTTTGAGATATCCAAGAAGGGTACCTATGTTGAGATAATAGATTTTAACAATCTTCCAAATGGTTTGCTCGGAATTACTGTAAAGTCAGAAAATAAAGTCTCACTAAAAAATATATATCAGCTTGAAGACGGCCTTCATATTGCAGAAATTAAGCCTGAAATAGACCCAGAGGTAGACAATCAAGCGCTAATTGCAGAGTATCCTGAGATTATTAATATTTTGTCTCAACTAATAAAGCACCCTAAGATTAATGAACTACCTATTAAGGTTGATTTTAATTCAGCTGATTCAATAGCATATCATTTGGCCGGCCTTATTCCCCTTTCAATGAGTCAAAGACAAAATCTACTTGAGGCGTTTGATGCCTCGCAGAGGCTTTCAATTTTATCTAAATATATAGAAAAGATTTCAACTATCTAATTTAAGTTGAGTGGAGGTTTATTAGACTTCTTTCTTAACCAATTAATTGATTTCAAGACAGAGGGGATGGCAATAAATTTTCTTTCAATTGAATATTTGCCAGGGTAATTTGATAGCATTAAACCAATAATTATTGTGAATAATCCTTGGCCTGGCAGCACAAGCATCATAATTCCTCCAAGAATTAGAGAATAACCAATTACATTTTTAATAACTAAAATTATGTACCACAGCAAAGGGTTTTTTGATCTCATTTTTGAGACCTTCTTATTTATAAAATAGTCCTCAGGAATTAAAGCAACTAACCATTTAATAGTTAATAGACTAAATAAAAAAATAAATAATGATATAGAACCAAACCAAATTATTAAACCTCTATATGCTTCAAAAATCTCAAATAACGAATTAAGTAAGGTTATTTCCATAATTAACCACCTTTTTTATAAATAATGATTTAGTATAACTCTGACTATAATTTAATTTTAAATTATTAAAAAATAATATAATTTTGCCTACAAAAACTCTTCAAGACATCTGCAGTGAAACGCTAATCGACAACAAAGCAGAGGATGTTTTAACCCTTGATATAGATGGTATTTCATCATTTGCTGATGCAATTATTATTGCAACTGCTAATTCAAATAGGCATGCTAAATCTTTATCTGAAAGATTAGTTGAATCAGTAAAAGCAAATGGAAAAACTATTTTAGGAGTTGAAGGCAAAGTTGAATCGGGTTGGATATTAGTAGACTGTGGAGAGGTTGTAATCAATATCATGAAGAGTGACATCAGAGATTTCTATGATTTAGAGGGCCTTTGGGGTGAAAATACCCTGCTCAATAATTCAAATTAAATGAATTTAACCATTATTTCCATTGGCAATAAGCTCAGTCCATGGGAGTTAGATGGCATCAATTACTATACCAAACAACTTAAAAATAAAATTAATATAAATTTTATAAATATTAAAGGCCAACAACATCCCAAAAGATCAATTGAAGAAGTCCTGAAACTTGAATCAGATTACATCTTAAAAAAAATACCTGATGATAGTTTTTTGATCTCATGGGACTCTTCTGGCGATAAGGTTGATAGCAAAGAATTCAGTAAAGTAATTGAAAACTCAATGACCAATAACCTAAAGCTTTGTTTGATAATCGGAGGTTCTTTTGGTCTTGATAAAAACATTCTAAAAAATTCTCAGAGAGTTCTATCCGCATCAAATTTTACTTTCCCTCATAGGCTTTTTAGAATAATTCTAATTGAACAAATTTATAGAGCATTTTCTATAATTAATAATAGCCCTTATCACAAATGATTAATTTAGAAGAAAGAGTAGTTGAGAAGAAAAGTTTTTTTAATAGATTGATAATTATTTATTTATTCTTTGCCCTTGTATTTATTTTTTTTCTGGAAAGAACATATTCATTACAAATTTCTGAATTTAGTAATTATGAGATTGCTGCTATAGAAAATAAAACTAAAGAGGTTTTAGTTCAGCCAGTTCGAGGGATAATATATGATAGAAATGGAAGTATTCTAGTTAATAATTTCCCTTCCTATGATCTTATTATCAAGCCATGGAAAATTCTAGATTTAAATAAGTTTATAGAAGAAATTTCTTTAGTCATTAAACTTAATCCAGGCGAAATAGATTTTGTTACTGAGAATTTTAAACAAAAGGCTAAATATAATCGTGAATTAATTCTTAAAAAAGATCTTACAAGGGTTGAAATTGCTAGATTTGAGGTGAGAGGCTTCAAGTTTCCAAATGCTTTTATAGACGAAAGATATAGTAGAAGAAATAATTATCCTCATTTATTTTCACACGCAATAGGTTATGTGGGCGGAATAAATAACGAACAACTAATCTCAATCTTAGAAGATCAATCCCTAGATCAAGATGAAACAATTTTTAGCTATTCAAATGGTTTTTTAATAGGGAAAACTGGAATTGAAAATAAATATGACAAAATGTTACGAGGGCTCTTTGGAAAAAAAATATATGAAGTAGATGCAAGAGGTAAGTTTGTAAAACAAATAGATTATATGGAACCTAAAAATGGAGATAGTTTATTTACTTCATTAGATTTAAAATCTCACAAAGTAGCATATGAAAAAATGAATAATAGACGTGGCGCTGTTGTTGCTATTGAAATTGAATCTGGCTCTATTGTTACTTACTTAAGTACGCCTAGTTTTTCTTCCAATGATATTTCAAATGGCATATCATCGAAGGCATTTAATGCTCTATTAAATGACTCCAATAAGCCATTTTTTGATAGAGCGGCTCAGGGTAGATATTCTCCAGCATCTACAATTAAACCAGCCATAGGGTTATTCGGGCTTGAAGAAAATTTAATTGATTGGAATTTTTCAATAAATGATCCGGGGTACTTCATTCTTCCTGAAGATCAAAGAGTTTATAGAGGTTGGAGGAAGGGCGGTCATGGCAATGTTAATTTAAATAAGGCTATGATTGTTAGTTCCAATACTTTTTTCTTTTCATTAGCATATCAATCGGATATAGATAGTTTAATTAATCATCTATCTAATTTTGGATTTGGAGAAAATATATGTTTGGACTGTTTTAATCCAGATGTAGGGCTTTTACCTACTCCTGAATGGAAAATGAATAATCTTAATTTTGGATGGTTTAAAGGTGATACCGTAAACTTGGGAGTTGGTCAGGGCTATCTAAGCGCAACACCTTTGCAATTCGCATACTATGCATCTTTTATCGCAAATAAAGGTAGTAATAAGAGATTGACCCTTGTCGATAGTCAAACAATAAAAACTCAAGAAAATCTTCCCTTAAAAAATATTCAGAATTCTGACTGGGATAAACTTCACTCAAGTATGATTGGTGTTATTGATGACCCGCAAGGGACTGCAAAAAGACTTAAAGATTTAAAAACTTATACTGTTGCAGCAAAGTCTGGAACTGTTGAGCTTGTAAGTACAGAGACAAAAGAAGATTATAAAATTATTAGAGAAAATGAGGGTAATAGAGATCATGCAATAATTATTGCTTTTGGACCAATGCCTGAACCAAAATATGCAGTTAGTGTAATAATTGAAAATGGAGAAAGTGGCGGCTCTGTAGCAGGACCAGTTGCCATAGCGGTACTAAATAGCTTAATAGAAAAATGAAGAAGAAATTAGAATTTAAAAACTTTTCTATTTATTTTGATCAATATTTATTTATTTCTATAACCTTGCTATCAATTATGGGATTATTTTTTTTATATAGTGCCTCTCAAGAAGATTTTAATACTGTTATAAAGCAATCAATTTTTGTTGGTTTTGGTTTAATTTTAATGTTCGCAGTTAGTCAGCTGGATCCAGATTTTTACAAAACATTTTCTGTATTCTTTCTGCTAACATCAATAATATTAATAATTGCCACCATAGTTTTTGGTAAAGAAATTAATGGAGCAAAAAGGTGGCTTGATTTAGGGTTTTTCTCACTACAAACCTCAGAACTTGTAAAAATATCTTTACCTATTTTTTTAGCATCTTATCTTTACAATAAATCACTTCCAATTAGCTCCAAGCATACTTTTATAATGCTTATTTTGATAGGCTTCATTTTCTTTCTAGTTTACAGACAGCCAGATCTAGGCACCGGTTTAGTAGTTTTCATGGCGGGTATTTACATTCTTTTCTTAGCAGGACTTAGTTGGAAATTTATTTTTACATCTTTTGGCTTGATAGTGCTTTCGTTACCATTTTTATGGAATAACTTTCTACAACCTTTTCAAAGGCAAAGGATTTTAACTTTCCTCGATCCTTCGAATGATCCTTACGGAAGCAGCTGGAATATTACCCAATCAAAAATTGCTATTGGATCTGGAGGAATGAGTGGAAAAGGTTATCAAGAAGGGTCCCAAGCTCATCTAAATTTTTTGCCAGAAGCAGAGACAGATTTTATTTTTGCAGTTATTGCGGAAGAATTTGGTTTTATTGGAGTATGTATATTGCTATCAATTTTCTTTTTTATTTTATTAAGATGTTTATATCTTGCATTTAATGCAAGAGATAGGTTTTGTAGACTTACCATTGGAGGTTTAAGCTTAGTTTTTGCTTCAACATTATTTATTAATCTTGGCATGGTTGTTGGAATTATTCCTGTTGTTGGCATGCCCATGCCTTTTATAAGCAAAGGTGGCTCATCTTTGCTATCATTCTATATAGCTTTTGGAATTATTATCTCAATGGCTACTCATAAAAAATTAATGCAAAAATGAAGAAAATACTACTCATACTAATATTCACAACCTCATACTTACAATCAGATTATTTATCTCATCCAAAAGCTAATATTTTGATTAATGAGCTTGTTAATGATCATGGTTTTGATGAACAGTTTGTTACAGAAGTACTATCCAAAGCTGAAAAAAAACAAAAAATCATTGATTCAATTTCAAATCCTGCAGAGTTCACATGGACCTGGGATAGGTACAAGAAACTATTTATCGAAGAAAAAAGAATAAAAAATGGAAAAATTTTTATAAATGAAAATATAAAAGTTTTAGAAAAAGCTGAAAAAGACTTTGGTGTTCCAAAAGAAGTCATAACAGCAATCATTGGTGTTGAGACAAGGTACGGAAAAATTCAAGGAGGTTATAATGTAATAGATAGCCTTTTAACCCTTGGTTTTGATTATCCGAGAAGATCAGAATTTTTTAGGAAAGAGCTTATCAATTTTTTCTTATTAACCCGAGAAAATGAACTAGATATTTTAGATATAAAAGGCTCATATGCTGGAGCAATGGGGTACGGCCAATTTATATCTTCAAGCTACAGAGCTTATGCTATAGATTACGATGGAGATGGTAATGCTGATTTATTTAATTCTGTTGAAGATGCAATTGGGAGTGTTGCTAATTACTTATATATCCATGGATGGAAAAGAGAGGGTGATATAGTTTATGAATCTTTCCCTAATAATGTTAGAAAAGTTTTCAAGCCATCTGACAACCTATCAAAATTTATACCACTAAGCTTTAACGAGAATGGAAAAGATATAAATTTTATTGGAGATGATAACTTTATTGCAATTACCAAATATAATATAAGCCATTTTTATGCCATGGCTGTTTACCACTTATCAGAAGAACTAAAAACATGAAAAAACTACTAATCCCTTTATTAATAACTAATTTCATTTATGCTCAAAGCTTTGTACCAGATGCTCCTGAGCTTGATTTAAAGAGCTACATTTTAATTGAACCAAATACAAATACTGTAATTGCAGAATTTAATAGTGATTCTGAGATTGAACCTGCAAGCATGACAAAAATAATGACGAGTTATGTTGTTGCAGATCAAATCGCTAACGATTTAATATTTCTTGATGACCAAGTCTTAATTAGTGAGAAAGCTTGGAGAATGGAAGGGTCTAAAATGTTTATTGAAGCTGGTAAGAAGGTAAGTGTATCTGATTTACTCAAAGGGATAATTATTCAATCAGGAAATGATGCATCTGTTGCAATAGCAGAATACGCAGGTGGTACAGAAAGAGGATTTGTTGATTTAATGAACTCATATGCTGGTTCTTTGGGTATGAATAATACAATCTTCCAAAACTCAACTGGACTGCCCGACGACAATCATTTTTCTTCAGCTAAAGACTTAGCCACTCTTACATCAGGTTTTATTAAAAAGTTTCCTGATACTTATTCTTTATACAAAGAAAAGCAATTCACATTTAATAACATTAAACAACTTAACAGAAATAAGCTTCTTTGGAGAGATGATTCTTCTGATGGAGTCAAAACAGGTCATACTCAAGCAGCAGGTTATTGTTTAGTAGGATCTGCAAAAAGAGGTGATATGAGATTAATTACTGTGGTAGCAGGAAGTGATTCTGATAATAATAGATTTTTAGCTAGTCAGAGGTTACTAGAGTACGGCTTTAGATTTTTTGCAACTCAAAAAGTTCTTAATGCTAATCAAGAATATAAAAATATTAATATCTGGGGCGGTGTTGATAAATCACTTGGACTAGGAGTGCTAGAGGATGTCTCTATCACATTGCCCAGAACAAGTTTTAAAGATTTAACAGTTAACTATAACTATACCAATAATATCCAAGCTCCTATTGAAATTGGTCAAAAAATAGGATCACTAGAGATTATTAGTAATGATGAGATTGTTTTTTCAACTGACTTAGTTGCGCTTTCGAATGTTAAATCTAAAGGTTTTTTTGGTAGGCTTTGGTCCAAGTTCGCGCTTTGGATTCTTAGCTTATTTGGAATGACAGATAATGGAACTAGTTAAAGCAGTTTTTAATGGTAAATTTGATAGTTTAGAAAATATTCAAGTTTCACCTCTCTCAAGGGCATATACTTTTTCTGATAGTGTTTATGAAGTAGTTCCTTTCTATAATGCTAGTCCGATCGCATATGACAATCATATTAAAAGACTTCAATATAGTGCAAGCGCCTTATCTATAAAAATAAATTTAGACATAATTTCAGATGAAATTAAAAAATTAATTTCATCATGTAAATCTAAAAGTGGCTATGTTTATTATCAGGTTACAAGAGGCCAAGATCCAATTAGATCTCATATTTATTCTAATAATGTCGAACTTGAAACGTTTGGATATGTCTTGCCTCATACTTTTGAGACAAAATTTTTAAAAATCATGATTTGTAAAGATCTAAGATGGGGTAGGTGTGATATTAAATCTACTTCATTATTAGGAAATGTTTTAAGCATGAATGAGGCAAAAGAAAAAGGCTGTGATGAGGTTATTATGCATAATGATAATATTTTAACCGAGGCAGGCGCATCAAATTTATTCTTTGTAAAAGATGGGGATATTTGCACACCAGCGCTATCAAATAATATTTTGCCAGGTATTACAAGGCAGATATTAATTGATACTCTGTCAGCTATTGATATTAATGTTTATGAAAAAGATTTTACTTTAGATGATTTAACAGTTGCCTCTTCCGCATGGTTAACTAGCTCAACAAAAGGAATGGCTCCAATAGAAGAAATTATTAATTTAGATTGTGATTTAATTTTAAATGATGATAAATATTTGATTGCTAAACAAGCTTTTGATTCTAAATTTTTTAATTAGAAGTCATTTTTATGATGATGTTGTCTATATCATCCCAAAAATTTCTTTTATTTAAACCCTTACTAGTTAAATCTAATTCATATATATTTTTTTGGAGACTTATTAGTTTTTGCATGGAATGAATTTTCATAAAATTAATATATGAAGAAATTTTATTACTCCATACTCCTGACTTTTGAAGATTTGATTGTGGGTTTGAATTTTGCTTGGCTGCAGTTGATTTATTTATAATTTTGCCAATTATCCATACTAATAAAGGAGCATAATGAGCCTCTGATTCTTTTATGGAGTTAATAATTCTAAGTGCATGGCTAGTATTTAATGCAATGATCTCATCCTCTAAATCAAATGGAATAAACTCTGCTGAGTCATTTTCAAAAATTCCAGATGCCTTCATTCCACTTTTATAGATTAACTTTAAGATATTAATCTCATTTTGTTGAGCAACTAAATTACCAATGTTCATTTCATAGATATTATCTATAAAAGATTTCTTATCATTATCATCAACAAATTCAAGCTGATTTTTGAGCCATATTTTTTCTTCAAAAGACTTTAATTTCTTACACTCAACAATTAGGGCGTGCTGATCCATCTTTTTAACCCATTTAGTTGAGCTATTTAATTTTTCATTATGAGAATTAATAATTATCGCAATATTTTCATTATTACTGATGTTATCTATTTCAAAGATTTTAATTATTTGATCTGGAATTTTTCCTTGATCATGATGAATATCTATTATTAACTTAGAGCCAAAGAGCGAACCACTAGAACTCTCTATTATTGACTGCTCTATTTGATCAAAATGCTCTTTTGTTATTAATCTCTTTTCCTGAAAACCTTTTGTATCAAGGTATTTTTTAAGGATATCTTTAGAACTGTTTCTTAAAACAACCTCGGTTCCGAATAAAAAGAAAATATTTGGTGACTTATCTAGATATTTGTTTAAGGCCAAGGATTCACATTTCAAAGGAACTCACCTCTCTAATAATTTCATCTAGTATTTCTTTATAAATATTTTTTTCAATCATTTTAATCATTTCTTTTTCTGCAAAAGGATTTAATTCGTTTGATTTATATCTTTTTACTATTTTAATATCTTTGTTATGGGTTTTTTGAGAAGTTTGAATTTCGAGTTGAAATTTTGCAGTGATCTCTCCTTCAAGAGACCTTAGTGCTGAACCAGCATAAATAGAGTACTCTTGAAAAGAATAATTTTTAATATAAATTTTAGCCTCAACATTGGCATTGTCTTCGTCATTAAATTTAAATACACTTTTAATCTTATTGCGCAAAAGAATTGGCACTGATTTATCAGCTATAACATTATAATTTCCTTTGTCATATGGGTTGATAATTATCTGATTAAAATTACAGCTAGAGACTAAAAATAATGATAGAAAGCAAAAAAATTTAAAGGAGTAACGCATTAAATTATCTTAACTACCCGAGTAAAATTTATCAAAGCATTATTAATAATATTTAGATTACAAAATTAATTATTTTACCTTTAATATAAATTGATTTTTTTATATCTTTTCCTTCTAAATTTGAAGAAACATTCTCTACATTCTTAGCAATTTTTTCGATTTCATTTTGCTCAAGATTAATATCGACTAAAACTTTACCTCTTAATTTGCCATTAATTTGAATAACAAGTTCAAATTCAGAAATCTCTAGGAGATTTTCTTGCACCTCTGGCCATGAAGACTCTATTGGTCCCATTAATTTATCTGCATCAAAATGATTCCAAAGAAACTCTGATATATGAGGCGCAATAGGGTTTAATGTTTTCAGAATAATAATAATTGATTCATTAAGGCAGAATTTTTTTGAATCGGAGGCATTAATTTTTTTAAAGTCCTCTGGAATGGCATTAAGCAGCTCCATAATTGAAGCAATAGCAGTATTAAAAGAGAACCTAGACTCAAAATCATTAGTAACTTTTTTTAGTGTTGTATGAGTTTTTCGTCTTAAATTTATTTCCTCTTTAGAAAATTGATTAGACTCTTTAATTGAAATAAATGTTTTATCAATTACAAGGTTATAGACTTTCTTTATAAATCTTGAGGCACCTTCAACTGAAGACTCTGACCATTCTAAACTTTGTTCTGGTGGAGCTGTAAACATCATATATAGTCTTACTGTGTCTGCACCATATTTCTCAATATAAGATTGAGGGTCAACAGTATTGCCTTTAGATTTAGACATTTTTGCCCCATCTTTGAGAACCATTCCTTGAGTAAGTAATTTTTTGAAGGGCTCATTCCCCTCGACCATATCCATATCACGCAAGGCTTTGTGAAAAAATCTTGAGTAAAGTAAATGAAGAATTGCATGCTCAATTCCTCCTATATAAAGGTCTACAGGCAACCAATACTTTGTATTTTCGTCAAAAATTTCAGCTTCATTATCTGCTGAAGTGAATCTTGCGTAATACCATGACGAATCCATGAACGTATCAAAAGTATCAGTTTCCCTTTGAATTTCTGGAGATAAATTATAAAAATCTTTATTTTGACTTAATGGTATTGGAGCAGAGTTATCAGGTAGATCAGGTAGCTTTACTGGAAGATCTTTTTCATCAACTAATTTTGCTTCCCCATCCTCATAAATTACAGGTATTGGGCAGCCCCAATATCTTTGTCTACTAACACCCCAATCTCTTAGCCTAAACTGAATAAGACCCTCACCTAGATTATCTGATTTGAGTTGGTTAATAATCTTTAAGGAAGCTTCATCTGAGCTTAAGTCATCATAAACTTCTGAATTAATAAGCTTACCTTTATTAATAATAGGTAGAGCACTATCATCGCCTGATGAAATAACTTGTGTGATATCTAGATTATATTTTAAAGCAAACTCAAAATCTCTTTGATCATGTCCTGGAACGCCCATTACAACTCCAGTTCCATAATCTAGTAATACGAAATTACCAATCCATACAGGGATATTTTTATTAGTTAATGGGTGGATAGCTTTAATGCCAGTATCTATTCCAAGCTTCTCAGCCTTCGCCATGTCAGCCTCTGCAGAGGAGGTTTCTTTGCATTTAATTAAGAAATCTTTTATTTCAGAATTTGTTTCTGCTAATTTAAGTGCAATATCATGGTTGGGCGAGATTGCAATAAAAGAAACTCCATAGATTGTGTCTGGCCTAGTAGAGAAAGCAGTTAAAGATTTTGAAGAATCTGCTATTTTGTATTTAATTTCTGCACCATGAGATTTACCAATCCAATTTTTTTGCATGGTCTTCACATTCTCAGGCCAGTCTACCTCGTCAAGAGAAGAGAGCAGCTCTTCTGCATAATCAGTTATTCTAATAAACCACTGATCTATTTCTTTTAACTCAACTTTTGCACCAGACCTCCATCCTTTTCCATCAATAACTTGTTCATTTGCAAGCACAGTTTCATCAACTGGATCCCAATTCACTATAGATTTTTTCTTATAAACCAAGCCTTTATCATGAAACTTTTTAAAAATTAATTGTTCCCATTTATAGTATTTGGGCTCACATGTTCTCAATTCCTTTGACCAGTCATATCCTAAACCAAGAGAAATCAATTGCTTCTTCATATGATCTATATTTTCATTGGTCCATTCTTTTGGACTAACTTTATTGGCTATTGCTGCATTCTCAGCAGGCAGTCCAAATGCATCCCAGCCCATGGGCTGGAAAACATTAAAATTGTTCATTCTTTTATATCTAGATATAACATCACCAATCGTATAATTTCTAACATGGCCCATATGCAATTTGCCTGATGGGTAAGGAAACATTGAAAGGCAATAGTATTTTTCTCGATTGTCAGGTGCAGATTTAAATCTACCTTCCTTCAACCACTTATCTTGAGCAGCTTTTTCAATATCTTTAGGATTATATTCAGGAAACATTTTTTAAGAACTCATTTTCAAGATAGTTAATTGTATGTTTATTATTTAAAAATGTATCATCATGAAGTATTTTTTGATGTAAAGAATGATTGGTTTTTATTCCATCAATAAAAAATTCATCTAAAGCACTAATCATTCTTTTAATAGCAGATTCTCTCGAATTAGCTTGTGTGATAATTTTTGCTAATAAGGAGTCATAGTAAGGCGGCACCAAATAACCTCCATATATATGTGAATCGTATCTGACGCCAAAACCGCCTGGTGTATGCATTTTCGTAATTTTTCCAGGTGAGGGCTGAAAAGTTTCTGGATCTTCCGCATTAATTCTGCACTCCATAGAATGTCCAGTGAATTTTATATTTTCTTGATTAAGTGTAATGTTCATACCCAAGGCAATTCTTAATTGAGCCTTTACAAGGTCAAACCCTGTGATCATTTCAGTAACAGGGTGCTCAACTTGAATACGAGTATTCATTTCTATGAAATAGAACTCTCCATCTTCATATAAGAATTCTATAGTCCCAACCCCTTCGTATTTAATTTTCTTGCACAAGTTGGTGCATGCTTCATAAGTTTTATTAAGCGCATTTTCATTAATATTTCTAGCAGGAGCCTCCTCAATAATTTTTTGATGCCTTCTTTGCATGCTGCAATCACGGGTTCCCAAATGGATAGCATGACCTTTACCATCTCCGACAATTTGTACTTCAATATGCCTAGGGTTTGCGATAAATTTTTCTAGATAAATCTTCTCATTACCAAAAGCATTTTTTGCTTCTTGCATAGTTATTTCTGCATGAGATATAAGATCATCTTCATGTTCAACAACTCTCATACCTCTACCACCACCTCCAGCAGTAGCTTTTATCATGATTGGATAACCAATGTCTTTTGCAATTTTTTTAAACTCTTCTTCATTTTTAGGAATATCTTCTTTATAGCCAGGGACGATTTGTATTCCAGCATCTTCAGCTAATGTTTTTGCAGTTATTTTATCTCCCATACTCTTAATAGTTCCTGAGGCTGGACCTATAAACTTAAATCCACTTTTTTCACACATTTCAGCAAAATTTGAGTCTTCAGCCAAGAATCCATAGCCTGGATATATAGCATTAACCTGAGTTAATTCTGCAGCTGAAAGAATTGCAGCCGTATTCAGATAGCTTTCCAGTGGTGAAGATGGGCCAATACAAACTGTTTCATCTGAAAATTTTAAATGCTTTAAATCTTTATCACCTTCAGAATAAACAGAAACAGTTGAGATATTTAATTCTTTGCAGGCTCTAATAGCGCGAAGTGCTATCTCTCCTCTATTTGCAATGAGAACTTTAAATGCCATGATTATTTAATTAATGGTTATTATGCTTTGCCCAAATTCAACTGGCTCACCATCTTCAAGATTAATAGAGACTATTTTTCCACTGAAGTCTGATTTTATTTCATTCATCATTTTCATAGCCTCAATGATGCATAACACATCGCCTTTCTCTACAGTGTCTCCAACTCTTATAAATGGATCTTTATCCGGACTTGGTTTTCTATAAAATGTTCCAACAATTGGCGATGTAATGACATTACCTTCAGCCTTGCTTGTTTCAATTTTTTGCTGAATCTCTGGCTCGGCACTAAATACCTCAGGTTGCTGAATTATCTTATTTCCATTTGTTTGAACAAAACGATCTCTAAGAATTCTAACCGATTCATCTCCCTGACTAACTTCTATTTCTTTTAAGTCAGATTCTTGAAGCATTTCAATTAATTTTTTAATTTTTCTAATATCCATTTATTTATCTCCAACATTTAATGATATAGCCTCTTCTAAAGCTAGTTCATAACCATCTATGCCCAAGCCGCAGAAAACTTTTTCAGCAATATCTGAAAAATATGAAAAGTTTCTAAATTTCTCTCTTTTGTAAATATCTGAAATATGCACTTCATAAAATGGAATATCCACACCAACTAGCGCATCTCTTAGAGCAATGCTTGTATGAGTATATGCAGCGGGATTGATAATTATAGAATTAAAATTATTTTTACCAGCATCATGAATAGCGTTTATTAGCTCATGTTCGGCATTGCTTTGATAGCAAACAAGATTACAGTCTTGTCTTTTAGCAATAGAGTAAAGATTGGATTCTAATTGTTCCAATGAGGTATTTCCATATATATCTTTTTCTCTTGAGCCAAGAAGGTTCAAATTAGGACCATTTAATAATAATATCTTCATTTTATAGATTTTAACAGAAATTAAGCGATTTTATATATTTTTTTAAAGAAGTTTTTTTGTTTGCATGGGATAACAAAAACCAGAGTCAGAGCACCCTTGATAATTTATTAGTATAGTCGATAAATCTAATGAATCTGCATTATTTATTGAAATTTTAAAATCCTTTCTAAGAATTTCTGTTGTGCCAAAAAACTCATCTGAATAGATCGATTGATTAGAATCAATAACTTTATAGGGAATAATATTTGCATTTTTTTTCACTTGAATACTATTTAAATACAAATAAAATCCATCTTTAATTTCCCATGAAACTTTAATTAAATTTTTATCTAAATAACTACTAACCATAAAAACTTCTTTGGCCTCTGGTATAGTATTTTTCTTTTCTAAAAATTCGGATGAAACCAATTCTAAAGATAAATTTATAGATAAGAGTATAATTATAAATTGTCTCATAGGCAGATAAGAATAAACGTCATAGCTACTAAAAGAAAGAACAATATTTATATCAAAGTTAATTAATGAATCATGAGTACATTTATTTTAAAATTTTTCTTCAAAATACCAGTATTAGTATTAAGAATATTTTTTAAAAAAAAACCGCCGTTTAGAGGTCATCAGTTTGATATTCAATCTCAGGCACTAATAAGTCTTCAGCCCAGCATTGACCTTTCCTCTATACCTGACAATGAGATTGAAAGCATAAGGAACTTAATAATTAAAAATAGAGTGCAACACAATCTATCATCTAGTCCTAAAAGCTTTGTTAACAAAGTTGATCATTTTTTAGGAAAGGACAATACCTTATGCAGGGAATATATACCTTCTAAAATTTCTTCAAACAAAGCCATTTTATTTTTTCATGGTGGTGGATATGTTCTAAATTCTGTTGATACTCATGATGGATACGTTTCATATATGACAGACAAACTTCAGACAAAAACATACTCATTAGAATATAAGCTTGCTCCTGAATATGAATATCCTATTGCACTCAATGATGCAATCGAAGCTTATTATTGGCTTATCAAAAAAGGATATAAGCCTGAAAATATTTCTTTATGCGGTGATAGCGCCGGAGCTCATTTAGCTGCTTCACTTGTACATAGATTAATTGAAGTTGATAAAGAAAATATCCCTCATAGTCAGTTCCTTATATACCCAATGTGTGACCCGGATTGTAATTCAGAATCCTATGATTTTTTATCAGAAGGATATTTGCTAACTAAAAAAACTATGGTTTGGTTTTGGGACAAACTCGGCAATAACAAAAATAACAAAAATGATCCTGCTTTCAATTTATTAAAATTAAACTCAGACATAAAATTGCCAAATACTATTATCATTACTGCTGGATTTGATCCGCTATGTGATGATGGTGAAAAGTATGCATACTTATTGCATAAAAGAGGAGATAATGTAAAACAATTACATTATCCTAATATGTTTCATGGCTTTGTATCATCAACACGACTTAATGCCGCAAAAATAGCAGTAGATGATTTTTTAGGGGAGTACAAAAAAATTATATGAACAATATTTTAGAAGTAAATAACTTAAGCATTGATTTCGCTACAAGAGAAGGCAAATTTCAAGCTGTTGATGATATAAGTTTTAATATTGAAAATAATAAAACCTTAGCTCTTGTTGGAGAGTCAGGATCGGGAAAATCAGTTACAGCTATGTCAATTCTTCAGTTGTTGCCAAGACCCCAAGCCTCTTATTCGAAAACCTCCTCAATAAAATTTAAAGGTGATGAGATTATCGATGCTTCAAAAGATAAACTCCTTAACATAAGAGGAAATATTGTATCAATGGTATTTCAAGAACCAATGACATCTTTGAACCCATATCACAGAGTTGGTGATCAAATAACTGAATCAATTATGCTCCACTCAGATAGCTCACGAGCAGATGCTGATAAGGAAGCAAAAAATCTTTTGAATCTTGTTGAAATTGATGATGTAGAAAGAAGATTTTATGCATATCCACATGAGCTGTCTGGAGGTCAGCGACAAAGAGTAATGATAGCAATGGCCCTTGTAAATAAGCCACAATTATTAATAGCTGATGAACCAACTACAGCATTGGATGTAACAATTCAGGCTCAAATTCTGGACCTTATGTCTAAATTAAAAAATGAATTAGGAATGTCAATTTTGTTCATAACTCATGACCTGGGATTAGTAAAAGAATTTTCAGACCAGGTATGTGTTATGAAAGATGGTGCAATTGTTGAGCAGGGCTTAACTGAAAAAGTTTTTAATAATCCTGAACACGGTTATACAAAAAAATTATTAGATGCTGAGCCGCAACCAAAAGAGTCTATTGAAATCGAACATAAACCAATAATTAAAGTAGATAACCTGAATGTCTTTTACAACATACCTTCAACAAATATATTCAAAAAAAATTCTTTTCATGCAGTCAAAGATATTTCTTTTGAAATATTTGAAAATACAACCATAGGCTTGGTAGGTGAATCTGGATCGGGCAAATCGACTCTTGGTAAAGCGATAGCAAATCTGATTTCTTATGAAGGTGACATTTTTTTTAAAGGCAAGAATCTCAATTTAAATTCAAATCAAGAAAAAAAAATATTGAAAAAAAACATCCAGATAGTATTTCAGGATCCTTATGGATCTCTATCTCCAAGAATGACAATTGGTGAAATTGTAGGTGAGGGATTGAGTGTTCATTTCAAGCTATCAAAAAATGAGAAAGAGCAAAAAATTGACAAAGTATTATCAGATGTTGGTATTGAATCTACTGCAAAGAATAAATATCCTCATGAATTTTCTGGAGGCCAAAGACAAAGAATAGCAATTGCTAGATCATTGATAATGAATCCTGCGTTTATGATCTTAGATGAACCAACTTCTGCTCTTGATAGATCTATTCAGATTCAGGTTATAAATTTACTTAAAGACATTCAGAAAGAATATGGCCTTACATATTTATTTATAAGCCATGACCTTAAAGTTATTAGATCAATGTCAGATTTTATTTTTGTTATGAAAGATGGAAATATTGTTGAATCAGGCATTTCTAAAAAAGTGTTTGATGAGCCAAAAGAGGAATATACTAAAAAATTACTTACAGCTGCGCTAAGATACGCTTCAGATTAGTATTAGAATTATGACAAATAGAAAATTTTCAAAAGAATTAGTTGACGGACCTAACCAGGCTGCGTCTAGATCTATGCTAAGAGGTGTCGGTTTTACCACAGAAGATTTTACAAAACCATTTGTTGGAATTGCTTCAACAGGAGCTAAAGTTACGCCTTGCAACATGCATATCAATCAACTCGCAGATGTGGTTGAAAAGTCTGTTGATGGCTCTGGAGGGAAAGGAGTTTTATTTAATACTATTACTGTTTCTGATGGAATTTCAATGGGAACTCAAGGCATGAAATATTCTTTAGTCTCTAGGGAAGTGATTGCTGATTCTATTGAAACCGTTGTTGGATGTTTGGGATATGACGGCGTTATAGCAATTGGGGGTTGTGATAAAAATATGCCTGGATGCATCATTGGTATGGCCAGACTAAATAGGCCTTCTATATTTATCTATGGAGGATCAATTAAGCCAAGTTCTGAAAATACAGACTATGTAACTGTATGCGAAAAAACAGGTGAATTCTCAAAAGGAGATTTAGATGAGTCTGAGTTAATACATGTTGAAAAAGTTTCTGTTAAAGGTCCGGGTTCATGTGGTGGCATGTACACAGCAAATACAATGGCTTCTGCTATTGAGGCCTTAGGGATGAGTTTACCAGGTAGTAGCAGTCAAGATGCAATATCCGATGATAAACAGAGGGATTGTTTAGATGCTGGCGCTGCAATAATGAATCTTTTAGAAAAAGATATTAAACCCTCAGATATTATGACTAAGAAAGCATTTGAAAATGCTATTACTCTTGTAATTTCCCTTGGAGGTTCTACCAATGCAGTTCTCCATTTATTAGCAATGGCTCATGCAATTGGAGTTGATTTAAATCTAGATGATTTCACTAGGGTTGGTAAAAAAACTCCTGTAATGGCTGATTTAAAACCATTTGGATCTCACTATATGTCAGAATTAAATGCAAATGGAGGAATCCAGCCCTTAATGAAGACTCTTCTAGAAAAGGGCTTGCTTCATGGTGATTGTCTTACAGTAACGGGAAAAACATTATGTGAAAATCTGTCAGAAGTAAAAGCATATGAATCCCATCAAAAAATTATAAAAGAGTTTGATAGCCCAATAAAATCAAGCAGCCATTTAAGAATTCTTTATGGCAATTTAGCCTCAGAAGGCGCTGTAGCAAAAATTACTGGAAAAGAGGGAACATCATTTGAAGGCAGAGCAAGAGTTTTTAATTCTGAGGAGGAGGGTGTTGAAGCAATCCTTTCAAAATCAATTCAGCCAGGGGATGTTGTTGTTATTCGCTACGAAGGTCCAAAAGGTGGTCCAGGAATGCGTGAAATGTTAAAACCAACATCTGCAATCATGGGTCAAGGATTGGGTGATAAAGTAGGATTTATAACTGATGGGCGCTTCTCTGGTGGGACACATGGTTTTGTAGTTGGCCACATAACACCTGAAGCTGCAGACGGAGGCGTAATAGCAATTATTGAAGATGATGATGTTATTTTAATTGATGCTAATAAAGACGAATTAACTCTAAAGGTTCCAGAAGAAGAAATTCAAGATAGATTGTCAAAATGGTCTAATCCTAAAACTCCTCCCAAGAAAGGTGTTTTGTCTAAATTTGCAAAAAGTGTAAAATCTGCAAGTCTTGGTGCAGTAACAGACTAATTTATGTTTATTAATAGAAAATTCCCGACTTCCAGATTAAGACGTTTGAGGGCAAATAGCACTTTAATTGACCTTGTTTCTGAATCATCAATATCTTCAAATGACTTAATTCAGCCATTGTTTATTAAAGAAAATCTTAAGGGTACAGAAGCAATTAATTCTATGCCAGACATACTAAGATACAGCAAAGAGTCTGTTATAGATGAGGTCGAAGATCTTTTAGATCATAATATAAATACTATTGCGCTATTCCCCGCTATTGATTCAAGTAAAAAAGATAGCGATGGTACAGAAGCATTAAATAAATCTAACTTGATATGTGAGTCTATTCAAAAAATTAAGAGTAAGTTTCCAGAGATGCTTGTAATCGCAGATGTAGCTTTAGATCCTTACACAGACCATGGACATGATGGTTTGTTAAAAGATAATTATGTAGACAATGATTTGACTTTAGATGTTCTTAAATCCCAGTCTTTAATTTTAGCTGAATCTGGTGCAGATATTCTAGCACCTTCAGACATGATGGATGGGAGAATAGGCATTATCAGAGAAGCTCTTGAAAACGCAGATTATAAGAATACTATTTTACTTTCATACGCAGCAAAATATAACTCAAAATTTTATGGACCATTTAGAGATGCAGTTAAATCCGCTAATAATTTAGGAACCTCATCAAAATCATCTTATCAAATGTCGCCCACTAATAAAGATGAGGCAATTCATGAAGTTGCAATTGATATAAATGAAGGAGCGGATATTGTAATGGTAAAGCCAGGCATGCCTTATTTAGATATAATTTCCTTGATTAAGAATACATTTAAAGTGCCAACTTTTGCTTATCAAGTAAGCGGAGAATATAGCATGCTAAAACTAGCTATAAATAAAGGGTGGCTAGATAACGATGTTATGTTAGAATCATTAATAAGCTTTAAGCGAGCTGGTGCAGATGCAATTCTTACGTATGCTGCAAAAGAGATTTCCAGGGAGATTAATATCAAATGAGTAATGTTATTGAATTACAGGGCGAAGAAAACTTCAATACCGATGTATTAAATTCAGATATGCCTGTACTCGTAGATTTTTGGGCCGAATGGTGTGGACCATGCAAACAACTTTCACCAACGGTTGAAGAGATTGCTGCTGAAAATCAAGACAAGCTGAAAGTATGTAAAATGGATGTTGATTCAAACAGAGAAATTGCCGCAAAATATGGAATCAGATCAATACCATCATTATTAATTTTTAAAAATGGAGAGCCTGCAGGAGTTGAAATAGGGGCTTTAAGCAAACAACAACTAGAGGAGTTTATAAGTACAGTAGTCTAGGGCAAAGCATATTTCTTGCGTCTTGGAATAAAACGAATTACTATCTTCGCATCACGGTCATAGACCACCATCTTATATACCCCTTCTTACATAATTTACAAAAACGGAACCATATAAATGAACCTTACAGAAATAAAAGTAAAACCTATAAATGAGTTAGTCGATATAGCAACAGAGCTTGGACTAGAAGATGTAGGAAGATTAAAAAAACAAGAGATTATATTTAGAATATTTAAACATAAAGCATCTGAAGGTATAGATATATATGGTGGCGGTGTTTTAGAAATTCTCAATGATGGTTTTGGCTTCTTAAGATCACCTGAAGGATCTTATTGTGCTGGTGAGGATGATATTTATGTATCTCCAAGTCAAATCAGAAAATTTGGATTGAGAAAGGGCGATTCAGTAGCTGGTAAAATAAGGACTCCTAAAGATAAAGAAAGATATTTTGCCCTTATTCAGGTTGATACTATCAATGGCGAAGAACCTAAAAATACTAAAAATAAAATCCTTTTTGAAAACCTTACACCTTTGTTTCCTAATGAGAGGTTAGTACTTGAGCAAGGCAGTGGTTCCAATGAAGATCTTTCATCTAGAATTATTGATTTAATAGCTCCTATTGGCAAAGGTCAAAGAGGTTTAATTGTATCTCCTCCAAAAGCTGGTAAAACGCTGATGCTTCAAAGCATTGCTCATTCTATTAAAAGCAATAATCCAGAAGTTGAATTAATAGTTTTATTAATTGATGAGAGGCCTGAAGAAGTTACAGAGATGTCTAGAACAGTAAAAGGTGAAGTTGTAGCAAGTACATTTGATGAGCCACCAAGCAGACATGTTCAAGTTGCTAATATGGTTATAGAAAAAGCAAAAAGATTGGTTGAACATAAAAAAGATGTTGTTATTTTACTAGACTCTATTACTCGTCTTGGACGAGCATACAATTCAGTTCAACCTGCTTCAGGAAAAATATTAAGTGGTGGTGTTGATTCTAATGCATTAGAAAGACCTAAAAGATTTTTTGGTGCTGCCAGAAACCTTGAAGAGGGTGGAAGTTTAACTATTCTTGCAACTGCTCTTGTGGAAACAGGCTCTAAGATGGATGAAGTTATTTATGAAGAATTTAAGGGTACTGGGAATATGGAAATTCATCTTGAGAGAAAGATTGCTGAAAAAAGAATCTATCCAGCTATCAACATCAGAAGATCTGGAACTAGAAGAGAGGACCTTCTTACATCAGAGGATGAGCTTCAAAGAATGTGGGTGCTTAGAAAGATTCTTGATGAAATGGAAGACGCTCAATCTATTCAATTCTTGATTGATCGACTCAAGTCTCATAAAACTAATGACGAGTTTTTTACATCCATGAAGTCAGGTAACGGTAAAAAAACTAAATAATTTTTTTTACTGTTTCTAACATATCTACATCTAATGAAGATTTAGATACTAGAATTTTTAAATCATACTTAGGAACTAAGTTAAAAATTTTTGATTTAATCCTTTCAGACGCAACTATAAATATTTTATTTCTTAATAAATTTACATCGAGGTTCTTATGAATGAATTCGAATGTTAGATAGTTATAAATCAAAATAATTGCTTCAGATGGTGAGATATCATGAATAAATTCCTTGGAATAATTGAGATTGTAACAACGTATCTCATCTGCACTCTCTGCCAATTTATTTTGTAAATTCATATTAGTATTTTCGCCACAGATTATTAGATTTTGGCCTGGAAAACTTTTTTCTATCATTTCCACAAGACCGTCAGAAGACTTAATAATAGGCATAATGGCTTCGAAACCTTTCATAGCTAATGCTTCTTTTGTTGAGTCCCCAACAGCAAAAAATTTATGATTTTTATTTAGTAGTGCAGATTTTATTTTTATAAATTCAGTTCCGTTTTCTACAGCAGCTCTGCTGGTAAATATAAAGTTAGTATAGGTATTAAAATTTTCAAATATTTTTTTATTTGCCCCATTATCTGTATCTATCTTAATAGGTATTATTTTAGAGAGATGAGTATTTTGTAGCTCTATTTTTTCTAAACTACACAGTTCATTTATTTTTTTTGATAAATCTTTTGGTCTTGTATTTATTACGATCATGATAGGATTAATTTATCTGCGCCTTTAGAAATAAATTCTTTAGCCAAACTTCTAATATCTTCATTAATCGAAGCATGACTTGATATTATTTCTTTAAATATTTGCTTATCACCATTTTGTGAAAGAGCTTTTGCAGAAACAAGAACATGACTTGATTCTTCTCTGCAATAAATAGCAATAGGTGAAAGACATGATCCATTTAATTGAGCTACAAAACTTCTTTCAGCTTCTGCTAGAACCATATCCTTCTCAGAACTAATTGAACCAAGCATTTTAATTAAGTCTTTATTTGAAGAAATACATTCGATTCCAATAAAACCCTGAGAAGCTGCTGGAAGCATTTCTTGATAACTAAATTCATAAGTATTTTCAAATGACAAATTTAATCTCTCCATAGCAGCTTTCGCAATAATGAGACCATCAAAGTGATTATCATGTAATTTCTTTATTCTGGTTGCAATATTTCCTCTCACAGAAATTGTGTTGAGATCTGGTCTTAAGATTTTTATTTGAGCTTTTCTTCTAGGACTAGATGTTCCAATTATGGAGCCCTCTGGCATAGACTTAAATGATGTTCCTTTTTTTGTAAGAAGAATATCTGAAGCAGCCGCTCTTTCGAATACAGAAATAATTTTAAAATTCTTATCTAATTTTGCTGGAACATCTTTTAAGCTGTGAACTGCAATATCTGCTGAGTTGTTTAGTAATGCTGATTCTAAAGTTTTGATAAAAAGACCTTTACCGCCTATCTGATGAAGAGGTTTATCAGTCAAATCACCCTCAGAACTCATGGGCATAAGCTCAACCTCTATTTTCTGATCTAACTGTTTAATTTGATTAGCAACATACTCAGCTTGAAATAAAGCTAAGGGTGATTTTCTTGTAGCAATTCTAATTTTCATTTTTTATAAGAAGCAATGCTTTTACATCACCAACAGATTTTTCTTTAAGTATCTTAAATTCTTTAGGGATTTCAATTTCATCATATTTACTATATTCAAGATAAATCTTGCAAGATGATTTTAAATCATTTTTACGCATTAATAATTTAAGAGCTTTAACCTCATGTTCCTTATTAAAAGGAGGGTCTAAAAATATGAGATCAATTCCTGATAAATCATAGTTTCTAATCCAAGTAAAAGCATCTTTAAAAAAGATTTTTGATTTATCTTTTACATCTAATTTTTTTAAATTAGCGGATAGGGTGGAGTAATTTTTTTTATTCAATTCAACGAATATTACTTTTGATGAGCCTCTTGATAGGGCTTCAATACCTAAAGATCCAGTGCCTGCAAATAAATCAAGACAAACACATTCATCAATTTCAAATTGCAGCCAATTAAAAAGAATTTCTTTAAGTTTACTGGATGTAGGTCTGAGAGATTCTTTGAAATCAAATTGTATTTTTTTGCCCTTTAATGTCCCTCCAGATATTCTTAAACTATTCTTCATTTTATTAGATATGTTTGCTTATTAGATAAGGTATATTTTTAATAAATAAGTATAATTCAATCATGGCACTTCAAGATAATTTTCGAAAAGCAATGAGAAGCTATGTCTATTCTGTGAGCATTTTATCTAATACCAATGAAAATAGTGAATGTCATGCAATAACAGTTTCTTCGGTTACTTCTGTATCTATAGACCCACCAAGTTTGTTGGTATGCATAAATAAGTCAGCAAGCATTCATGATTCAATAGTTATTGGCTCAAAGTTTTGCATTAACTTACTAACAAAAAATCATGAAGAACTATCAAATATCTGTAGTTCTTATGAAAATGAAAATAAAAGATTTCAAAGTGATGAGTGGGATTTAACAGATATTCCTTTTTTAAAGAGAGCGCAAGCAAATATTTTTGTGAAGTAGATCAATTAATTTCTTATCACACCCACAGTATTGTAATTGGCAAAGTGCTAAAGTCTAACAACTCTGATGATATTAATACTTTGACTTATGTAGATGGTAGGTATGAATAAGCTATATACCTTTTTAGTAGTCATTTTTTGTTCTTTTCTAACTTCAGAAGATTGTGATTTGGTTGAACCAAAAGTTTATTTTATTAGTCCAGCTGATGGTTATGTCTCAAAATCACAAAATGTTAAATTAGTTTTTGGAATTGATAATTTTAATATTCTTCCAGCTGGTATTAATGGATGCAACTCTGGACATCATCATTTGATTGTAGATGCTGATTTACCTATTTTAACAAGACCAATCCCCAGCACAGAAAATTATATTCATTTTGGAAAGGGTCAAACTGAATTTGAAATAACCCTTTCACCAGGAAAGCATACTTTGCAATTATTGCTGGGTGATTATGCGCATATCCCACATGAGAACCCAATTTTCTCTAATAAGATTACTATCGAGATACTTAATTCTGAATAAGACCAGATAAAACCTTATCAAGATGCTGTTCAAGATTATCAGCAACCATACGTCCAGCCGACATAGGCCCATGAATATTCTCTTCTAGATCGTCACCAATCACATGAACCTTTCTAATTATACCAACAAGCCCATGAACCATAGACCAAAGTGTTAGACATTTAAAAGCAATGATATCGTCACTATCCTTTGCTAATTTAGAAAAGCTTGATCGCATATTGTCATATGTTTTATTTGCGGCCTCTAAAAGTTCGGGATAATCTGCAAAATTACCCACTGCTGTGCCAAACATTAAATCATAAGTATTTGCATTCTCTAGACCAAATTCAATATACCTACATCCTATTTCAACAAGTTGTTTTTTCGATACATTTTTTTTTGTATCTATATGACAAGCTTTACTAAGTTTTTTAAAACCATTGGTTGCAACTGATGCATATAGAGCTTCCTTGGTTTCAAAATGCCTATAAGGTGCTGTTTGGGAAACTCCGCTTTCTTTTGCTAAAGATCTTATACTTAACTTGGTATACCCATCTCTCTCACATAATCTGCAAGCACAAGCTATGAGCTCTTCTTTTAAATTGCCATGATGATAAGATTTCATATATAAATAGTTTTGTATGTTGACACTGCTAACATTTTCGTTATCATGTTTACACTGCTAACATTAAATATTTTATTATTGAAAGTCAAATGCAAAAGTATATACAAAATAGAATTACTCTATCTTTAACACTCTTAATTTTTAATATCAGCGCGACGGCTTTAGAAATTCTTGAAGTCAAGATGCTTGATTCCTACAAAATAACAAGGAATTTTCCAGGAAAACTTTTACCTTCTGAGCAATCAAAACTAGCATTCGAGATACCAGGAAAAATTAATGTTATTAATGTAGACATAGGTGATGCAGTTAAAAAAGGACAAATACTTGCAGAACTAGATAGCAGGGAAGCCTCTGCTCAACTTGATCAAGCAAAAGCAAAGTATGATTTGTCTAAGCAAGTTCTTGCAAGATATAAAGATTTAAGATCTCAGGGACATATTTCTATCCAAGATTTAGATAATGCAAATTCAGAAGAACTTATAGCAAAATCACAATATAACTTTTATAAAGTCAAATTTGAGCAAACTAAATTAATAGCTCCTTTTGATGGTTTTATCCAAAATAGATTTTTAGATACTGGGTCCGTAATTAATGGAGGAGTTCCAATAATAGAAATATTGGATTCTAAAAATGTGAAGGCTCACATTTCCATTCCTATTAGCTACACTGATAAATTACAGATAGGTAATGAATATTTATTTAAGATTGCAAATAAAGAAGTAAAAGGCTATTTAGAAAGACTTGCTCCAATGACTCCAGGAGGTTCGGATAATCGTTTAGCTATTTTTAATTTTAATTCGTTTTTTGATCCAGGATCTATAGCCCAACTTAAGTTAAGCATGACAATGAATGGAAGAGGTACGTGGGTTCCTATCAAATCTTTATCTCAATCAGAGCAAGGTGTTTGGGCAATTTATACAATTAATCAAGAAAGAATTGTAGTAAGAGATCTAGTGGATATTATATATTTCGAAGGTGAATATGCCTATGTAAATGGTACTCTTAAAAATGGTGATTTAGTCATTCTTGGCGGCGCACAAAAAATCATTGAAGGTAAGATTATTAATTTATAATGAAATTCATTAATATTTTCATAGAACGACCAAGAATATTAATTCTTACTTTGGCTTTTATTGTTCTTGCAGGAATATCATCTGTTCTATCAGTCCCTATTCAAGAAAATCCTGAATTAGCTCAAAGATGGTCAGGAGTCAGAGTCTTCTATCCTGGTGCATCACCAGAAAGAATAGAAACTCAGGTTATTAACGAATTAGAAATAAAACTTAGGGAAGTTGTAGAAATTTTAGAATTGGAGACAATAATATCCCATGGATATGCAACCATTATTGTTGAATTGCAACAATCTGTTAGCCCAGATTTAATAGAGGAAACATGGTCAAAAGTTCAAGATAAATTAGCTCAGATTAGAGCTCCACCTGGAGCAAATATTGTACTTGATAGGAACAGTGGTCCACCGATTACCGTTCAATATGCGCTAATGTGGAATGGAGAGGGTGAAGCTCCAATAGTTTTAATGTCTCGACTTGCCGAGCAACTAAAAAGGAAACTTAGCTCCATAGGAGAAACTCATGCTACAGCCATATACGGTGAAGCAGATGAAGAAATTCTTATCGAGGTTGACTCTACTAAAATAACTTCCCTAGGTCTAACGTATAGGGAAATCTCAGAGGCATTAAAATCATTTGATAATAAAAAAGCTGTAGGTGTTTCATCTAATAAAAATTCTGAATTTTTAATAAGACTTAAAGACAACATAAAGAGTATTCAAAAGCTATCTGAAATACCCATAAGAGTTATAAATGATTCTGAGATTATCCAGCTACAAGATATTGCAGAAATTTCTAAAAAACCAGTTTCACCTATTGAAGACATGTTCTTGTATAACGGAGAAATTGTTGTATCTGTTATGGCAATGGGAACAATGGATCAAAGGGTTGGTGATTATGTCGGTAGAGCATCAAAAGTAGCTGAAGAAATGAGAGCATCTCTTCCTAGTGAGATATCAATTGAAAAAATTTATGACGAATCCCTTTATACTTCTGCTAAATTTAATGAACTAATAAAAAGCTTTTCTCTAGCTACCTTTTTTGTTCTTAGTATAAGTTTTTTTATTTTAGGATTAAGGCCAGCAATCATAGTAACTTTGATACTGCCATTTTCAATTTGTCTGGTAATGATTGGTTGCAGACTTATCGGTTTGCCACTTCACATGACCTCAATAACTGGAATTATTATTGCTCTTGGACTATTGATAGATAATGGAATCATTGTGGTGGAGGACTACAAACATAGAAGAGGCATTGGCCTTTCAATCAATGAATCAATTTCTCAGACACTTAAGCAATTGACAACTCCTTTAGCAGCAGCAACAGGCACGACCGTCTTTTCTTTTCTTCCGATTGTTACAGGTGAGGGTTCAAGTGTCGAATTTGTTGGAGGAATGGCTTTAACTGTAATTATGTCAATTGTATCCTCCTTGGTTTTAGCCCTAATTATGGTGCCTGTCTTAATGAGCTACATGGAAAAAATACCATACTTTCGAAATGTCGAAATACATAATGAAGGTTATCATAATGAAAGAATTTTAAATAAATATAGATCTTTTCTTACTTGGGCTTTTGCAATACCCAGGCGGGCAATTATTATTTCTATTTCTTTGCCTTTTTTAGGTTTTTTACTTTTTAATACTTTACCAAAAGATTTTTTCCCCTCTAACGACAGAGATATGTTCCGTATAAATATAGAGTTACCAAGCAATGCTTCATCAGAGCAAACTCTAGAGAGAGCTATGCTAGTTAGGCAACAAGTTCTTAATTCTGGTTTGATTGAGATTGAAAAAGATTATTGGTTTGTAGGAAGGATGTCTCCTAGAGTATTAATGAACGTTGTTGGCGGCAAAGAAAAACAAGGGTCAAATAATATGGCTCAATCAGTATTTTATGCCAAAAATTATGAAGAGATGATCAGAAAGTTACCAGAACTTTCAAAATTAATAGTCCAACAAAACCCTGACATACTTATTATTACAGATTCATACATATCAGGACCTCCAGTTTTTGCTGATGTTAGTTTTGCAATATATGGAGATGATCCTTTGGTATTAAAAGAACTCGGTGAGGAACTAGAGCTGATTATTAGCAACGCCCCAGGGATAAATTTAACCAAATCAGATACTTCAAATACAAATACAAATATAGAATTTGAATTAAATAACTCCAATATTTCTCTTTCCAGAGTAAATGCAAATCTTATTGCTGATGAATTATATGCTGCAAATAATGGAATAATTGTAGGCACTATGCTGGATTCAAATAAAGAAATCCCAATTAGATTAAAAGGATTAACTGAAAACGAAGATTTGACAGGTAATGCTAGTTTTTTAACAGTACCGTCTGAAAGTGGCTTCGAATATATTGATAGTTTTGGCAAAAGCTCTATAACAAATAAGTCCTCTAAAATTACAAGAATTGATGGGCAAAGAGTCAATATGGTGGAGGGATGGATTTGGACTCAAACTCTTCCATCTGAAACTGAAAATTTTATAAAAGAGGATGTTGAGGTTTTTAAATCTAAACTCCCCATTGGTTATTCGATAAAGCAACTTGGTGAGGCAGAGACCAGGGGTGAGTCACAATCTCAAATTTATTCTTCTGCTGCAATCTATATTCTATTAATAATTGTTGGCTTAGTTTTTGCTCTAAATTCATTTAGGCAAACAGCTCTTATACTTTCAGTAGCTATATTGTCTGTAGGACTTTCTTTTTTAGGTTTATTTGTTGGACAACAAAATTATGGATTCATAGGAACTATAAGTGCAGTTGGACTTATTGGTTTATCTATCAATGATTCGATTATTGTTTTATCTCATATTAAAGAAGAAGCAGAGAAAAAAGATATCTCAAAGGCAGAACTAATTGAGGTTGTTATTAGATCAACGAGACATATCATTACAACATCCCTGACAACATTGGGCGGATTTGTACCACTGATATTTGCAAGTGTATTCTTTAGGCCTCTTGCTTGGGCAATGAGTATTGGAGTTCTGGGTGCGACAATGACAGCTCTTTTATATATTCCAGCAATGTTTATAGTCATGAAAAAAATTAACTACTAGCACATTCCCTAGAACAATAATTTTGACCTCTTTTTTTAATAATAATTGATTCATGAGCATAGGTGCCGCAATTAGAGCAAACAACCATTAACTCATTCTTTTTATTTTTTGTTTTTGTAAATTTTGATTTTAAATATGTTCTAACAAGAATTGGCAATAGAAATATTAATAAAGGAATTAGTAATGGAAGAATTTTTAAAAAAACCATTTAATTAATCTTGAACTTCTGGTTTTGAACTCCTTAAAAAATTCCAAGACCAATTAGAATCACTCAATTCTTTAATATTTTTATCAGAGTAATTTAAATCAATCACACGAATTACGTCATCATAAAGTTCTATGTAACCTAAAGCTTTGTATGATTTCTCTAGAATCTTTAATGCTCTAAAATTTTCGCTAGAATTTGGAATATTTTCAATCACATATTTTGCTCTTCTTATCGCAGCAACATGAGCATCTATAGATAAATAATAATCAGCAGCAGCTAACTCATTTCTGGCTATCATATTTCTTAAATAAATGTTTCTTTGTTTTGCATAAGGCGCATATTGACTATCAGGATGCCTAGTTAAAAATTCTGTTAATTCTGAAAAAGATTGTTTCGCACCAGACACATCTCTGTTAGATAAGTCAGTTTCTGTTAATCTTTGCATAAGACTGTTATCTCTTGTGTAACTTGATAAGCCTTTCATAAAATATGCATAATCTATATTGGGATGCCTCGGATGCAATCTTATAAATTTTTCTGCAGCAGCATGAGAAGCATCATTTTCAGAGTTCATAAAATAGACATAAATTAACTCAACTTGAGCCTGTTCTGCATATTTACCAAATGGGTATCTTGTCTCGATTGCTTCAAGAGATTCAATAGCACCAAAATAGTTATTGGATGCGATCCTTCTTTGAGCTTGGTCGTAATAAATTTTTTCTGGTTGCTCAACCTCTGGACCATCAGAATTACAACTTACAATGAAGAAAGCTACAATAGAAAGACAAGTAAAGAGTTTTAAATTTAGTTTATGTATCATTGTTTGAGTATTTTACCTGCATAATTGTAAATAAAGTTTTAAAACGTACATTTAGATTAGTTTTTTTTATATAAGTTCAAATAATAATGATAAAAAATATTTCAGCAGATATTGCAAATAAAAGGTTAGATAAGGCTGCATCAGAACTCTTTGATAACTATTCAAGAACACAAATAAAAAAATGGATACTTGAAGGAAGAATCTTAGTGAATGGTGACTTATCAAAACCAAGAGACTTTGTTCACGAAAATGATGAGATAGAAATTAACCCTACTGAAGAAAAAAAAGTTTCATGGGAGCCTCAGGACATAAATTTTGATATTTACCATGAGTGCGAAGATTTTATTATAATTAACAAACCATCTGGTTTGATAATGCATCCCGGATCAGGTTGTTATGATGGTACCTTAGCAAATGGTTTAATATATAAGTATCCTGATTTAGAAAATATAGCTAGATGTGGAATTGTTCATAGATTAGATAAAGATACATCTGGTGTACTCTTGGTTGCAAGAAATGAAAAGTTTAGAAATTATTTCATTGACCTAATGCAACAAAGAAAAGTAACTAAAAAATATACAGCTGTAGTAGTTGGCTCTACTCTTGGCAGTTTTTCAATTGAAGATTCAATTGGAAGGGATAAATCCAATAGAACCAAGATGTCTGTCAGACCTGATGGAAAAGAAGCCCTTACATTCGTAAAAACTAGTGAAAGAGTTGGCAATTATTCTATTCTGGATATAGCTATCGAAACTGGAAGAACACATCAAATAAGAGTTCACTTATTATCAAAAAAGTTACCCATAATTGCTGACATCACTTACGACCCCAGTAGAACAATAGCAAAAGAGACATCATCAGAGTTAATTGAAATCATTAGGTCTTTTCCAAGACAAGCCTTGCATGCAAGGTTTTTATCTTTTGATTGCCCTGAAACACAAAAAGAGATGTCTTTTGAAATACCTATACCAACAGATATTCAAAATTTAATTAAAGATATTAAAAAACATTCTTAAAATATATAAGAAAAACTTGTTTTTTGACCTGTAAAATAATATAAACCGTATTCTTATTGGTTTTTTAGGTACAAAATTGAAATTATCTGGTGCTGACATGCTCATGCACGCGCTTCACGACGAAGGCGTAGAGCTAATCTTTGGCTACCCTGGAGGGGCGGCGTTGCATATTTATGATGCTATTTTCAGGCAAGATAAAATCGATCATATTTTAGTTAGACATGAACAGGGTGCTACACATGCTGCAGATGGTTATGCAAGAGCTACAGGCAAGCCTGGGGTTGTATTGGTTACATCTGGCCCTGGTGCAACCAATGCTATAACAGGTATAGCTACTGCTTTTATGGATTCAATTCCTATGGTTGTTATATCTGGGCAAGTTGCAAGTCACCTAATAGGTACAGATGCTTTTCAAGAAACAGATATGATTGGTATCTCTAGACCGGTTGTTAAGCATAGCTACACTGTATTTCATGCAGAAGATATCCCAAGAGTTATTAAAGAAGCATTTCATGTAGCAACTTCCGGAAGACCTGGACCTGTAGTAATAGATATCCCAAAAGATATGACAGCACCTGAGAATCTATTTAATTATTCATACCCTAAAAAGGCTGATATTAGATCATATAACCCTCCTGTAGATCCAGATAAGACTCAGATTGAAAGAGCTGTTAGAGAAATAATAAAGGCTAAAAAGCCAGTTATATATGCTGGAGGTGGAGCTATCGCAAGTAATGCTGAAGAAGAGCTATTCCAACTTAATGAAATACTTGACGCACCAGTCACAAATACCTTAATGGGTCTCGGGATATATCCTGCAACTCATGAACGTTTTTTAGGAATGCTCGGTATGCATGGTACATATCAAGCTAACATGGCAATGCATAACGCTGATTTAATAATTGCAATTGGCGCTAGGTTTGATGATAGGATTACTAATAATCCATCAAAGTTTTCACCAGGCGCTAAGATCATTCACTTTGATGTTGATCATTCGTCTGTTTCAAAAATTATTGAAGCTAATATTGCAGTTTTTGGCCAAGTTAAAAATTCTTTAAGAGCTATGATAAAAGTTTTAAATCAGAATCTTGATCATTACAACACTGATAATTTAAGAGAATGGCATACTCAAATAGCTGAATGGAAATCTTCGCATGGATTAAACTATGAAATGTATAAAGATGAGTCTGATACTAATCTAATTTTTCCTCAAGCAGTTGTTCAACATGTTTATAATGTCACTAATGGTGATGCTTATGTAACCTCAGATGTTGGCCAACATCAAATGTTTGCTGCCCAATATTATCATTTTGACAAACCTAGGAGATGGATTAATTCAGGAGGCCTTGGAACCATGGGATTTGGTTTGCCTGCTGCAATGGGGGTTAAGTTTGCCTTTCCAGATGAAGAAGTTGTATGCATTACTGGTGAGGGGAGCATTCAAATGTGTATACAAGAATTGTCAACATGCCTTCAATATAACTTACCTATAAAGATTATTAATATTAATAACGAAGCACTTGGTATGGTCAAACAATGGCAAGATATGAATTATGGTGGGAGGCATTCCGAAAGCACTTATCAGGACTCATTACCAGATTTTATAAAGCTTGCAGAATCGTATGGTCACGTAGGTATAAAAGTTGAAAAGAACTCTGATTTGAAAGAAGCTTTAAAGAAAGCTTTTTCCATGAAAGATAGATTAGTTTTTGTAGATGTTTATGTAGACCCCGCAGAGCATGTTTATCCAATGCTTGTAGCTAATAATAGTTTAGAAGATATGTGGTTATCCAAGGATAACAAGACATGATTAAAAGAAAACTTATTCTAATTATGGAAAATAAACCAGGAGCTCTGGTTAGAGTGGTTGGATTATTTCACCAGAGAGGTTACAACATTGAAAGTCTTCACGTTGATCCAGTAGATGATTTTTCTTCGTATAAATTTATTGAAGAAAGACTAGACACCAAGTTTAAAGAAAATGAAATTTCAAGGCTAACTATTCAAACACAAGTCTCAGACTCACTCATGAGACAAATATTAAGACAGTTAAATAAATTAATTGATGTTATAGCTGTTAGCAATGAAGAAACAACATACTTAAAAGGAGTTCTGTTAGATGAAAATTTATTATGAAGATGATGCAAATATAGAAATTATTCAAAATATGAATGTTGCGATTGTTGGTTATGGTTCTCAGGGCCATGCTCATGCAAATAACCTTCATGAATCTGGTGTCAATATCACAGTCGCATTAAGAGAAGGGTCATCATCATGGAAGAAAGCAGAGGAAGCTGGACTTAAAGTAAATTCTGTTTCAAACGCTGTTAAAGATTCTGATTTGATTATGATTCTTGCTCCTGATGAATTCCAAAAAGATATATATGAATCTGAAATACAACCTAATTTAAAACCAAATGCAATCTTAGCTTTTGCTCATGGTTTTAATATTCATTTTGAAAAGATTACACCTTCTGAAAGTAATAGTGTAATAATGATCGCTCCAAAAGGTCCTGGCCATACTGTTAGAAGTACATATTCACAAGGAGGAGGAGTTCCTTCTTTAATAGCAGTTTATAAAGATGCAATGATTAATGAAGATTATTCCGCAAGAGATATTGCTTTGTCCTATGCCAAAGCCAATGGTGGAACAAGAGCGGGTGTGCTTGAAACAACTTTTAAAGAAGAGACAGAGACAGATCTATTTGGTGAGCAGGCTGTTTTATGCGGAGGAATAACTGCTTTAATAAAAGCTGGCTACGAGACATTGGTAGAAGCTGGTTACAGTCCTGAGATGGCATACTTTGAATGTCTTCATGAAACTAAGCTCATAACTGATTTAATTCAAGAGGGCGGAATTGCAAATATGCATTATTCTATTTCTAACACTGCTGAGTATGGAGATTATCTTAGTGGACCTAAGGTGATTACAGAAAAAACAAAAGAAGCAATGAAAGAAATTTTAGAAAATATTCAATCAGGAAATTTTGCAAATGAGTTTTTAAATGATTGTAGACAAAGTAATGATGGATCAGGTGGACCTTTCATGAAAAGTAATAGAGATGCAACAAAAAACCACCCAATTGAAGCGGTTGGTAGCGAGCTTAGATCAAAGATGAAATTCTTGAATTCACAGAAATTAGTAGATAAAGAAATTAATTAAAAATTAATTAAAAAAAGGCTATCTTCTTAACAATATCTTAGTTAGAATACGCGTCCGTCCTCGAGACGGTTGTTCTTTAAAAATATTTGGTTACTCGTGTGGGTGTTCAAAATACGAGAAAAAATAATTTAGATTTTTTATAAAAATCAACAAAACATGATATTAATTGAAGAGTTTGATCATGGCTCAGATTGAACGCTGGCGGTAGGCTTAACACATGCAAGTCGTGCGAGAAAGTATCTTCGGATATGAGTAGAGCGGCGGACGGGTGAGTAACGCGTAGGAATCTACCTAGTAGAAGGGGATAGCCCGGGGAAACCCGGATTAATACCGTATACCTCCTTCGGGAGAAAGAAGGCCTCTCTTTGAAGCTTTCGCTACTAGATGAGCCTGCGTAAGATTAGCTTGTTGGTGAGGTAAAGGCTCACCAAGGCTACGATCTTTAGCTGGTCTGAGAGGACGATCAGCCACATTGGGACTGAGACACGGCCCAGACTCCTACGGGAGGCAGCAGTGGGGAATATTGGACAATGGGCGCAAGCCTGATCCAGCCATACCGCGTGTGTGAAGAAGGCCTTCGGGTTGTAAAGCACTTTAAGCAGGGAGAAAAAGTTATAAGCTAATATCTTATGACCTTGATGTTACCTGCAGAATAAGCACCGGCTAATTCCGTGCCAGCAGCCGCGGTAATACGGAAGGTGCAAGCGTTAATCGGAATTACTGGGCGTAAAGCGCGCGTAGGTGGTTTGTTAAGTTGGATGTGAAAGCCCTGGGCTCAACCTAGGAACTGCATCCAAAACTAACTCACTAGAGTACGATAGAGGGAGGTAGAATTCATAGTGTAGCGGTGGAATGCGTAGATATTATGAAGAATACCAGTGGCGAAGGCGGCCTCCTGGATCTGTACTGACACTGAGGTGCGAAAGCGTGGGTAGCGAACAGGATTAGATACCCTGGTAGTCCACGCCGTAAACGATGACAACTAGCTGTTGGGAGACAAAGTCTTTCAGTGGCGCAGCTAACGCTTTAAGTTGTCCGCCTGGGGAGTACGGCCGCAAGGCTAAAACTCAAATGAATTGACGGGGACCCGCACAAGCGGTGGAGCATGTGGTTTAATTCGATGCAACGCGAAAAACCTTACCTACTCTTGACATACTTGGGAGCTCTTGTAATGAGAGTGTGCCTTATGGAACCAAGATACAGGTGCTGCATGGCTGTCGTCAGCTCGTGTCGTGAGATGTTCCGTTAAGTCGGATAACGAGCGCAACCCTTACCCTTATTTGCCAGCGATTCGGTCGGGAACTATAAGGGGACTGCCGGTGATAAACCGGAGGAAGGTGAGGACGACGTCAAGTCATCATGGCCCTTACGAGTAGGGCTACACACGTGCTACAATGGGAAATACAGACGGACGCTAAGCCGCGAGGTGGTGCTAATCCTAGAAAGTTTCTCGTAGTCCGGATTGGAGTCTGCAACTCGACTCCATGAAGTCGGAATCGCTAGTAATCGCGGATCAGCATGCCGCGGTGAATACGTTCTCGGGTCTTGTACACACCGCCCGTCACACCATGGAAGTGGATTGCACCAGAAGTAGATAGTCTAACCTTAGGGAGGGCGTTTACCACGGTGTGCTTCATGACTGGGGTGAAGTCGTAACAAGGTAGCCGTAGGGGAACCTGTGGCTGGATCACCTCCTTAACGATAATTTCGCGTTTTAAACGCCCACACGAGTAATCAACTATTTATAAAAAGAACATTTAGTTATGTAAAATCATTGGTATGTAATTTTCTAGTGTATACATTTATGTATACATAAGATCACTGCAATTAAAAAGTAATGTATACATTTATGTATATGTTAAAAAGTAATTAATATATTTTATTAAGTTACTCTCAAAAAGAAGATAAAACTTCAAAAAAAATAATAACCTTTTTTAAGGTTATATGATCAAGTAAAGGAAGAGCACAAGGCGGATGCCTTGGCAGCATAAGGCGATGAAGGACGTAATAACCTGCGATAAGCCTCGGGGAGCTGGTAAATAAGCTTCGATCCGAGGATTTCCGAATGGGAAAACCCAGTGTACATAAGTACATTATCTTATACTGAATACATAGGTATAAGAAGCGAACCTAGGGAACTGAAACATCTAAGTACCTAGAGGAAAAGAAATCAACAGAGATTCCGGTAGTAGCGGCGAGCGAAACCGGACCAGCCCTTAAGCTTATTTTAGTCCAGCAAAATATTCTGGAAAGTTTAGCCATAGTAGGTGATAGCCCTGTATGCGAAAGACTAATTTAAGTGAAATCGAGTAGGTCGGGACACGAGAAATCTTGACTGAACATGGGGGGACCATCCTCCAAGGCTAAATACTCTATGCTGACCGATAGTGAACCAGTACCGTGAGGGAAAGGCGAAAAGAACCCCGGCGAGGGGAGTGAAATAGAACCTGAAACCTTGTGCTTACAAGCAGTCGGAGCAGACTTGTTCTGTGACGGCGTACCTTTTGTATAATGGGTCAACGACTTAATTTCAGTAGCAAGCTTAACCATTTAGGGTAGGCGTAGGGAAACCGAGTCTTAATAGGGCGCTCAGTTGCTGGAATTAGACCCGAAACCGGGTGATCTATCCATGGCCAGTGTGAAGGTCGAGTAACATCGACTGGAGGCGCGAACCCACTTATGTTGAAAAATGAGGGGATGAGCTGTGGATAGGAGTGAAAGGCTAATCAAACCCGGAGATAGCTGGTTCTCTTCGAAAACTATTTAGGTAGTGCCTCGTGTATTACTGTAGGGGGTAGAGCACTGTTTCGGCTAGGGGGTCATCCCGACTTACCAAACCGATGCAAACTCCGAATACCTACAAGTATGAGCACGGGAGACAGACTGCGGGTGCTAACGTCCGTAGTCGAGAGGGAAACAACCCAGACTGTCAGCTAAGGTCCCAAATTATGATTAAGTGGGAAACAATGTGGGAAGGCACAAACAGCTAGGAGGTTGGCTTAGAAGCAGCCATCCTTTAAAGAAAGCGTAATAGCTCACTAGTCGAGTCGGCCTGCGTGGAAGATATAACGGGGCTAAATCATAAACCGAAGCTACAGATCTTAAATTTATTTAAGATGGTAGAAGAGCGTTCTGTAAGCGGTTGAAGGCAAGCTGAGAGGCGAGCTGGACGTATCAGAAGTGCGAATGTTGACATGAGTAACGATCAAAGAGGTGAAAAACCTCTTCGCCGAAAAACCAAGGGTTCCTGTCCAACGCTAATCGAGGCAGGGTGAGGCGGCCCCTAAGGCGAGGGCGAAAGCCGTAGTCGATGGGAAACAGGTTAATATTCCTGTACTTTTTATAACTGCGATGGGGTGACGGAGAAGGTTAGGCTAGCACGGCGACGGTTGTCCGTGTTCAAGGTTGTAGGCTGGTGTTTTAGGTAAATCCGGGACACTAAGGCTGAGGACTGATAACGACCACTCTACGAGTGGGAAGTAGTCGATACCATGCTTCCAGGAAAAACCTCTAAGCTTCAGGTTATAAGAAACCGTACCCTAAACCGACACAGGTGGTTAGGTCGAGTAGACCAAGGTGTTTGAGAGAACTATGGTGAAGGAACTAGGCAAAATAGCACCGTAACTTCGGGAGAAGGTGCGCCGCGTTTGGTGATAAGACTTGCTCTTTAAGCTGAACGTGGTCGAAGATACCAGGTGGCTGCGACTGTTTACTAAAAACATAGCACTCTGCAAACTCGTAAGAGGAAGTATAGGGTGTGACGCCTGCCCGGTGCCGGAAGGTTAATTGATGGGGTTAGCTTAGGCGAAGCTCTTGATCGAAGCCCCGGTAAACGGCGGCCGTAACTATAACGGTCCTAAGGTAGCGAAATTCCTTGTCGGGTAAGTTCCGACCTGCACGAATGGCGTAACGATGGCCACACTGTCTCCACCATAGACTCAGTGAAATTGAAATCGCTGTTAAGATGCAGTGTACCCGCAGCTAGACGGAAAGACCCCGTGCACCTTTACTATAGGTTCGCACTGGACTTTGACCTTACTTGTGTAGGATAGGTGGGAGACTTTGAAGCAGAGACGCTAGTCTTTGTGGAGTCATCCTTGAAATACCACCCTTGTAAGATTGAAGTTCTAACCTAGGTCCATTATCTGGATCAGGGACAGTGCGTGCTGGGTAGTTTGACTGGGGCGGTCTCCTCCTAAAGAGTAACGGAGGAGTACGAAGGTATCCTTATCACGGTCGGACATCGTGAGGTAAGTATAAAGGCAGAAGGATGCTTGACTGCGAGATCGACGGATCGAGCAGGTAGGAAACTAGGTCTTAGTGATCCGGTGGTTCTGAATGGAAGGGCCATCGCTCAACGGATAAAAGGTACGCCGGGGATAACAGGCTGATACCGCCCAAGAGTTCATATCGACGGCGGTGTTTGGCACCTCGATGTCGGCTCATCACATCCTGGGGCTGGAGCAGGTCCCAAGGGTATGGCTGTTCGCCATTTAAAGTGGTACGCGAGCTGGGTTTAGAACGTCGTGAGACAGTTCGGTCCCTATCTGCTGTGGGCGTTTGGAGATTTGAGGGAAGCTGATCCTAGTACGAGAGGACCGGATTGGACGAACCTCTGGTGTTCCGGTTGTCACGCCAGTGGCATTGCCGGGTAGCTATGTTCGGAAAGGATAACCGCTGAAAGCATATAAGCGGGAAGCCTCTCCCAAGATTAAATCTCCCAGAGACTTTATGTCTCCTAAAGAGTCGTCATAGACTATGACGTTGATAGGCAAGATGTGTAAGCGCTGCGAGGCGTTGAGCTAACTTGTACTAATAACTCGTGAGGCTTGATCATGTAACCTTAAGAAAGGTTCATATTTGAGTAAAACATTGTAGTGAAATTAAAAATAAAAAAAGTTACATACCAGTTTGCCTGATGACAATAGCAACTTGGAACCACCTGATCCCATCTCGAACTCAGAAGTGAAACGGGTTAACGCCAATGGTAGTGCAGGGTCTCCCTGTGTGAGAGTAGGAAATCGTCAGGCTTTTTCTTTTAAAGGCTTCTAGTTTACTAGAGGCCTTTTTTTTTATCTGAAGTATAATAGCTTTATGATAATTGGGTTAACAGGTGGGATAGGTTCAGGTAAATCAGCTGCTGCTGATTATTTTATTGATTTGGAGATTGATGTAATTGATGCTGATATAGTTGCCAAAAATGCTTTATCTATAAACTCTGATGGGTATCACTCATTTGTAAAAGATTTTGGAGAAGAATTTTTAAATGACAATAAAGAAGTTAATAGAGAATTACTAAGAAAAGAAATTTTTTCAGACGAAATCAAAAAAAAGAGATTAGAAAATATAGTTCATCCAAATGTGAGATCAAATATTTCAGATTTCATAAATAACTCTCGATCTCCATACTGTATTATTATGGTCCCTTTAATTTTTGAAACTAATTCCTCAAAAAATTATGACAGAATACTGGTAATTGATTGCGATGTTGAAACGCAAATTCAAAGATCTGCATTAAGAGATAATCAATCTATTAAGGAGATAAAAAAAATCATACACTTACAGGCTTCAAGAGATCAAAGATTAAGTATTGCTGATGATGTTATCTCGAATATATCTACCTTGACGAATCTTAAAGCAGAAATATTAAAACTACATGATAAATATATGGAGATTATAAATAATGGCTAATTGTCCAAGATGTGAAAAAAAAGTTAACTTATCTTCTAAAAATTTACACAGACCTTTTTGTTCAGAAAAATGTAAATTAATTGATTTTGGTTCATGGGCAAGCGAGGACAATAAAATATCTAGACCTATTCAATCAGAGGATTTTTACGAAGATTGAATCTCTAAACTAAACTATTCGCCATTCACCACTTTCAATCATAAGTTTAGCTTTTTTATATTTTAATTCTTGTGTTTCTTGTCCATTAGTGATTTTTACAAGATCATTTCTGCCTAGTTTTGGTTCATCGCGTTTAATAGTTTCAGTATTTACTTTGGATATTTTACTTTGCGAGTCTAAATCATCATTGTTATAACTCTTAGATTCAGCTTTTTCTAGAGTCATTTCCTGTTTTTGTTCATTTTGCTTTATTGATTTAATGTCATCCTCATTAGCAATTTGTAATGAAAATAAAATTCTTACTGTTCCACTATCTATTTCATCTAACATAGACTCAAACATTGAATATGCTTCTTTTTTGAATTCATTTTTAGGATTCTTTTGAGCATAAGCCCTTAGCCCAATACTATTCCTAAGATGGTCTATTTCTCCTAAATGTTCTTTCCAATGAACATCTAGGACTTGAAGCATTACTTGTTTCTCCAACATTAGTCTTCTGTCACCGATATCTTTGTATTTCTCAGCATACTTATCTTTAGCCATGCTTATAATAAGAGAGACTATAGTTTCAGGTATTAATTTTTTATCCTCAGATATCTTTTGTGCAATATTTGTTTCTAGAGAATAAGTGTCAAGAAGATGATTTTCTAGATCTTTTGTCTTCCATTGTGACTCAACGGATTCAACAGGAATAAATGAATTAGTAATAATATTGAACTGGTCTTCAATTAAATTATTAATTGTTTCACTTATATCTTCCTCTTCTAGTAACTGATTTCTAAGTGAATATATTGCTTGCCTTTGATCATTAGAGACATCGTCATATTCAAGCAGGCTTTTACGCGCATCAAAATTTTTGCTTTCGATTCTTTTTTGGGCATTCTCAATTCCTCTTGAGAGCATTCTATGCTCTATATGATCATCTCCCATTCCAATTTTATCAAAAAGGGCTCTACGACTATCCGATATAAATAGTCTTAATAAATCATCTTCAAGAGACAGAAAAAATCTAGAATAACCAGGGTCTCCTTGCCTTCCAGATCTTCCCCTTAATTGGTTATCAATCCTTCTTGATTCATGTCTTTCTGTACCTAGAATATGAAGACCTCCAGACGATAGAACCTTTTCATTATTATCTCTCCACTCTTCTTCGCTTTTGATCTTCTTTTTTGCCTCCTAAGACAATATCAGTTCCTCTGCCAGCCATATTAGTAGCAATGGTAACCATTCCTGGCTTACCAGCATTTGCAATTATTTCTGCTTCCTTCTCATGATGTTTAGCATTTAATATCTGATGTGAAATATTTTTTTGTGTTAAATAAGAAGAAACTTCTTCAGATGATTCAACTGAAACGGTTCCAACTAAAATAGGAGCTGACTTGAGTCTTAATGACTCTATTTCATCTATTAAAGCTTTATATTTAGCATTTTTTGTTAAGAATACTAAATCGTTATGGTCATTCCTTATCATAGGAACGTTGGTAGGAATGATTATTACACTTAATCCATAAATTTGTTGAAATTCGATTGCCTCTGTATCTGCTGTACCTGTCATACCTGATAGCTTATTAAATAACCTAAAGAAATTTTGGAATGTGGTAGATGCAAGTGTTTGAGATTCTCTTTGAATTGGCACATTCTCTTTGCATTCTAATGCTTGATGAACACCCTCACTCATTCGCCTTCCAGACATTGTTCTTCCGGTATGTTCATCTATTAGAAGAACTTCATTATTGCGAACAAGATAGTGAACATTCTTCTTGAAAAGAAAATTAGCTCTTAATGTCGCTTGAACGAATTTCATTATTTTTAAATTAGATATTGAATAAAGCCCTTCAGATGCTCCTATAAGCCCGGCATCTTCAAGCAAGCCTTCAACCAAAATATAACCATCATCAGTTAACTCAACGTTTCTATTCTTTTCATCAATTAAATAATGACCTCTTTCTCATCTTTAAGAGGATCTTCTTCGGTTCCTTCTCTATCTTGTAGGATTAATTTAGGTATAAATTTTTTAATTTGTTTATACATTTCTGAACTTTCAGAGGAAGGACCTGAAATAATCAAAGGCGTCCTTGCTTCATCAATTAAAATTGAATCAACTTCGTCTACAATCGCAAAGTCTAATGAGCACTGCACTCTTTCTTGAACAGAATGAGCCATGTTATCTCTTAGATAATCAAAGCCAAGTTCATTATTTGTTGCGTATATAACGTCGCTTTCATAAGATTTAGATTTCTCAGAAAATTCTTGATTAGAGACAACAACACCAACTGTTAAACCTAAAAATTCATATATTGGCCTCATCCATTCAGCATCTCTTCTAGCCAGATAATCATTGACCGTTACTAGAATAGCTTTATTGCCAATTACAGAGTTCAAATATGCGGGTAGGGTTGCCACAAGTGTTTTACCTTCACCCGTTTTCATTTCAGCAATATTTCCTTCTGCAAGGGAAATACCACCTAACATTTGAGAATCAAAATGTCTTAACCCTAATGTTCTTTTTGATGCTTCTCTTACAGCTGCAAATGTTAATGGCAATATGCTGAAGATATCTTTATTATTTTTAATATATATTTCGTTTAATTCAGATTTTAATTCTAAGAAATAACTATCAGGTTTTTCAGATAATTTATTCTCAAGATTATTCGCGTCATTAACATAACGCATCATATTTTTTATAACTCTATCATTACTAGAGCCAAAAATTTTTGTGAAAGGATTTAACATATTTTTTTTCTTACTAAAAGTTACCAAACTTTTAAAGTTATTCCATATCTCCAAAAGGTGGTCTTACATATGAAATTGGGGCATTTTCTGAGTTTTCAAACTCAACAACTTCATAGGCATCAGCTATCTGAAATAATTTTTCTTAATAATTGATTATTTAAAGCATGACCTGATTTATAACCAGAGAATTGACCAATAAGGTTGCCACCAAGAAGGTATAGGTCGCCAATAGCATCTAGCATTTTATGTTTTACTATTTCGTCATTAAATCTAAGCCCTTCTTCGTTAAGAATCTTTTCTTCACCAAAAACAATTGCATTTGAAACGCTGGCACCAAGAGCTAAATTTTTTGACTGCAGAAGCTCTTTTTCATTCCAAGAACCAAATGTTCTTGCTCGGCATACTTCTTTTACAAATGATGTGGAAGAAAAATCAATAATAGATTCACTAGGAAGTTTTTTATGGACTGGATGGTCAAAATCTACTTTAAAGGATACTTTAAAGCCATTAAAGGGCTTTATGGATGCATAAGCATCATCACGGGTTACAGTGATTTCCTTTTTAACGTTTATGAATTTCTTCAAAGCATCTTGATCTTCTAGACCAGCCGACTGAATTAAAAATACAAAGGGACTGGAGCTCCCATCCATTATCGGAACCTCTGGCCCGTCTACTTTAATTAAACAATTATCAACACCAAGACCAGCAATAGCAGAAAGTAGATGTTCAATAGTTGATATTTTTACATCATCTTTAATTAATGCAGTTGATAGACTTGTATCACCAACATTTTCAGCAATAGCCGGAATTAATAAATCCTCATCTATATCTTTTCTAATAAAGTTAATGCCTGTATTCACATCCGCAGGTAACAGTTCCATAGTTATGTTTTGACCAGTATGAAGGCCTATGCCAACTGCTTTAATTGGGTTCCTGAGTGTTCTTTGCTTTAACATTTAATTCATTATTATTTATTTTTGACGCTGCCTATTAGCTTCTGACAATATTATCCCAGTTGCAACAGAAACATTAAAGCTTTTAAATAACTTATTGCCACTAAGGTTAATTTTATAGTCACATCTTTCAAGTGTTTTTTCTCTTATACCTGATTCCTCAGCCCCCATGATTATTGCTGTTGGAGATATAAAATCATACTCATGATAGCTTTGCTCGGCATGTTCACTTAAACCATAAATGCTTACATTTATCTCACTCAGAAATTTAAGGCAATTCACCAAATTAGTAACATGAAATAATTTTATGACCTCAGCACCTCCTGCTGAAACTTTATGAGCAATTGTATTTATAGGCGCACATTGATGTTTATTGATGATCATTGCATCAACACCAGCTACAGCGGCACATCTAATACATGCACCTAGATTTCTAGGGTCAATAACATTATCTAATATTAAAATTAATGGCTGGTTAACAAAATTTGAGTTCAGGTAATTCTTTAGATCTTTAAAATTAAGCTCAGGATCATTTGCAATCATGGCTTCAGGTTCTTGTTTTACTTTATTAGAAACCTCATATTTAATATCGTTTTTATCCATTGATGTTATGAGTTCATTTATTCGTAAATCATCTCTATTCGCAGGTAATAAAACTTTTTTAATTTTATGAGGGTTATGATTAATTATGCTTTCAATGCTATGAAAACCAATCCTTAAATCATTTTCTTTCCTTGTCATCTCTTATTGCTTGATCTGTGATCTGGTATTAAAGTTATTTTTCTTTCCTGAGGTGTTACGTTGGCTATTTTTATCTTTATATTTTGTCCTAACCTATATGTCCTTCCAGTTTTTTTACCTTTTAATAAGTTCGCTTCTCTATCATAAAAATATCTATCACCTGGTAAATCAGTAACATGTATCAATCCAGAGACATAAAAGCCATCAATCTCTGCAAATAAACCAAAATCAGTTATTCCAGTTACGACACTGTTAAATTCGTGACCAATAAAGTTTTTCATATGATAACAAATCATCTGCTGAGTCACTTGTCTCGAAGCTTTTTCAGCAATTCTTTCTAATTCTGACATCTCTTTGCAATCTTCTTCAATAAGCTCTTTATCAATTTCTAAATTTCCATTATTTAGAATATTTTTTATGAGTCTATGAGTCATAAGATCTGGATACCTTCTGATAGGAGATGTGAAATGAGAATACCTATCTAACTGAAGGCCAAAATGACCAATTTCCTTTGTTGAATATTCTGCTCTTTTTAAGCTTTGAAGGACAACGGTTTGTAAAACTTTACTTAAATCTTTTTTTGATGAATATTTTAAACATTGGGTAATTAATTCTAGAGGTTCTTTTTTAAAACCACCCGAAAAGCCTTTTAAAGAGAAGAAAGCTTTTAGACTATCTAGTTTAATATCATCTGGTTTTTCATGAACCCTATAAACACCAAACTTATAATGCTTATTCATGAAACTGGCAGCACAAACATTAGCTGCAAGCATAGATTCCTCTATCATTTGATGTGCATAAAGTCTGTTTGGGACTGAAATATTTTCTATTTTTCCATTTTTATTTATTTGAAGTATTGGCTCTTGACTATTAATCTCAAGCGCCTGCCTCTTACTTCTTTTTGCTAATAGATTTTTTGTGAGAATGTTTAAAGAATCTAATGAATCTTTTATGTTTTTTGATGCATTTAAATTTCGGTTTTTAACATAGTCTTCAACTTCGCTATATGTCATTCTCTTATGAGACTTTATTCTTGCTTCAAAAAATTTATATGAAGTCAGATCTCCATTCAATGAAAATACTATTTCACACACCAACACGTTACGAATCTCATTTGGAACTAGTGAGCACAAGTTATTTGATATTTTTTCAGGAAGCATTGGAATTACTTTTGAGGGAAAATAAATCGAAGTTCCTCTTTGCATAGCTTCTTTATTTAATGCTGACTCTAATTTAACTAGCTCAGCAACATCAGCAATAGCAACATCTAAAATAAATGATGAATCATTAAGGCTACAATAAACGGCATCATCAAAGTCTTTAGCATCAGCTCCATCGATTGTTACAAAAGGTACCTTTGTTAAATCTTTTCTTTTTAGACCTGTGTCTAAACTGAGGTCATCAAGTTCATTGTCAATGTTTTCATTCCATTCATAGGGAATAAAATTTTCTTCAATAATTTGAGATATGGTGCTTTCAAGCTCATTCATTGTGTGAGTTTAATTTATATTTGATAAAAAAGGGTTATCAATCCTTTTAGTTACTTATTTTAGTTAATGCCTATATTCAAAATTGATACCAGTAATTCTTCCTCTGGGATCATGAACTCTAGTATCAAAACTAAAGTCTGGAGCATCATATAGTCTTGGGGCAGACTCATCGAATAAATTAATAATAGATAGTTTTAAATCAATTTCACCCCTTTCAAGAATGAAAGTTCTTTTAAGAGACAAATCAAAAACTAAGAATGAATCAATAGTATTTTTATATCCATATGAGAGTCCCAAGCCTGTGACAGGTCTTTGGTTTTTATAACCGTCAATATGTCTAGCATTTAAATTTATTTCATAATCTAAATGGTCCCATTCTAGAAAAGCATTAATTTTCTTTTTTGGAAGCGAGTGTGTATTAGTGTCATAGTTAAATTTGCCAACCCTATTTACCATAGTTTCCAGGCCTTCATTTGCCAAAGCTGGGGTTAGAAACTCAATTAAAACCGTAGCATTAATTGATAGTTTTATATCTCCATATTTGCTTGAAGACGCCAATAAAGAATCGTAACTGTAATCAACTCCTGAAACCTCTGTGGATTCTTCATTGAAATAGGTTGTAGTAACACCAATTAAATCATTATTAGTATTTCTTGTAATACTTGGTCCATTTGGATCTGTGTTTAGAATAACTTGAGCACTTTGAGCTTCAATTCTATCTTTATATTTTATATTCCAGTAATCAATACTTAGTCTCTGCCCTTGATCTTCAAAAATCAGACCAATATTAATATTATCCGAGGTTGCAGGCTTAAGATTAGGATTGCCAATTCTTGCCTGTCTTACGAATGGAGAGTCTCCGTTATAGTCTCTTACACTCCCAAGGTTAATATCACTTGAAAACATTTGTGCCATTGAGGGCATGGAAAAAGATGAGCTTTTAGATGCTCTTAAAGTTATCTTGTTTGACATAGAGTACTTAAAAGAAACTTTAGGATCGAATGATGAATCATTTTCAAACTCTTCAAACCTTCCCGCAATTCTAATATCTAAATTTTTATTAGGCTTAGGTTGAATTTCAAAGAAGCCTGCATACTTATTTCTATTTTTTGATACATTGATGCCACCTCCCAAAAAGAACAAGTCTGCTGACTTAATAATTCTTCCATTTGGATCAAATTCAGCCCTGCTAACGTCATCGTATGAAATTTTTAATTCTTCATCATTTAGCTGAAGACCGTATGCTATTTCATAGCTATCTTGATTAGTTCTAAATATAAGATCTAATGTTTTTAAAGAAGCCTCTTTGGACGAAACTTCGGCGCCTCTCACATAGTCAATTAATTCTTGAGAATTGTTTGATGAATCAAATATATTCCAATACAAAACAGTTCCATTGGGTTGTCCCATGGTAGTTCCATTTAGAGATTCTAAGAATCTTGAATCAATAATATCAGGCCTGTAATGCTCGTTAGAATGATTACTTATAGTTAAAGAAGCCTCTAATTGAGTATCTTTGGTAATATTTTTTTCAATTGTTTGACTGAGATTGTATTGTTTTATATCTTTTGGGGAGAATGGTGAAGCAAACTCTGATCCAAGAGGGCGCCCATACCAAGTTACTGGAACATTGAATGGACTTCCGCCTTGATTGGGTTGTATTTTTCTAGAAAGAAACGGAAGAGCAGGGTATGAAGGCGACTGTGGATTATCATTAACCTCAACTCTAGACGTCATAAACGTCATCTCATAATTAAAATTATTTTTTTGAAATGTTAAATTAGCATAAGCTTTAGCATGATCTTCATCATTAACTATATTGAACCTATTACCGTATAAAAATTTACAAAAAGATCCAGCTATAACACCGCCATTGTTTTCACATTGAGGATCAGGCACCCACTGATTTGCCTCATAACTACCTGCATAAAGCCCATCATCAATAGTATCAGCAGCAGAAGTTTTAAATGATTTTCCTAAAGTGCTTAAACCAAGCTCCGCTATCCCAGGAATTTCAGATGCAGAAAGAGAGGATCTATCTAATAGGTTAATACCAAGAATGTAATTACCATTCTTGTAATTTGATCCTATTAGCAAACCTAATGACTTGTCATTTTGATTATAGTTTGTTGTTCCATAATCACTTACACGAACTTTAAATCCCTCAAAATCTTTCTGAGTTAAAACATTTACAACACCAGCAACAGCATCAGATCCATATAAAGAAGTTGCACCTTCTTTAAGAATTTCAATCTGCTTGATAGCTATTTCAGGGATGATATTAACATCTATATATCCCTCACCTTGATTTGATGGGGTGCCAGCAAATGTATGTCTTTTGGAGTTAACAAGAAGAAGTGTAGAAGCATGATCTAAACCTCTAAGAGTGATAGAAGCCATTCCTTGATCAACACCCTCAAGCGCATTTGTCTGAAAATGTGATCCAGATGACGAAGTTATATATTTACTAATTTCTCCAAAATTAGAGATATTAAAATTTTCAAAATCTTTTTGAGTAATCACATCAATTGGTGATGCATCTTGTTCGGGATTATTTACAAGTGAGCCTGTAGTAATAATTTCTTCTATACCAACATTTGCATTAATAATAGGACTTACTAAAAGTAAATATATAAGATTTTTATATTTGATCATGTCTTCGCTATAAAAAAGCGCATTCTACAATAAATTAGCACTTAAAGTAATTAATCGAAGTTTATAAAATTAGAATGAATTATGCGTTTGAAGTTTCATGACAGTCACAATTTACTTCTTTACAGATTTTATAATTTCTGTAATGACAATAAATGACCATTAAGGAACCTATCATAGTTAATACCAATTCAGCATTCTCACCTATGCTTTCTCCAATAAGAAGGGCAGATATTAGTATCGTTAAACCAGCAATACCCGTATAGATAATTGAATTATTTGAATGATTTTTATAACCTAAGCTTATTGCAAAGATGCTTACCGGGATTGTTAGTAAAAGAATTACTTTATGAATGAGCTCACTTTCTATTGTTAGAGCTAGAGAACTGTAAGAAAGAATTATTAAAGATGGAGCAAATAAGCAATGTAAAAGGCATATTGCCGAAAACGACATTGCAAATTTATCAGATGTAAGTTGTGATTTCATAATATAAAAAACCCCCAAAACCTAATTAAGGAATTGGGGGCTTATATTAAATGAAAAAGTTTAATTTAGTAAGTTAAATTAAATTTAATTCCATAATTTCTTCCAGGAAGCGGCACTTCATTTTTAACAAATGATGCATGGTTTCTAGCCACCTCATCAAGAAGGTTTCTTCCAAATAATGATACCTTCAACTTACTTTTTCCACTTAAATCAAAAGTTTTAGTTAATCTAGTATCTAGCATTTGATATGCTTCAGTAGCAGTTTCACCTTCACCAATATCATTTTGTTTATCAACATCCTTCATGCTTAGCTTAAAGACAATATCGTCTTGCTTGTAAGATAGAGAGTAAACATTTCTTGCTGGATTAATTCTAGGAACATTATGTCCATCAGCAAATTTAGCATTTACAACATCTCTTCCAAAAGATAAAGTTAATTCACCAGAAGCTAGACTCATAGTTCTACCGAACTCAATTTCATATCCATCAAATTCAGCATCTTCTTGAACATAATCTGCATGTATTAAGTTTCCATGACCATGATCGTCATGCTCATCAGCATGATCATCTTCGTCCTCATCTTCATGATGCTCATCTTCATCATGATGCTCATCTTCATGCTCATCATGATCTTCATCTTCATCCATTAAGGTAATGTAATTATCAACATCATTAATATAAAAACTTGCATAGCCGTAATATTCGCCACTTTCAAAGTTAAAAGTAATATCAAAATTATTTGAAGTTTCACTTTGAAGGTTAGGATTACCAGTTTCAAGTCTTCCTGTTGCCATATGAGGACCATTCATAAATAATTCAATTACAGATGGCAGTCTCTCTACGCTAGAAAAGCCTAGATTTAACTCTAATGTATCAGAAAGATCTCTTCCAATACTTACAGCAAAGCTTAAAACATCATCATCGATAGTAAAACTATCAACATCACCATGACCTTCATCAGTAACACTTCCAGTTCTTGTAACTTGATCTAATCTAATTCCCAAATCTACATGAAACAAATCAAAATCTTGGCCCACAAAATAACCAAGTGTTAGAACTTCATTATTTGCGGGATTCATGAATGCTTCTTCTCCAACTATTGAAGAATCTTCATCTACATAATTAAATGATAATTTTTGAGTTCTTATATCATTTGAGATATCAAAAATCGCACCATACTCAGTGGCATTGTTAGCAAAAACTGTTGGAGCATGCTCTTCATGTTCCTCTTCGCCTTCATGTTCATCATGTCCTTCTTCTTCGGCATGTGCTTCAGTTAAGGTATAATCAGTATCTCTATATGTATAGTCAATTTTATTAACTAAATTGCCATTAACATTATAGGAACCTTTTATAGTAAAGCTCTCAGAATCTGTTGTTGAGAAAATTCTTTCCTCACCATGTTCATCGTGATGCTCGTCCTCATCATGCTCATCTTCGTCATGATGATCTTCATCACCATGATCATCTCCGTGTTCATCACCATGATCGTCACCATGGAAAGGGATTCCATATAAACTTTCAAGGTTGTCTACTGAAACACCAACATAACCCCAGTCACCAGCTCTTGAAATACCAAATTTAGTAGCCTCAACAGCAAAGTCAGAATTATTAACGAATCCCAGATTTTCTTCATGCCCATCTTCGTCATGATGATCCTCATCACCGTGCTCATCATGGTCTTCATCTTCATGCATCATCGCACCATTGGGAATATCATAATTTCCAAATTCAGTATTCTTATAACCAAAATTAACGTTAAAGCCGTTGAAATTATTTTTATAAGTTAATGAACTCGGAGGAACCATCATTCACTGATTGAGTTTCATAACCAACTTTTAATTCAGGAAGCTCATAATTCATTGCTGCGATGCAGTCATCTACAATATTAATGATTCCACCAATAGTTCCATTGGCATAGAGTAATGATGATGGACCCTTAACAATTTCTATTTGCTCAATATCATTAAGATCAACATCGTTTAAGTGATCTGCACCAAGACCAGATACATCTCTATTGACCATTCCATTTTTTAGAATTTTTACTCTAGGTCCTGACATGCCTCTAATAATTGGCTGTCCAACAGCTGCACCATAATCTGCAATAGAAACTCCAAGATAGCTATCAATAGCATCTCCTAGGCTTGTTGTTGCATCATCGATAATCTCATCTCCGTCTATAACGTACAATGGATTTGTAATTTCGGTTGTGTCTATCAAAGCAGACGTAACCACGATAATCTCTTCAACATCTTGTGAAGCAATTTCGTTTGTGTGTATAGCACCTAATATTATTAAAGTGCTTAAAAGTTTTTTCATAAGAACTCCTTAAAAAAAATAAAAATTTAAAATCTATAAAATTTATTTTTTTGGTGGAGCTCTTGATTGATAATATTTGCTGTTAGTAGTAAATAATTCTTGATTAACTTTCTATACTAATCAGGGATGATTGAATGTTTTCATTTATTTCAGATTTAACATTCTTAATATCAGCAGTTTTGTTTTCACAAAGCTGACACTCTATAAGTGATTCACTTTCCTCAAAATGATCATGAATAAATGGATCAGCAGTTATAGAAGCAGCAAACAAAATTCCTGCTAATAAAATAAATGCTTTGTTATTCTTGATATTTATCATAGTGTTTAATGCTTAAGACAAACCAAACCTTTGATCTTACCAGCCTTAAGGTCCGCTAGTGTATCACTAGCTTCAGATGCTGGTCTAGTCTCAACTGCAACTGGTTCAATCTTACCTTCTCTTACCAAATCCATTAATTCTTTCATCTCTTGCATACTTCCAACATAGGTTCCAGAAATTGTTCTTGCAGTAAATGTATGAAGGGGAAGTGGTAGATCAAATTTACCACCCAACAATCCAACTAAAACGTATAAACCACCTTTATTTATTCCAAATAGGCTATAGCCAAAATTCACAGATGCTTCTGATCCTACAAAATCTAAAACGGTTGATGCAGCGCCACCTGAAAGCTCCATAACTTTTGCAACAGCCCCCTCATCTTTGGAGTTTATTACCTCTGAGGCGCCAAAGCTTTTTGCAGTAGCCAACTTTTCATCATCGATATCAACTACAATAGCTTTAACCTCAAAAGCTGCTATTGCAATTTTTAATGCAAGAAGGCCCAACCCCCCAGCACTTATAATGACTATGCTATCTCCTTTTTTAGGATTAGCTTTTTTTAACGCACTATATGCTGTAAGGCCTC